>JBNKUM010000024.1:0-155482 GCA_050298595.1 Gammaproteobacteria bacterium | reverse complement strand
AATTTAATTTTACTGAGGTTAATGCTTGAGGTTAGAAAATTTTCAGTTTTGCATTTCAATCTTAAGTCGATGAATCACATCCTTAAGCTCATTGATATTTACAAACTTAATGTATCTGCTATTCGGTTTGTTGAGCAGGTTTTTTGCAACCTCGATATCTCCGGTATACAGCGACATTTGTGCAAATAACACGGTTTTTGAAAGGTCTGGTAGCAGGAACTCTGGGCTAATCAATTGACATTGTTTGATGTAATAGATGGCGCGTGCCTGGTTTCTTTCTCGTTCCAGTAAAAATATCATTAAACGTCCCAGGCAAAGTAGCGTTCTTGATGCGCCCCATGCCTTAACCCTGTCATAGATAACCTCAACCTGAGCACTAGTCATTTGTTCCAGTTCGTATGGCTGCAGCAATAATGCCATCGCTGAACTATCCTGTTTGGCCGTTACCAATTTATAAACCTGGGCCAGTAAACGGTCATGATCAATTAGTTGTTTTTTTTCAGCTAATTCAATATCAAGTCTTTTTCTACTGCGTATCTGCATGCCTTTATCCATGCCATGACGCTGAACCTGTTTCATCTCTTCGATTTCTTCGTTGAGTTCATCGGCGATTTCCTGTTTTCTTTCCGTCAGCCAGAAAAAACCGTATAGATATCCTGCTATTCCTCCAGCGACGTGAGCGACCAGATTGGTTCCCTGAAAGTCATCCAGAGTAAACATCTTCCAGGCATCTATACCAATAAAAAACAGGGCGACAATCCAGGCGCGTATGTAGAGGGTTTTCCAGAATACGATGTACCACCAGAAAACCCGGATTCTGGCATGTGGCATCAGATAGGCCGAAAGACCGATAAACCCCATCACCACACCGGAAAAACCAAGCGTGGGCAAGGGGGTAGAGAGACCCAGCAGGGTCCACAGGGAGTAACAGATACCGACCACAAAAGCGAGAAATAAAATAATGCTGATATATCGAACTGTACTGCCAATAATCGCTTCTAGCGCCGGGGTAAATGCCAGAAAAAATATCATGTTAAAGATTAAATGCAGCCAGCCACCATGTATGAAAGAGGAGGTAATCATGGTGACCGGGTTCCACGATCCCGGGTAGTACAATAATTGTTCAGTGATCGGGAAGCTAAGCTGTAGAAAAAAGACTATCGTGCAAAGCGCTGCGGTGGCATAGGTTGCTTTGGGCGGATGAGCTAAGGTTAAGGCTGTACTGTAAGGGAGGAGAAACATATGGCTATTTCTTATAAATTTTTATCGGGTTGCTGAGTATTATAAGTGAATCCTTTACAGGGATGGTATGCGTTTTCAGGGTAGTTCACTGACCCATACACCTACATTGAGTGTAGCGCCTGCTGGTCCGATGAATGACCCCGACACCGGAGGCACTGATTCAGGTAACCTTGCTACCGCAACTGCAATGTGATCGGTGCCGACTATGCTGCCATTCGTGGGGTCGAATCCTTTCCAGCCTACACCCGGTAGATATATCTCTGCCCAGGCATGAGTTGAGCCGCTATCGGTAAATGTTGGGGGTGTGTGCAGGTAGCCGCTGACAAAGCGTGCGGCGAGGCCGATGCTGCGTGCTACCTCCATAAATAAAAAAGCAAAATCCCTGCAGGAACCAGTGCCCAGTGACAGCGTTTGTTGTGTGGTTTGCACGCCAGGTTCTTCACGCACCTGATAGCCGAAGGTTGTATTGATATAGGTATTGAGTCGCTGCAACAGGGTATAGGTCTGTAGCTGTTCACCGCCGCTCCATATTTTTGCCACCAGATCAGCCAGCAATGGGGCATGCTCAGGTTGAGTCAGTAACATATAGGGTAATAGCACCACCTTGTCCTCTTCCTGATACTCGAAGGGGAAGTTGATGGCATAATCAGCGACCAGAAAATCCAGCGGAGTTTCATCGTACTGCTGGATAATGACCTCGCTTTCTATCAATAACTGGCTGCTTGGGGTGACAAAACTGGCGATAGCAACCGAGTTATCTTCCATATCGCGTTGCCAGCGTATGCTGGCATCAGGCGTAATCTTTAGCCTGGAGGATTCAATGCGTAATTGATGACCTTCCAGTGGACGCAATCTGAGAGCATGTGGCTTGAGCTGAACATTTCCGGTAAAGCCATAATAGGTGCGATGTAAGATTTTATAGCGTTGCATATAGCGTATTCTACCCGCAATCGTCAGATCTATAACCCCTGCTTTTAGAGTTGAGTCCAGGTTTCAGATAGTTATATCAGCGTCACAGTATAGCTTTTAGCTTTTCAACCAGCGTATTCACTTCTTCATCCGTACCGACGGTGATGCGCAGGAAGTTGCTGATACCAGGTTTTTTAAAATAACGCACCAGAACCCCGTTTTGCTTGAGCGCCAGATATAGCTCTTCAGCTGGTCGTGTAGCATGTTCGGCAAAGATGAAGTTGGCGGCCGATGGCAGTACATTGAACCCCAGCTCGCTCAGTTGTTGAGTCATTACCTCTCTGGTTTCAATAATCTGCCGACAGCCCTGCTGGAAGTAGTTTTCATCCTGTATCGAAGCGACCGCTGCCACTTGCGCCATTGAATCAATCGGGTAGGAATTAAATGAATTCTTGATTCTATTTAATCCCTCAATCAGGTCTTTGTGACCGATAGCATAACCGAGGCGTAATCCAGCAAGGCTGCGGGATTTGGAAAAGGTCTGTATGACTAACAGATTGTCGTATTTATGGGTTAAGGCAATCGCACTTTCACCGCCAAAGTCGATATAGGCTTCGTCGATGATGACTACTGATGAGCTTCGTTGACATAATTTCTCGATATCAGACAGGGGGAGTACCCGGCTGGTCGGTGCATTAGGGTTGGCGATGATGATGCCACCATTGTCGATCTGGTAATCATCCACATCAATGGTGAAATCTGGTTTTAGATCAATGGTGTTAAATTCGATTTGATACAGGCAACAATAAACCGGGTAAAAGCTGTAGCTGATGCTGGGATACAGCAGCGGCTTTTGCTGTTTGAAAAAGGCCTGAAAGGCATGTGCCAGTACTTCGTCTGATCCATTGCCAACAAAAACATTCTCCATCTCAACGCCATAACGCCTGGCCAGGGCGCTGCACAGGTTTTTAGATTCCGGGTCAGGGTAGAGCTTTAGACGTTGCTTGTCGTAGCTGTTCAGAGCCTCAATCACCCATGGAGAAGGGGGGTGAGGGTTTTCATTGGTATTGAGTTTTACGTATTGCTGATCCTGCGGTTGTTCGCCGGGTATATAGGGGTCAAGTTGATTGACCAGCTGGGTCCAGTATTGGCTCATAGTCGGGTTAAGGGTGTTGGATTTAGTAAAAAATGGAATGGCTCTAGAGTGCCATGCCATAGGTCCTACGGCAATGAGAAATTAAGGTTCTCAGCGAAACTCAAAAGTCGCTCAATGCTGGAAGGTGTTGTTGCTGCTTTTTCAACCTTCAATTCGTGCTTTACGCATTTTCAGCTCAGGCACCACTTCTACCAGTAATATTGAGGAAAACATCATCAAACACCCTATGTATCCAATCATGCTGAGTCTGTCACCGAGAAACAGTGCGCCAAATAACGCAGCAAACAGCGCTTCTGATGAAAGAAATATAGCGGCCTGCGGAGCTGTAGTATAACGCTGGCCGATTACTTGCAGAGTGAATGCAACACCACTGGCGAAAATTCCGGTAAAAAGTATTTCGGGTAAAGCGGCCATAATGGCTTGTGTATTGATAGGTTCCACAATCAGTGCTGTGCCCAGACCCAAAAGCGTACACACGGCAAACTGTACAACTGACAAGGTAAGAGGTCTTCCTGATTGCTTACCGAATTTACCGATCAACAGGACCTGAACTGCCCAGAAAATGGCGCTGAGTATAGTCAGCAAGTCACCAGTCTGCAGGTCTGAAAGATTACCGTTACTGAGCAGGTAAATACCCGTGAAGGAAAGAGCTGCTCCCGGCCAAACTATAAAATGCGGTTGCATACGTAGTACTAACACCGTCAATATAGGTGTGAACACTACATATAATCCTGTGAGGAATCCTGAGTTTGTAACTGTGGTGGTTAACAGACCTACCTGCTGAGCTGACATCCCGGCAAACAGCGCAAGACCGACCCAGATAAAACCCTTCCCGTCTGAGTGCTGCAAAGGTTGTTCAGCCTTACGTGCCTCGAAAAATGCAAAGGGGAGTATCACTATCGTAGCCACAGCGAAACGCAAGCCAATGAACATAAAAGGACCTATCGAATCCATGGCCCTGGATTGGGCGATAAAGCCCATGCCCCAGATAGCCCCTGCGAGCAAAAGAACGAGATTAGCCTGTAAACGTGACATGAGAATACTTAATGCCTGTGTAGAGAGTTAGGGAACGTCTGATTAATTCAGAGGTTCCTGCGGTAAAGGAATGTGCCGTCAAAAAAGATGGCTACAAGCCATTGATTTTGTGAGAAAAACGAAAATCACAGTTTGCGTACTTCGTACTGTTATTTTTTTAAAGAAAGAGGTCTTCTGGCTCTTAGTTTTGGATTTTTATACATGCTATTCTTTGGCTCGGGTTTTGCTTCGTCAGTTTTTATAGCCACTTTTGCTGTGTGCTCGGCTTCCGGTTTTTTGTTACGCACAGGGTGTGGATTCTTACCGATGAAGGTCTTCTTGGCGGCAGGTTGTTTAGCCGCTCTTTTGGGCGCTGGTTTTTGCGCTGGTTTTGGATTGGGCTTTAGTTTTTCTTCAGCGCTTGTTAAACGAATACCGCCGTCTTCAATAACGATTTCGCGCGCTTTATAGAGTTTGCCAATAGCCATTTTAAAGACGCGTTTACTCACGCCTAAATTCAGTTCAATTAAATCCGCTGGGCTTTTATCGTTTAAGCCGAGGGTACCATCGCCGTTGTTTAATTTCTGCATGATTTGATCGGCAACAGGGTCCATGCGCACATGCCCTAAAGGCTCTAGCGAGATATCCAGACGATGGTCCTCTTCACGAACACGGCGAACATAGCCATCCATTCGCTGGCCGATACGAATCGCGCTACGAATCTGACTTTCGTGAATTAAGCCCCAGTATTCGTTATTCACCACCGCCTTATAGCCAAGATCGGTGCGCTGAGCGATAAGCAGGTTAACCTTATCACCTTTCTCGAATGGATCGGCATCACCGGGCCAGTTGGCAATAGCTTCGTCTTTAATAAAACGATTTAATTTAGCCGAAGCAATTAAGCGACCGGTATTATCGAGGTAAACATAGACAACATAGGTTTTACCTTCTTCCATGCGTTGATTCATTTCACCAAAGGGTACAAACAAATCTTTAGCCAGGCCCCAGTCTAAAAACGCTCCTATGCGGGTTACCTGTTTGACCTGCAGAGCTGCGGCCTGCTGCAGCTGTACGTGTGGTCGCTGCAAGGTCGCAATGGGGCGGTCGTTGGAATCGAGATAAACGAAAACATTGAGGCTGTCGCCTTTCTTTGTGCCTTCCGGAACCTGACTGCGTGGCAGCAGTAAGCGACCTTCTTCGTTGTCGTCGAGATATATACCCTGAGGTTGCTCGTCAATGACGGTGAGGTTGTTGTAGCGTCCGAGATCGGCCATGGTGTAGTTCCAGCAAGAAAGGTGTGTGTGATTGCTGCGAAGTGTAGCACAGTGAGTGGCTATGGCAGATCTATGCATACCATAAATCTACACACATTAATCCTTAGCGACTTCTTCCAGGTAGGAGGCTTTCACACTCTGACTTTCAATGAGTGCTGACGCCTTATTTTGTTGAACCTGGATTCCACAGTTGAGCACTCGTATTAGTGAGTAATCCTCTGTTTCGTAAACGATCACAGTCGGTTTGTATTTTCACCAAAGAGGTGAATCCCTATACCAGCTGAATTGCACGTTTGCGGCGGCGTATCTCTGTGTTGCCTATAAGGACATAGGTAAGGGGCGTGAGCAGGACGCGGAAGCCTTGCCTATAAGGACATAGGTAAGGGGCGTGAGCAGGACGCGCCGGGTAACCGGCGCTCCTACTGCGAGGCGGGGCTCCTTCTTCTGTCCAAGTTCACTGTTTTAACTGAATGGGTATTTTATAGATCGCTCCATAACCGGTAAAAAGGTAATCTTGCTGTCCCCTTTATAGCGAGAGGGAGTTTAGTCCACTGTCTGGAGACAGCTAATGGGTGATCACAGTTATGCAGTTATACTCGAAGGTCTCGATATTTATCTATCTCGGGCAACAGCTGGCAGGATGAAACGTATCGTGTAATAGCAGATTATTTGGGATGGCACTGCAGGCAGAGCTGCGAACCTGCCAGAGGCTTTCTTAGCAGTTTCACATCCATCACCTGATTGTTATGGACGTCATGACATGTTGGACATTCGATTTTTCTGTCGAAAAATTTGAGCCCTCGTCCCGTCTCACCAACAAATTCATTGGTATAAGTCTCTGGATTGTACTGGAGATTGTGGCATCCTAAGCAAAGTGCCTGTCCTGTCTGATGACCCCATTCAATCCCAATGGGGTGGTCATTGCTGAGATCTGTTCCCAGATTAGCCTTACCGGTAATGGTTGAACCGCCCTTATTACCACCAAATGAATCTATCGCGATCGTACCGTCGTGGCAGGAGAGGCACATCCGCGAGAGACCGCCAGGTGGTGGTTGCTCGGTGGGAAGCTTCGGGTTCAGGGTTGGGCTGCTGTATAATTTGTAAGTTTCATTCGAAATTTCGTGATTCCACAGGGGGGGCTGGCTTCCGCTGATCGAGTTGTGAGGTACATGACAAGTCCTGCAGATTTCACCACCAGACCAGCCATGCTGAGAAAAGTCATGAGGGCTGCCCTGAATACCCGCAGTCGCAGGGAGTGCTGAAGCAAGCAAGAGTACCGCAACCAGCTTATCTATCCATCTGGATAAAAGAGTATTTTTCAACACAGTGATCCTCCCCCTTCCTTAGGGCTGAAATGTGGCTGTCTCCTTTGGGGAGCGTGAGGGAGTGATCGTCCAGACATTAGCACTATTCCGAGTTGTGGGCTTCCGTTTCCTAACAAATCAATACTTGAGGGGTATCAGGAGCAGTTAATAACCAGTTTCGATAATTTTCCAAACATAAAAATATCATATGAAAACCTATTGCGATAAGTAAGAGATGTCAAATAAAATAAATATATCTATATAGGTATAAATAAAATTAATCATATATCAGGCTAACAGATTATTGACATTTTATTTCAAGAAATTGGGAAAAAACCGAAGAGTTAACGCACTATAATTTCTCGCCGTTGACGTCTTAGAGGCATCGGTCCCGACGTAGGGCTACCCCCACAAATTCTTGCGGTGAACCCAGAAGTAATCAGCCAATAGGCCTGGATAGGCAATTTTCAGTAAATCTTAAGATGATTTTAAGAATTAGTGGAATAACCAGGAGTATTGAAAAGCAGGCTTACTGAAAAGTCCTGGTTTGATTTTTTCGGTAGTGCTTTTCCATTCCATCAAGTACGTTACGCAGCAATTGATCTTTGCATTTCCGATAGTTTTTATGCTCAGGGCGTCGAAACAGGGCGCTTAATTCATGCTTGCTTAAGGTGAACTTGTTGAGTTTAAGTATCTCAAGAAAATCATCTGCCTGCAGGTTTAGCGCGATTTTTAACTTCCGCAACACCATGTTATTGTTCAGAACTGGTTCAGCTTTGTAGTCACCTTTAGGGCCTCTATTCTTTATGATCAGGCCATTTAGAAAGCCTGCAAGCTTTTCATCTTCACATAAAACAAACTCTGGTTCTCCTTCGCGTGCCAACCAGCTGAGCAGTTCAGGCTTATTTACTTCATACCCGCCCAGCTTGAATAGAGTAAGCATAAGCGGATCGCTAAAATCAAAAATATAACGCATTCGGCGTAAGATATCGTTATTGTTGATAACTGCTTCTCCTGTACAGGTTGGATTTACTCAGGCCCCTATCCAGGGGTTTCCAGATAAGAATTAAAAAAGTTGTCTGCCACCATCCACTGCAATGATCTGGCCATTGATATAATCGCTGGTTGCCAGAAAAAGAATAGTATCGGCAATATCCTGTGGTTGCCCAGTTCGGTTTAATGGAATGTTCTTAATAATATTCTGTTTTGTAGCTGGCTCCATATCGGCATCATTATCTGGCCATAAAATTGCACCTGGGGCAATACCATTGACTCGAACATCTGGACCCATTTCCAGCGCCAGTGAATGGGTCAGCATCACGCTGGCCGCTTTGGCGCAACAGTAAAGCGTGTGATTCCTTAGTGGGGAGCGCGCATGGATATCCAGCATATTAATGATGCATCCTTTGCTGTATTTTAGTGCTGGAAAGCAGGCCTGGGATAAAAACAGTGCAGCCTTGAAATTGGTACCCATCAGGTCGTCCCAGTTATCTTCACTGATCTGCCCGAGTGGCGTGGGGTAGAAAGTGGAAGCATTGTTGACCAGTATGTCCAGACCATCAAAACAGTTAGTCGCCTGATCTGCCAGTTGATGAATTTCATCGGTATTTCGCAGGTCTGCCTGCACGACACAGGCTGATGCGGGTCGAATCTGGTTCAGCTGTTGCTCCAGTTGTTCAGCCTGTTGTGTGGAGCTTGCATAATGAATAATGATGTTGCTGCCGTTTTGATGTAGAGTCTTTGCTGTTTCTGTACCCAGACGTTTTGCAGCGCCTGTAATCAGCGCAGTTTTACCGGTTAATTTCATTTGTATCATCGTATTCGACTAAAGCATGTCATCATATCACCCCAGTAACGAGTTACCACAGCCTTCCAGCGAACAGATGGAGCATAGTATCCAGCTGATCGAGAAAATCATTCATCATATCGAGCAAGCCGGAGGGGTGATCTCGTTTCAGGACTATATGCAGCATTGTCTGTATGAGCCAGGGCTTGGCTACTACACAGCGGGTTCTACCAAGTTTGGCGCTGCGGGTGACTTTGTTACCGCGCCAGAAATCTCCAGCCTGTTCGGGCAGTGCCTTGCCAATCAGGCCATGCAGTTGTTTGATCAGGGTTTGCCGCGGCAGATTCTTGAATTCGGTGCGGGTACCGGCAAACTATGCGTGGATATCCTACAACGGCTGAATGCACAGGGCTGCGAGTGGGCGGCCTATCATATTCTCGAAACCAGCGCCGATCTGCAGCAAAGACAGCAACAGTATCTGCAACAGCACTTAAGCCCTGATGACTGGTCTAAAATCCACTGGTTGTCACAGCTACCCGAGAATTTTAACGGCCTAATGCTGGGTAATGAGGTGCTGGATGCCATGCCGGTGAATGTGGTGGTAAAGGATCAGCAATGGATTGAGCTGGGTGTTGGGTTTTTTGAGCAGAAGTTTCAGTGGCTGGAATACTCACGTGATAGTGAAGCTGTGCAGGCGATTCGTGTTATCGATCAGAATGATCAATTGCCACAGAATTATTGTACTGAAATAAATTTGAATTATGCCCCCTGGTGCAGGAGTGTTATGCAAAGTTGCCAACAGGCAGTCATGCTGTTGATTGATTACGGATATGCGCGCGAGCAGTATTATCATGCCGCACGCAATACAGGAACATTAATGTGTTTCTATCAGCACCGTGCCCACCCTGACCCATTTATCTTTCCTGGTTTGCAGGATATTACTGCTTTTGTAGACTTTGATGCCTTCGCAGATGCCGCGAGCGCCAGTGGGTTTAAGCTGATGGGAATGACCACTCAGGCAAAGTTTCTGATGAATAATGGTTTGCTGGATCTATTGGCAGACAGCGCGTATGAGGCATCAGAGCATCTGGCGCTCGCACAACAGGTTAAGACACTCACGCTACCTGGTGAAATGGGCGATAAGTTCAAGGTTGCTGGACTGCAGACAGGCCTGGACCTGTATATCAACGGGCTGTAAAAATTCGGAACATGATACGGAAAATTTTAACAGGGTTGCTTTGCCTTATTGTGTTGATTGCTTTCCCAGTTCAGGCTCAGGTTGATGTTAGCGTGCTGATATCCGGGGTGAATAAGGAGCTTGAAGAGAATGTGCGACTGTTTCTGAGTATTGAACAACAAAAATATAGTGACCTGCTGAGTCCTGGGCGCTTGCAAAGGTTGAACAAAAAAGCTCCACAGGAAATCAGTAAAGCCCTGCAACCTTTTGGATATTACAAGGCCAAAGTCGATGCAAAACTGCTTAAGCTGGAAGGGGGGCGCTGGCAGGCAAACTATCATATCGATCCAGGTCCAAGGATTCCTGTAGGCATCTTTGATTTTCAGCTCAATGGTGATGTGAGTAGCGATCCTGCATTTATCGAATTGATCGATGATTTCAAGCTCAAACCCGGTGCTGCATTCAAACATGTCGAATATGAGCGTATAAAGTCAGAGCTCGCACTTCTGGCTTCTGTGCGTGGCTATGTCAGGGCTAAATTCACCCTGAATCAGGTTGAAGTTGATCTGGAGAGCTATAAAGCCAATGTTTATCTACACTTTGAGGCTGGAGCTCGTTATCAATTCGGTGAAGTGAGATTCTCACAGATGGTGCTGGATGAAAGCCTGTTACGCCGTTATCTGACATTTAAACAGGGCGATCCTTTTCATCTTGATCGATTGCTTGAGCTGCAACAGGCGTTGAACGATAGCGATTACTTTTCTGTGGTTGAAGTCAGTTCTGGAGAGCCTGATGCTGATAGCCTGCAGGTCCCTGTTGATATCCAGTTAAATGCAAGAAAGCGCCACCGTCTCAGTCTAGGCCTTGGTTATGGTACTGATACGGGCGCACGTGCCAAATTCGGCTGGCAGATACCTCGTTACAATAAGCGTGGACATCATATTGATACTCAGGCCAGCATCTCGCAGTTGGGTTACAGCCTGAGTACACAATACACCGTCCCTATCTATAACCCGCGAACTGATCAGCTTGTTTACAGTGCGGGTCAGGTCAACGAGAAAACCGACAGCACTGAAAGTACGCTGAAGACAGTGGGTGTAAACATCAATCGCAAGAAGGGGCTGTGGCGCACGAATATGTCGCTTAACTATCAACAGGAGGATTTCACCGTAGCTGATGTGGATGATCAAACCAGATTATTTATTCCAGGTATGAACTGGAGCCGTGTGTGGGGCAAGGAGTTCTGGGGTAATCAGGTGATTGATTTTTTCGATGGAGTACGGCTTGATCTTGGGGTTCGTATGGCGACCAAAGACTTATTATCTGATCTGGATTTCAGTCAGTACAATGGTTCAATTAAATCCATAAATCGCCTGGGCGCAGCGCATCGAATCATCAGTCGTGGGCGGCTGGGATACACCAATACCGAAGAGTTTGATCAATTACCGACATCTATTCGTTACTTTGCTGGTGGCGCACAAAGTGTGCGTGGTTATCGTTATCAATCGCTGGGCCCGGTTGATGCGAATGGCGATGTAATTGGTGGGCAGTATTTAATAGAAGGCAGTATAGAGTACGAATACAGCATTAATCCTCGTTGGGGTATAGCCGTATTTCTGGATGCAGGTAATGCGGTTAATAGCCTGGATGATGAACTGAAACAGGGCGCGGGTTTCGGCCTGCGCTGGATTTCTCCGATAGGTCCGGTTCGATTCGATATAGCAAGCGCGATTAGTCGAGAAGATAGACCCTGGCGCTTACATATCAATATTGGTCCTGATTTATGAAACGTATCGGGTTATTCATATTCCTCGTATTGCTCGTCCTGTTGCTGTGTTTTTTTAGCTGGATAAGTATGACAGCCAGTGGATTGCAATGGGCCTATCAAATAGCCAGTCCTTATATCCCCGCACAAATATCCTTGCAAAAACTTGAAGGTCGTTTAAGCGGGCCTGTTAAAGTCAGTGGTTTCAGCTATCAGCAAGCAGATGGCAGTGTATACCGGATTGAGCAAATTGAGCTGGACTGGAATCCGCTATCTCTATTATCGAGTAAACTTGATATTCAATCGCTGCATGCGAAAACTATACAGCTGACACAGGCAGATTCAACTTTCAGTGATTCTAAAATAACTCTGCCAGAAATTCATTTACCGGTTCAAATCCAGATTGATAATATGCTGATAGAAGATTTAACCCTGATTCAGCAACAGCAAAGTGTTCATTTCAACCGTATACAATTAACTGCGTCGACCCTGTTTGATCAGTTGACTATCCAGCAGGCATCTGTCGATGCTGATGATTATCACATGAATATTAGTGGTGGCTTACGCCTGGCGGGGAATTATCGTCACAAGCTGAACCTGGAGTGGAAATATCATCTTACCGATAACAGGAATCTGCGTGGCAATGGTGAGCTGTTGGGTGATATCAGGTCTACTCAATTGACTCATACTGTAGCGGGTACAGTATCTCTGGATTTAAAGGCCCAGATAAACAACCTGATGCAAGATCTGACCTGGCAGGCGGACCTCAATGTAAAACGGTTTGATACTAAAAATATTGTTGCAGACTGGCCAGCACTGAGCGGTCAGATGAATATTAACGGCTCTGGCACTATTACTGAACTGAACTTGAAAGGCACGTTGGCTGGGACAACCCCCGAGCTGGGTGCGTTCGATTCTCTGTTTGATATATCGGCTTCAACCATCAAACCTGTTTTGGTCAGGCGGTTTTCAATAGCACCTGTGGCGAGTGCTACGCGTGTCGAAGCTAAAGGAGAATGGATGCCCGGTGAACAAGGGGGGAAGGTAGACCTGAAACTCAAATGGCAACATTTGAAATGGCCATTGAAGGGTGAAAGCTGGTTTGATAGCCCAGTGGGTCAGGGCACACTGAGCGGCAAGCTTTCTAATTATCGGTTTTCGGTGCAAACAGAACGCCCCTGGGTACAGATTCCTCCATCGGACTGGAAAGTTAGCGGGCAGGGTAATCTGGAAGGATTGAAGTTTTCCGATATAAATATAAAAACTCTGCAGGGCGAGATTAGTGGTAGTGGCAGGCTGGACTGGAAAGAGCATGTAAACTGGGATGCTGCTATCAATTTAAAAGATATCAATCCGGCGACTGAATGGCCAGAGTGGCCCGGTAAAGTGTCCGCCAGCTTGCTTACTAACGGTAGCTATAAGGATGATAAATTGCTCATACATGGAGATATATCAAAGTTGTCCGGGGTACTGCGTGACTACCCGATAGCACTCAGCGGTAAAGTAAAATGGGCTGATAATCAACTGGACCTGAAAAAAATCCGATTACACTCAGGACGATCCAGGGTTGCTTTAAATGGCCGTTATGGAGATCGGTTTGATATGCAATGGTCGATAGATAGCCAGAATCTGGCTGAGCTTTATCCCGAAGTGCTGGGTAGGGTTAAAGCTCAGGGAACAATTAATGGATCACAAAAGCAGATAGTGGTAACGAGTAATTTTAAAGCCGAACATCTGGCCTGGCAGGATATCAAAATCGGCGCGGTTAAAGGGAATACGACTGTAGATTTAAGTCAATGGTATCAGGCGAATTTGAAACTTGATGCGCAGGATATTGAGGTGGCTGGAGTCAGTCTTCAGTCTGCCGTGATTGCAACGAACAAGCAGGGCATTTCGACAAAAATTAAATCTAACTGGGCTACTGCTGATATCATGCTCAATGGTAGTTTTCAACAGGACCAATGGCAGGGAAAAGTCACGCGTGCAAACTTCAATACAGCACAATTTTCCAACTGGCAGCTACAGGCCCCGACTCATTTAACTCTGGGCAGTGACCATATTGAAGTAGAGAAACTCTGCTGGCTTAATGATAAAAAGGCGTCAGCCTGTGCAAAATTAACGCAGACGGGTCAGCAATATCAAACTGAAGTTGATATACAGCATCTAGCA
The DNA here is from genome assembly GCA_050298595.1 of Gammaproteobacteria bacterium. GTDB lineage: Bacteria > Pseudomonadota > Gammaproteobacteria > JACNJF01. Next base: position 141,686 of record JBNKUM010000024.1, on the reverse strand, counting down.
CTTGCCTTACTTAAACCCTGGTTTCCAGCAGATGTCGAGGCAGTTGGGATGCTAAATGCAAATGCGGCACTGTCGCTAAACTCGGATAAAGATATTACTGGGCAGGTTAACTTATTCCTGCCTGAAGGTGTTATTCACTATCTTCTTGCCGATGGCGAGAAACAGAACTGGTCCTATCGAGAGGGGCAGTTGAGTATGTTGCTGAATGATCGAGGTATTAATATCAAATCCAGCTTACTGGTCAATGAGAATGACCCCTTAAGCATTAATGCGCGCCTGCCCGAAGCTAATCTATTCAGCCTTAGCAGCGAGCAGGCAATAGAGGGAGAGGCCCAGCTGGATATTCGGGATATTCATTTACTCGAAAGCCTGATACCCGAAGTTCAGAATGCCAAAGGAGAAGTAAAGATACAGCTTAAATCGAATGGGACATTGCACAGGCCGGGACTAAAAGGGGATGTTAATCTGGCGAATGGTTCCTTTGATATCCCCCGCCTTGGTTTGAATATATCCGGGGTTGATTTAAAGGGTGTGTCTGACAACCTTGATCAATTGCAGATAGATTTAAAGGCTCATTCGGGACAAGGTAATATCTCAGTTAAAGGCCTGGCCAGGTTAAACAGCATCAGTGACTGGTCCAGTGAACTTCAGCTTACCGGTAAAGATTTTCTGGTATCGAAAATTCCTGAAGCCAAAGTTGAGGTTTCTCCAGATTTAAAAATCAGTATAAAACCCTATTTGATACATATCGAAGGCAATATGCATGTGCCTTATGCACGCCTTAATCCGAAGGATGTGTCTTCTGCGGTACAGGTTTCAAATGATGTGATCATTGTAGGTCAGGAGCAGACCGAACAACAAAAATGGACGATCACAAGTAGTGTACGATTGACGCTGGATTCTGACCATGTGCATTTTTATGGCTATGGTTTCGAGGGGGATATAGGTGGCAGTCTATTGTTAGAAGACAGGCCGGGTCGGTTAACCCATGCTACTGGAGAGATAAAGGTGCCCGAAGGTCGCTACCGGGCTTATGGTCAACGTCTGGTGATTGAAAATGGGCGATTGGTTTTTAGTGGTGGTCCCATCTTGAATCCGGGGCTGGATTTTAAAGCCAAACGCGTCATTAATGGAGTGACTGCTGGTGTAATCGTGAGTGGTTCGCTGCAAAAACCCAAGCTCGATCTATATTCGATTCCAGCTATGGGGCAAACCGATGCACTTGCCTACCTTATTCTGGGCAGGCCGATGGAGTCCAGTTCCGACCAGGATGGCGAAGTGATCGCTAAAGCCGCGCTCGCACTCGGTTTGAGTGGAGGAGATAAAATCGCACGCATGATGCAGGATCAGTTTGGTCTGGATGAGATGCGTGTCGAAAGCAGTGAATCTGGCGATCAGGCTTCATTAGTGGTGGGGCGCTATCTATCACCAAAACTATATGTCAGCTACGGAGTCGGCCTGATCGAATCGATCAATACTTTCAGTATGCGCTATCAGTTGAGTGAGAAATGGCAGCTCAAGGCTGAGAGCGGTGAGACTCAGAGTGCGGATTTGTTTTACACCATCGAGCGTTGATTCTCTGTGGCTATAAAAAGGAAGCTGTGAATTAATCAGGGTTGTCTTAATGACGAGGAACACTAGCGCGCAGATCAGGCTGAGCGAGTTTTGTTGTTGTCGTTTTTTAACAATAACTCGAATTCCTCTGCAGGCATTGGTTTTGCGAGGAAAAAACCCTGAGCATAGTCGCAGTGGATTTGTTTCAGAGCGGCTAGCTGTGCCTCTGTTTCTACACCTTCAGCGATCACCCGAATGCCCAGTTTGTGCGCCATGACAATAATAGCCTCAGACAGCGCCAGATTGCTGGAATCTGTCTCCAGATTCTTTACAAAAGACTTATCCAGCTTAAGGTAGTCGATATTGAATTTTTTGAGATAGGCCAGGGATGAATAACCGGTACCAAAATCGTCAATAGCAATCTGCATACCGGCATCTCTGAACAGGCGTAGCTTTGTAGACACGATCTCTGACGCCTCCAGTATTACCCCTTCGGTAATTTCAATCACAATACCATGTGGCGAAACATCATGTTTTTCGAGGTAGTTTAACCACTTATGACGAATATCTCCTCTGGCTAAAAACTGAACGGGAGACTTATTGATACTAACTTGAAAGTGAGGATTATATTGTGCACGCCAGTCCTTTATTCGCTGAGTTGCCTGCTTGAACACAAAGAAGCCAATTTCATGGATGGCTCCTGTCTCTTCCGCTATGGGGATAAAGTCTGCGGGGCTGATAAAACCATGCTCTGGATGCAGCCAGCGCAGCAATGCCTCGGCTTTGTGGATATGGCCATCTTCAATGCTGACAATGGCTTGATAATAGACGCTGAATTGCCTGTCTTGCAGTGCCAGACGGAGGTCACGGGCCAGACGCATACGCTGCTGAGAGATTTCCTGCATAGATCGGGTGAAATAGTGCAGGCGGTTGCGACCACTCTCCTTCGCAGCAAACATGGCCTGATCTGCATTCTTCAATAACTCATGTGATAATTTAGCGTCATCAGGATAAACAGTGATACCGATACTACAGGAAATAAATACCTGTTCTTTACCCAGCAAGAATGGGCTGCAAAGCGCGTCAATAATCTTTTGAGATACCTTTTCTATATGCGAGAGATCCTGTAATTCGTTTAAAATGACCGTAAATTCATCACCGCCAAGCCGTGCTACCGTATCGGATTCACGTACACAGGCATTGATGCGTTGCGCCGTTTCTACTAGTAACTCATCACCAATGTGATGCCCTAAAGTGTCGTTGACCTCCTTGAAACGATCCAGATCGATAAACAGCAGCGCCAGATAATGATTCTCACGTTTGGCAACCTTGATGCTCTGTTCCAGACGGTCGCTGAAAAGCCGACGGTTGGGTAATTTGGTCAAAGAATCGTAGTTAGCCTGCCTCCAGATAAGGGCATCGGCCTGTTTACGCTCGGTGATGTCAGAAAATAGCGAGACTCGCCGGTAAGGTTTGCCCTCACTATCATAGATGGTGTTAATCGTCATCCATACCGCGAATTCCTCGCCATTGTTACGGCGATTCCAGATTTCTCCTCGCCAATGCCCAGTTTTGTAAAGGCTATCCCACATATTCTTAAAAAATTTGTCGTCATGAGTGCCAGAAGCCAGCAAGCCTGGATCCTTGCCAATGACATCATCATTTTCGTACCCGGTGGTTTGAGTAAAGGCAGGGTTGATCGCCAGAATGCGATTTTCAACATCAGTAATCATCATGGCTTCACTGGTATTTTGATAAATCGAGTCAGCTAATCGTAAAGCTGCACCGGTCTGATTGCGCTCGATGGAAATGCTGGCGAGTTTGATAGAGTGCTTGACTATGGATAATTCCTGCTCATCCGGCAGATGTGGCTGGCGGTAATAGATGGTAAAAGTGCCCAGCAGATCTCCATTGGATGAGAATAGCGGTTCCGACCAACAGGATCTCAGTCCCGTTTTCTGGGGGATTTCGCGAGCATTCGCCCAGTAAGGGTGGGTTGTCAGGTCTTCTGCAATGACTCGTTTACCGCTGTAAGCGGCTGATCCACTACAGCCGACGCCTGCAGCGACATCTATACCCTGAAGATATTCCATAAATACGTTGGGTAGACTGGGTGCTGCACCAAAGCGCAGGTGACTGCCATCATCGTTTAGCAGCTGTATAGAGCACAGCATCTCGGGATTGTCGCGTTCAAGATCCTGAATAATTATTTCCAGAATTTCCTCCAGGGGGGCCTCCAGTGTGAGTAACTCGAGTACCTTATTTCTTGAGCGATCATGCCGTTGAGCCTTTTTTCGCTTATAGCGTTCAACGAGCATCTGCGTAATATTCCGGTAGAAAGATCGTGAAACCAATAGTATTAAAATCGTGAATAGCACAATCATCAGGCTCATCGCTATGGAGAATTCATGTGATGCCTGTGAGAAGCGATAGGCTAGCGGCAGGGTCGATAGTAGAGCAAAGCCAGAAATGGATAGACGGCTTGCGGAGAGAGAGGACACCGCACCGGCCGTAGTACCGGCAATCACGAACGCCAGAAAAACCTGATGCGGTAAGCTATCGTTAGCAAACAGAAACAAGCTCGCGGCACCCCAGCCAAGGCCGGCAAATAATGCACCCGCAAGCGCCCAGCTAGACCAGGTATTGATGGTTTGATAGTTATCGGGCTGCACACGGTTAAAACGTAGCGCCAGAATGAGGCGAAACAGGCTAATCAGGATGGTAGCCAGAGCCCAGGATATTAGCCAGGCTTGATCCACGACTGGCCATAATAAATAAACCAGTATGGCACTATTCAGTAATGAAGCGATAAGCGCTAACGGTGCATTAGCGTATACCATACGGATCAGATCCGCATGGACTTGCGTCATTATCATTGATGTGCCCCTTTTCTTCATTTTTTACCTGTGACAGCTGTCCAGATCAGGCCTGGTCTACTTAGAGGTAGGTTATCGTCACAAAACCAGCATAGACACTTGAAACTTAATTTAAGTATAGGTGCAGGTATTTGGATTGTCAGAAAATTCCTACGAATGCCGCGATAGTTTAGCTTTCAACAATACTCGGCTTATCCTCGGTGAAATAGCAAAATTGATTTTTACCTTGCTGCTTGGCCTGATACATCGCTTTATCGGCTTTATGTAATAAGGAGTCAAAGTTGTGGCCATTATCCGGGAATAGAGCAATGCCTATGCTGGCACCTACCGTTTGAGAGATGTTGATGGATACAAGGGAGAGATTGATTTTATCGATAATTCTCTGCGCAATGTTTTCCAGGTTGGATGGTGATTTACAATCTGGAAGAATGACAACAAACTCATCACCACCCACACGGCCCACGATATCTATATTCCTGACCTCATCTGAAATTCGTAAAGATATTTCAACCAGAACACAATCGCCGATTTCATGGCTATGATGGTCATTCACCGCCTTGAACTCATCCAGGTCAATAAACATGATGCCGACGTTATGCTTAAAGCGTGTGGCAGCGGATAAAGCCTTGATGGCTTCCTGTTTTAACAGGTAGCGATTGGGCAGGGTGGTCAGTTCGTCATGGGTTGCCATGCGGTTTAACTGATCCTGAATTTTTAAACGTTCGCCAATTTCATTGTGTAATTTAATGTTCATCTCAGAGACTTCTTTAAAAGCCAGCTGGATTTCTTCATTGGCTTGTTTAAGCTGCTGTTGTGACTCGGTGATGGTTTGCCGCATATGATCAAATCCCAGGGTTAATTGACCAATTTCATCGTGAGAAACCTCGGGTAAGGGGGCGAAAAAATTTCCATTAGTCATAAAATTCACAGCACTCTGTAGATACTTTATCGGCTTCAGAATAATCAGGTATTGCCAGGCAATCATAAGGCAAATAAACACACTGGCCGTGCCAAGAAGGTAGCCTTCGAGCTCATAAATTCGATGTCGAGCTTTTGCATGCTCCTCGCCCCAGTCGATATGCAGCTGGATAAGCCCAAGTTGTTCACCTTCAAATAGTATGGGGTGTGTGAAGGGAATGTAATAGATCACATGTTTGTTGTTATTCTCATCTGGAAATAAGGGGTATATCCTTTTTTGACTATCATCAAACAGGGTTAGATGCCTCCATTTGCCCTTGCTGGCTCTATCCTGTTCTTTCAGGGTGGCAAAAAGAGCGGCGTAATTATTCTCCAGTAAATAGCGAATCAGGCTATGATCCAGCGTGCTCAGTTCACGCTGTAATTGCATTGAAATTTCTTCTTTTGCAGTTTTGTATTGTTTCGGCCCCCAGTAAAAATGTATCACTAAAGCGAAAAATAGAAATGCAATAAAAACAGGGATCGTTAACTTTGTCTGCAGCCCCGTCATGACTGGTTAGTTGACAGTGAATCGTTCAAGCCCTAATTTCTTTAGCGGCAGGTAATCATCAAGTGAAGCAGGGCCAATTTTTTTTATCGGTATCTTAGACAGTAATAACTGTCCCTGTTGACTATCTCCAAGTTTTAATAAAGCAGTCCTGACCCGGTCGGCCACCTGTTGCGGCACTCTGGGGTGAACCGCCAAGGGGTGAGGTTTTACCTGTTGAGTTTTATATAACACTCTTAATGCCGCCTGATAATCGGGGGGTTGACGGGACAGGGTATTTTGAACCCCACCGCCGGCATCCGCTTCTCCTAGTAATACATTGAGATACACTGAATCATGAGTTTTGACATAACGGGAATAAAATTTAACATTAAAATCATCTTTCAGCGCCTGTCTCGTGAGTAAGGAGGCTCCTAGCGCATTAGGTGCCGGGAAGGCAATGGTTTTGTTTTTCAGCTGTGAAACCCGGGTTATAGGGCTGTCCTTTTTAACCACCAGAATGCCCTGTAATGTTTTGCCAATATCTTTGACCAGAGGGACATAGTTTTGTCGCTGGCTGGCAATGACAAAGTGATAAGGGTTCATATAGGCAAAGTCGAATTCTCCACGCATGAATTCATTCTCAAAATCAGGGATGTTGGGTGACCCTTTGATTTTAAAATGGTACCCGGTTTCACGAGACAGGTAGTCAATAATGGGTTGCCATACCCGATGCAGCTTACGCGCCTCAAACTGAGGGACTATGCCTATGATATAGGCGTCATCCTCGGCAGACAGCGGGGTTATCGCTGTAGTGGTATAGAGTAAGGCTAGCAGGATGAATAGTTTGAAAAGCTTGGGTAAAATAGTCATTTTCATGTGATCCTTCAGGTAGGAAAAAAGACGATTTTTACTTAGGCTACAGTATGTAGCCCGTTTCCATACTTCTCATCCGAGTATAGGAGCCCTTGTTTAATATGACAAGCCAATAAAGCGCCGACCAGCTTGCGCTACTGATAGCTTATCTCAACCTGATACTCCAACGCCTTTTCACTCATCGCGGGCACGCTCAGTTTAAATAAAGCCTGTGTGGGCGCCTCTTTGTTGTAATCGTCTGAGGTATTAAGTATGCGCCAGTTCTGGTTGGGCATAATTTCTGTCAGATTGATGGTTTGTGCCTGTTTGCTGCCGTTATTGATATGAATTTTTCGTGTCAGACGAAATTGTTTTTTACTAATCTGCTTATGATCGGTAGTCTGACGTTCGATGCTGATGTCGAATGCCTTGCCGAGTTTGATTTCCAGATCATCGTTTACTGCAGTATGGTCGATGCTGTCTTCACCCAGAAACTGGTTTTCACCTTTGCTGTCTTTACCATAAACGCGCACGGTACCTTTGGGCAGCGGCAACCCGAGTGCAGGCTTTTTATTGTCAAACAATAAGAATTGATCGGGTTTGGATTTCTGTTTATTCAGGCCGTTGCTATCAACCCATGCCTTGTCTTCAAGTTTTTTTGAAACTTTGATGGTGTTGGCGGAAAACAGTTTGATCTGTTTACTCTGGTTATTTTTGATGGTGGTTTTATGCGGTACGCTATACAGGTGGTAGCCCTGTATCGACTCTTCCGATACGCCACCTCCGTCAGATGCCATTTCCCTCATGGCATTGGCGCGCATCATCACTCGGGGCTGTGGTGCCTGCATGTTGATGTCTCCTGCCATTAATTGCAGCTGTGCGTCTCGGTAGCTGATACCACTCTGGTTCTTTAAGGTGATCCAGCTATCCAGTGTGGCCTGTTTTTCGCTTGCGTCGAGTTGCAGCACATAATCGCTTTGCCAGCTTAATCCGCCACTCAGGTAAGTCATCTCGACCTGTTGCTGACCCTGAATATCGTCAAACAGGGTAAGTGACAGGGTGGGGCTGCTGCGTAGATTTTCGGGTATCTGATCGAACACCATATGGTAGCTGGCATTGTTAGCCAGACTTTCCAGACTGCCGTCTTTCATTTGCAGGATGACGCCACCATTGGTGGAGAGAATCTTTCCCTCTACCCATTCCAGCGTTTCACCGGTTTCACTGGATCGGCGTGCGATACGTACGTTTTTACCGATATTTTTTTCCACCAACGCCTGCGGTGAAAGCAGGTCAAAATCATAATTCTGTTCCTGTACATCCAGTCCCTTGATGGCAACCGTCTGCGCCATGATGTTTTGCGCGACATCCATAAAAGCGATTTCTCGTGAGGGCTTTGATAACGTGAAGTTACGCGAATCCCGGATCAGGGCACGACCACCATTGTAAATGGTCAGGCTGATGTCCTGTTGGTCATCGGCACTGGTTTTGAATTCATCGGCGTACAGATTGGGTGTCAGGCTGAGTAAGGTCCAGCTGAGCAGGGTAAAGGTAAACTTTTGCATATCAGCAATCCTGTTGTGTGTGGGAAAATTGGTTCCATTATATAAGGACGATAGATTAACATAGCATGAATAATTTACGTTCAGGGAGCTAAGATGAGTGATTCAGACTATATTGCCTATCAGTCGGGTGCGGATTATGCGGGCGCGCAGCGCCTGATAGATTTAGAAAGGGAATACCTCGAAAAACACCGTAAGGATTTTGATGCTGAGCATGTGAGGGGACTGGCATTATCAGGAGGAGGCATCCGTTCAGCGAGTTTTTGCCTGGGAGTGCTACAGGGTCTGGCGGCAAACGGCCGCTTGAAGAAATTTGATTATCTCTCCACCGTTTCTGGCGGTGGTTATCTGGGTGGTTCCTTATCCTGGCTATGGAGCGATCTGTGGAAGGAAAAATCTAGCTCAATCCCAGACCTTGGGGTGGACAGGCAGAATTTTCCCTTCGGTACCGAAGGGCGAAAGTTTCATTCAGATGATGAAGACCTGAATCGACTACAGGCGTCTCTTTTACGCCACCTGCAGCAAAATGGTAAATATCTGACGCCAGGCAAAGGCATTACTATGCTTTCGTTTATTTCAATTGTGCTGCGCAGCATAGTAATGGGTTTTGTGAGTATGCTGTTGCTTGTAGGCTTTGTATTTTCTGCACTGTATACCTTTGGCCTGTTTGATCAGCAGCATGCTACCTCAGCTTTTTTTCGCTCGGCTTCCATTATCTCGTTACTGGCTTATCTCGCATTGCATGTTTTTTATATGTTCCATGTGGGCAGGAATAAAAAAGTCGGCAATGAGCGCCTCGCTTATCTAAAACGGCGTTGGTTCGAATCTTTGATGCCCGTTTTGCTGAAAGGGTTTCTGGTGTTTTTACTGTTTGGCCTGATCCACTGGGTGTATATCGAACTGAATATGTATGCTGAAACAGCGGGTGGAATGGCTGCTGCTTTGGGTGCGTTGCTAGGGTCGCTTGGAGCTGATTCGAAGTGGCGTAAATATCTGGCAATAATACCGCACAGTACTCAACTTGTGTTCGCTGCGGTGCTGATGATTTTCGGTGTTCTGGTGTTAGCCGATGGCTGGACGAATATGCTGATCAATAAATTCGGTATGTTGCATATTATTGTCGCCACTATATTGGCGGCAGCGGTATTGGCTATGGCACGCTTTCTGCCAATTAATAATATCTCGATTCATCGTTATTATCGTGATCGGCTGATGGAGACCTTTATGCCAGACGTGGAAAAGGTATTTGCTAATGCTGATACACGCGAGGCTATGCTGGCTAATCAGACTGGTGTGCATGAATTAAATCGAAACAAATATTCAGATGGCAAAAAAACTTACCTGCCTTACCATTTGATCAATGCCAATATCATTCTGGTGGAATCTGAAATTGCAAAATTTCGTGGTCGTGGTGGGGATAATTTTATACTCAGTCCCCTTTATTCAGGGAGTAACGCGACCGGTTGGCGTAATACTGCAGAATTCTGTAATGGAGGGATCACCCTGCCCAGTGCTGTTGCAATCTCGGGTGCTGCGGCAAATCCAGATGCCGGTGTCGCTGGTCAGGGACTGACTACGAATACGGTGATTTCTATTTTGATGTCGATTTTTAATCTGCGCCTGGGTTACTGGGCGAGTAACCCAGATCCTGATATCCAGCAAGACCAGTCAGCTATACCCAGTTACTATTACCCTGGGTTCTGGGAGGTATTTAGGCGCAGTAAGATGAATGAAAAGGCAGAGTTTGTGCAGTTATCAGACGGTGGTCATTTCGAAAACCTTGCATTGTATGAATTGCTACGCCGACGCGCAGAATTAATCGTGGTGTGTGATGCGGGCGCAGATCCGAATTATGAGTTTGGCGATCTGGCGAATGCGGTAGAAAAGGCAAGGGTAGATTTTGGCGCGAAAATCGAGATTACCCGAACCATGCTGGACGAGCTGATACCCGCTAGCAAACCGGGTCAAAACGATATGAAATATCCACTGGCGAATAAAAGCTATCTTATCGCGGACATCGATTACGGTAATCGTCCAGTGAAAGGTAAATTGATCTACATAAAAACAACGCTTTCAAACAATCTGGGCGCGGATATCCATGGGTATAAACGAACCCACCCTGATTTTCCTGACCAGACAACGGTGGATCAGTTTTTTGATGAGGTACAATTTGAAGCTTATCGTGAACTGGGTCGACAGATAGTGAACAATATGATGGGAGACCCGGAAGTGCTTGATCTTTTCAAATAATTTGATGTTTCTCGATCAGTGAATGTGAAAAACAAACGGCCTACATTATGAAGGCCGTTTGTTTAGGTTGCTTTGGAGATTATTCCTTGCTTAACGGGATGAGGGTTAATTCCACACGACGATTTTGTTGACGGCCTGCAGGGGTAGAGTTGCTTGCAATCGGCATTGATTCACCCATGCCTACCATCATAACGCGCTCGGCAACAACGCCATTGTTGAGCAGGTAGCTGCCTACACTGCTGGCACGCTTATAGGATAGTTGCTGGTTATAGCTCGAGCTACCGACACTGTCGGTGTGGCCTGCAGCTTCGATCAGGGTTTTATCAAATTCTTTTAATACCAGCACTACCGAGTTGAGCACTTCGTTGAAGTCAGGGTTTAGCGTGGATGAGTCAGTATTGAAGGTAATATTACCCGGCATATTTAAAATCAGCTCATCTCCATTACGAGTCACGCTGACACCCGTTCCTTCGAGCTGTTTACGTAGTTTATCTTCCTGCTTATCCATATAGACACCCACAGCAGCTCCTCCGAGTCCGCCAATGGCCGCGCCTTTGAGAATAGCTTTTTTCCGGTCATCACGGTTTTTCTTGCGTGCTGAAATATAACCTATGGCGGCACCAACTGCGGCGCCAATAGCTCCACCTTTGGTGGTGTTACTGGTTTTTTGTTCACCGGTATATGGGTCTATGCTGCTACAGGCACTCAAGCCTAGAGTCAGGGTTAAGATCAGGGCTGTGCTAAGGATTTTGAAATTCATTAATTTTCTCCTGTGTTTACTTTTAACTTTATGAAATTGTCGTCTGTTTTCCAAGGTATGCAACCTTAAAACTCAGATGGATTTGGAATAGATTAAGATAATTTTCGTCATAAGAGATTGTAGGTTATCTGGTAGCATCCTGTATCGCATACTGTAAACTTGTCACAATTTTTTTTCAGGTGTTTTAACATGATCAACAAAGGGCTTCTGTTGAAGTTATTGCCGCTGCTTATTCTGCTGGTCGCTGCTAGCGCATTTGCCTATATGAAATCGACCAGGCCGGAGCGTACTAAGCCCGAGCCCAGAGAGAAAGTCTGGCAGGTTGAGACTATGAGCGCCCAGCCACAAAGTCTGTCACCGCTTTTGACGCTATACGGCGAGGTAGAAACCCCATCCCTGCTAAGATCTGCAGCGCCCGGTGCCGGGCATATCGAGGCGGTGCTGGTAAAGCCGGGCGATCGTGTCGTGAAAGGACAGAAGCTACTGCTGATGGATAGTCGGGATTTTGCGGCGGCCAATCTTCAGGCGCGCGCCAATGTGGCAGATCTCGAAGCGCAATTAAGCGAGCATGAGCTTAAATATCAGGCCAATCTGCGTAAGCTGGAACAGGAGAAAAGCCTGCTAGAACTCAGCAAGCAGGAGCTGCAGCGGGTTCAACGTCTTAAAAAGAATAATCTCAGTTCAGATTCGGCACTCAACAATGCTCGAGAAATGCTGGCCAAGCAGGAGCTGTCTTTGATCGCTATTCAACTGGCTGTAGATAGCTACGGCAGTTCTAGCAAACAGCTAAAAGCCCGTTTATCCAGTGCACGTGCCAAACTGACCGAGTCGGATCTGGCTATTACTCGTAGTGAAGTGGTTGCGCCATTTGATGGGTTTGTGTCTGAGGTGCTGGTGTCTAGTGGTGACCAGGTCAAACAGTCTGAGATTCTGCTGTCTTTATATGAGATGGAATCTCTGGAGATACGTGCACGGATTCCGAGCAGTTATCAATCTGAAATTACTCGAGCGCTGGAATCGCAAGCTAGCTTGATGGCAAAAGCGGAGCTTTCTGGTGATTCGATATCGCTTCAACTGTCGCGTCTGGCTGGAGCGGCAACGCCTGGTGGTATAGATGGGTATTTTCGAGTGCTTGAGGGTTTTGAGCGGTTGCGTATTGGGAATCTATTGAAGGTGAATCTTCAGCGTCCAGAGCAAAAGCAGGTGATTGCTGTACCCTATAGCGCCATCTACGGTAACAGCCGCATATTTATCCTGCAGCAGGATCGAATGAAATCGCTGGATGTGGAATCGGTCGGCCAGTATGACGATGAAGCTGGTAAAAGCTGGATGCTGTTACGCAATGACAGCATTGAAGCCGGCGCCAGGGTAATCATTACCCATCTGCCGAATGCAGTGGATGGCCTGAAGGTTAAACCGGTGTCGAAAAGCTGATGAAACATAAGGATGATTTGCTGGGCATTTTTGCCAAGCATAAGGTGGCCCCCAATCTGCTGATGATCATTATGATCATGGCAGGCTGGGTTGCTCTTCAAAAGCTAAACGTACAGTTTTTCCCCAGTTTTGAGCTGGACACTATTAGTGTCAGTACCGTCTGGAGCGGCGCTACCTCAGAAGATATTGAACGAGGCATCACCAACCCTTTAGAGCAGCGCCTGCGTAATGTCGATAACCTGAAAGAACTCTCTTCTTCTTCTGCATCTGGGCTTTCTGGTATTAATCTGGAGTTCGATGAAGGCACGGATATGGTGCTGGCTCTGGATCAGGTGCGTAAACAGGTGGATGATTTCACCAGCCTGCCGCAGGATGCTGAACAACCTCGAATTGCTCAGGCTGTGCGTTATGAATCGGTGGCAAGGGTGTTAATCAGCGGTCCAGATAATATTGAGGACTTGCGAAAACTAGCACGTCAGTTTGAACAGCAATTGCTGGATAAGGGCATAGATAAGGTCGATCTGGTGGGGCTACCTGAGGAATCTATTCTTATTACCGTACCTTCGCAACAGATGTATGGACTAGGTTTGAGCCTGTCACAAATCGGCACAAGAGTCGACCAGGCAAGTCAGGATTTACCCGCAGGTCTGGTGGGCGAGAACGATGCTACACGTGAATTGCGCAGTCTTAATCAGCGCAGGACCCCCGCTAGTTTTGAAGATCTACCGGTGATCAGTGAGCGCGATCATCGCGTTAACCTGGGAGATATTGCTGACATTGAAAGACGTATCAAATCAGGTAAACAAACCATTACTCTGGATGGAAAAAAAACAGCGGTGCTGGTATTACGGCGCAGTGAAAATGGTGACACCTTAAAATCTGCAGAGATCCTTGCAAAGTGGGTTGAAGAAGTTACCCCCACGCTACCGCCATCGGTAAAAATCAAGGTGTTCAATGAAAATTGGCAATTACTTAAGCAGCGCATCATGTTGTTGGTGAAAAATGGTGCGGGTGGACTGGTTCTGGTGTTGATGATTCTGTACGCCTTTTTATCTACCCGTGTTGCTTTCTGGGTGGCCGTAGGGATCCCGGTTTCCTTTATGGCAACGCTTGCGGTAATGCTGGTTGCAGGCGAGTCTATTAATATGATCAGTCTGTTTGCATTGATCATGGCGCTGGGCATTATCGTAGATGATGCAATTGTGGTGGGTGAAGATGCCCAGGCGCATTTTGATATGGGTGAGGATGCACTTAAGGCTTCCGAGGGAGGAGCCAGGCGTATGCTGGCTCCGGTTATGGCTTCGTCCTTGACAACTATTGCGGCATTTATGCCCTTGTTGCTGGTCGGGGGCCGTATGGGCAATATCATGTCAGCGATTCCTATGGTGATTATCAGTGTGATTATTGCTTCACTGATTGAAAGCTTCTACATCCTGCCGGGGCATTTAAGGCATGCCTTTGTTGATTCGCATGATGATAAAAAATCTAAATTCAAAAAACGTCTGGATGATGGTTTTGCGAACTTCAGGGATAAAAAATTCCGCCCGCTGGTGACATTGGCTATTAAAAATCGCTGGAGCACGATTGCTTTAGGTATTGGAATGTTAATTTTTGCGGTGGGGCTGATTGCAGGAAGCAGAGTTGGATGGTTTTTCTTCCCTTCACCTGATTCCAGTACGCTGTATGCGAATGTGCGTTTTGTGGCGGGTACAGGGCAGGAGTCTGTGGATGGTTTTCTGAATAACCTCGAGGATAGTCTGCAGAAAACAGTTAAGGGCATAGATGAAAAAGTAGTCGATACCTATTATGTACTGCATGCTTCTTCCAGCGGGGCAGGGAGATCACTGGCGGGAGAGCGTAATGGTTCTATTTATGTTGAGCTGGTTGCACCAGATAGTCGGAAAACGAGTAATAATGCGTTTATAAAAGCCTGGAGAAAACAAATTAAGGTGCCTGCGGGTGTGGAAAGTTTCAAGATTGAAGCGCAGCGTATGGGGCCACCAAGCAGAGATCTGGATATTCGACTGATGGGGAATGATCCATCTTCTATGAAGCTGGCGGCACTGGAGCTTGCTGAAGCACTTAAGGGTTTGCCGGGTGTTAGCGCTATAGATGATGACCTACCCTATGGTAATGAGCAGTTGATCTATTCGCTCACTCCAGCCGGAGAGGCTCTGGGCTTGAGTATTGCTGATCTGGGCAATCAATTAAGAGCGGCTTATGATGGTATCCGCCTGCAACGATTTCAGGATGGTGCCGATGAAGTCGAAGTGCGCATACAGCTGCCGGATAATGAACGCCGCTATCTGGCCAGTCTGGAGGAATTACCGATTCGCTTACCCGATGGCTCTTTCGTAGCGCTGAAATCGGTTGCTTCCTGGTCGTCTCAACAGGGTTTTGAAGCGCTGCGACATGCCAATGGAAAGCTGGCGGTGTCGGTGACTGCCGACGTGGATTCTAGCCAGAATAGTATTCAGGATATTACCAACGACCTCAGAAAATCTGCCCTTCCAGCACTGGCTGCAAAGTATTCTATCGATTATTCACTGGAAGGTCGTGCCGCCAGTCAGCGGGATGCCTTTGCCGATCTGATGATTGGGGGTATCGTTGGGCTTTCATTAATTTATCTGGTGCTGGCGTGGGTGTTTTCTTCTTACGGCTGGCCCTTGCTGGTGATGGTTGCTATCCCGCTTGGATTGACGGGTGCCGTGCTTGGGCACTGGCTGATGGGTATGGATATGACGATTCTGTCGCTATTCGGTTTCTTTGGACTGTCTGGAATCGTGGTGAATGATTCAATTATTCTGGTGATTTTCTACAAGCATCTCCGGGGCAAAGGGCTGGCGATTAAGGAAGCACTGGTGGAGGCAGCATGCCAGAGGTTACGTGCTGTGCTGTTAACCTCTTTAACTACTGTCGCAGGATTGACGCCATTATTATTCGAAACCTCACGTCAGGCTCAGTTCCTGATTCCGATGGCAGTTTCGATTGCTTTCGGTCTGGCCTATGCGACTTTGTTGATTTTACTCATGATTCCAGCGATGCTATCTATCTATGAGGATGTGCATGAGTACCTGCAAAAAATATCCAGCAAGTCGACTAAAGAATCGGGCCTGGAAGCTGCCAGAGGCTAAAGATTCGAGCTGAACAGGGAATAAATGAACGGTATTATTGATCATCTATAGAAGCAATATTATAAAAATAGTTTCAATCCGGGTTGACCGGAATAACCAGAGGAGAGAAAGATGTGTGATGAATTCGGTTGTGGCACCGATTATAGCCATATGCCCCCCATTATCGTACCTGAAGAAAAACGTCGAGCGTTTATCAAAGGCCTGATCAGTTTGCCCCTTGCTGCCGTATTAGCGGATCCTGTGCTGGCACAGGCGGCAGGCAAGGGGCTGGAAACAGTCAAAATTAAAACCGCTTCTGGCGCTAGTACTTCGGCAGTTGTTGCCTACCCTGAGCAGAAAAATGCACCAACCCTGCTGCTCATCCATGAATGGTGGGGCCTTAACGATCAGATAAAAAGTGTCGCCAGTGAATTTGCCAAACAGGGCTTTCTTACCGTAGCAGTCGATATGTACAACGGCAAGGCGGCAACCGAGGCAAAAGGTGCTAAGGCACTGATGCAGGGAATGGATCAAAAATGGGCTAATGAAGCAGTAGTGGCCTGGGTTAACTGGCTGAAAGATAATTCAAAAGGCAATGGTAAGGTGGGTACCTGCGGCTGGTGTTTTGGCGGTGGATGGTCGTTGAATGCCTCACTACTGGCACCAGTTGATGCCACGGTGATTTATTATGGCAATGTGAAAAAAACGTCAGCTCAATTAGCCTCTTTGCGTGGCCCAGTGCTAGGACACTTCGGCACTTTAGATAAAAACATCAATGAAAAGATGGTTGGAGGGTTTGAAAAATCACTGGATGCCGCAGGTAAACATAACTATACCCACCACTGGTATACCGCTAATCATGCCTTCGCCAACCCGAGTGGGGCACGTTACGATGCAGATGATGCAGCACTGGCCTGGTCACGTACATTGGCGTTCCTGTATAAAAATCTTCAGTAAACATTTATCGATTTCAAGTAAACCAGATTTTTACTTGAAATCAATTTCTGATCGGTAGAGAATCGGTCGCAGTTAAAACTGCCGGTTCTCTAGCGGCAGACATTAGCTCCTAAAAATATAAATAATTTTTGTTTTACGAGAGGAAAAATTCAATGAAACGTCGTGATGTATTAAAAACGGGAGTAGCAGCAGCTCTGGGTAGTGCTGGTGCCGTAATCTCTGCACCTGCAATTGCAAAAAGCCGTATAGAAATCAATATGGTATCGACCTGGCCACGAGATTTTCCGGGTCTGGGTACAGGCGCTCAACGTTTTGCCCAACGTTTAGAAGGTATGTCTGATGGCCGTATGAAGGTCAATTACTTTGCAGCAGGCGAGCGCGTAAAAGCTTTCGATTCGCTGGATGAAGTTGCTTCTGGCAATGCCCAAATGTATCACGGCGCAGATTACTACTGGAAAGGCAAACACCCTGGTTGGGCTTATTTCACTGCTGTGCCTTTTGGCCTGACTAACACTGAATTTAATGCCTGGTACCATTTTGGCGGTGGTTCTCAACTGCATGATGAACTGGCGGGTGGGTTTGGTGTAAAGTGCCTTGCTTGTGGTAACACCGGCGTACAGATGGGGGGCTGGTTCCGCAAGGAAATGAATTCGGCAGATGACTTCAAAGGTCTCAAGATGCGTATGCCTGGTCTTGGTGGCGATGTTCTGGCCAAGTTGGGTGCCTCTCCGGTTTCCCTGCCTGGTGGACAGATTTATGAAAATCTCGTTTCTGGCGCAATTGATGCCACCGAATGGGTCGGCCCCTGGAATGATAGTTTTATGAAGTTCTACGAAGCTGCCAAGTACTATTACTACCCAGGTATGCATGAGCCTGGTTCCATGTTAAGTGTTGGTATCAACCGTAAGTTTTGGGATGGCCTGTCCAAGGCTGATCAAATGCTGGTAAATGCAGCTGCTGAACAGGAAAACTCGGTGATGATGTCTGAGTACAATGCTAAAAATGGTGAATACCTCGCAAAGCTGGTCAATGAACAGGGCGTAAAACTGCGTAAGTTCAGTGATGATACCTACGACAGTTTTGGTGAAGCGGCTGATGAAGTATTTGCTGAAGTACGCGCTCATTCAAAGCTGGCAAAACGTATCCATGACAGTTTTCTTAAATCACGCAGCGAGGTCGGTGGTTGGGCCAAGATTGCTGATGTGGAATACATTCGTCAGCGCAATAGAGTACTGGGACTGTAGTTTCAGTACTGTCTAATTTGAAACGGAGCCGGTGGCTCCGTTTCGATTATCAGGTTGTTTTTCCAATATACCTCAAATTGATGAGTAAATTTTTGAAGTGCCATCACATCTCTCTGGCAAGTAAAATCCTGGCTTACTTTATGGTAAGTTCGGTTTTTCTCTATCTATTAAATAACTATCTGGTTTACTGGCAGGATATGCCGGGACCGTATCTGTTATTCAGTCATTTTGGCTGGGTTGGCGATGAAACCGACACTTTGAATGCCGAGCAGCTCACTCAGGGCTGGTGGCAGGTTATTGCTTATGCTGGAGTGTATGCGCTAGCAGTCTTTTATATCATTAAAAATAAAACCAGAGATATGCGTGAGGATGCCAAGCGCTTTGAGCAGCTTTCCGCCTATCTGGTTCGCGCCGCTTTCTGGGCGGTTCTTTTAATCGGCTCAGCCGATGTGATCATTTCTTTTATGCGAGTAGAAAAACTTCTCGAAGTTTTTATCAGTGACTCACTGATAACAGAACTGGGTCGTCCTACCTATCGCGGCACCTATGTACATTACCCGCTGCTAGTCATTTCTTTTGTGGTTGCTTTTTTTGTACGTAATATTAGTTTTTCATGGCTGGCATTGATGGTGGTGCTGGCTGAATTCCAGATTGTAATCACACGTTTTGTATTTTCTTATGAACAGGCTTTCATGGGAGATCTGGTGCGTTTCTGGTATGCCGCGCTGTTTTTGTTTGCCAGTGCTTATACGCTGGTACACGAAGGGCATGTGCGGGTGGATGTTTTATATGCGGCGTTCAGTGAGAGAAAAAAAGCCTGGTCTAATATCATCGGCTGTCTGTTTCTGGGCATACCCTTGTGCTGGGTCATTCTGATGCATGGCATGGGCGGTAAAGGAAATAGTATTAATAGTCCTCTGTTGAGTTTTGAAATCTCTCAGAGTGGCTACGGCATGTACGTCAAATATATTATGGCGGCATTTCTGGTGGTTTTTTCAGTTTCTATGATGATCCAGTTTGTCAGTTATCTGCTGCAAAATATCGCTCAGCTGGTCGATCCAAAGACGACGACCTCGAATGTTACTGATGGTGATGTGTCTTCTACTTCGTCGCAGGGGCCAGTGACTGAATGATAGCTATTAAATTGATCAGAAAGGCTCGGAGTTTTTAATGGAAGTCTATTTTCTGTTATTACTGATTTTATTGATGGTGGTTGCGCTATCTTCCGGATTCCCCGTCGCGTTTGCTTTGCCTGGCTCAGCGATTTTAGCGATTACTATAGCGGCCACTTGTGGCTATATCTTTGTCGGTGATACCGATGCTTTTTTCTCTAACGGCGGGCCAAACCAGTGGTTGAGTGCTGGTGTTACCAATTTGCGAAGTCTGTACTGGGAGGTTGAGCGCGACACCCTGATCGCAATCCCGTTATTTGTATTCATGGGCATTATGCTGCAACGCTCGCGTATTGCTGAAGATCTGCTGGTGGCTATGGCCCAGTTATTTGGCCCTGTCCCAGGTGGATTGGGTATCTCGGTTGTTTTTGTGGGTGCCTTACTGGCTGCGACTACAGGTATCGTAGGTGCAACTGTGATCGCAATGGGGTTAATTTCCTTGCCTGCCATGCTGCGTAATAACTACTCTAAATCGCTCGCCTGTGGGACTATCTGTGCATCGGGCACACTGGGACAGATTATTCCCCCTTCTATTGTGTTGATCATACTTGCCGATCAACTTTCCAGTGCCGCAGATCAGGCTAATACTACACGTAAAGCTGATTATCGGCTTATCACTGGTGAGTACTCCATGCCGGGAGATTTTGATGTGGTCTCTGCAAGCGCTGGTGATATGTTTATGGGCGCTTTCATTCCCGGGCTGATTCTGGTTGTGCTGTATATGGCCTATATTTTTATATCGGCCATGTTAAAACCCGAAAAAGCACCTCCTGTTCCATACGATGGCGAGTATGACCGCCAGTTTTTTCTTCAGGTTTTTTTAGCACTGGTACCGCCATTACTGCTTATTTTTGTTGTGCTGGGGTCGATTATTCTGGGCGTTGCTACAGTCAATCAGGCGGGTGCCATCGGCGCGATAGGTGCCTTAATCATGGGAAGTTATCGCCTGTCTGAAGGAATACGTACACGTTATTATCCGGCTGTTATGGCACTTGTTTCGGTTGTTGGTATTAGTCTACTGTTATCCAGTTTTGATCTTAATATCAAAAATGTTAAAAACGATGCCGATCAAATGGCGATCTATGTGGCGCTTGTGCTGGTACTGGTGCTTGTTTATGCCGTAGCCTGGGCCATTATTCGAGCCTATCGAACAGGCAATGTTCTTAATGAGGTTATGGTTGAAACAGCCAAGACGACTTCAATGGTTTTTATCATCCTGCTGGGTGCAGCAATGCTTACCTCGGCCTTCCGCGCTTTTGGTGGAGAAGAGCTGGTCAAACACTATCTGACCAGTTTGCCAGGTGGTTTCTGGGTGCAGTTTTTTGTTGTCATGCTGGTGATTTTTCTGCTTGGTTTTTTTCTCGATTTTATCGAGATAGCGGTAGTGGTTGTGCCTATAGTAGCGCCAATTTTATTGGCTAATCCTGAGGCAAATGTTACCGCAGTTTGGCTGGGTGTGATGATCGGCCTGAATATACAGACTTCATTTTTAACGCCACCATTCGGTTTTGCGCTTTTTTACCTGCGTGGAGTCGCGCCAGATTCAGTAACAACTATGCAGATCTATAAAGGCGCAATAGCATTTATTGCGCTACAGATACTGGGTCTGACGATAGCAGGCGCATTCCCTTCACTGATCAACTATCTTCCTAACCGAACCTATCTGACTTCGGATACCGCCCCACCGCCCAATAACCCTCGCATTCAACTTTGTCTGGAAGATATGCTGTTTGAAAAGTATTCAGAGAATCAGTCTTTGATAGAGGCATCTCTGAGCGAGTTGAAAAAGGCTCGAATTGATTACCTGCCAGAGAAATATCAGCAAAATCTTAACGAGAGTTATCGAGATATGGCGAAAGTATTTGCTGCTGTTGATGATGTGAAAGTAGCAGCATCATCTTTAGCAGATTTTTCTGTTGAGTATGCAGCATTGCATCATCAGACCAGGGATCTGCAGCTCACGATGCGTAACAGTAAAAAACAGATCGATAGCAATGATGCGGAGATAAAACGGATTGAGTTTTCAGATAAGCCTGATCAAGTGCGTATTGAAAAGCTGACGGCTCAAAATACACAACTTGAAGCTGAATATCTTGAGTTAAAAGCTCAGATACCTGATAACTGGCAACAGAATCGAGATGAGTTTCTAAAGCACAGTAAAGCCGAAAAGGTCGCGCGTAATAAATATCGCAGGCTGGTGGATGATAGCTATCAGGTGATTCTGGATACGCGTCTGACCCTGGAAGCTGCAGATGATCTGACCGCTATTAAGCCCACGGTCGAAGGCCTGCATCAGGCTATTCGCAATGATGATGTCGACTCTGCTATGCAGCAGATTAAAACGGTTGAAAGTGCTTTATCGGATATTAAGAATGCCAGTCCGATAAAATCAAAGCTTTCCAAAGCTCGTCGGGCACTCAAGAAAGGCGCTGATCGAGATAAGGCGGCTGGAGAGTTAGTCAAGGCAGTGCAGTTACTTGATGAGGAAGTCGAGTGGAGGCAACGTGGTAAGCAGGAGTTTTTACCTTTGTTAGCTAAATTCGACTACGTGGTTAAAGATAATATCGGTTTGAGATTACAGGCTAAGTTAACCGTTGATCAGGCTGAGTCTCTTGCGGGTTGTCTGGCTCATCATAAAGATATTTCACTAAATTTTTAGCCTGCCAGCATTTCAGCTGACAGGCTTTACAAGAGCGGCTATAGTGCTCGCCCAATTGGATTGATTTTGTTATACCCATGAAACTAGCCCTCATTATTGTCAGTTTGGTTTCCTTGCTGACTTTCGCATTATTTTATCTAACCTCTCAAAAACCAAATGAACAACAGCTGGAACTCCCATGGCAAGTGATGGTGCATGATCCCATGCATAGCGAGGTTTTTGGAATTGTATTGAATAAGACTAATCTGGAACAGGGGCGAGCACATTTTGGCCAGCTGGATGGGATTGCCCTGTATCGGAAAAAGGACGGCATCTTCACTCTGGAAGCTTATTTCGGCAAGGTTACCATAGGACCATTTGGTGCGCGTATGATTGCCACTCTGGATGCCTCTCAGCAGGAACTAGAACAAATGGTTCAGGATACGGTAAAACGTATGTCCACCAAGGAGGGAGGTTTGAAATGGACGCTGACCCAGCAAAAACAGGCAGAGCAGGGTTTACGTAAAATCAAATCGTTAACTTTTATGCCGAGTTATCGAGGTATGGATCAGGATTTCATCCGTGAACGTTTTGGTGAGCCGGGTAGACGCGAAGTGGTGGAAGAAGCGGCTGAGCTATGGTTTTACCCTGAACAGGGTGTGAGAATAATGGTTGATAATGATGGGAACGATCTGTTTGAGTATCTAGCACCCGCCGATTTCAAGTTATCGTATGGGGCAAGTTGATGTCCTTAACCGTAGCAATTATCGGTGCTAGCCATAAACCTCAACGCTACGCTTATAAGGCTCAGGAAATGCTGATGGATCATCAGCATACAGTATTTCCAGTGTCGGGCAATGGACGTGAAATTCTTGGTGTAGCGGTATATCGGTCTATTGCTGAGATAGCGCAGCCTATCGATACTGTTACCCTGTATTTAAATCCACAGCGCCATCAGGCGATTATACAGGATGTTTTGCAGGCAAAACCTCGCCGAATAATCTTTAACCCCGGAACCGAATCCGATGAGTTAATGAGCGAATACCAGCAGCATGGTATAGAGACATTAGCCGACTGTACGCTGGTGATGTTGCGCACCCAGCAGTTTGATTGATTTACTCGAGGCTGTTGCTGCACTCTTTTGGAATTAAATGGCTGGTTTTTCTGCTCACAAAATAAGCCAGTAAGCCGAGCCATTCATGGCTGGCTTCTATCAGATTAGAAAGGTGGTCAGATAGTTCCAGGCTCGGAGTCAACAACTTGTCTGGCTGACTGGCATGATCGACTGGGTAGGGGATAGTTGCCCAGCCCTGTTTGCAGAATACACCTATCGATCTTGGCATGTGGTAGGCTGAAGTGATCAATATCCAGTTTTCATTTAATGCAGGTTGGGCCAGTCGTTTACTGTAAACAGCATTTTCGTAGGTGTTCCTCGCCTTATTTTCCAGCAACAATCTGCTTTCATTGATACCCGATTGTAAGATGTAATCCTTTACCTGTTCCGCTTCGGTTGGTGAATCTTTGCGCAAGCTTGAGTTACCGCCGGTGAATATGAGTCGGGCATTTGGATATTGTTTTGCCAACAGGATAAACTGACTCAGGCGTTCGTGACTATTATTAGTTTCCAGCTGTTGCCAGTATTGACTGAGTGAGGGGATCACCGAACCACCCAACACAATGATGCCGTCAATTTTCCCCGGTAGGGTTGGGTGGCTGGAAAACTGTTTTTCCAGAGGGTAGTAAAGCCAGTCACCAACAGGTAGAAGAGCCAGTATCCATGCCAGAAATATCAATAATAGAAGTAGCTTTCTAGCCTTTTTCTGCCAGCGGGTGAACAGCAGAAAAATGCCAGCTGTTAAAAATATGAGAAACAGACTATCCGGTGAAATGAGTATCCAGAAAAGTTTGGAACTATAAAAAAATAAATCGTACATTTTCTAAGTGCTTGTTTTGAAAATAATATGGCCTCATGAGTCATTTTAGTTCGCTAAGATTTAAGTTGAATTATTCTTCTTAAGCATTTGAATTTCCTATATTTATGCTAATATGAATTGTTAGGAAAGTTTATTTCACTGTATTCTGCCATGCATTATGGCGTGAGTTATATTATTTTGAAACTTTTACTCCGTATCAGCAATTGGGTTATAAGGCCTGTTAGTTTATGGAGTGCTATGTTTATTTTTCGCATGTTATTGAATTAGGTGGGTCTTTTAGTGCCGATAGAACGGATCAATCGATATAAAAAAACTGCTACGCTTAGATTTAGAGACGAGCTGGTAGAAAATTCCTATCAAAAGTTTCAGCTCGATCGTGGCCGCAGTACGGGCAGCTATGCACTGCTGGCACTATCTCTGATAAATCTTAGTTTTGCTGCGCTGGAGAAGTGGGTGCTGGGTGTGACATCCTCAGTTCCGATGTATTCTTTTCTGGTGGTTGCAGTGATTTCAGCTGCTATCGCAGTTTTCGGTGTATCCAGTGACAGTAAATCAGCACTTAAAATGAGGGTGTTGATTCCGTCACTAATGAGCTTTATCGTGCTGCTCGTTGCGGTATTCCTGCAGCAATATCGAATTCTCAATGCTATTGAGATTGGCCTGCTAGTGGTCTGGCTGGGTAGTTTGAGTGTATTAAATTTCAGGCTCACAGCAATCTTATCTGTCCTCAGTGTAGTGATTTTTACAGCTATGGCTTATATGTTCGAGGCTACGTCTAGCATGCTTAAAGGACTGGTTATTGTTGAAATCGCTGCAATAACTCTGGCGATATATCTTTCATATTTGCTGGAAAGATACCGTCGGATGATCTTTTTAACCCATAGTACCTTACTTGATACTTATGAGCGTCAGGAAAGTTGGGCCTATACCTTGACTGATCTGGATATGGCGCTGAGCGGTATCAAGGATTTTAAAGAAATGATCAACCGTTTACTGGAGTATATAAAGCCAGTTATTCAATTTGATTCCTATGTGTATACCAGTCTGGAGGGTAAAGGCCCCAAACCTGCCCCGGATAAAATTGATGGTACCTTGTTTGAAATGGAAGACAGCACGGTCTGGTCAGAAGAACTTTTAACCAAGCTTTCACAAACTCGTCAGGCCGATATCAGTGCTCAGTTCGAAATCAAAAAAGGTTTTTTTGGCCGTAAGAAGCAGATATTTCAACATTTCAGGATGGATATTCCAGTTTTTAATGATTCAACCATGGCTGGAGTAATTAGTCTGCGTAGAAAGTCGGAAGCATTCGATGGTCTGGATATGACAGCCAGTGTCAGCCTGACGGCTCAGGCTATGATGATATTTAAGCGGACCAATATGGCAGCTCAGATGTCTGATAATTTGCTTCAGAAGGTTGCCCATCAGGTAGTTAAGCAGCCACCATCACCGTCTCCAGAAAAAAAAGTGGTTTCAGTAGTACCCTCAAGGCCGCAACCAACAGGGGACGCAAAAGATATAAGCAATACTTCCCCCCACGCTGTTGACCTTGAAATAACCAGCGATATTACCGCAGTCGTGGCTAAGGCTAACTCTTCGAGTACCCATGGTCGGGATGAAACGGTCATTCCCAGGGCTGTTATAGAAAAAATTCAGGCTGAAACGGAAACAGCTAAAAAAACGATAACACTCCTTAGCCGAGAAAATGCGGATCAGATAGCTGTGGATCGATATCGCACTGCTGCAGTTGAGGGTGAGCCGCTTTCAATTTTACTGTTTGAAGTAGATGGTTTATCCGCTATCAGGGAAAAAGATGGCGATCAAACAGCCTATAAAGTGTTTGCCGGGATTGTGAAGCATATCTTTTCCAAAATTGATAAAGAGCGAGATGTGTTAGGTCGATATGGTAAAAATGGTCTGAGTGTTCTTTTACTCAAAGTAGATATGAATGCTGCAGAAAAATTTGCCGAATCTATACGCCAGTATGTCGAGCAAGCCAGCTTCAAGACGCCCAGTGGCGATCGCAGCGCTACGGTCAGTGTTGGTGTGGCGGCTATAACCGATGAAACAGGCAATTATGATTCTATGGTCAAACGTGCTGATATGGCACTGTTTGTGGCCAAGAAAAATGGACGGAATTGTGTAAAGGTCCGTCTTTAAGTTATGCCTCTGATTAGCTTGGGCAAGGTGGCGAAATTGAGCAGGTACGCCGTGCAATGTCTACAGCTTGATAGTAATCAGTTTGTTTTAGTTTATAAAAATCAGCAATTCTATCTACTTGATAACCTCTGCCTTCATAAGGCTGCAGCCTTGTGTGAAGGCGATTTACAGCGGGATACCCTCTCATGTCCCTGGCATCAGGCGCATTTTGATATCCGCACGGGGCAGGGGGCTTTTCCTATTAGCGGCTGGCGGGGTTCGAATCTATCAGGTTTCCGAGGTTGACGGTCAACTTATGGTTGATTTACCTTGATCACTAAATAATAACTATTCTTTCTCAATGATTTCTATCCAGCAGCAACAACTATTTAAATCTCATTTTCCATTTATCAAAAAATGTAGCCCCGAATTTATAGAGACATTTTTCCAAAATGTACAATACATTCAATTACCAGCAGGGGTCTCTATCTGTGATGAAGGACAGCAGTGTGCTCATCTAGCGATGGTAATGGATGGTGTTGGCCGTGTTTACAAGCTGTCACCTTCAGGTCGAGAAATTACGTTGTATCGTATCAATGGCGGTGAAAGCTGTGTTCTGACGGCCTCCTGCATCATGAGTCAGAATGCATTCCCGGCTATGGCTGCTACAGAAACGCCAGTCTCTGCAATTTTGGTATCGCCTAATCATGTGCGTGACTGGTTCTGTAAAGATCCAGAATGGCAGAAGTTTATCTTCGGATTGTTATCGTTTCGTTTAAGTGACATCATATCGGTGGTAGAGGAGGTGGCTTTCAAGCGGATTGATGTGCGTATTGCTGAACAGCTTGTACGTCATCTTGAGCATGGCAATAGAATTATGCAAAAAACTCATGCTGAGTTAGCCGCAGATGTAGGCAGTTCTCGTGAGGTAATTAGTCGTATTCTGAAAGATTTTGCAGAGCGAGGACTGATTAATATGACGCGAGGCAGTATTGAAGTGATAGACCTGAAAAGTATTCAACATTTAGCGCGGCTTTAAGTATATTTCCTCTTTAAGTGACATTGTCACCGACTTGCCTGTGGTTGAGGGCATACACTAGCGCTTTAACTCATTGGAGAACTATCATGAAAAAAAATGTAGGTACGATTGATCGTATAATTCGCGGTCTTGTGGGAATCGCAGCTATCGCTGCTTTTGCTTTAGGTCTGGTCGAAGGCACTTTAGGGATTGTTGCTCTAGTAGTTGGTGCGGTATTGCTGGGTACGGCTGTCCTTAGCTGGTGTCCTCCTTATGCACTGCTGGGTATTAATACCTGCGGTACTAAAGCCGATTAAATTACCCCCACGGCAGTATCACTCGATACTGCCGTAATCCCCTATAAATCCTGTTTTTCTTTGCCTGGTTAATTCGTTAAGCTAGTTGTTTAAATAGTTTTGCGGGACTTTATTATGGAGCAAAAGATAAACTGGCATGACTTCTGGTCCAGAGAAGGTAATCCAGGGTTTCACGAAGAAGAAGGTAATAGCTACCTGAAACAGTTTTTAGCTACATTCGATCTAAACCCTGGTGATCATATATTTCTACCTTTGTGCGGAAAAACCGTCGATATGCTGTGGCTGGCTGATCAGGGCTTTACTGTTTCAGGAGTCGAGCTTTCTGAGGTTGCCGTTAAGTCTTTTTTTGAAGAGTCTGAATTGAGTTATAAGGTTGAATCGATGGAAGATTTCACCTGTTATCACAGTGATAAAATCAAGCTTTACCATGGCAATTTTATCGATCTAAAACCCTGGCATCTGTCATCCTGTACTCTGGTGTACGATCGAGCGGCCATCGTGGCTATCGAGCCTGATATTCGCCATCTGTATAGCCAGCATATGTTGCATATTATTCCTCATCGTGCTGCTATGCTGATGGTGTTGCTGGAGTACGATCAAGATGCGATTGCTGGGCCTCCCTTTTCCGTAACACAGAGTGAAGTTGATTCTTATTATGCGCAGCGCTATCACATCGAAACCCTGTTCTGTGAAGAGATGATTGATAAGGAGCCACGCTGGCGCGAGAGAGGTTTACAGTCATTTAAAGAAACTGTTTTGAAATTAAAAGTTAAGCAATGAAATATTCTGGTCATTTACACAAGATGCATGTTCAACTGGGAGATCCAGTCCATTACCAGTTAGCATTAAAAGATGCTGTAGTGGATTTGCATGAAGCGGTTGGAAAACAGCTGAAGCTAGAATGGCTTGATAAAATTCACTGTATACATTGCGTCCGCAAAACCACAAAAAGTTTTAATCAGGGCTACTGTTACCCCTGTTTTCGGTCGCTTGCACAATGTGACATCTGCATAGTCTCTCCTGAAAAATGCCATTTTGATCAGGGCAGCTGTCGCGAACCGCAGTGGGGTGAGGATCATTGTATGCAGGATCATATTATTTACCTGTCAAATACCTCTGGGGTTAAGGTGGGAATAACGCGTCATACACAAATACCCACGCGATGGATAGATCAGGGCGCAGTGCAGGCGCTTGCAATATTAAAGGTTTCAAAACGATATCATGCGGGTTTGGTAGAGGTTGCGTTCAAAGGTTTGTTAAATGATAAGACCAATTGGCGCAATATGCTGAAGCATCAATATACGCAAGAAAACCTGTATCAAATATTTCAACAAATCTGGCCTAAAGTTAAGATGTCTCTTGATGAGAGTCTGTTAAGTGACGTGGAAGTTATTGCTGAAGACGCTAATCAGCTGGATATTTCTTATCCGGCCTTGAGTTATGCACAAAAAATCAATAGCTATAATCTGGATAAAAATCCATTAATAGCCGATACCTTGATGGCGATTAAGGGCCAGTATCTGATTTTTAAAAATGGTGTGATTAATATCCGCAAGTATGCCGGTTATGAAGTGAGTCTGGAAATTCTATGAGCGAGATTACACCTACCCATATTGCATTGCATCAAAAGTCGCGTGAACTGGAAATTCATTTCAGCGACGGTGGGCAATACCATCTGCCCTGTGAATACCTGCGAGTGTTCTCTCCTTCAGCTGAGGTTAAAGCGGCAAAAAATCGCGGACAGATCATCCGTGGGAAAAATGATGTCAACATCAATGCTCTCGAACCAGTGGGCTCCTATGCCATTCGTATCATATTTGATGATGGCCATGATAGTGGGGTTTACTCGTGGTCTACCCTGAAACTGCTGAGCGAGCAATTTGAGGGCAATTGGAAACAATACCAGCAACAGCTCAGTCAGCTTGAGGAGGCATCCAGCGGACGCAGGATTAAGGTATTATTTTTTATTGGCCTGGTTGAGCTATTAGGAAATGAATCGTTGGAGCTGGAACTTGATGATGCCATCCAGAATGTGTCGCAACTGATTGATTACCTGTCTGGTAAGGGTGAAAACTGGGCGCAGTCGCTACATAAGCAAAATCTGACGGTTACTGTGAATAAGCAGTTTTCCTCACTGGACCAAATATTATTTGATGGCGATGAGGTTGCTCTGGTGCCTAAAGCTTGAATCTGGAATCCGCAGTGCGTTTGCGGCGGCGTATCTCTGCACTGTAACTCCTTGATCTACACCACCTCAAACGCACTACAACTCGTCCAGCTGCGGATTCCAGGATGAATATTGCTGCAGAGCTGCATAACTCGTTGCTAACAATAAGATTGGTGATTGACTATTCGCGTGATATGGATTTATTTCTATCTACATTCAGATTGATGAGAAGAAAGGTGCCCTGGTATTCGGCAACCATTTTTACCAGAACGGGGTAGAGGCGAAAACTCGGATCAGCTTTGGGTGATCAGAAATGGAAGAGGACTGGTCCCTTATCGGAGTTTTGCAGTGCCAGTGATGAAAATTATCGGTCTCAGCTTCGAATATGAAATCGTTAACGAAAAAGCCAGATACGCTTATGGCTGATCTTAGTGTAGCTTCACTCTGGGCTGATGCAGGTAATACTGTTTAATGACCTTGCGCACATTTTGCGGGTATTCGAGCTCTTCCATCTCCTGCATCCCTTCACTAAAAAAGCTGGCTGCATCCTGTGGGAGATATAGAATCATTTCATCAAACACTTTTTTCATGATGTTGACATCGTTGGTACGTGTTGCCACGATACCTCTATTGATATGCAATAAACGCCAGGGGCGATACAGGCTGCTGCTGTCCAGGTCATACCTGATTTCGTCTGCGCTCGCATCAATTACCATGCCCATCAGTTCTACCAGAGCGACCAGAGATTGTTTATCCTGCAAATTATTAGCGTTTTGAGCAAAAGCATTAACAATCGGTTCTATATGATTCAATTTGCCGCCATACAGAATAACCCAGCGTGCAAAGATCAAAGATATCTGTTCGAGCTCCTTACGTTTATGCGGCAGGTCGAGCTTTTCCATAAGGTCGATCAATTTGAGCAATAAGACAAAACCATGCTCACCAATCTCGGTGGCTTCGGTATGTGTAATGGGCTGATTTTCTGCAGCCTGGTGGTTGATGGTGGCAGTCACATTAAAAAACTGTTCCAGTGACTGCATGATATGGGCGAATGCTGCCTGATAGGCAGGGTCGAAGTATTCCTGTAATTGTTCTGGTTGCTGATTAAAATACTCTCGAGCATCTAATAGTGTTGCGAGATTACCCATTAGATTATCCTCAGATGAGTGGCTTCTTCCTTACTCAACAGACGTTCCTGGGTGACTCTCCATTTACCGTCCTGTTCCTTGCTTAATACGACCTCTATGGAATGTGTATCTACTGTGCCTTCGGTTGCCTTTATGGTTTCATTGGCCATAAACATTATCTGCTGTTTATTACTCTGGCGTATCTTCAAGCCCTGATAACTGGCTTGCTGTATCAATTTCTCATTGAATTCGTATTCGCATTGCGAAAACCAGTCGTTATAACCGATAACCTCAAAACCGGGTACACCGAAAACCTGTACATCTTTGGATATCAGGTCCATATGTGCATTGTGATCATATTGCTGGATGGTAATGCAGCATTGATCCATCCAGTGCTGCGCAATCTGTTCGGCGTTCATGTGTTATGCCTAAGGTTAATTTAAGTTAAGACACTAACCTTAGCATAAAGTTTCAAATAAAAACTACTATAGAGTGATTGAATTTGTAATTTTGCGAACTAGTCCCGGTCCCTGAAAAATTAATGCGCTGTAGATTTGAATTAATTTGGCACCCAGATCGAGTCGTAGTTGGGCTTCTTCAGCACTATCTATGCCACCAGAGGATATGATTGGAATTTCATTCTGCAGTTGCTGGTGGAATTGATACAGGATGGTACGGGATTTTTCGGTGAGTGCGCTGCCGCTTAATCCACCGGTTTGCGTTGCTAATGGATGATCGATAATTTGGCCGCGATCCAGTGTTGTATTGGTCGCTATCAGCGCATCAACATTGTATTTGACCAGTAGATCGGATATTGGCTGTATTGCACGCGTATCCAGGTCGGGAGCAATTTTTAGAGCTATGGGTCGATTAACCTGATGCACATCCTGAAGCGCCATACGACATTGGTCTATTCCCGAAAGCAAATCTTTAAGTGCATCTTCACCCTGCAGATTACGCAATCCTGGAGTGTTAGGTGAGGAAATATTGATGGTGATGTAATCAGCATCCAGGTATACGCGCGAAAAGGCATTGTTATAGTCATCAAGCGCATTATCTATCGAGGTGGTCAGGTTTTTGCCGATATTGATACCCAGTACATAATCACGATTTTCCTGTTGCCGGATATTGTGTAACAGGTAGTCGACACCGCGATTGTTGAAGCCCATGCGATTAATAATGCTCTGATGTTCCGGAACACGGAACAGGCGCGGTTTAGGGTTGCCCGACTGGGCTTTGGGTGTAACGGTACCTACTTCAATAAATCCAAACCCCAGGCGAGATAGTCCGGGTAGAAAGTCAGCGTTTTTATCCAGTCCAGCAGCGAGCCCCAGAGGATTGGGAAATTCCAGTCCCATCACATTCACTGGTTTTTCAACGCGATGTTTAGGGATCAGATAACGCAGGCTGTTGAGTAATTCAAGACTGGTTTCGTGAGCGGTTTCGGCATCCAGATTGAAAACCAGAGGCCTGATCAGAGGGTATAGTGATGGCATGAGTATCAGTTTAGTTAAGATAGATTGCAAGTTCGGGATAGCGTTTCAAATCCTCTGCGTGATCAATATCCCGTAAAGGATCAAGTATGAAGGTTTTGATTTTGTGTTGCATGCATTTTGTTAATGTTTGTTTTAATACGCTATCGGTACTCCAGCTTATGTCTATAAAAATATCGGATGCTATTGGTTGACTTACAGCGATCAATACATACCCGCCATCCAGCGCTGGGACTATCACCAGATTGTTATCTGATAATTTTGTATCGACCTCGGCAAGTATCTCTGGCGTCAGCTCTAAACAGTCGGAACCGATCAATATGGTTTTAGAATACATCCCCAGGCCAAAACTCAGAGCGTTGTACATCTTTTCACCAAGGTCTTTGCCCTGTTGAAGATGGCAGGGCTGCTGTGCAAATATTTCATCGTCATTCATACGATTAAGCCATATCTGCCGGTCGTATGGGGTTTGCTGAGTCATGCTTAAATTATATTGCAGGCAATATCGGTAGACGGCAGTGGCATTGTATTCACCGATTTGCGGAATCAAGCGGGTCTTAACCTCTCCCTGAACAGGTTGTTTAGCGAATAGTTGAATCACAGTGTCTGGCTTTGTGGGCATATCAGGGGTAATAAATTCGGCGCAGCGTGTCGGGTTTGACGCCTAGCCAGTAAGCAAATCGTATCATCCACATCAGTAATATGGTGCGCAGAATACCGTTTTGCTCCCAGCGTCGGCTGGATGTAATTGCTACCTGCCTGATACAGGCGGGTGTACTTATCTTTCGAGCCTGACTGCTCATTGCGATATCTTCCATCAGTGGGATATCGGGAAAGCCTCCGAGCTGGTTAAAAAAATCACGCTGGAAAAATAATGCCTGATCACCGGTAGCTATTGAGGTTTTACGCGAACGCAGATTGATCGCCTTCTCGATGATTCTCAGCATCCAGTGGCTGCCGCTTAAGCGAATATCGAAGCGTCCCCAGGTTGATTCGGTACGCGCTATCAATGCCATCCAGTTATCGGGTAAGCGTGTATCGGCATGCAGAAAAACCAGCCAGTCGCCAGTGCTATGTTGCGCTCCGGCGTTCATCTGACGGGCTCGACCTTTTGCTGCATTGATCAGCTTGACCGGGTATTGCGTGGCTAGTTGAATGGTGTCATCGCTACTACCACCATCACTGATCATAATCTCAACCTCAGAAAGGCATTCGATACTGTCCAGCAATTGCTCTAATGCATAGCACAGGTTGCTGGATTCGTTAAGTGTCGGGATGATAATGCTGAAACGCATAAATAGATTGGCGTGGATTTAATCCAGAGCACCGCCGCAACTGCTTCCTGCGCCAGCGACACATCCAAAGCAGTGGTCGGCCACCAGAATGGGCAGGTTCTCGATTCCTATCTGCACTAAATCCTGAATGTGCAGATTGTTACCGGTTTCAGGGTTTTTCAAATTCAAGTTCAGCATTTGATTAAAGTCGCAGTCGTATACAAAACCCTGCCAGTCAATACTTAACTGATTTCTGCACATCACGCCATTCAGATTGGAGAGGTTCATCGAATCCTTCAGCAGATTCATATATTCCTCAAATTTACCCTGCGAAATCAGGCCGCTGCCAAAACGTGCGATGGGCATATTGGTGATGGTAAATAAATGGTTAAACTGAATGCCAAATTCATCGCTCAGGTACTTTTTATAATCATTTTCCAGTTGCTGCTGTGCGGGCGGGAGATAGGGGCCGGTAGGGTTGTACACCAGATTCAGTATCAGGTCTGAATCAGCCTGGGCATAACCTGCCTGATTTAGCATTTTGAGCCCGTCTATACTCTTTTGATAAACCCCTTTACCTCTTTGTCCATCAACATTCTGTTCCAGATAACAGGGCAGGGAGGCAACAATTTCCACCTTGTTTTTAGCTAGGAAACCAGTTAAATCCCGATAACCCGGTTCGCTTAAAATAGTTAGGTTGCAGCGATCAAGGACTTTTTTCCCCATCGCCTTTGCTTTTACTACCAGTTCTTTGAAAAGCGGATTCATTTCTGGTGCGCCACCAGTCAGGTCCAGGGTATGAACTTCCTGATTGCTGAGTATGTGCAATAAATCATCAATGTTGCTCTGGCTTATTAATTCTGTTCGATTAGGCCCTGCATTGACATGGCAGTGCTGGCAGGTTTGATTGCACAAATACCCCAGATTGACCTGAAGGATTTCAAGTTTACTTCTTTGAATGTCTGGGAACTGTGAGTCTTTAAGTAGTGGCCAGGTATCAAGCATTGTCGTTGTTTTCGTGATTTTAATAAACAGACAGGGAATATAGCATACAGTTTAGCCGTCTAACTGTTTATGGGTATAAAGCGACATGCCTGTATGCTGTTTTCAATAGTTAATCAATAATTCCGGGGGGAGTTAATATGAATAAAATTATTGCAGCAATATTTGTGGCTGCGGCATTGATGTTTAGCAATGTCGTATCAGCTGAGCCTCAAAAACTCGTTATTCAGGTCAGTAGTAATGATGCTGCTACACAGCGTCTGGCATTAAATAATGCAGTGAATGTGCAGAAGTCTTTGGGTATAGATAATGTCATTGTCGAGATTGTTGCTTATGGGCCAGGACTAAGCCTGTTGACGAATGAAAGCACGCAAGCCTCTCGAGTTTCCAGTCTGGCCATGCAGGATATTACTTTCAGTGCCTGTGCCAATACCATGAACGCTGTGGAGAAAAAAACCGGCAAGAAACCTCAGTTGATCAATGGCGTTAAGGTAGTGCCGACGGGTGTGTTACGCATCATGGAGCTGCAGCAGCAGGGCTATTCATACATTCGACCCTGAAGGCGTTAGCTTTTAAAAGGAATTATCAGTATCCGGGGCAGGCTGACATTCTGCCTGTCTCGGAAACTGGATAATCCTATCGGCATAGTGCGGTCATCTTCACTGGCTTTTTCGGTATAGCTGGCAAACCAGTGATCCCACACGGATAGAAAAAAACCATAGTTTGAATCGTGCTCAAAACGATGTGTTGAGTGATGAATTCGGTGCATGGTCGGTGTGACGATGATCTTTTTTACTATCGCGTCAATATGATGTGGCAGGGCAATATTCGAGTGATTAAACATGGCTGAGCCGGATAAAACGATTTCAAACAAAACCACTGCGGGTAATGGAATACCCAGTAATAGAATTATCCCTGTTTTGATTAACATGGAGATGATTATCTCCAATGGATGGAAGCGTAAGCCGGTAGTCAGATCGTAATCGGTATCAGCATGATGGGTACGATGCAATTTCCAGAACCAGTTGAGTTTATGCGCAACTACATGCTGCCAGTAAATCGCAAAATCGAGAAATACAAACCCGATAAATGATTCAATGAAGATATTGAACCCCAGCAGGTGCATTAACCCTAGCTCGTTTTGATGCGCATACATTGCGCTACCGGCAGCAGCAGTAGGAAACACAATGCGTAGAATAAAACTGTTTAAAACAATAAGACCAAGTTGGTGTGGCCATCGTTGTCGTCGGCTAAAACGCAGTTGTCGGTAGGGTTGTCTGGTTTCCCAGAGTGCCATCAATGCGAATATACCAAGAAAGGAAAATAATCTGATTTGACCTTCTAGTTGCAATAAACTCTGCATAAAATCCGGAAACCTTAAGCCTATGACTGATTCAAATCCAGCTCCCCGAATCGGGATTGCCCTGATTATGACATACAAGAGCTATTTGCTCATAGGAAGAAGAAAGAAACAACCCATGCCACTGAGTTGGCAATTACCAGGTGGCTGGCTGCAAAACATTGAGTCACCACAACAGGCGGTTTATCGCTTACAACACAGATTTCACGGGTTGGAATGTACAGCAGCAGAGCTGGTCAGTTCTACCAGGAATCTATTTGATAACGGGCTGCATTCGGTCAGCCTGTACTTTCAAATGGAATGTCTGAATGTTGCTGACATCGATCTGCAGCGTAATAAGGATTGCAGTGACTGGACATGGGCTGACTGGTATGATTTACCACAACCTTTATTTCTGCCATTAAAGAGGTTGAAACAATCAAGTTACGCGCCGTTCATAAGGGATTAACGACCGTTAAATACAGTTGAGACTATAAAAGTCTCAAATAAAGACTTAAGTATTAGGATGTTTGAGTATTTAGCATTTATTCTATAAATTACTTTAACTTGTATCTATAGTACGGCTAGTACTTTGAGATTATTAAATCTATGAATGTTGAATTTGATATTGCCAGTGACCAGATCGATGGTGCACGAGATTACCAGGAAGATGCTTATATGGTGTCGCAACTGGGCGAGAATGATGAGGGAAAATCCTGCTCGTTGGTCATTATGGCTGATGGAATGGGGGGGCATGCAGCAGGGAATGTTGCAAGCAATATGGTGGTTGCAACATTCAATAAAGCTTTTCAAAGTGATTTTCCCAGTAAAGATGTTCCCGAGTCTTTATCCAGTGCGCTTAATCGTGCGAATCAGCAAATTAAGGATTCAATAAAAGAGACACCCGCACTACGCGGCATGGGCTGCACGATGGTGACTGCCTATCTGGAAAATAATAACCTCTACTGGGTTAGTGTGGGTGATAGTCATCTATACCTGATTCGTGACCGAGAGCTGATCAAGCAGAACGCTGACCATAGTTATGGTGCCTATATCGATATGATGCGCGAACAGGGGATGGATATTGAAGAACAACCCGGTATGTCTCGTAACATGCTAATGAGCGCCATGACGGGTGAAGAAATAAGCAGTATTGACTGCCCAACACATCCCGTTAAGCTGAAAGAAGGAGATCGTCTAATCATTTCCAGTGATGGTCTGGATACACTGGGTGCTGGTGCTATTATTCAATATTCATCATGGTCTGCAACCGCACGTGAATGTGTCTATGCTTTGCTCAAGGCTGTAGAAGAAGCGAATAAGATCAATCAGGATAATACCACCATCATCGTGGTGGATATTAAGAAAAAGGCGATACCGCAGGAGGCTGTTACCGCTGCTACCAGAGAATCGTTATCCCGCTCCAGCCCAGACATCGATACCTCATATAATTATGAGCCACCGAAAGAGAAGAAGTCATTTTCTGGGCTGCTTAAATTTATTCTGATTTTGGTCATCGCCAGCGCTGGATACTATGCCTGGCAGCAAGGTATGCTGGATAGCATGATTGGACAGGTTATGACTGAGCTTGAAGAGCAAATAGCACCTACACCTACACCTACACCTACACCTAAACCAGTTGAGCCTCCGCCGCCAGTGGCTGTTCCTGAAGTCAAAACCCCACGACGTGAACTGGTCAAGCAACCGGCAGTACAGCCGCCAGAACCGCTGATGCAGGAAGAGTATGTCAACCTCTCAAAACCGTTCACAGATCGCCTCAAAATTGGTGGGCGTGGGCCGAAAATGATTGCCCTGCCAGCTGGCAGCTTCCTGATGGGGAATGTTTCAGGCCTGATTTCACCCGATGAAGCCCCTCGTCATGAGGTTAAGGTTCGAGCATTCGCTATGTCTATCTATGAGGTGACTTATGCTGAATATGATGTATTCGCCAGGGCTACTCAAAAACTGAGACCCGATAGCTCAGGTTTGGATCGTAAAACCCATCCAGTGAATAATGTTTCCTGGGAAAATGCTTTAGCCTATGCAAGCTGGCTAAGTAAACAGACCGGTAAGAAGTATCGTTTACCTTCTGAAGCGGAGTGGGAATACGCTGCTCGTGGTGGAAAGAGAACTACATATTGGTGGGGTAGCGATAAGGGTAAAGGTAATGCGCATTGCTATGACTGTGAATCTGAATTAACTACCAGTAAGCCGGCTAAGGTCGGCTCCTATAAGCCGAATGCCTTTGGTTTATTTGATACTGCGGGTAACCTTTATGAATGGGTGTACGACTGTTATCACCGAAACTATGATGGAGCTCCTGATGACGGGTCGATTTGGGAAGGTGGTGACTGTAGTGTACGTGTGGTTCGGGGGGGCGCTTTCCGTAGCCCTGCTTCATCCATGCGCGTAGAGAATCGAGAGACTTTCCCAAGTAATTCAGGCCAGTACAACGTAGGTATCCGGCTGGTTCGAGAGCTCTAGTGTAGCGCTCTAAATAAAATGCATATTAAGATGGGCTGCTGATTAACTTCTACGGAAGTGTTTTTCATCTCATAAACGGCAGCGCACTCTTCGAGAAGCCCACCAGCAGCCCACAGCGTCGTTCCAGCTCTTGATAAGGAAAGGGCTATTCCAAGGAGTTACAAGGCTTCCGCGTCCTGCTCACGCCCCTTACCTATGTCCTATAGGCAACGCAGAGATACGCCGCCTCAAACGTGCAATTCATCTCGTAGCGGGACTCAGCTGTTGGGTGAAAAAATAAATCGACTGTTATTCTCAACGAAACAGTGGGTTGCCCTTCTATGCGAGCGGTCAACTGCGGAATCCAGGTTTAAGGTTTACCGGCTCCGGTTAGTTGCTTGTTTTTATCAATTTCAGCTTGAAGGTTCATGCTTGACTCCTGAGTAGAAAAATGAAAAAAATTAGATTATTTTTTGAGTGATCACTCAATTATCTGGTAAGGTAAAGCAACTCTAACCAATATCAGTTTCAGCTATGCCTAGACCTGCTCAATTTGATCGTACTCGTGTGCTCGAGCAATCGATGTTTCTTTTCTGGAAAAATGGCTATAGCAATACCTCCATACAGCAATTAGGCGAGCAAATGAACATGCGGCCAGGTAGCCTGTATGCTGCTTTTAATAGTAAGCGGGAACTGTTTTTACAGGCACTGGATCTGTATTTCGAAAGAAGCTCCGCCTTGCTGACCCAGCGCCTGAAAAGTGATGGGGCAGCGTTAGATGGCATCCATCAATATTTTGCGGCGCTGATTGAGGATGTGCTGGATGATAAGGCCATCAAGGGCTGTCTGATGATCAATACAGCTACCGAACTGGCGTCACAGGATGAGGAAGTTCGCCAGCGCCTGCAGGCCATGTTTGCCAGTCATCAGCAACAGTTCTATCAGATATTGCTGACAGCGCAGCAAAATGGAGAGCTGAGTGAGGATAAAAATCCTGAGTCTTTAGCTGCCTTCTTACTGATGGGTGTGCGAGGTATCCGCCTGTATAGTCAAACTGGAATTGAGCGAGAACCATTGCATACTCTGGTAAATAATTTATTGTCCATACTCGAATAAGAATTCCTGTTGCGTTGTTTACAAATGCTCAGTGCAATGTGATTTTGTGTTGTTATACTCCGTTTGATGAGTCAGTCTGAATTAAAAATAGAACTATGCCCAGTTGGAATTCGCGATTGTGACTGGGTGAGTCAGGTAGCCAGTCTTCAACAGGAAATCAGTCAGTTGCAAACCCAGGTGAGTACTGATCCCTTAACTGGTTTATTCAATTATCGTCATTTCGAATCTGTGTTGAAGAATGAAATGCAGCGAACTAATCGTACGGGTCATCCTACCGCGCTTGTGATGATCGACCTTGATTTATTCAAGCAGGTGAATGATCGTTGGGGGCATGAAGGCGGTAATAAGGCGCTACAGCTTGCTGCATCTGTGTTTAGACAGGAGTTGCGCGTGGTGGATATTATTTGTCGCTATGGTGGAGAGGAATTTGCGCTAATATTACCTCAAACCAGTTTAGCTATGGCGGTAAGGGTGGCACATCGAGTGCGACTGACTTTACAGCAGACACCCGTAGCATTTGCAGATAACTGGTTCAATATTACAGCCAGTCTGGGTGTCGCAGTTTATCAGGCAGATGAGAGTCAGAGTTTCGAAGCTTTTGTGGACAGTGCGGATCAGTATTTGTATCAGGCCAAACAACAGGGGCGAAATCAGGTCTGTCATCCTGATATCACCCTTGCCAAACCGGCTACTGCAGTATCTACGGAAGAGAAAGCAGCTTTATTCGCTAATTCAGAACAGGATTAAAATGCAGGCTTTTCCTTCGCTGCGTTATAACGTTCAATACTATCCATGATTTCCTTCTTGGCTTCTTCTGTACCCAACCAGCCTTCGATATGCACCCACTTGCCATCTTCCAGATCTTTGTAGTGTTCGAAAAAGTGAGAGATAGAATCCAGCAACGGACGCGGCATATCACGTACCGAGTCAATCTCTCGATACATACGCGATAAGCTATCGACAGGCACGGCCAGTATCTTGGCATCTTCACCCGATTCATCGGTCATTTTAAGCATGCCAACAGGACGAACGCGGATCACTGAACCACTGATCAGCGGTACCGGTGTGACCACCAGAACGTCGGCAGGGTCACCATCGTCAGACAGTGTGTGTGGGATATATCCATAGTTACAGGGATAATGCATGGCAGTTCCCATGAAGCGATCGACGAACATAGCACCTGTTGCTTTATCGACTTCATATTTGACAGGATCACTATGCGAAGGGATTTCGATAATGACATTAATATCATTTGGGCAATTTACACCCGAGTTAACGCGATCAAGATTCATAAATCTGGCCAATGCTTCATAGATAATAGAGCGCGGGATTATAGCAGTGTCGAAAGGGGTTGTAGAGAGGGGGCGCTAAGGAAAAACTATGAATTCTATTCATCAGGGGGATTTAAAATGCTCGCCCGGGTTAAATCCGAACACTTCAGTCATATTCAATTCCGTGATTAACTGGTCGACAGCACCCTGTCCCAGATCACGCTGAACTTCAGCCAGTATCAGGCGAGCGGCATGACGATTATAACCCTGGCCGATATAGACCTGGGTTTCCAGTAGTTCTCTGGCGCGTTCAAGGGTCATAAGTGGAATAAAAAAGGGCTGCAAGTGCAGCCCTTTCAGGTATGCTGGTTAAATTTCAAACAGCGGTAGTTTCTTTTCAGTCAGCTCATTCTTCAGAGTGACATATATGGGCATACCGTTGTCATCGTATTCAGGATAGGCTTCGCCCTTGATTAAGGGGTAGAGGTATTCCTTACACTTGTCAGTAATACCATAGCCATCTTCACTGATGTAATCCATAGGCATCATTTTTTCAACATTAGCCACTTCGCTTAATGGGGCTTCGCCAATGCTCCATTTGTAAGGGTTTGATGATTCACGAACCACGGTCGGCATGATGGAGTTCTTGCCTTCCAGGGCTTTTTCGACTGCCGCTTCACCCAGCGCATAAGCCTGTTGTACATCAGATTCCGAGGCCAGGTGACGTGCTGCACGTTGTAGGTAGTCAGCAACCGCCCAGTGAAATTTATAGCCCAGTGCGTCCTTGATCATATTCGCTACGATGGGCGCTGCGCCACCCAGTTGGGCGTGTCCGAATGAGTCGCGGGTGCCCTGTTCTGCCAGAAAAGTGCCATCAGGATAGTGCGCGCCTTCAGAAACTACGATAGTGCAGTAGCCATGCTCTTTAACCCTGGCATCAACCACGGCGAGGAATTTTTCTTTATCGAATTCAATTTCAGGGAATAGTGTGACTACTGGAATACCATAGTCTTCTACCAGTGCACCTGCAGCAGCAATCCAGCCTGCGTGACGCCCCATGACTTCGATAACAAAAATCTTGGTAGAGGTTGCAGCCATGGAACGCACATCAAACGAGGCTTCCAGTGTAGAAACCGCAATATACTTGGCGACTGATCCAAAGCCAGGGCAGTTATCGGTGATCGGCAGATCGTTATCAACCGTTTTAGGTACATGTATCGCCTGTACCGGAAATCCCATTTTTTCAGACAACTGAGAAACCTTATAACAGGTATCGGCTGAATCACCGCCGCCGTTATAGAAGAAATAACCAATGTTGTGTGCCTTGAACACCTCGATCAGGCGTTCATATTCGCGCTTGTTTTCTTCCAGGCTTTTGAGCTTGAAGCGGCAGGAGCCAAATCCACCCGAAGGCGTGGTTTTCAGTGCGGCAATATCTTCAGCAGATTCTTTAGAGGTATCGATTAGATTTTCGGTTAATGCACCGATGATGCCATTTTGACCGGCATACACATTACCTATTTTGTCGGCGTGTTTGCGACAGGTTTCGATGACGCCACAGCCCGAAGCGTTGATAACGGCGGTTACGCCGCCTGATTGTGCATAGAATGCATTCTTTATACTCATTATTTTTCTCCGCAATGAATTCAGCTTTTTTAAAGCCTGTAGTTGATATAAAAATTTTTAATTAGTCTGGGTTTAACTCCTGCTGGCGATCTCTTTCATGATCTGACTGCAGGCGTAGCAGGGAGATGACGCAGTCTCCCAACTCATTGTATTCACGTATTCCAGTACCGAATTGTTCGCGGTTACCATAATAAAACTGGGTGCGGTAGAGATTTTCGGCGGTTTTGATGACTACAAAATGACATTCGCCCTGTTCCCAGTAAATAGCCGGGCATTCGGTCAATTCACGGTCAGAGGGGTCCAGTCTGGCCTCCACATCAACAATGTGAAACTCTACCTTGTCCTTGCCCCAGCGTTCATCCAGAGAGCTACGGATAATACGTTGTTCGGTGTCATTTATATCAGGAATGGCGTCCATAATTTGTTGTTCTATCGATATACAGGGCGGCGAATATACAATAAAAAGCGCAAATTTGCATGCTAATGGAGATATGCAGGCATAAGTGAATTCAATCGGTCAATTTAAAAAGCATGCTCGAAGTAGGGGTATTGCTGTGGCACAATGTGCACAAGAGTATAGATTGATGCAATATCGAGTATTTCAAATCTTAATTCTGGTGGCTATGGAA
This sequence comes from Gammaproteobacteria bacterium, assembly GCA_050298595.1. Lineage (GTDB taxonomy): Bacteria > Pseudomonadota > Gammaproteobacteria > JACNJF01. Next base: position 98,918 of record JBNKUM010000024.1, on the reverse strand, counting down.
TTTGATGGAGAGTACCCTCTGTCATGTATTGTGGCGCAACCAACAATAAAGAGGTGAAAATGAAAATAATTTTATTAGGAGGTCCGGGTGCAGGCAAAGGCACTCAGGCCAATTACATTAAGGAAAGATACAACATTCCTCAGATTTCTACTGGTGATATGTTACGCGCTGCTGTTAAGGCTCAGTCTCCGATGGGCATAGAAGCCAGGAAGGTGATGGATGCCGGTGGCCTGGTGTCGGATGACATTATTCTTGGGCTGATTGATGAGCGAATCCAGCAGGATGATTGCGCTAACGGTTTTCTTTTCGATGGTTTCCCGCGCACACTGGAGCAGGCTGAAGCACTTAAATCCAAAGTGGAAATAGATGCAGTAGTGGAAATCGATGTGGACGATAACGAGATTATCAAACGCATGAGCGGTCGCCGTGTACACCTGGCTTCAGGCCGTACCTATCACATTATGTTTAATCCCCCCAGGGTTGAAGGTAAGGATGATGAAACGGGTGAGGATTTGATTCAGCGTGATGATGATCAGGAGGATACGGTGAAAAAACGTCTGGAGGTTTACCATGATCAAACCGAACCGCTGATCGAATACTACTCCGGATGGGCGAATTCAGGAGGAGAAGGAGCCCCCAGATATATCCGGATAAATGGAATTGGAAAAGTGGATGAAATTCGCGACCAGATTTTCCAGCAACTTGATTAACAAATATCAAAACCGCTAGTTCATTGAACTGGCGGTTTTTTTTTGAGCACAAAAATAATTTTTTAATTTAACAATAAATAGGACATAAAAAAATGAGTTCAGCATTAGTTATGGCATTGATCTGTGCTTTTGTAGGGATCGGGTATGGGGTAGTTTCAATCTTTAGCGTTTTAGCAAAGCCTCAGGGTAATGAAGAAATGCAAAGAATCGCAGGCGCTATTCAGGAAGGCGCAGTGGCTTATCTGGCGCGTCAATACACGGCTATCTCTATGGTTGGCGCAATATTATTCCTGGGCCTTGGCCTGGCTCTGGACTGGTATACCGCAGTTGGTTTCGCATTGGGTGCATTATTATCAGGTGCTGCAGGCTATATAGGCATGCATGTTTCTGTGCGTTCCAATTCACGTACTGCAGAAGCGGCTAAAGGTGGAATCAATCCTGCCCTGCAGGTCGCTTTTAAAGGCGGCGCAATTACCGGAATGTTAGTGGTTGGGCTAGGCTTATTAGGCGTTGCTGGTTACTACAGCATATTACTGATGATGGGTGTAGATGATCCTCTACATCCGATGGTTGGATTGGCCTTCGGTGGTTCGTTGATCTCAATCTTTGCCCGTCTGGGTGGTGGTATATTCACCAAGGGTGCTGATGTGGGCGCTGATATTGTTGGTAAGGTTGAAGCAGGGATTCCCGAGGACGATCCACGTAATCCGGCAGTTATCGCAGATAACGTGGGTGATAACGTGGGTGACTGTGCGGGTATGGCGGCAGATTTGTTTGAAACCTATGCAGTAACCATTATCGCTACTATGTTGCTGGGCAGTCTGGTGTTTGTAAAATCGAGTACAGAAACTCTGGCGCTGGCCGTGACCTATCCTCTGGTACTGGGTGGTATCTCGATCATCTGTTCGGTAATCGGCACCTTCTTCGTTAAATATAAGGAAGGCGGCAAGATTATGACTGCGCTGTATAAGGCAACTGCTGTGTCAGCCATTCTTTCAGCTATCGGTTTCTATGTGATAACTAATTCTATGATGGCGGATAACGGGATGTTTAGCACTGGTGCTCTATTTGGTGCTGCGTTAATCGGTTTGGTGCTGACCGTAGCGATGATTGTGATTACTGAGTACTACACGGCAACCGAATACTCTCCGGTAAGACATATCGCTGAAGCTTCTACTACCGGTGATGGTACCAATGTTATCGCCGGCCTGGGTATTTCGATGCGTTCAACCGCATTGCCTGTACTGGCTGTCTGTCTTTCAATCTGGGGGGCACATAATCTGGCTGGACTGTACGGAATAGCGATTGCAGCAACTGCCATGTTGTCTATGACGGGTATTGTGGTAGCACTGGACGCTTATGGACCGATTACCGATAACGCAGGTGGTATCGCTGAAATGGCCGAACTACCAGAAGAGATTCGAAATACTACCGATGCACTGGATGCAGTGGGTAATACTACCAAGGCGGTAACCAAGGGATATGCGATTGGATCTGCCGGTCTGGCTACTCTGGTATTGTTTGCCGATTACACCAGCTCGTTGACCAGTGCAGGCAAGGCTGAAACCTTTGATCTATCCAACCATATGGTCATTATTGGCCTGTTTATTGGTGGTTTGATTCCTTATCTGTTTGGTGCAATGGCAATGGAAGCAGTAGGTCGTGCAGCCGGTGGTATCGTGAATGAAGTACGTCGCCAGTTCCGTGAAATGCCAGGCATTATGGATAGAACACAGAAGCCGGATTATTCTCGTGCTGTGGATATGCTGACTCGTGCAGCGATTAAGGAAATGATTATTCCTTCCTTATTACCGGTTGCAGTGCCAATCGTGGTCGGCCTGACACTGGGTGCGCAAGCACTGGGTGGCGTTTTGATCGGTACTATCGTAACCGGTTTGTTTGTGGCGATCTCTATGACCACCGGTGGTGGTGCCTGGGATAATGCGAAAAAATATATCGAAGACGGCAATCATGGCGGCAAGGGTTCTGATGCGCATAAGGCAGCAGTGACTGGCGATACAGTAGGTGACCCTTATAAGGATACTGCAGGTCCAGCGATCAACCCATTGATAAAAATCATCAATATCGTAGCGCTGTTGATGGTGCCATTACTGTAAAAATCAATTAGCAACAGTTCCACTAACAAAGCCTGCATAGCGCAGGCTTTGTTTTTTCAGCTTGAAATTCATGCAATCGGTGGTTTAATGGCGTCACTTTTTAAAGCTTCGTATCATTTTATGCCGTATCCACTGGACATCATCTGCTGATGGCCTACCGAGAAAAACTCAAAGATAATTATCTGGAAACCAGACTGATCAGGAACCGCTTGATTGCAGCGGCGCTGATTGTTTTTGTGTTGATGATGGTGGTGCTAGGGCGTCTGTATGTGCTACAGGTCGTTGATCATGAACATTTCACCACCTTATCCGAGTCAAATCGAGTCAGTCTCAAAGCGCTGCCTCCTACGCGCGGACTGATCTATGACCGTAATGGCATTGTGCTTGCAGATAATCTACCTGCTTATCGATTAGAGATTATTCGAGAGCAGGTTGAGGATATGGATGAAACATTGCAACAATTGAGACAACTGGTTGAGATATCCGATCAGGAAGTCAGCAGATTTCGTGAAACCAGCAAACGCAGAAGGTCATTTGAATCAGTGCCTCTGTTGCTTAATCTGAGCGATGAAGAAGTCGCAGCACTGGCAGTCAATATCCATCGTTTTAATGGTGTGGAAATCAATGCGCGTCTGACGCGAAATTATCCCCTGGGCAAGCATGCTGTGCATGCGCTGGGCTATGTTGGGCGAATTGATCTGAGGGATCTGGTCAAGTTAGATGAAGCGAATTACGCAGGCACCAGTCATATTGGTAAGCTGGGGCTTGAGAAATACTATGAAGCCGAGTTACATGGTGAGGTGGGTTATCAGCGCGTTGAAGTAAATGCCTCCGGGCGGACTTTACGGGTACTGGACGAACAGGCACCGAAAGCAGGCAAAAATCTGCACCTGACGATAGATTCATCACTACAGCAATTGGCGGAATACCTGTTTACCGGTCAGAAAGGTTCTATGGTGGCGATTGATCCTCGTAATGGTGAAATCCTTGCTTTGGTAAGCATGCCAAGCTTTGATCCGAATCTGTTTGTCAATGGTATCAGTATGGCCAATTACAGTGCTTTACGTGACTCACCCAGGCGCCCGCTGTTTAATCGCGCAATTACCGGACAGTATCCGCCCGGCTCAACAACCAAGCCGTTTTTCGGTCTTGCTGGCCTGGAATCTAATGTTATCGGGCCAGGGCATAAGGTTTTTTGTGGTGGTTACTATCAATTGCCCAACGATGAGCGTAAATACCGTGACTGGAAAAAGGGGGGGCATGGGTACATGACGCTGGATGGGGCAATTACCCAATCCTGTGATGTTTACTTTTATGAGCTCTCTTACAATCTTGGCATAGATCGCATGTCTGAATTTATGAAACAGTTCGGGTTTGGCAGTCGTACCGGGATTGATAGTACCAGTGAACGCCCGGGCCTGATGCCTTCACGCGAATGGAAACGCAATGCCAGAGGCATGCCATGGTTTCCGGGTGAAACTTTAATCACGGGTATAGGCCAGGGAGCTTTGCTGGTTACACCCTTACAGTTAAGTAGCGCTACAGGAGCTTTGGCCATGCAGGGCAAGCTGTATAAGCCTCATCTGGTGAAATCCATAGAAAACCCGGTCGATCAGACAGATCAGCCTGTCGAAGTGGTACTCAGTAGTGAATATAAGTTAAAGAAAAAACTCAACTGGGATCATGTCGTACGAGGTATGACCAATGTAGTACATCATATACGCGGTACCGCACACCGTATCGCCCAGGGGCTTCAATATAAAATTGCGGGCAAGACGGGTACCGCACAGGTTTTTGGTATTGCCCAGGATGAAGAATACGAAGAAGAGAATGTGACGAAGAAGTTACGCGACCATGCTCTATTTATGGCTTTTGCCCCGGTAGAAGATCCAAAAATAGCCGTGGCGGTGGTGGTCGAAAATGGCGGGCATGGTAGCTCAGTGGCAGCGCCTATAGCGCGCAAGATTATGGATGCCTACCTATTAAAAGAACCAGATGAAAATGAAAATAAAACACAGGCGAGTAATTAATGGATCATTATACAGAGAATGACCAGCATTCAATTTCGCGTCGTGTACTGGATGCATTTCGACTTGATCCAGTGCTTATGTTGCTGTTGTTTATACTGTCCAGTTTTGGGCTGGTCATTCTATTTAGCGCCAGCGGTAGCGATATTAATATGCTGATAAGGCAGATCACGCGTCTGGCATTGGCGGTGGTGCTGATGATAGGCATCGCCAATATATCAATGCGCGTACTAAAAAAACTGTCTATGTGGTTTTATCTGGGCGGTGTGCTATTGCTGATCGCTGTAATGATATTTGGTGAGATCGGTAAAGGTGCGCAACGCTGGCTGGATTTTGGCTTTATACGCTTTCAACCTTCAGAGTTTATGAAGTTGGCAATGCCTATGATGGTGGCATCCTATCTATCGGAAAAGGTATTACCCGTGGGCTGGAAAGATTTATCCGTTTCTGCTTTGCTGGTGTTGATCCCGGTTATACTGATTGCCCGTCAGCCCGACCTTGGAACTGCGTTGCTAGTCGCAAGTGCAGGGTATTTTGTGCTCTTTCTGGCGGGAGTGCGCTGGAAAATCTTTTTTATTCTGGGGCTGGTGATATCAGCGATGGCTCCCTTATTATGGAAGTTTGGGCTGCATGATTACCAGCGTGGACGCATACTAACCCTGCTCAATCCTGAATCTGATCCTCTGGGATCCGGCTATCACATTATTCAATCCAAAATCGCCATAGGATCAGGCGGTGTGTATGGCAAAGGCTGGTTGAATGGTACCCAGTCGCAGCTGGAGTTTTTACCAGAGCGACAGACAGATTTTATCTTTTCCGTATTTGGTGAAGAATTTGGATTGTTCGGCAGTTTATTTCTGATATTACTGTATTTACTGATTATTTATCGTGGTTTATTCATCGCCACAATGTCTCAGGATAACTACGGTCGACTGCTGGCTGGTGCACTAAGTCTCACCTTTTTTGTCTACCTGTTTGTAAATACCGGCATGGTCACAGGATTGTTGCCGGTGGTTGGTGTACCCTTACCCCTGGTGAGTTATGGAGGCACCTCTATGGTGACTCTTATGGCGGGGTTCGGCATGATAATGGCGGTCGGATCAGCCAAGCGTTTTTTACGATAGAAATTTTTCAATAGGGATTTTCCGACAGGAATTTCCATATATAAACTGGGCCCAAAGGAGCCAGAATGTTAAGAGTTTTACTGTTATCGATACTTTTGTTGCCATTGTCGCTACAGGCCGCAAAACTAAATAAAGGCGATTACCGCTATCGTACTGATGTTGAGGACTTTATCCGCAAGATGGCTGCCACTAGTGAATATAGCGAGGCCGAGTTGATTGAGCTGTTTTCTCAGGTCAAAAATCAGCGAGAGCTGTTCGAGCTTATGGACCGGCCGGCAGAAAAACTGGAATGGCACCAGTATCGAAATATCTTCCTGACAGATAAGCGCATCAATGCGGGGATTCAGTTCTGGAAAGAGAATCGAGAATTAATCAGTCAGATCGAAAAAACTTTTAAGGTTCCAGCTGAAATTATCATTGCTATTGTCGGTGTAGAAACCTTTTACGGAGTTTATAAAGGAAAATCACCCGTGTTTGATACCCTGGTTACTTTTGCCTTCGATTACCCCAAGCGCGCCGAGTTTTTTACCCGTGAACTGGAACAGTTTCTGATCCTGAGTAAAGAGAATGGTCTGGATACTCGTGCTGTCATGGGTTCCTATGCAGGCGCTATGGGTATGCCGCAATTTATCGCGTCCAGTTATAGAAACTTTGCGCTGGATGGTGACGGCGATGCCAAAGCGAACCTGTTTGAAAGCCTGCCGGATATTCTGACAAGTGTCGCCAATTACTTTAAAAAGCACGGTTGGGTTGAAGGACAGCCGATTGCCTATCCCATCAGCTTACAGCAGAAAAATTCAAAAATAGATATAGAGCCAGCAATGAAACCCAATCAATACTGGAAGGATTTAACAGCCGTTGGGTTTAAAAGTAAAACCCCGCTGGACGATGATCTGAAGGTTGCACTATTAAAGTTTGAACAGCAAGATCATGCTGAGTATTGGGCAGGGTTACAGAATTTTTATGTGATTACCCGTTATAACCATTCCCCTTTATACGCTATGGCGGTTTATCAACTCAGTCAGAAACTGAAGCAGGGCGTAGAGTAAGTATGCGTTTACTGGCTCTTCTGATAGCTTTAGTTATTCTATCTGGCTGTACCTTTGGCGTGCCGATGGGAGACAGCCCTGGATCTGACAGTATCGAGCTAGATAGTACAGGAAAATCGAAACATGGAAACCCTGGCTCTTATGTGGTATTTGGAAAACGCTATTTCGTGATGCAGTCAGCGAGGGGCTTTGTACAGCGTGGCACGGCTTCATGGTATGGTCCAGACTTTCACGGTAAAAGAACCTCCAGTGGTGAAACCTATAATATGCATGCGATGACGGCAGCACATAAAACCCTGCCATTACCGACTATGGTACGTGTTAAAAATCTAGCTAATGGAAAGACTGTAGTGGTTAAGGTCAACGACAGGGGGCCGTTCGTTAATGATCGTATTATCGATTTGTCCCAGGCTGCCGCTAAACAACTGGGTGTAATCGGGCCAGGCACTGCCGAGGTAGAGATTACTGCGCTATCTGCCACTGATCATAAATCCGCCGCTACCGAACCACGGCCTCCGGTTCGAGCTATTCCGCTACAAACGGCCACACTTGAGGATAGCGCAGGAGAAATCTTTCTGCAGTTGGGCTCCTTTGGTAGTGAAGTTAATGCGATTAATATGCGTAACCAGTTGAAAGCGCAGAATGAACAGGCAATTTTAATATCTTCTATTGATACTGGCTCGGGCACATTTTATCGTGTACGACTTGGGCCTTTGCTGGATGTTACTGAAGCCGAGTCTGTGCAGAAACGATTGTTGCGCAAAGGCTATCAAAACGTCAGGATTGTGGTGGGTGAGAATTAATCTACTGTCAGTGTAAGTATATTATTCCTCATTCCTTAATAGCATGCCGGGCAGGGGGTTAATTTTCTACCCAGCTAAGGTACAATCTATTCTTTTAATTTAGCACGCAACCGGTTTAGTTATCTTTCCTCTATGAATATTTTTCAACTCCTGTTTGTTTCACTTTTATGGTTCCTAAGTCAGCCCCTGTTCGCAGCAGTAAAACCTGTTCCTCAGGCGCCTGAGCTGGCAGCGGATAGTTTTATCCTGATGGATTTTGCCAGTAGTAAGGTGTTGGCAGAGAAAGACCCTGATAAACGTGTAGAACCCGCCAGTATCACCAAGCTCATGACTGCCTATCTGGTGGATAAGGCATTGGCATCGGGTGACATCAATATGACCGATATGGTGACGATAAGTGAGAAGGCCTGGCGCATGAAGGGGTCCAAAATGTTTATCGAAGTGGGTAAGAAGGTATCGGTAGAAAAATTAATGAAGGGTATGATCATCCAGTCGGGCAATGATGCTACGGTAGCGCTGGCAGAGCATATTGCTGGTTCTGAACAGGCGTTTGTTGAGTATATGAATCATCAGGCTGCTTTACTGGGCATGAAAAATAGTCACTTTCAGAATTCCACAGGTTGGCCACATAAAGAGCATTACAGTACAGCGCGCGATATCGCATTATTGAGTCAGGCGATTATTCGTGATTTCCCTGAAACCTATCTTTTTTACCGCGAGAAGGAATATACCTTCAATGATATTCGCCAGTTCAATCGCAACCGTTTACTGTGGCGCGATGAATCGGTAGATGGGCTGAAAACCGGGCATACCGAAGCCGCTGGGTACTGTCTGGCAAGTTCAGCCAAGCGCGACGATATGCGTCTGATATCCGTGGTACTGGGCACCGATTCGGATAAAGCGCGCACGCAGAATAGCCAGACACTGCTAAACTACGGTTTTAGGTTCTTTGAAACCCAGAAACTGTATCGTACCAATGACGTACTCAATCAGGCGCGCGTCTGGTATGGCGACCAGGAGCAGGTTTCTCTGGGTGTGCAACAGGATGTATTTGTCACTATAGCGCGTGGACGCTATAAGAACCTGGATGCTTCTATAGAAATTGATCAACGTATCTCTGCGCCGATAGCGTTGGGTCAGGAACTTGGAATGTTAAAGGTTAAGCTGGATGACGAAGTCATCATTTCTCAACCGCTGGTGGCTATGCAGGCGGTTAATGATGGTGGTATCGTGCAGAAAGCTATCGATAGCATCAAACTACTTTTTGAATAGGTCACAGGACACTTATATGGATCTAGTTTATTTAAATGGAAATTATGTACCAGCCGAAACAGCCTGTATTCCAGTGCTGGATCGAGGCTTTATGTTCGGTGATGGGGTGTATGAAGTTTTGCCGGTTTATAGCGGAAAGGTTTTCCGTGTGGATGAGCATTTGCAACGTCTGCAACGCAGTCTGCAAGCAGTAGATATGTCTTGCGCTGAGTGTGAAAACGCAATGCCCGAAATATTCAGCTCTTTGATTGAAAATAATATCCATCAGGGTGATGGCTTTATTTATCTGCAAATTACGCGTGGTGTTATGCAGGTTCGAGATCAGGCCTATGATCGTGATATGAAGCCCACCGTGCTGGTGATGTGTCAGGCCCTGGACTATCCCTCGCAAAATAAGGATACGAAGGGGATTAGAGCGATCACTCTGGATGATAATCGCTGGATGAATTGCTACATCAAGTCCATCAATCTTTTGCCCAATGTGCTATTGAGACAACAGGCGGTTGATGCGGGTGCTCAGGAGGCCATTCTGATACGTGACAATCTGGCTGTAGAAGGCACCTCCAGCAACCTGTTTGTGATTAAGGACGAAGTGATCTTAACCCCACCCCAAACACGTTATATGCTGGGTGGTATCACGCGTGAACTGATCATAGAAATCTGCAACAAAAATAAAATTCTGGTGCGTGAAATGCCGGTTAGCGAAGATAAATTACACGATGCAGATGAAATCTGGATGACTTCTTCTACGCGTGAAATCATGCCGGTAACTACCCTGAATCAGCATAAGGTAGGTAAGGGTGTTCCAGGTCCTATGTGGATGCAGTTGATCGATCTGTATCAGGATTTTAAAAAATCAGTCATGCGAGGTTAATAGATGACTCAGGATCTATCTTCAGATCAGGATTTAAGCGAGCTGCTAGAATTCCCCTGCGAGTTTCCACTTAAGGTTTTCGGTTTGAATAACGAGTCTTTCGAAGGCATAGTGCTGGAGCTGGTTGCTGCGCATTGTCCAGAATCTACTGAGTTCAGCGTGCATCGAAATCAAAGTTCTAAGGGTAAATATCAATCTCTGACCATTACTTTTACCGCTCATAGTCGTCAACAACTGGATGATATCTATTACTCATTGACTGCCAGTGAGCATGTCGTGATGTCCTTATAACGGTTTAGCCGTGTCCTTGCAGTTACCCAATATCCAGCATCTGGGGCGTACCGATTACGAACCGGTATGGCAGGCGATGAAACAGTTTACCGAGCAACGCGATGCTGAAACACGAGACGAGTTCTGGTTAACCGAACATAATCCGGTGTATACCCTGGGCTTAAATGGCCGCAAAGAGCATGTGCTTAACACAGGAAATATTCCTGTGGTGAAGGTGGACAGGGGCGGCCAGGTCACCTACCACGGTCCGGGCCAGTTAATCGTGTATTTTCTGCTCGATCTGAATCGGCTGGGCATAGGTATTCGCTCACTGGTGATGAGCCTGGAGCAGGGCGTGGTGAACTTCTTACAGGGCTACGACATCGATGCTCATGCGCGTAGGGACGCCCCCGGTGTGTATGTGGGCGTTGCCAAGATCGCCGCACTGGGCCTACGTGTTCGTAAGGCCTGTTGCTATCATGGACTGAGTCTGAATCTGGATATGGATCTGACGCCCTTCTCCGGCATAGATCCCTGCGGCTATAAAGATTTACCGGTTATTCAACTGGTCGACCTGGTACCTGAGTTTTCTCGGCAGCAGGTAGAGCAGCAGTTATGTTCGCAATTATTCGAAACCATAGGTTATGAGCAAAAATAAAAAAATAGTGCAGGGTGTGAAACTCAAGGGTGCCGACAAGGTTGCAGGCATTCCAATCAAAGTGGTGCCCGCACAAACATTGGCACGCAAACCGTCCTGGATTCGAGCCAAAGCGCCTACCAGTGAAACCGTCAGGCAGTTGAAAAGCACCCTGCGTGAAAATAATCTGTATACCGTATGCGAAGAGGCAGCCTGCCCTAATCTGGGTGAGTGTTTTTCTAAGGGTACGGCGACCTTTATGATTATGGGTGATATCTGCACGCGACGTTGCCCTTTCTGCGATGTAGGGCATGGGCGTCCCAACCCGTTAAACAAGGATGAACCCTATAACGTGGCTAAAACCATTCAGAATATGAAGTTGCGTTATGTGGTGCTGACCTCGGTAGACCGGGATGACCTGCGTGATGGAGGTGCTCAGCATTTTGTTGATTGCATTGAGCAAACACGTCAGCTCAATCCTGATATTCAGATCGAAATCCTGACACCGGATTTTCGCGGACGCATGCAAATCGCTCTGGATATACTCAGTCAGTCATTACCCGATGTTTTCAACCATAATCTGGAATCGGTACCCCGGTTATATAAAAAAATCCGACCCGGTGCAGATTATCAATGGTCGCTGGATTTACTTAAGAACTTTAAGCAACAACATCCAGATATACCCACAAAATCCGGCATTATGCTTGGGCTGGGCGAAGAAATGCAGGAGGTTGAGCAACTGTTGCGTGATTTACGTGCTCATGATGTTAACATGCTGACCCTGGGGCAATATCTACAACCCAGTCGCGATCACCTGGCGGTGGATCGCTACGTGACTCCGGATGAATTTAAACAACTTGAATCCTTCGCCTATGAGATTGGATTTGATCAGGTTGCCAGTGGGCCTATGGTACGTTCATCCTATCATGCCGACATACAGGCTAGTGGTGTACTGGATTGATGCCAAAGCATTAATGTAATAGAGGCTCTCTCTATAACAACTATAGAATTTTTAACTGATTACTAACGAGTATTTATCTGATAAATAGCTCATCTAGATATTAATTCTCAATACCCGTGCTTAGCGGTATTTGAAATCTAAGGAGAAACAATGAAGTTCAGACTAGCCTCATTCTGGTCCCTGTGTGCATTATTCGCAGGCCTGTTCATTCCCGCTGTCAGTATTGCGTCGTCAGCTAGCGGCGAGAAGCTCGACCTGACTCATCATTGGGTCGGCATCAGCTCTATCATTATCTTTGTTGCCGCCTATGCGTTGGTGATGATGGAAGAATTTATACATTTACGGAAATCTAAACCGGTCATTCTTGCTGCGGGCATGATCTGGCTGCTGTTGGCTATCGTCTATAGCCAACATGGAGATACCCATACTGCTGAAACTGCGATTCGACACAACATCCTTGAGTATGGAGAGTTGTTTTTATTCCTGCTGGTGGCGATGACCTATATCAACGCGATGGAAGAAAGGCTGGTGTTTGATCGACTCAAAGCCTGGATGGTTACCAAGGGATTCACCTTGCGCCAGCTGTTCTGGATTACCGGTATTCTTGCATTCTTTATCTCACCCATAGCCGATAATCTGACTACCGCCCTGTTGATGTGTGCAGTGGTATTGTCGGTTGGTGTCGGCAATAAAAACTTCATCCTGTTAGCCTGTATCAATATCGTTGTAGCGGCCAATGCAGGGGGGGCTTTTAGCCCCTTTGGTGATATCACAACCCTGATGGTATGGCAGAAAGGAATTATTGATTTCGGTACCTTCTTCGTACTGTTTCTCCCTTCTGTTGTTAACTTCTTAGTACCGGCAGTGATCATGTCATTTTTCGTATCCAACGATAAACCTGACGCGCTAGATGAAAAAGTAATCATGAAGCCGGGTGCAGTCGGTATTGTTGTACTGTTTATTTTGACCATTGTAACTGCAGTCAGCTTTCACAATTTTGTACATCTTCCTCCTGTAGCAGGGATGATGACGGGACTGAGTTACCTGATGTTTTTTGGTTATTACCTGAAAAAGAAGAAGCATGGAAAAAACTATGCGGATATCAATATTGTTGAACATGAAACAGGCATTCAAGCAATGGATGATGTTTCCACTGATGATTACTTTGATATCTTCAACAAGGTGAAACTGGCCGAGTGGGATACTCTATTCTTCTTTTATGGTGTTATTTTATGCGTTGGAGGTCTGGGCTTAATCGGTTATCTGGCGCTGGCTTCTGAATTCATGTATATGGATCTGGGCGCTACAAACGCGAACGTGATGGTCGGATTATTATCTGCCATTGTTGATAATATTCCGGTTATGTTTGCCGTGTTAACGATGAATCCTGATATGGCAGAAGGACAGTGGTTACTGGTTACCCTGACGGCTGGTGTTGGCGGTAGTCTGTTGTCAATCGGTTCAGCGGCTGGTGTCGCATTGATGGGGCAGGCCAGAGGCTATTACACCTTTTTCGGGCATTTGAAATGGATGCCGGTGATTGCCCTGGGTTATGCCGCCAGTATCTATGCACATATGCTGATAAACGCTTCAAGGTTTTTATCGTAGCCTTCGTTTTCGAATAGTAAACGATTACATGGTTTTATGGTGAAGCATTGAATTTAAAGCTGTTATAGTTCTCCATCGTTTTAACAATAGCCCTGTCAGATTATGAATCGCCAATTTCCAGTTATCGATAACCTCATTCATCTCAATCATGCTGCGGTTGGCCCCTGGCCCCAGCAAACCGCCAATGTGCTTAAGCAGTTTGCTGAAGAAAACGCACGGCAGGGATCTCTGGATTATCTAAAGTGGCTGGAGGTTGAAACCCAGCTGCGCGAAAATATTAAAACGCTTATTAATGCGAGTTCGGTGGATGAAATCGCACTGGTAAAAAATACCTCTGAAGGTCTGTCGCTGGTCGCCTATGGTCTGGACTGGGAAGAGGGTGATAACGTAGTTGGAATCCAGCAGGAATTTCCCTCTAATCGCTTTGTGTGGGATTCGCTGGCACCCAGAGGAGTAGAGTTTCGCAAACTGGATATGCAGGGGCAGGATGATCCCGAACAGGCCCTGTTTGACCTGTGCGATGTACGAACGAGGCTGATCTCGATCAGTGCCGTGCAATACTATAATGGCTTTCGCATGGATCTGGAAAAAGTGGGTTCATTTTGCCGGGATCACAATATCCTGTTTTGCGTCGATGCGATTCAACAGATAGGAGCATTACCATTTGATGTGCAGGCGACAGGCGCTGATTTTGCAATAGCCGATGGACATAAATGGATGCTGGCTCCTGAAGGGCTGGGACTGTTTTATGTTCGCAATGACGTGCTTGAAAGGCTGTCTCTTTGTCAGTATGGCTGGCATATGACAGAGAAGCTCAGCGATTACAGTCAGCAGGATTTTGCAATCGAAAAAACGGCCAGACGTTTTGAATGTGGCAGCCCCAATATGCTGGGTATACATGCCTTGAATGCTAGTCTCCAGCTATTGCTGGATAGTGGCATGCAGGAAATTGGTGACAGAGTACTTGACCGGACGCGGTATCTCATTGATGGCTTGAAAGCAATTGATGATATTGATTTATTCACCGATACCACTGAGCAGCGCCTGTCCGGGATTGTGACATTTGGTCACCGCTACAGTCAGGATACAGAGTTATATAAAATGCTGACTTATCATTCAGTGCTGTGCGCACCACGCGGGGGAGGTATTCGTCTGTCTCCTCACTTTTACACGCCATTCGATCAGTTAGATAAGGTGCTTGATTTAATTCGTGATTTTTGTACTTAGAAATTTATCAGTTCAAAATGACTATTGGCTGTGAGAGATTGCATGCTTTTGATCTGCATCAGATCAATCTGAATCTTGCCTGTGGGTTGTTCGAGGATTAACCATTCCCGTTTGTCTGAGCTTGTTTCTGTGGTGATGGCTGTGCCCTGCTGGCTTGAGCCATCAGTTAATTGTAGGCGGATCTGAAAACCATACAGGCAGGCAATTTCTATATAATCATGGGTTTGGCAACTGATCATTCTTGCTGTCCTTTTATTGTTGTCTTTCGCCGTATAATTGTTGATATAGACCATCTCGGTTCACCAGCTCTTCGTGATGCCCCTCGTCTATGACCTGTCCACCATCAAACACATAGGCCCTGTCTGCCTGTTTTATAGCACTGAGTCGATGAGCAATGATAAGCGTGGTTCTGCCCTTAAGAAAGTCCTGCATGGCACTGTGCAACCTTTCTTCGGTCTGGGTATCCAGTGCTGAAGTCGCTTCATCCAGAACCACCACTTTGGGGTCGTTTAAAATCATGCGCGCAATGGCCAGGCGTTGACGCTGACCGCCAGACAGACGTATGCCATTGCGACCAACGATGGTATCTAGCCCGGCGGGTAATTCGTCTATAGTGGTTTTAAGCTGAGCAATTTCCAGCGCCTGCCACAGCTTGTCATCACTCAGAGATAAGCCCATAGTCAGATTGCTGCGTATCGTGTCATTAAATAGCGCAGGGTGTTGCAGCACGGTGGCTATATGCTCTCTGACGATATCCAGGCCGATTTGCTCAACTGGCACATCGTTGAAATAGATATGCCCCTGAGCAGGCGGGTATAGCCCCAGAATGACCTGAACCAGGGTAGATTTGCCACCACCGCTGGCACCGACCAGGGCAATTTTTTCTCCTGCACGAATATCCAGCGAAACCCCATCTAGTACTATGTCACCATTACCATAGGCGAAATGGATATCTTCAATCTTCAGGCTGGCGGTGTTGTGATGTTCAAACGGGTTGATCTTATGTGCATATACTGGCTCCTGTTTTAATTGCAGGATGCGATTGAGTCTCTGTAGCGCGGCATTGGCTGAATAATAGCTGTATTGTATACCAAGTATTTCCTGTACTGGCGTCATCATAAACCACAGGTAAGCGTATACCGCGAACATCTCTCCAATACTCAGACTGGAAAACACCACCATCAACATGCTCACTGCACGAAAAACCTCAAAGCCCATTAGAAACACAAAGAAAGACAGTCGGTTGGCGGCATCGCTTTTCCAGTTGAAGCTGGCTGAATTAACCTTCACAGCACGTGCTTTGTCGATCACGCGCATCAGATAATGGCGTTCACGATTACTGGCTCGTATCTGCTGGATGGCATCCAGCGTTTCGGTGAGTGATTGCTGAAATAACTCCACCGCCGAGTTTTCGTGCCTCTTTAATTCCTTAACTTTTTTACCCATGACTGTTGTGAAGTAAATCACCACAGGGTTCATGATCAGAATAAACAGAGCCAGTTGCCAGTGCATCCATAACAGTGTAATCGCTATGCCGATCACTAGCAGAATCGCGACCAGCAATTTACTCAGAGCACTACCGATAAACTGATCGATAGTATCTATATCGGTAACCAGATGTGAAGCAACCGCTCCGCTACCCAGAACCTCGTACTCAGCCATTGAGATGGTTTGTAGGCGATGTAATAGATTGCTTCGTAACTGGTAAGTAATATCTTTTGAAACCAGCGTGAATTCGCGCGTTTGCCATACCGATAAGCTGGTACCAATCAGGCGTAGTAAAATAGTGAACAGCATGATGCTGATAATAAATAACGCAGGGCCATGCCAGGATTCAGGAAATATAATTTTTTGTGTTGCTACAATGATGCCGGGCTTATTTAGCAGGACTTCATCCACCAGCAATGGCATCAGCATCGGCACTGGCACCAGAATCATCGCAGCAAAAATCGCGATGATATGCGCCAGGATAAGATTTTTTTTATGACTACGCGCAAGTTGAAAGATTTTCTGCCAGCTGACTGGTTGATAATGAGCTTGTTCAGAATTCACGGTAAATTAATTAGAGTCCATAAAGCTGAACAGCTAACTGTCAGCAGGGTTTGAAAAGTAAATAATGATTTTACCTGAACATTGGGCTTTTCATCATGCAAAATGTTGCTAATATGGCTTCAGCCTCTACCCTGTTTGTAACAGCTGAAACTGTTTAAATGAAAAATTAAATGACCAGATACCTGATAATTCTTTTACTGCTTATCTCTGCTAACGCTGATGCAGAGCCTCGATTAAGACCTGATGACTGGGGGAAACCGATCATTGGAACGGGTCTTGATAACCTGTACCAGGTTGACAAAGGTGTATATCGGTCAGAGCAACCTGACGATGATGATATCGATAACCTGGTGGCCCTTGGGATTCAGGAAGTGCTGAATTTAAGAGAGTATCACAGCGATAAAAATGAAATTGGGGAAGAAAAATTTGTACTGCATAGAATTAAAATGCAAACGGGTGCCATCACCCAGAAGCAGATTATTCAGGCCATGCAGATTATCAACAATAGAAAAGGCCCCATCTTAATACACTGCTGGCATGGCTCAGATAGAACGGGTGTCACCATTGCCGCTTACCGAATTATTTTCAACAACTGGTCAAAGGCCCAGGCAATAGACGAACTGAAAAATGGTGGTTATGGATATCATGGCCGGATATACCCAGAGCTACTCACTCTGGTTGAGAAGCTGGATATTGATAAGATAAAACAGGCATTAAATGTTACAAAAAAATTCTAGCGATACCTAAAGTGATGAAATAACAAAGGGGGGTACGGACTACCCTCAGTGTTACAGGCCCCTATCAACTGTTCAAAATCATGCTTGTATGTCTGGGTGAAATTATTATAGGATGCGCGGGCTATAGAAATTTAATGAATACATGGAGTTTTGTATGAACAATATCTACGCTACCCCCCAATCTGATCTTGATAATACTTCCTCTAGTGAGCGTATCGGTGGTTCGCCTGAACAGGCTATTGCTGGAAATATAGAAATCAGTATGACCGGTACTCTGGGTGAGGCCTGGAAAAACCTGAAAGGCTTTAAGACGCGCTGTCATATTGCTTTCCTGTTATATTTTATCGTCTCCATTATTGTCGCGATACTCGTTATTCCCATTAGCATGGGAGTAGCAGCTCTGGGTGTTGATAAAGATACTGCCGCTTTCATTGCCCAACTGTTGCAGATGGTTGCCAGCATTGCAACCATGCCAATGTTCATGGCGATTCATATTATGGGGATTCGGCATGCTGCAAATAAACCCAGCTCTGCTAGTGCGGTGTTCCAGTACTTCCATAAGATTCCAGCACTGGTTTTATGCTATATCATAATGACTCCTTTGATTATATTGGGGCTATTATTATTTGTACTTCCGGGTATCTATTTAATGGTGGCGTACATGTATGCCTTACCGCTGATTGTTGAGAAAAATATGACCCCCTGGCAGGCGCTGGAGGTTTCGCGTAAGGCCCTGACCCGCAAATGGTTTTCAATATTTGGATTGCTGCTGATTCTTCTGCTGGTCAATTCACTGGCGATTTTCACCCTCGGTATAGCCTATATCTGGGTTATTCCCTGGTCGGTGCTTACCATGTCAATGGTCCATATCAAGCTGTTTGGCGCTGAAGCCCACACGCTGGCGGAATAAGAGAGCCTCTCGTTGTTGGACACTAATTACCGGGCAGAGATACCCGGGGGCATAGAGCTTGAAGCGCAACTGGTCGGTCCTATTCCGCGCTTTCTCGCGTTTATAATTGATCTTGCGATCCGTGGCATTGTTCTCTTTATCCTGACTCTGGCGATGATTCCTTTCGGCAGAGTTGGCACTGGTTTCTGGTATATCACGCTGTTTCTGATCGAGTGGTTTTATCCCGTTATTTTTGAAGTGTTCAGGCGCGGGCAGACTCCGGGTAAAAAGATGATGGGCATCAGCGTGGTACACGATGACTTAACACCGGTTAGCTTCGGTGCATCAATGCTTAGAAATTTGCTACGTAGTGTCGATTTCCTGCCATTCTGTTATCTGGCCGGATTAGTCACTATGGTTTCTAATGGTCGCTTTCAACGTCTGGGCGACCTGGCAGCAGGCACTCTGGTGATTAGCGTTAAGGAAGCAGCAAGGCCAACCAGTATCAATGATATCCGGCCACTGCCCCCCCCCACCGCTCTGCTGCGCAACGAGCAAACCGCCATAGTCGATTTTTTGCATAGAAGCCAGCAGCTGTCCGATCCGCGCCAACAGGAACTTGCCAGTATTCTGGATGGTATAACGCATAATAAGGATGACGATAAGGTCACCCAGTTACACCGCATCGGTGCATGGTTTCTGGGGGTGCAATGAAGCTGCGCGCAATTCAATTACGGTGTTTAGCATGAAACAGCAATTGTTTGAAAAACAGCATCAGCAAACCTGGCAAGCGATTGAAAAGTCACTGGATAAACCCGCCAGCGAGCACAACAGCATCCTGCTTTCAGATCACTATATGCTGCTGTGTCAGCACCTCTCTCTTGCCAAACAGCGCCTGTATGATACGGCGTTAATTGAGCGCTTGAATAAACTGGTGTTGCGTTTATATCGTGAACTGTATCGATACCAGAAGGGCGGACGCCTGAATCTATTTTCATTTTTGATACGCCAGTTCCCTCATACTATCTATCAACAGCGCTTTTTTATCATTGCATCCCTGCTGGTGTTTGTATTACCGGGCCTGATAGCCGGGCTCTGGGTTTATCTGGATGATGTGGCGGTATATAGCATCATGGATGCCCAGGATGTGCGACATTTGGAACAGATGTATGACGCTTCGGCGGTCAAGCTGGGGCGTGAACGCGAGTCCGATACGGATATTTATATGTTTGGGTTTTATATCCTGAATAATATAAGCATTGCCTTTCGCTGTTTTGCCGGTGGTTTGATGGCGGGGATTGGGACTCTTTTGGTCCTTTTTTACAATGGATTACATATCGGCAGCGTGGCTGGGCATCTGACTCGGCTTGATTTCATAGATACTTTTTATCCCTTTGTCGTCGGTCATAGCGCTTTTGAATTAACCGCCATCGTATTCAGTGGTGCTGCAGGCCTCAGGCTGGGGTATTCAATTATTAACCCAGGCCCCTTTACTCGGGTGAGTGCCTTGCGCAGAGCAGGGTTAGAGGTTATCCCTTTATTGTATGGCATTATCCTGATGCTGGTGATTGCTGCCTTTTTAGAAGCCTTCTGGTCTTCAAGTAGCACTATCCCTATAGCCGTGAAATATGGCGTAGGTGGTTTTTTCTGGTTACTAGTGATTATCTACTGTCTGTCGGGTAAGCGATTTGAACCTGGATAAGTTAGAAATAGGGGCCAATGTAAGATCGGGCTGGCAGGCACTGGATCTGGGTTTTTTGATGGCGCGTGCCTGGTGGCTGACGCTGCTGTTGTGCGGGCTATTGCCTGCACTGACTGTATTCATTCCGTTATCAATCCTCTTTTTTGACCAACCCTTTATTGCACTTTTCATTATCTGGTGGTTAAAACCGTTCTGGGAACGCTTACCGCTTTACTTCAGCAGTCGGAGAATCTTCGGCGAACAGATAACGCTGTATGAGGTGCTGGCGAAGATAAAATCGGTTTATTTTAACGATGTGCTGGCCTGGCTGCTATGGCGCAGGTTTTCATTGCAGCGTGCTTATAGCGCCCCGGTCACTGTACTTGAAGGGCTAAAGGGTAAGCCACGTAAGCAACGTCTTAGCGTATTACACGGTAAAAGCATCGACATTGCGTTTAGTAATCAGATTATCTGTTTTATGTTCGAATTGATCGTTTGCCTGGGTCTGTTCTCAGGCATACTTTTTTTTGTGCCGGATGATTTCGGGCTCGAAATTTATGACTCAGCCAATAAATTAACCCTGATTGGGAAATGGCTGTATACACTGTGCGCATTTACTGCGATCTTCGCTGTGATGCCATTTTATTCAATGGCTGGATTTGCGCTTTATCTGAATCGTCGTATCGAGCTGGAAGCCTGGGATATAGAGATTACTTTTCGCAATCTGGTAGCTCGTAAACAGAGCTCAACAGCTAAGCTCAGTGGGTTGATGCTTGCGGCCATGCTGTTGACCCTGCTACTGTCGGGTACACCTTCCAGCAGTTATGCCGTAGATAATTATGATCGGAAAACTGCCAGCGAAACCATTAATGAAATCCTCAAGGGAGAAGATTTTGGTCGCGAGGTAAGTGTAGAAAAATGGCGCTTTAAAAATGTGGTTGAAGAAAATAAGGATAAGATTCCACAGTGGATGATTGATCTGGTCGACTGGTTTTTAGCCAACTTCGACTGGTCTGCTCACAATGATCATGAAGACAGACTATTTTCCCCTGCTGTCTGGATCAAGATCATTCTTATTATTGTGTTTGTTTGCCTGCTGGGATATCTGTTGTATCGCTATCGCGGGCCACTCTCAAGCCTGAAACCGGTCAAACGTAGTATCAATAAACCAGAGGTTATGTTTGGTCTTGATGTGACCCCGGATAGCTTGCCCGAAGATGTCCCGAGCCAGGTTATGCAGCTGTGGAATAGCGGCCAGCATCGAGAATCATTAGGACTACTGTATCGTGCAGCATTGTCGCACCTGATCGAGCAGTATGAGTTAACATTCAAGCCTAGCCACACCGAAGCAGAATGTGCGGCGTTGGTAAAAAAACAGGGTGTGCAGTCCTTGAGTCAGTACTTTGAGCAAATCACTGTTGCCTGGTGTAACCTGGCTTATGGACATCGGCTGCCAAGTACACAGTTGATTGAGGCACTGTGCAAAACCTGGTCCAGAGAGATGTCTAATGCCATCGATTAATCTTCATGTGAAAGCTCTGCTGCTGTTAGGCCTTGCTGGAGTGTTGGCCTGGCAGATTTATTCCAATATCGAGTTTTATCAGGAAAACGAAAAAACACCCTGGTCAACCGAGGCATTGACTAATCCCTATCTGGCCGCGCAGTATTTCCTGCAACAGGCGGGTGTTGAGGTGAAACAGGCAGAAAGCCTGATGCGACTGGATCAGCTGGAAGGCGTGAGCACGGTAATGATTACCGATGTTAATCAGGTGGCCAATCCACGCCAGCTGGAAAAGGTGCTGGAGTGGCTGGAGCAGGGCGGTAATCTGATTGTTGCTGCGAGTTCTGTATCACAGGAAGGTGATCTGTTGCTGGACAGGTTCGATGTAGGGGTGGAGTGGTATCAGGAAGAACAGTCTGATAAGGATACTGCTGATGGAGAAAACAACAATAACAAGGATAAGTCCTTAAGCGATCTAATGCGCGAATATAATGAAAAAATTGACCAGGGTATGACACCCGAAGAAATTGCCCAGTCGTTTGCTGATGATGGACTGATGACTGAAGTAGATTTTGGTGACGAGATTGGCGTACTGGAAATAGCCTTTAATGCGCAAAAGGTTTTAACCCATCCCGCTTTTAACAGTGATCAGGAAGATGAACTGGAATCCCGGCCTTTTAGCTGGAGCTCATCTGAACATGGGGTTCATATGATGCAGTTTGAAGTGGGTGATGGGCTGCTAACCATACTCTCCGATCCAGGTATCTGGACTTCCCGGCGTATTCATCAGTTTGACCATGCTTTTCTACTGTGGATGCTGATTTCCAAGGATGGTGATATCGCTCTTTTCAAGCCGCTGGATAGACCGAGTCTGTGGGCTCTGGCAGTTGATTCCGCAAGTGAATTTCTGATTGCTCTGGCGCTGCTGGTATCGCTATTACTCTGGCATCTAAGTCATCGTTTTGGGCGTATAGAAATCAGTAATCCTGCTGCTGCGCGCTCTCTGGGCGTGCATTTTGCTGCGACCGCTAACTATTTATGGCACCGTAAAGCGAGCGCACATCTGTTAACACCGTTGCGCAATAAAGTGATGCGGCGCGCCGCGCTCGCCTATCCAGTTATTAACCGCGCCAGTGTAATGGACGATAAGTTGCAGCTTATCAGTCAACGCTGTGGGCTAGATTTAAAAACAGTGGAAAAGGCATTTAATTCAACACAACACAATGAACTCACATTCGTACAGACGGTGCGATTATTAAAACAAATTGAGAATTTATTATGAATGATACAAGCGCTTCTCTGGAAACCATCTCTGCCTCGCTGGCTGCGCTAAAGGAGCATGTCAACCAGAGATTAATCGGACAGTCGAATGTCGTTGATCAGGTATTGATTGCGATGCTGGCAGGGGGGCATGTACTGATAGAGGGTGTACCTGGGCTGGGTAAAACCCTTCTGGTGCAGGCATTCGCATCAGGTATAGGTGCCGCTTTTAAACGAATACAATTTACCCCTGACCTGATGCCAGGCGATGTCACCGGGCATGTGATGTTCGATATGGCAAAGAGTAAGTTTGTGCTTAAACGCGGGCCAATATTCACCAATCTATTACTGGCCGATGAAATAAACCGGGCACCCGCTAAAACACAGGCCTCGTTACTGGAAGTGATGCAGGAATATCAGGTCACTCTGGATGGTCAATCTTTGTCGATTGATCACCCCTTTATGGTGTTGGCCACACAAAATCCAATCGAGCAGGAAGGTACTTATGCTTTACCCGAGGCCGAGCTGGATCGTTTTATTATCAAGATAAAAATCGACTATCCCTCACTCGATAACGAGGTGATACTGGCAACTCGCTATGCGGCGAAGTCAATTGCCAGGGTTGAGGAAACTAAAGCCAGTCTGATAGATATGGTGACTGCTCAGCAGTATTGTAGCCAGGTAGAGGTTGATCAGCGGGTAGCCGAGTATGCCGTTAACCTGGTGCGTGAAACACGGGCTACCACGCTATTGCGTCACGGTGCCGGGCCGCGTGCAAGTATTGCATTATTACGCTGCGCCAAGGCTTTGGCGCTCATCCATGGCAATAATTTTGTTACCCCTGATGATGTTAAATCTATAGCACTGCCGGTGCTGCGGCACCGCATCATACTTTCTCCTGAAGTGGAGATTGATGGATTGAATGCTGATGAAGTACTGGGCAGCTTGATTGAAAAGGTTAATGCCCCACGTTCATGAGACCTGCCGTCAAGCTGATTAAGCTGGCCCTGTTGTGGCTGGTGATTGCTCTGATTAGCGTAATTGCTAATATTCTGCAGTGGCCATTTGCTGCGGAGATAAGGTTTGTTTTCTGGGGCTATCTTATGCTGCTGATGGTTCTCAGCCTGATAGATTACCTTGCGCTACGCGTTCGACCTCAGTTGACGGTGGAGCGCAGTCTGGAACCGCATCTGGCGCTAGGAGTAAAGCAGGCGGTTAAGCTGCGTGTTAGCAATCAATCGGGGCATCCTATTCAACTGGCAGTCAGTGATAGCCCGCCTGCACAATTGCAGATTCAGGGCCTACCCGTGAAGCTGGATATCAAGCCAGGAGAATTCGCTGATGTGCGATATTATGTCACGGCTATCCGACGTGGACCTGCCGAATTCTCAAAGGTGTGTTGCCGGGTTATCTCGCGTATGCAGCTTTGGGAAAAGAATTTCTATTATGCTCAGCCGCAACAAAGCAAGGTGTATCCCAATTACAAACCCCTGTTTCGTTCATCGGTGATTAATAGTGAACAGTTGTATGCAGACCTTGGTGTTCATCTGAATCAGCGCCGTGGTGAAGGCACTGATTTTTATCAGTTAAGGGATTTTCGTGAGGGTGATTCCTTACGCCAGATTGACTGGCGGGCAAGCGCGAGATTTCATCGTCCTATCTCGCGAGAATATCAGGAAGAAAAAGATCAGCAGATTATTTTCATGCTCGATTGTGGGCGACGCATGCGTGCGAGAGAGGGGGATATTAGCCATTTTGATCATGCTTTGAATGCATTATTGCTATCAGCATTTATCGCGCTGCGCCAGGGGGATGGCATTGGCCTGTTGAGTTTTGCCGGACAGGCTCGATGGATTCCTCCGGTTAAAGGCCGTGGACAGATCGCGCAGTTGCTGGAACAAATCTATGACCTGGATAG
Organism: Gammaproteobacteria bacterium; assembly: GCA_050298595.1. Lineage (GTDB taxonomy): Bacteria > Pseudomonadota > Gammaproteobacteria > JACNJF01. Next base: position 74,201 of record JBNKUM010000024.1, on the reverse strand, counting down.
CTCAATCGAAACCAGCGATTTTATTGATGTCAGTCAGCAATTGATTAGTCGGCACAGTAAAAGATCTCTGGTGATATTAATCTCTTCGCTAGAGCCGGAAGATAAAGACGATCTTACCCAGGCCGTGCGCCTATTGTCACGTCATCATCTGGTCATAGTGGCGAGTATGCGCCAGCAGGTTATTCGTGATGCGCAGGAGATGGAAGTCATATCCCTGGGTGATGCATTGAGCTTTTGCGGTGCAGTTAATCATCAACAAAAACAGGCAGCCATGCTAACCGAGCTAAGATCCGATAATGTGATAGTGGTTGACACCTTGCCTTCGACCATGCATTCGGCTTTGGTGACTGAATATATGGCACTAAAAAGAAGCGGAATATTTTAAGCAAAACATGCTGTCTTTTGCTATCTTCCTGTAGCTGGAATATTTTAAATATGGGCTGCACTTTTTTGAGCGCAATCGAAAAAATATTCGGAAATTTTAACAAAACAAGGACTCTTTTATGACTGATCAAAACCCCTATACTACCCCCGATGCATCTCTGGCTGTTGATATGGATGAAACCTACCAACCCACTGTCTTTAGCTTTAGCGGACGTATCGGACGCTTACGTTATCTGGCCTATCTTACCGGCGTCTATCTGGTGCTTGCCGCTATAGCTATCCCCATTATGGCTCTCGTTGGAGGCATGAGTGCAGGCGAATCTGGCATGCCAGACATGCCAGTGTTTGCGGTTATTATTATGGCTGTGGTCTATATTGCGCTGCTGGTAATAGTCTTTACGTTTGGTAAGCGCAGGATGAATGATTTGAATCGCAGCGGTTGGTGGATGCTGTTGTTTATAGTACCGCTAGCTAATCTTCTACTTACGCTGTATATGGTTTTTGGGGCGGGTACCGATGGTGTTAATGATTATGGTGCTGCTCCTAATGAAAATCCTATGGGGGTGAAAATCCTCGGGTTGTTTTTTCCTATCATTTCTTTGATCGGAATTGTTGCTGCAGTCGCAATACCTGCAATCAGTAATATATAAGACCGCTGATTATTAATGATTAAGCGTTAAAGCATTTTTTCAACTTTAGTAAATTGATGAGGATAGATAGCGTCGAATTCGGCGTTATCTATTCTTGTTGCTCGGTTTAAAGAATTATTTTTTAGACGGCTCTATTGAACAGCCTGCCACTCGCGGCGTTCACGCGCAGCTTCAAAAAATATCAGAGCTATGAAAAGCTCCATCACGATATATAGAGGGATAGAGAATACAAATAATACGATACTCGTTGTTAAGATACCGGATATCATACTTAACCACGAGAATCCTTTCAGGTAAGGAAATCGGTCGGCTATAGTTAACAGGCGTTTTCCGCTCAGGAATGTCACCAGTCCATAAGGCAGAAGTAATGTGAAAACGATTAAACTTTCGAGTTTAATACCCGCAATAATTTCTTCATTTAACGAGGCAAAAGGAATGATCCCCATCATTATGGATATAAAGATCAGTATATTAATGAGTAAATCTACTCTATAAAATTCAAACCTCAGGTTGAGGAATTTTCTGAACATAATCATCAGGTAGGACCAGATGAAGGTGCTTAGCAAAGATAGTATCTGGATGATATTTTTGTATGGGTCAAGGGCCTCTGTCGTTCCGCTCATGACATCGAATCCTGTCAGAGGTATTGTCAGGATAAAGTCCATAACAAATAGCCACCCAAGAAGTTTTAGTCTGGAGGCGGTTAAAGCACTGCTGCTGTAGTTTACAGGTAGTTCCTGAGCAGTTTTCAGATCGGCAGTGGGTGGCGTGTACAAAGAATTGTTATCCATGGTTTCCGTGTTGGATTCTTTTTTATCGAGTGCCTGTCTTTATATTAACTACAGGCTGCCTAATATACCTGCATAACTTTAGCCGATAAGACTAACCATGGATAGCCTGAAAAATTTATTCTATTTTTTCCAGTACCGTAGATAAGTTTGATTCGAGTATCCAGTCAACTCACAAAGACGAGTAGCTAAACCTGTAAGCCCCGTTGGAGAGGCCTGAAGCTCATATCTTCGGCGTTGCACTCCGGGATCCGTATGCTTCAGTCTCGCAGAGACAGAATATACAGATCAGAGCTGCCATGGAGCTGGAATCATATGAAGTTTATAAGGTTTGTTGTGAAGTGCTGATGATAGCCAGAGATCAGTACCAGATTGTTGCAAATTATATCTCTACTATTAGGGGGTTTCAGAGTGATGGAAACAGGAGTATATTTTGTCCTCTGATACGAGGAAAAACCTGCCGCTTTCCAGAACTAACTCAAAAAATAAAGGAGCAAGCATGGATCCCATACTCTTAATTCACGGTTATTCATCAGAGGGCAAAGATACCAAAGCAAAAGATATCTATGGCTCTCTACCTGCAGAGCTACGTAAACTTTATGGCAGGGATAATGTAAAAGAGATCAACCTCAGTCGCTGGATATCGCTCAGTGATGGTGTCTCTCTGGACGATGTCAGTTTTGCCATGGACAGGGCTCTCAAGGCTGATCATCCGGATCTACTGAAGAATGGCTTCCATGTCATCATTCACAGTACCGGTGCATTGGTGGTGCGCAACTGGATTAGTAAATTTAGTCCCAAACCTTCACCCGTCAATAATCTCATTCATCTGGCAGGAGCGAATTTTGGCAGTGGCCTGGCACATATCGGTAAAGGTCAGTTGTCACGCTGGGGGAGACTTATTTTCACGGGAACTGGTCGTGGCACTCAGGTTTTAGATGAGCTGGAATTCGGCTCATGGAAGACTCTGGATATGCATCTGCATTTCTTACAACCTGGGAACGATATGTTGAATGATTACCAGGTTCAGGAATTCTGTATTATTGGCTCGCAAACGCTCAGTATTTTACGCCCTATACCCATTCGGTATGTGAAGGAAGACTCTGCCGACAATACGGTACGAACCAGTGCGGGTAACCTGAACTTTAACTACATCTCAGTGAAACCGAAACCTCGTGCTTTTAAGCTAGGAGTGAGGGCATTGAAAACGCTGATCAACAAACGCCTGGATGACAAACAGTTTCAAGATATTAATTATGACTACGACCTAAGCTGTTTAAGCCAGAATCGAGCACAGGTGCCTTTTGCTGTGGCTTATGAAACTGCTCATTTTGGAGATGATATCGGCATCGTGAGTGGAAGTAAAAACCGTGCTGCTGTGATGCCTCTTATCAAGCAGGGGCTAAATACCAAATCCGGGAGCATCTATTATCAGAAGACAGTAGAGCAATACCAGAAGGCAATGGACAAAACCTTTGAACGTGCGGCCAAATTAAAATCAAATATTTTTGAGTGGGATAAACAACAGCAGTATGAAGGCCATGCGCAACTTATTTTTCGTCTAAAAGATCAGTTTGGAAAAGCCGTAGACCATTTCGATGTGCGCTTCAATTCAAAGCCGAAAAATAAGGATCAGCCCAGGCTGGAGAAGATGATAGAAGACCAGCATACACATGAAAAAGACAAAGGCTCGATAACCTTTTATCTAAGAACACAAAAATTCGATAAGAGTAAAAAAATCTGGAAAGATCAGCTAGCCGATATTGCAGAAATGGATGTGGAAATTACCGGCCTCGAAGCCGAATCTAGTGACATCAGCTATGTACCTATGAACCTGCATCTCAGTTCGGATGATATCAAAGCGATATTGCAAAGTTTTCGCACCACCATCATTGATATCACTCTGGTTCGACTGCCTTCGGAAAAGGTTTTTGAAATTAGCCCAGCCTGATTCCCTGATAATTATTTTTTATGAAAAGATTAGAGAATGGTTATAACCGGTTGAAAAAATGAGTAAGGATAAAAAAGAACTGATCAGGCATGCTTTTGAAGAGTTAATTGGGAAGGGTAAACTGGCAATTATAGATGAGACCTTTACCACTGATTATATCGCCCATGCTGGAGCAAAAGAATACAGCGGGCATACTTTTATAAAAAGTTTTGTGAATCAGCTACGTAGTGCAATTCCAGATATTCACGTGCTAGAAGTTAAATTCCTGGCACAGGATACAAATACTATCGTCTGGCAGCGCACATTAACAGGTACGCACACAGTAGAGATGAAGGGGATACCTGCTTCAGGAAAAAAAGTGGAATGGATTGATATGGTTGTTACCCACTTTGACAAAGATAAAATTGCTGAGGAATGGGTTGTATCAGAGCTGATGGGGGAGCTGTTGTTAAAAGCTCCTAGGGTATAAACATGATGAGGGCTAAAAAACTATTAACAGTCTTATTGATACTCGTGCTTTATGGTTGCGCGAGCTATCCAGTTGAGCAAGAAACTCAAACCACCAACACAGAGCAGCTGTGCCTGGGCAGTTCAAATCTTCCACACAATATCGCCAGTCAGTTTGAAGCCGTTGAGGATAAACAGCTTTTGAATGAATCGTTGGGCGGTCCTAAGCAGGGAAAGCTATGTACAGGACGGGTTTATAAAAGTAAGAAAGATGCACAGGTTACTCTCTACCGAGCATGGAATAGCACTAACCCGGATAGCAAATTTGGTAAATGGTGGGCATTTCAGCAGCCCTCAGGTGAGGTTGCCAAATACCGCTCTGAATATGAAATCTGTTACCAGTGGTCACCATTGGATAAACTAGTTAGCTGTACGCTTAAGCCAGAAACAAAGGTGGTCGTTGGCACTGGACAAAGTGCTGAATGCTCAGCCTATTTAACTTATCCCGTTTCGGCTAAACAGCAAATCTATATTGATGATGCGTCAAACTCTGTCACCGAATGTACCACCTTTAACGGCGAGTTCAGTTGGAAGTAGCTCTTCACTAATCTGCAACCAGGCTCGTCGTTAGCTGGAAAGCGATGAATACAAGCACCAGAGTATGGAATTATCCAGTCAGTGGCTGCATCATTTCATCATCACCAGCCAAATAACCACTCAAGCACACCATTTCTCTATTCTGAATGCTATTCCTGAGCAATATTAGCTGGCATTAGAAGCAATGTGACAAATTTTGTAGCTGATAGGACTGGTAATCTGCATAAGAGAATATTAATATACAGAGCTGTTTATGGGAAATAAAGCCCAAAAATCTCAAAAGAACTCTCAACTATAGTCTCTTCAGTAGTTTCATCAGAACGTTTTTCAAGTTAAGGTCTTTTGGTTTCTAGCGGTCTACAGTTATGCTGAAGGCTACAGATTATAAGCACAGATTTAGTTAAATAATAAGGGGTATTAAATGAGGATAGTCATTCCAAAAGAGATCCAGGCAGGTGAGAAACGCGTTGCCACGACTCCGGATATAGCAGAAAAGCTTATCAAAAAAGGTTTTACCGTAGCAGTCGAAAGTCAGGCCGGAATGGCGGCCAGCTTTTCTGATAAGGCTTTTCGTGAGGTAGGTGTTGAGATTGTTGCAGAGGCGAAAGATTTATACGCCAATGCAGATATCATTTTAAAAGTGCGTGCGCCGCAGAAACACCCAGAAACAGGTGTGAATGAGTTAGATTTGATACCGAAAGGTTCATTACTGATCTGTTTCTTATGGCCAGCGCAAAGTGCTGAGATGCTTAAAGCATTGGCCGACAAGGGCATTAATGCGATGTCGGTGGATGCAGTACCTCGGATCTCTCGTGCGCAAAAGCTGGATGCGCTGAGCTCGATGGCGAATATTGCTGGCTATCGTGCAGTGATTGAAGCGTCCAATCATTTTGGACGTTTTTTTACCGGTCAGATTACTGCAGCGGGTAAGGTGCCACCTGCTAAGGTGATGGTAATCGGTGCGGGTGTTGCCGGTCTGGCGGCCATTGGAACTGCAAAATCTCTAGGTGCTATTGTGCGTGCTTTTGATACACGTCCAGAAGTTAAGGATCAGATTATGAGTATGGATGCTGAATTTCTGGAACTGGATTTTGAAGAAGATGGCTCTGGTGCTGGTGGTTATGCCAAGCAGATGAGTCAGGAGTTTATCGATGCAGAAATGGCGTTGTTTGCCGAACAGGCCAAAGATGTCGATATTATTATCACTACCGCGTTAATCCCTGGTAAACCGGCACCTAAACTGATCACTGCTGAAATGGTTAAGTCGATGAAGCAGGGTAGTGTCATCGTAGATCTGGCAGCCGAGCAGGGTGGTAACTGTGAGTTGACGGTACCGCATCGCGTGGTTTCTAAAAATGGGGTCACACTTATTGGTTATACCGATCTTCCTAGCCGCCTGCCAGCTCAGGCTAGTCAGCTTTATGCATCCAATCTGCTGAATATGATGGATGAACTGGTTAAAGATGTTAACGCTCCTCTGCAACTGGATTTTGAAGATGTGGTCATTCGTGGTGCCACGGTGGTTAAAGATGGTGAAATCACCTGGCCAGCACCGGTTATCGAAGTTGCAGCTCGTCAACCTGGCTACAGTGAAAAACCGGTGGCAGAAGCTAATGTAGAACCTTTACTTCATGACGAACCCTCGGCGATCATGCAGGTGTTTAAAAAGCTGATGCCTATTGGTCTGGGCGGATTATTGTTATTCGCTATGGGTGCCTATGCACCGCCTTCTTTCATGGGGCACTTTACCGTTTTTGTATTGTCCTGCTTTATCGGTTATATGGTTATCTGGAATGTGACTCCTTCTCTGCATACGCCTTTGATGAGTGTGACCAATGCGATCAGTAGCATCATTGTAATTGGTGCCTTGATTCAGGTTTCATCACAAAGTAGTTTGATTATGCTGCTATCGGCGCTGGCTATTTTAGTAGCCACAATAAATATTGTCGGTGGTTTTGCAGTTACTCAGCGTATGCTGAAAATGTTTGGAGAGTAAGTCATGTCATCAGGTTTAATCAATGCGATTTATTTGGCTGCCTCTATCCTCTTCATTCTGGCTCTGGGTGGTTTAAGTAGTAACGAAAATGCACGTCGTGGTAATTTATTCGGCATGCTGGGTATGGCGTTGGCGATTATTGCTACGGTATTCAGTGATGCGGTTACCAGCTATTGGGTTGTTATCATCTGTATGTTGCCTGGTGCTATTCTGGGCTTTGTGCTGGCGAAGAAAGTCAGGATGACTCAGATGCCACAGCTGGTGGCGCTATTGCACAGTCTGGTTGGTCTGGCGGCAGTAACGGTTGGCTATGCCACTTATCTGGATCCTGAAATGCATTTTCAGGGAGCTGAGAAAGTGATTCATGATGTCGAGGTTTATCTGGGTGTCTTTATCGGTGCTATGACGTTTTCCGGTTCGGTTATTGCCTTCGGTAAATTGAGTGCGATGATCAGTTCGCGTCCTGTATTATTACCAGCCCGTCATACGATAAATCTCATCATGTTTCTGGTTGCTATTTTTTATGGTTACCAGTTTATACAGGCAGATACCCTGGCGGATGCCTATACGCCATTAATCATCATGACTGTTATCGCGCTGGTATTTGGCGTACATATGGTTATTGCCATTGGTGGTGCCGATATGCCGGTAGTTATTTCCATGCTGAATAGTTATTCCGGATGGGCAGCTGCGGCTACTGGTTTTATGCTGGCAAATGATTTGCTGATTGTGACAGGTGCATTAGTCGGAAGTAGTGGTGCCATTCTGAGTTACATCATGTGTCGTGCTATGAACCGTAATTTCTTTAGCGTTATTGCCGGTGGTTTTGGTACCACAACCAGCAAGAGTACTGCTTCTGGAGATGTTGCTGGTGAAGTTATCGCAACCTCGGTGGTAGAGGTTGCACAGCAGTTAAGTGCTGCTAAGAAGGTGATGATTGTACCTGGATATGGTATGGCGATGGCGCAGGCACAACGTGCAGTGTCTGAGGTGACCAGTATCCTGATGAGAAAAGGGGTAAATGTGATTTTTGGTATACATCCTGTAGCGGGTCGTATGCCTGGACATATGAATGTGTTACTGGCAGAAGCCAAGGTGCCTTATGATGTCGTATTCGAAATGGAAGAGGTCAACGATGACTTCCCAAATATTGACGTGACTCTGGTTATTGGCGCGAACGACACGGTTAATCCCGCAGCGCTGGAGGATCCAGGTAGTCCGATCTCTGGCATGCCTGTGCTTGAAGTCTGGAAGAGTAAACTTTGCGTCGTACTCAAGCGTAGTATGGCAACAGGATATGCCGGTGTTGAAAATCCTTTATTCCATAAGGAAAATACTCGCATGCTGTTCGGTGATGCTAAATCCAATATGGATGAGCTGGTTAAAGCTCTAAGTTAATATTTACCCTGTCAGTGCCTGAAAAAATCAGGCGCTGACAGGAAAGCTCTTTAATTCCCCCTCTACCTGCCTGAAATGCTGACGTAAATTTTCAACCGCTAAGGCAAGGTCTTCTATCTGATTATCACGAGCCTGTTGTTCGTATTCTGCTGCCAGTTCTGCCAGCTTATGTGCACCTATTGATGCGAAAGGTGTTTTTAAGCTGTGAAACAGGCGAGTAATGGTTTCATTATCGTTTACAGCAGTTTCAAGCTCGTCGATGAGCGATGGAATAGTCAATAATATTGAGTGATAAATCTCCTCGAAGGATTCTTCCATATCATTCTTTAACTTCTCCAGTTGTTCAAAGTTTATGGCTGAGGATTTTTGTTTTGTTGATACGGTTTTTTCAGCTGCCGAATTTATTGGTGTTGCAATAATTTTTTTTTCTAGCCATTGGGTGAGAGATTGTTCCAGGCTGTCGAGTTGTACCGGTTTGGTTATCACATCATTCATTCCTGCATCAAGAGCTTTTGCGTGATCTTCCTGGGTTACATTGGCGGTTAGGGCCAGGATCGGTGTTTCACGATCAAACGCTCTTATCTGTTGAGTCGCTCTATATCCATCCAGAATGGGCATTTGACAGTCCATCAAAACCAGATCGTATTTTTTCGCTTTAACATGGTCTACAGCCTGCTGACCATTCTCAGCAAAATCACAGCTGATACCAAATTTCTGCAACATTTTATTAATCACTATGCGGTTTGGTAAAACATCTTCACAGACTAGCAGCTGTGCATCAAAATTATTTGTAATACCTGTAGTTTGATGTCGTTGAGTGGAACTCATTGTGTCTGCTTCAGCGATCTGGCTATAAGATGCCGGAATCGTTAAGGTGAAAGTAGATCCCTTTCCTGGAAAGGAATCTACCTGAATATCCCCCCCCATTAAGTTGCTCAGTTTTTTGCTGATGGCCAGACCAAGACCGGTACCTCCAAACTGACGCGTAGTAGATTGTTCAGCCTGGGTAAAAGATTCAAATAATTGATCAATCTTATCTTTGAATATTCCTATACCTGTATCGATGACCTGAAACTGGAAATTAGCCGTTTTATCATCAATATTCTGCCTGGTGACTCTTAGCGTCACAGACCCCTGTTTTGTGAACTTAATAGCATTGCTAATCAGGTTGGTTAAAATTTGGCGCAGTTTGGTTTCGTCGCTATTGACAAGAAAATCATACTCTTCAGTAAATTCAATAGAAAGTTCCAGTGATTTTTCGCTGGCGCTACTGAGTAAACTATCAATAAGCTCATGCAGGAAAGGCTTTAATTGAAACGGTTGTGGATCTATCACCATGCGACTGGCTTCAAGCTTGGAAAAATCAAGAATATCGTTGATGATGGTAATTAGAACCCTGCCGGAGCTTTGAATAATCTCCAGCATCTTTTTTTGTTCTTTATCAAGATTGGTATCCTGAAGTAACTCAACCATGCCGATGACACTATTCATCGGGGTGCGGATTTCATGACTCATATTAGCCAGGAATTCACTTTTAATGCGATTGGCTTTTTCTGCTTCTGCTTTAGCTGATATTAATGCATTTTCAGCGACTATGCGGTCAGTAATGTCATGGACGATGGAATAGAGTAACTGCTTTCCATCCCAGTTTATCGGCCCTGAGAGTATTTCTACATCTCTAGTTTCACCATTATTTAATCGATGCTTAGAAAAAAATTGAGCGCCCTTGTTACGGCTAATATCGGCGAGTCGCTGTAAAGTTTGTTGGTTATATAATAAATTAATATCGCTAATGTTTTTTTGTTTTATTTCCTCTTTGCGGTAACCATAAAAACGAATGGCTGCATTATTTGCATCAATAATCTTTCCTGTTTCTGGATCTATGAGTAACTCTGCAGCCATGTTATTTTCAAACAATTCTCGAAATCGTTTTTCTTTGGAAGCCAGTTCAGTTTCATAAATTTTTCTGCTTTCAACTTCAGCTGATAGTTTACGGTTCCAGAAAATCATCATGAGCAGAAATACAGCCGTAATGGTTGCAATTTGTAGAATTGTTTTTAGCGGCAGGGGTGATTCTGTACGCAAATTTATCCATTTATCCCGGATGGCTTTGCGCTCCTGTTCTGAGATTGAATTAATCGTCTTTTGTAGTATATGAAACAGCACTGGTTTTTCTTTAATGACGGCTAAACCCAGTTCAAAATCGTAAGGCGTAGTGCCCGAGATGCGTAAGTTATTGATCCCGCGTTTATTTATTGAGTGGGTAATACTGGCAAGGTTATCGATGAATGCATCGGCATTGTTGGAAGAAAGTATGTCGAGAGCCTGGTTTATATTTTTGGCTTCAATCAGATTTATTTCTGGGTGGTTTTCTCTCAATAACTCCTCTGTGATGTATCCATCTACGACAATAACGCTTTTATTATCGAGGTCATCGTGACCAATGAAATCACTATCCTTATTAGTAAGAATTACCATTGGATAAATCATATGTGGGGATGTGAAATTCAGGTACTCGCTTCTTTGTGCGGACCAGCTGACTGCAGGCAGCATATCCAGTTTCCCTGCTTTGGCACTATTTATGACATCCAGCCAGGTGTCATTGCTCTGCACCTTAAAGCTTAAGCCTGTTTTCTTTGCAATGAGATTGATGAAATCTGATGCCATGCCAGAATAGTTTCCATCAGTATCGATGAATTCAAAAGGCGCCCAGTCTGGATCAACACCAATGATTACGGTTCTATTATTTCTGATCCATTGCTGTTCGTTCAGGCTCAGTTTAAGTTCGTGGCTAGCCTGTGCAGTATCGGAAAATAAGCCTTTAATAGAAAATTCCTTTGGTATCATGCCAAGATTTTTATAGCTGTCGGCGATTCTCTGTAGGCGGTTTACTTTGATGTCACCTATTGGAATATGGTTGGGTAGTATATATTTCTCGATGGCATCAGCTTCGTATTGTAGAGTTTCTCGAGATTTTTCCTGAGAGTACTGATTAATAATCAGGTCTATAATTTCGTTTCTGTTTTGCAAAGCATACTGCCAACCTTTAATGCTTGCCTGGGTAAAAGCATCTACCATCGGGCGATCATTTTGTTCTTTTTCTTCGCTGGTGTAGATATTATCGCTATAGAAGTCGACGCCATAGTTTAGCGGGTTGATGATGTTAATTTTAATGCCCATTTGCTTGAGTAATGCGGGTTCATTGGATGCATAGGCCGACATGATATCCACCTCGCCATTCACCAGTTGATCGACTCTGGAGGTATGTTCAACAACCTGTATTTGATCAAGGCTTATTGATTCTGCTGCCAGCATCGACTTTATTTCTGCATTGATTTCTTCGCGTTTAGCTAGCATGATTTTCTTACCCACCATTTGTGCGGGCGAACTAATGCCAGAATCAGCAAGCGTGATTAATACGTAGGGACTGTGCTGGAATATATTTGCCAGAAGTTTTACCGGATAACCCTTTGCTCGATTAATGATGATGGTCGAGTCACCAACGGCAAAATCTGCTTCACCGCTAATAACTTTTTCTACAGGGGGCTTGTCATCCGGGTTGAAGGGCAGGATTCTTACATCCAGTCCTGCTGCCTGATAAAAGCCTTTAGCTTTGGCGGCGTAAAAACCGGCGAATTCAAATTGATGCTTCCACAGCAGTTGCAGTGTGACGGGGCGTAGATTTTCTTTTTCCTGAGCTTGCGCGTTACTTATCGTAAATAGCAGACTAGACAGGAAAAATAATTTAAAAATTTTGAGAGTGATTTTAGTCAGCACAAAAATTCATCGCTGCGTACAATTTTTTTAATTAAAGCATAAAAGAATGGGTTTGTACTGATATGTGACTTTATTTATGATTCCTTTCTTAATCTGAGATTTGAATGGATTAAATTGATGAATTTCAGTGTTGAAACCAGTTAAAAATAAAACTACTGATTTCTGATATCTGGTTCAGGTCCAGCAAAGGTAGATGGGTTTGAAGAGGGGTATCACTAGCGATAGCGATGATGTTTTCTGCCTGTGGATAAATCAGGGGCTTATTCAGAGATGGGCGATGAAGTTCTATCCGAGGCAGTTTTATGTCATCGCGAAAACCTTCAACCAGTACCAGATCGATATTGTTCAGGTCAAGCTGCTGTAATGTACTCAGAAAATCAGGTTCCTGATGAGATGAATTTTCGCTGATTAACGCACTACGGAATCTGGATGTGATCAGGGTTTGTATTGCACCGGCATGATGCAGCTCATAGCTATCCTTACCGGGATGATCAATCTCAAAGTCATGATGCGAGTGTTTGATAATTGCCAGTCGCAGGCCCTGTTCACGCAACAGGGGGATCAATTGCTTGAGCAGGGTGGTTTTACCCGTGCCGCTATAGGCGGCAAAACCCAGCACTTTAATATTTTCAGGTATTGGCATAAGGCTGCTGTGACTAATAATTCTCAACTTCTATTAGATGGCATCATATCACCAAGCCTTAAAACCAATAAAGTCAAAGCTGTTGTTGCTGACCGGCTCGCATCTGTGGGTTGTGCAGTGGGCGTAATGCGGTCTTCCACCAGAGTGGATTGCTTTCAGCACTTAATGCCTGATTATGATCTGTATAACTGAACTTACGATGCTGAGTATCAAGAAACCCCCAACTACGATGACTTGCTGTGTGGATAAAAAGTGTCCAGGCCTGCTGTCCGGGTGCAAGATTGATACGGTGATAGATTTTGCCACTGATATAGTTAATCCGTCCCGCAGCGATATTACGGGTTTGCAGCTGGAAATCGGTATTACTGCCCCCTAATCGAGTTTCCTGATATTCACCACTTAAAACCAGCGACAGCGCAGAGCGCCAGGGATGATTATGCAGTGCCCGCCCGGGATCGCTGGCAACAAAACGGTGCAGATAGATATGTATGCCAAAAGGTAGCCGTAGCAGATGGTATCGTTCCAGATAGGGTTGATGATTTTCACCTGTGATCACGCGACAGCGCAGGTAAGAAGAGAGCTTGAATAAAACGGTATTCATTAATGACATGGCATAGGCCTCGTAATTGATTCAACACATGCTATTATCCTGACCTGGTGGCTCGCCAGGTGAGCCTGTGATAAAAATTTTTTTAGAAACCAGACATAAATGGATAGAACAGAACGCTTCCATCTGATCGATCAAATGCTCAGCACTACGCAACTGGTGACTCGCCAGCAGTTTCTGGATGCGCTGGAAATATCACCAGCTACCTTCAAACGCGATCTGGAGTACCTGCGCTCTCGACTGGGAGCACCTATCGTGTGGGATAGTGAATATCGCGCCTATTGCTATCAGCGCCAGCCAGGCGATAGCAGCTACCAGCTCCCCGGTCTGTGGTTTAATACGGGCGAGATACAGGCATTGTTGACCATGAATGCCTGGCTGCAAAATCTGCAGCCGGGCCTGTTGTCGGAGCATATACAACCGCTACAGGCGCGCATTCGTGCCCTGCTGGATCAGGGTGATCATAGTGTGGATGAAATCACGCGGCGTATTCGTATTCTCAGCCAGGCACGACTGATTCAGGGTGATAATCACTTTCAAATTCTCAGTCAGGCGCTGTTGAATCGACGACAGCTACAGATTACCCATTTCAATCGACGTGAGGGATTGTCCAGCGACAGGGTGGTCTCTCCACAGCGCTTAACGTTTTACCGGGATAACTGGTATCTGGACAGCTGGTGTCATCAGCGCGAAGCGATACGTAGCTTTGCAGTGGATGCTATCAGCGCAGTGAAAGTGCTGACGGATAGCGCTTTAGAGCTGGATGAGGCGCTGCTCGATAAGGAGCTGGGCAGTGGCTATGGGATTTTTTCTGGCGCAAGGGTTGAATGGGCTGAATTACGCTTTAGCCCCGAACGCTCGCGCTGGGTAGCGCAGGAGCAATGGCACCCACAGCAGCAATCACATTTTGATGAAGACGGGCATTATTACCTTTCATTGCCTTACAGTCAGGAACCGGAGTTATTGATGGATATTCTGAAGCATGGTGCCGATGTGGAAGTGCTAAAGCCAGACAGCCTGAGGCAGAAAATAAAGTCGGTGATTACTGAAATGGCGAGGCTTTATTGACAGCGCTCAAACAGATCACTGTTTTTTATTCAACAGTCGGCTGGAAAATACAACGGCAGTCACGACAAATATGAGCATCAGCGAGGCCAGCGCATTCACCTCTGGAGAAACACCGAGGCGCACACTGGAATAAATCCACATGGGTAAGGTTGTAGAACCGGGGCCTGAAACGAAGCTGGCGATAACCAGATCATCCAGCGATAAGGTAAACGAAAGTAGCCAGGCGGAGATAATGGCCGGGGTTAACAGCGGTAGCGTAATTTGAATGAAAACAGTCAGCGGGCGCGCACCAAGATCCATTGCCGCTTCTTCCAGTAAAGGATCCAGTTGACCAATTCGGCCACGGATGACCACCGCAGCATAAGCCAGACTGAAAGTGATATGGGCCAGGCTGATGGTGGTAAATCCACGACCGGCAGGCCATCCGATCAGCTGTTCCATGGATACAAATAACAGTAATAACGACAGTCCGATAATGACGTCAGGCATGACCAGTGGAGCGGTTAGCAGTAACTCAAAACCGGTGCGACCACGAAATCTGCGATAACGGCTGAGTGAGTAAGCGGCCAGCGTGCCCAGAGTCACTGCAAAGGTCGCGTTTACTGTAGCGATGCGCAGGCTCAGCCAGGCAGCACTCAATAGCGATTCATTATGGATTAATGCACCATACCATTTCATCGAGAAGCCGCCCCAGACAGTGACCAGGCGCGATGCATTGAAGGAATAAAGCACCAGCAGCATGACCGGGATGTATAGAAAAGCATAGCCAAACGCTACCACTACCAACATCAAATGGCGCGATTTCATGACTGCCTGTCCTCAAAGCGCTGGTGCAGTCGCTGCATCGCGATAAAAGGGATCACCAGCAGGAACAGCATAGAGATGGCTAAAGAAGATGCCAGCGGCCAGTCTTTATTGGAGAAAAACTCGGTCCACATCAGTTTACCCACCATCAGGCTATCGGGGCCACCGAGCAGGTCAGGAATCACAAATTCTCCCACGGCCGGGATGAACACCAGCATACTACCGGCAATTACGCCGGGTAGTGACAGGGGCAAGGTAACACGTAAAAAAGAAGTGATTGGGCGCGCGCCCAGATCAGCTGCCGCTTCCAGCAGGCTGTGATCCAGTTTGGCCAGGTTGGCGTAAAGCGGCAATACCATAAAGGGGAGGTAAGAATAAACAATGCCGATATACACTGCCAACTGGGTATGTAGGATAGCCAGCGGTTCGCTGATCAGCCCTAGCGACAGTAGCAGGTCGTTGAGTATACCCTGTGGCTTGAGTATGCCGATCCAGGCGTATACCCGGATCAAAAATGATGTCCAGAACGGCAGAATAATCATCATCAGTAGCATATTCCGCGCGCGTTGTTTGGCGGTCGCGATGGTGTAGGCCATGGGGTAACCGATAAATAAACACAGCAGCGTGCTGATGCCAGCTACCTTGAGGGAATTGATAAAGGCATCCAGATACAGTTCATCTTCACTCAGCAGTACATAGTTGCCGAGATTGATCTTGATCTGTAGCACTGCGTCTTCGCTCATACTGGTCAGCGGGGTATAGGGAGGCTGACTGAGCATGGGTTCAGACAGGCTGATCTTTAATACGATCAGGAACGGTAACAGGAATAACACGCTCAGCCACAGATAGGGCAGGCCGATACCGATGCGACGCCCCCAACCACTGGAGAGTTTGTCCACCTGATCGCGTAGATTGCTGCTCATTCGGTCAGAACCACGCCACCGTCGGGATCCCATTCAATCACGACTTCTTCACCCCAGGTCAGGGTTTGTTCGGTAATGGGGCGAGTATTGGTCAGGGTCATCTGAATCTTACGGTCAGACGCTGTTTTGAGATGGAATATCGAGACATCGCCCAGATAGGCGATGTCCTCAACCAGTCCTTTAATCTGATTGTTGGTTTCTTTCTCAGGATTACGCGCCAGCCTGATTTTTTCAGGTCGAACGGCAACGACAACCGGTGATCCAATGGCCAGAGGGTGCGGGCACTTCATGTGATATTGCTCTCCGTCGGTACCTTCGATAATGGTCTCACCTTCACTACGTTCAATGATCTTGCCTTCGAACAGGTTAATAGAACCAACAAAACCTGCGACGAAGCGGCAGTTGGGGTATTCGTAGATACCTGATGGGGTATCCACCTGCACGATATGGCCGTCATGCATCACTGCGATACGTGATGACATGGTCATGGCTTCTTCCTGATCGTGGGTTACGGTGATGAAGGTAATACCCAGTTTTTCCTGCAGGTTAACCAGTTCAAACTGGGTGTTTTCGCGCAGGCGTTTATCCAGCGCGCCAAGAGGTTCATCCAGTAATAGTAGCTTGGGGTGTTTAGCCAGACTACGTGCCAGCGCCACGCGTTGACGCTGTCCGCCGGAGAGCTGGTCAGGCCGACGACGACGTAATGGCTCGATATGCAGCAGTTTGAGCATTTGTTCGATACGCTCATTGCGAACTTCAGCACTGAGTTTTTCCTGCTTCAGTCCAAAGGCAATATTGTTCTCCACCGACATATGCGGAAACAGCGCATAAGACTGAAACATCATATTGACTGGGCGACGGTAGGGCGGGACATCGGTGACATCGATACCATCGATCAGGATACGTCCACTGGTGGGCATTTCAAGCCCGGCAAGCATACGCAATAGCGTAGACTTGCCGCAGCCCGAACTGCCCAGTAGAGAAAAGAACTCACCCTGATAAATATCCAGGCTGACATCATCTACCGCATATACATCCCCATACTGTCGGGTAACCCGTTTTAACTGAACATAAGGCTGGCTGGATGGATCCTGCCACGACTCCATCCTGCGACTGGTTGCCTTAACCATGCCCGGGGCCTTCAACGGTTTGCTTTAATGCGGGTCCATAAGCGATTGATATTGCGTATTTCCTTATCAGAACGCTCTTTAAGAACAATCAGTTTCTGTTTTACGCTTGCATCGGGGTAAATACCGGGATGATTGCGCAGATCCTCATCCAGCAGTTCGGTTGCAGGTAGATTGGGATTGGCGTAATACACGTAATTGGATGCGGCAGCTATGTTCTTTGGTTGCAGCATGAAATCGATAAAAGCCATGGCCTGTTCAGGGTGAGGTGCATCCGCAGGAATCGCCATCACGTCAACCCAGAGCACTGCGCCTTCTTTAGGGATGATGTAGGAAACTTCTACGCCATTTTTGGCTTCTTCTGCTCGATCACCTGCCTGCAGCGCATCACCTGAATAGGCATGAGCGACGCACAGGTCTCCATTCGCCAGATCAGAGATATATTGTGAGGAATGGAAATAACGAATATTAGGTCTGGCCTGAGTGATTAATTCCTGCGCGGCCTGAATGTCCGCTTTACTGGTTGAATTTGGATCCTTGCCCAGATAGGCCAGCGCAGCAGCAAATACCTCAGTGGAATCATCCATTAAACTGATGCCGCAGCTTTTCAATTTTGAACTGATCGATGGGTCGAAAATCAATGCCCAACTGTCTAGCGGGGCATCCTCACCCAGAATCTGTTTTACCTTTACGCTATTGATACCAATACCGGTGGTTCCCCACATATAGGGCACAAGATATTTATTGCCAGGGTCGATGTCTTCTAGTGTCTGCATCAACTGTGGATCGAGGTTTTTCCAGCCAGTCAGTTTGCTGCGTTCAGGCGCCCGATAGATTTTGGCCTTGATATGTCGAGCAGCAAAAGGTCTTGCGGTTGGAAACACCAGATCATATCCACTGTGACCAGCGAGTAGCTTGGCTTCCAGGGTTTCATTAGAGTCGTATAAATCCAGTACGGGTTTTATCCCGGTCGTCGATTCAAATTGTTGCAGGGTATCCTCGGCGAAATAATCATTCCAGTTGTAGATATTTACAGTCGGTGATTCAGCTTGAACTGCAGATGAAATAACAAAAGCCAAAGACGAGAAAAAAGTTAGATAACGGTTCATATTGATCCCCGAAAAATAGGAGCCGGGATGGCGCCGAGGCGCATATGTTAATGGCCTCCTGCTTTAGCGTACAGAGTTTTTTAATTGATTTTATGTAATATTTTATGCTGCAAATTGTATTGCAACATCGCTTTGAGCGAGCGCATGATATCAGTATCTAGCTTGAGAATATTTTTATGTCATCGACAACAATTAATGTGCGTGCTCAGCTGTTCGGACAAAGTATCGAGCCGAGAAGAATTACACAGATGAAAATTCTGTCTCGCGATCCTACCACCATAGGGCTGGATGAAAATAGTTATGTCGTGTTATTCAGGTTTGGGGCTGCTGTTTTCTTTAATACCCGCGTTGAATCAGAAGACGCATTCCTTACTCTGTTACAACCCTATGTGAGTAAATCCATTGTGACACCCAGAAATGAATCTCTGGAGGTAGTGGTGGATTCTGAAGCGGAAGAGCGACTGGACAATCAGCGTTTTATCATGCGCGATATGTCAGTCGCCAGGATGCAGGTAGTTGCTGATATTCTGGCTAAATCTGTGTTTCTGGATGATTACGAAGATACTATCGCGAAAGCATTTGATCGTATAGAGCCCTTAGCCGAGCGTATGCACAGCACCGGACGCCTGCAGGGTAGGTCGAACGATCTGTTGACCCATATTGGAGAGGTGCTTCAATTACAGCACCGCATGACTGGGCGCGCTCAGGTGGGTGAGAAACCCGATGTATTGTGGGATCACCCTGAACTGGAACGTCTGTGGCATTATCTTGAAAATGAATATGAGATAGGCGAGCGACAACTGGCGCTGGAACGTAAGCTGGAGTTGATCAGCTCTACCGCAGAAACCTTACTCAGCCTGTTACAGGACCGGCGTACATTAAGAGTCGAATGGTATATCGTGATTCTAATTGTGATCGAAATCTTTCTTACACTGTATGATTTATTTATTCGCCATAATTGAGTGATCTAATATGGTGAAATAAATATTAGAATTATCAGTTATCCTGCTTTACGGCAAATGAGATCTATCCGCTTCTGAAACGCGGCTCTAATCTTCGGTATTAAGGGGTTTTCCAGAGCTTTATAAACATGCTGATCTATCTGACTCACCTTGATTAACTCAGCCCCTGTGCCAGTCAGGAAGCATTCTTCGGCCTGTTGCAGATCTTTCACCGTGAGGCTAGTCTGGTCACAGCATATCCCCATCTCCTGAGCGATATCGATAATCACTTCACGAGTGATGCCTGCCAGTAACCCATCGCTTAAGGGTGGAGTTTTCAGGGCGCCATTGGAAATAATAAAGAGGTTATCCACGCTGCCTTCGCTGACGTATCCATTCAGGTTGAGCATCAATGCTTCATCCATTCCGGCATGATTGGCTTCGATTCGTGCCAGGATATTATTCAGATAATTTAAACTCTTAATTTTTGGGTCAAGACATGCTGCGGGTGTTCGTCTGGTTGTGGCTACATGCAATTTTATGCCCTGTTCCAGATGCTGAGTGTTTACGACAGAAAGTTCATCAGCAATGATGAAGAGTTGTGATTTTTTACACTTAAGTGGGTCTATACCCAAAGATCCTACACCGCGTGTAACGACAAGACGCAGATAGCCAGCGTCACCCGGATAGGCTTGAATCAATTGCTCGATTGCCTGCTGGATTTGTTGCAGTGAATAAGGCAGTTCTAGTGCTATCGCCTGTGCGGATTGTTGCAGCCGTTGAAGGTGGGCCTGCAGCATAAAGGTTGCACCATGATAGAAGCGTAACCCTTCAAATACGCCATCACCGTAGAGTAATCCATGATCATAAACTGAGATGTGAGCCTGTTCGGCAGGTAGAATATTTTCATTTATCCAGCATAGTGCATTGTGATTCATTTTTAAGTCATAAAGGTCAATAGTAGTGACCTATTATTATGCGGTTACAGGATTTATAATGTCAATACCGTTGACTTAAAAATTATTCAAATGACTGATAGAGAGCATGAATTAAATCTGGCGCTTGAAGCCATGCACTTTGGCTTTAGAGCAATGGTGTTAAAACCCGATCAGCGCCTGGCGCAAGAGGGGATGAGTCGTATCCATCACCGGCTGCTGTATTTTATCGCGCGTAACCCAGATTGCAGTATTTCCGAGTTATTAAAGATTTTGCAGGTCAGTAAGCAATATCTGAATCGTCCATTAAAGCAATTGATAAATCAGGATTATATTAATTATCGCAGTGATACCCTCGATAAACGGATAAAGCGACTTATGCTGACTAAACGCGGTGCTGAACTTGAGCAGCAATTGACCGGGGAGCAGCGTAGAAGGTTTGCAGAGATTTTCCAGCAGGTTGGACCTGAGGTCGAAAAACACTGGCGCGAGGTAATGCAGCTACTCTCCAGAAATATTGATTTTTAAAGACCATAAATGCCTTAAAAGATAAAGATTGCTATTTAAAGTTACGAATAAATATTAATGTAAGCTAATATACTAATGCCGTCTATCCTGTCGGCATTTCATATTCTTATTTACTGGTGTCTAAGAGTTTTAAATAAATGGTTAGATGGTTGCTCGATGTTGCTTTTCGTTATCCGCGCCTTATGCTGTTTGCATTGATCGCGTTAACCATCTCAGTAGCTCCGGTCCTAACCAGTTTAAAGTTCGATATCTCGGCTCAAAGCCTGTTAGCAAAATCAGATCCAAGCTGGCAAATTTATCAGGATTCCTTAAAGCAATTTGGCTCTGATACCGTTGTTATACTGATTTTATCGGATAAACAGCTGTTTGAAGTCGAAAAGTTGAAAGCTATTAAGCAGATGCTTAAGCGATTACAGCGCTTAGACTTTGTTACCAGTGCCAGCTCATTATTCAATGTGCCCAACGTTAAAGAGGTGAATGGATATGTGGAAAGCAAGCCTTTTCTTCTCGACTTTCCGCAAAACCCACCACAAATGCAGCAGCTATTAAAGGATGCCGTAGCAAATACCCTGGTGCATAAGAATTTAATTTCCAGCGACCAGCAGACGATGGCTATAAACCTGTTTATTGAAGAAGCGCTGGATCAACCGGGGCGTGATGCTGAAATAACTCGGGCTATTGAGGCGGAGCTGGAACCACTGAAGTCGCTAATTGATAGCGTTTTTCAGATGAGCTCGCCTTATGTAAGAGATCAAATTTCCCGCCAGATTCAGCAAGATTTGCATACGATGTTGCCGGCAGCCCTGGTTGTATTAATTGTAGTGCTGGCCCTAAGTATGGGGCGAGTTAACTGTGCTATTGTGCCGTTATCTTCAGCGACTATCAGTATCGTTCTGACCTTATCTTTTATCGCCTGGATGGAGATTCCTCTGAATGTATTGACCTCCATAATCCCTGCCTTACTGATCATTATTGGTTCTACCGAAGATGTGCATTTAATGGCCGAGTATCATAGTGGTATTCGTGACGGATTATCACGCGATGAAGCGGTACGACGTCTACCGGTTAACCAGTCGCTGGCGATTTTACTGGCATTTGTGACCACCATAGCCGGTTTCCTGTCGATTACGGTCAGTGATCTGGAGTTATTGCGGGAATTTGGCTGGCTGGTTACTGTGGGTCTGGTAATTAACTTCCTGATTACAATACTGTTTGTTCCAGCTTACCTGCGCTTATTTGGTGGAGGTATATCGCATATAAATATCGATCAGAATATGTATCAGCTGATTGCGCGCGGTATTTTTTCGATAGTGATGCGAATTAAAAAAACCATGCTTTTTCTACTGATGCTAGTGGCTGGTTATTTCGCCTGGGGTACTCAGTTTCTGGAGATTAATAACGATCCTCTGGCCTATTTTAATGAGCATTCCGAAGTGCGTCAGCGGGCTGCACAAATCCATCAGGATTTATCAGGCATGCAGACCTTTTCTATCATTCTGGATTCAGGCATAGAAGGCACCTTTAAAAAAGTCAGGTACCTGGAAGAGGTGGAAAAGATACAGCAATTTATCGATCAACAGGGCGTGTTTGATAAAAGTTTTTCTTTTGCTGATTTCGTGAAGCTGACTAACAGGGCCATGGATGGTACCAGTCAGCCTCAGCTACCTCTGGAGGATGAGGTTGTTCAGGTTTATATGGAGTTCATTCAGTTCGATGCGGTGAGTGCGTATGTGAACTCGGATTATAGTAGCACCCGTATTCTGGTGCGTCATAATCAGGGTAATTCAGAGACCTTGAAAAAGGCATTTAGCGAGATAGAGAATTATATCAAGCATGATCTGAAGTCGCGCATGCAGGTGATCCTGACTGGAGATTCAGTATTAAATAACAAGGCTGCAGATGCTATGGCCTGGGGACAGATACAATCTTTGCTACTCATGTTAGTGGTTATATTACTGCTCGTTTCCATACTGTTTATTGATTTTCGGGCCGGGTTTATTGCGTTGATACCTAATGTATTCCCTGTGGTAGTGCTGTTTGGTGTGATGGGGTATTACCATATTCCGCTGGATTCGGGTACCACGATGGTGGCAGTGATTGCACTGGGCATCTGCGTAGACGATACCATCCATTTTCTCAGTCGTTATCACTTTTTTACACGAGGCACAGATGACGTCGAAAAGGCGCTCAAAAAAACTATCCTGCATGAAGCAACGCCAATCGGAACCACTTCAGTTGCGCTTGCGCTTGGATTTTCAACCCTGATGTTATCGAGCTTTCAACCGGTGGTTTACTTTGGCGCCTTAAGCGCGCTGGTGATGGTGCTGGCCATGTTTTCAACCTTTGTACTGACCCCTATACTGCTATCGTTTATTCGACTAGTTTCGGTATGGGATATGCTCTCGCTAAACCTAAAGGATGATGTGCTGAAAAAAAGTTCGATTTTTAAGGGGCTAAAAAGCTTTCAGATCAAGCGTGCGATCCTTTCCGGATCAATACGTGAGTTTAATAGTGGAGACGTGATTGTTGAGCAGGGCGTTCAGGGGGAAACCTTTTTTGTACTGCTGGAAGGTTCTGCCAAGGCCACGCATCGTGACTCCGATGGTTCTATACACACTCTGGGGTATCTGAAAGCGGGGGATTTATTTGGCGAAGTTGCGGAGTTATCCAGGCGTGACCGCATGTCGAGGGTGACCGCTCAGGAGACGGTGAGAGCGCTAGAAATGAAATGGAGTGGCATTCGTCAACTGGGATTTTTCCATCCACGCATTTCCATGCGGCTGTACCGCAATCTATCCGAAGTGATGAGTAAACGTATCGTTGATTTGACTGAGTATACTGATAAGTCACGAGACGAGCTAACGGGGGCGCTCACAAAATCTTATCTGTGTGAGCTTATGCAACATGAGCTTAAACGCAGTCGTTATCAGTCAGAGCCATTATCATTGATATTGCTGGATATAGATATCAAGCCAATGCAAAATCAGTTAACTAATCAGTTGCACGATAATGTGATATTTTCTATTTCGCAAATTATCAACTCGCATCTAAGCGGTCTCGATATACTTGCTCGTTGGGATGAGTGTGGTTTTATGCTGGTATTGCCAGGCTCGGATGGTGATACAGCGTTAACCCTGGTAAATGCTGTCCAGAAGGATATTCAGTCTGCTGATATGGGGCAGGGGATACAGTTAGACCTGACCGCCTCGGTTACTCAGGTAAAAGTGGGTGAGCATTCAACCCTGGTGCTGGACCGTCTTAAGAGACAGTTGCGGTTACTTAAAGAGAATCCGAAAAACATCAGGGCTATATTGGCATAGATTAGTGTTAACAGGCCCTAAGCTAGTGTCATCAAGATGGCATCAGGGGTGCGTCAAATTGTCGCTACCGCGCTCACGGCCTTTTAGGTAACATCCATTCCATTTTTAAAATAGTGAACTTGAATGAAAAAGTTTTACCTCCTTGCTCTCCTGATTTTTAGTCAATACGTGATGGCTGATGTGTCGAATGATATTATGATTGAAGGTGCCTATGCACGGCCTGCGTTAAAGGATCAGCTCAACTCAATTTTGTATATGCAAATTGTTAATCATGGTAGTGATGCGGCATTAGTAAGCGCAAGCACGGATGCCGCTAAAATCGTTGAACTGCATACCCATGTGAATGACAATGGAGTTATGCGTATGCGAAGGATTGATAAAATCGACCTGCCAGCGGGGCGAAAGGTTATGCTTAAACCCGGTGGTATGCATGTTATGTTTATTGGTCTGAATAGAGATCTGAACCTTGATAGCACAGTCGAGGTTATCCTTGAGTTTTCAGATGGTAGTAAAAAGTCGGTAACGGCTCCAGTTGCCAGATCTATCATGAAGCGGTAATGATGCGCCATGCTCAGACTAATAATTAATTGATATGAAGAATCAGAAGTCACTTTATTTTTGGGTAATTGCCGTGTGTTTTTTTACAGGCATATTACTGGCTCAACAATACATGATTCGTCAGGGTAGTGACCTGATACCCGGAGCAGGCGGCGATTTCACCTTGCAATCAGTAAACGGTCCGGTTTCTCTAAGTGACTATAAAGGAAAGGTGGTTGCCCTCTATTTTGGCTATATGTCCTGCCCTGATATCTGTCCGACCTCTCTGTATGGACTTACAGAAGCCATAAAATTACTAACACCGGAACAGGCCGCTCAGGTACAGGGAATATTTGTCTCGCTGGATTTCGAGCGAGATTCTCCCAGAGCCCTGGACATCTTTGTGAAGGGCTTTAACCCCGGATATGTCGGACTTACAGCAGATAATAAGGAACATATCGACAAAATAGCGCGCCAGTACAATGTCATCTATGAAAAGAAGGCGCTAGAAAATTCTGCGATGGGCTATGTCATTGATCACAGCTCAGTCATTTATTTTATCGATCAGCGTGGAGTGGTTCAATTTTATGAACCACATGAAGAGGACCCAAAGGTTATGGCTGATGATTTAATCAAGCTGTTAGAGGCAGGCTAACGCTGGCTGGTTATTCAGGAGGCGGGTTTCCCGTGCTCCACTTCTTGAAGCGCTTTTTGCAATAAGACAGCAGAGCATCGTAGTCCGGAAACCATAGATCAAAACCATCTTCTGCGGGTGCGTCAAACTCGCAGTAATCATTCGAGTGACTTCTACAGATGGTTGGACGGTCCAGGTAGATCCCACAGCGACCATCCATTTCCAGGTGTACACATTCTGTTTCGAAGATAATAAACCAGCCGTCCTCATCTTTATAAGCAGCCACATTTTTATGCGATATCTGCCATAACAAAATCTCAAAATCATACTTGGACTTAGGCGTATCAATTTGCTGAGTGACATAGGTGCAGCATTTTGAGTTGGTACAAAGGTCACACTTGTTTTCAGAAGTGATTTCGATCTCAGGGAAATCCAGCTTTGGTGGTTTATTCATTGATCCAGTCTTTAGGTTTTAGATAGGTTTCATATAGCTCTGCTTCTGGGGAACCGGGTTGCGGCTGGTAATTATATTTCCAGTTAACGACTGGGGGCAATGACATGAGTATGGATTCTGTACGTCCACCAGACTGCAAACCAAATAAGGTTCCACGGTCATAAACCAGGTTGAATTCCACATAGCGCCCACGGCGGTAGAGTTGAAAATCTTTTTCCCTCTGAGTATATGGGGTGTCTTTTCTATTTTCAACGATGGGTAAATAGGCCGGTAGATAATGATTGCCTACGCTTTGCATAAAGGCAAAAGCGCTGTCAAAGTCAGGGGTATTCAGGTCATCAAAAAATAGGCCACCGATACCACGCGGTTCGTTACGATGTTTGAGAAAAAAATACTCATCGCACCATTGCTTGTATTTGTCATAAGTATCATCACCAAAACCCTCACAAGCCTGCCTTGCAGTAAGGTGCCAGTGCCGGCAGTCCTCTTTGTTACCATAGTAAGGGGTGAGGTCGAAACCTCCACCAAACCACCAGACAGACGGGCTACCGGGTTTCTCAGCAACAAAGAATCGCACATTAGCATGTGAAGTTGGTATGTATGGGTTGTGAGGGTGAATAACCAGAGAAACCCCCATAGCACGGAAATTTCGACCGGCAAGTTCTGGTCGGTGGGCCGTTGCTGAACCGGGCAGGTTGTCGCCATATACCTCTGAAAAGTTAACTCCTGCCTGTTCGAATACGGCACCATTGCTTAATACGCGAGTACTTCCACCGCCGCCGCTTTCTCGCTGCCAGTTATCAATTTCAAAGTGTTGCCTGGTATCGGCCTGCTCAAGCCCTGCGCAGATAGTATTTTGTAATCCACTCAGGTAATTGCGTACCGCATCAATGTTGACTGTCATGGAAGGTATATCCTGTCCTGTTAAAGTGATCTCTAGTTTAACATGCTAGGGGCGAATTATTTCCCCAGATCGTTTATCAATAATGCGACTGGGGCGTGCTGATCCACTGCTGATTCCACCGATGATAAAGTCGACACTGTTAGCAAAATGTCTATGGATCTGTAACGCATTTGTGGATGGCTTATGGCCTGAAATATTTGCACTAGTGCTAATAAGGGGTAGAGCCAATCGGTCGCACAGGATCTGGATGTGGGGTAAAGCGGTCAGTCTAACGGCAACAGTTCTGTTATTGCCGGTTAACCATACAGGGCAAAATGGACTGGCTGGAAGCAACCAGGTTGTAGCTGAACTTTCAGGGCTGGAAATTTGTTGATAATGCTGTTGAAAATATTCCTGATCAATAAAATGCTGGCAGTAGTCAATGTTGTTTGATAATAAAATCATGCCCTTATCAAAGGGTCGATTTTTAATGCTTAAAATTCGCTCGACTGCCTGATGGTTTTCAGGGTGACATCCTAACCCCCAGATAGTATCAGTGGGGTAGGCAAACACGGCACCCTTTTTAATATTTAAAGCATATTTATTAAGTAACCAGGGTGACACATCAAGCGGTAGCTTTGACTGCTTTTTTAACGGCAGCTTTCTTCTTGCTGGCTTTCTTTTTAGGGGCTGCCTTTTTCTTAACTGCAGCCTTCTTTTTAGTAGCCGCTTTTTTGACGGCAGCCTTCTTTTTGGTCGCCGCTTTCTTACGTTTTGATTTGGGTAAAGGTGCCTTCTCGATCAATTCCTGACAAGTAGCAAGATCAAGTGTTTCAGGATCTTCGATATCTTTGGGGATTCTTGCATTCTTAATCCCGTCGGTGATGTAAGGACCATACCTGCCTCGAAGAATTTTTATCTCAGTGCCTTCAAAAGTTTTTATTTCTCGATTGGCTTCAAATTCTTTTTTCTCACGAACAAGTTCAAGCGCGCGCTCAAGTGTGAGCGTATAAGGGTCATCGCCTTCCTTGGTTTTTAGTGATGCGTATTTGCTACCAAATTTAACATAGGGCCCAAAGCGGCCGATATTGGTAGATACGGGTTCGCCTTCTTCGGTTTCACCCAGTTCGCGTGGCAGCTTGAACAGCTGCATGGCTTCATCCATGGTGATACGATCCATTTTTTGCCCAGGACTTAGACCGGCAAAGCGGGGTTTATCTTCGTCCTCACGCGTACCAATCTGAACAAATGGGCCATAGCGACCCATGCGAACTGAAACCGGCTTCCCTGTATCAGGGTCGGTCCCCAGCTCACGCGACTGTAGAGCTTCGTCGCGGCTTACAGTCTCCATTTTTTCATCAACAAGTTCTTTAAACGATGTCCAGAAGTTCTGCATTAATGGCAGCCATTCGCTTTCTCCACGTGATATCTCATCCAGAGTATCTTCAAGCTTTGCGGTAAAGTCGTAATCTACATAGCGTGTAAAGTGTTGGGTAAGAAATTTATTTACCACGCGACCCACATCGGTAGGATGGAATCGCTTGCTTTCAAGTTCGACATAATCGCGGTCGAGCAGGGTGGTAATTATCGATGCATAGGTTGAAGGTCTACCTATACCGTATTCTTCCAGGGTTTTTACCAGACTGGCTTCACTAAAACGCGGTGGCGGTTCGGTGAAATGCTGTTCCAGACGTATTTCCTTCAGGGTTACCTGATCCCCCTTTTGTAGAGGAGGCAGGATGTTTTCTTTCTGTTCGTCTTTCTTGTCGTCATCCTGGCTTTCGGTATATACCAGCATAAAGCCCGGATTTCTGATGGTAGAGCCATTAGCACGGAATGTGTTTTTACTGTCGGCGGCCAGGTCTACCGCTACAGTATCCATAGTGGCGTGAATCATCTGGCAGGCAATACTACGCTTCCAGATCAACTCATACAGCCTGTATTCATCCTGACTGAGGAAGGACTTGATTTGCTCTGGTGTATTCATTGCACTGGTTGGACGAATCGCTTCGTGAGCTTCCTGTGCATTCTTGGATTTAGTCTTAAACTCTCGTGGCTTTTCAGGCAGCAGTTCGGTTCCATATTTTTTGGCGACGAGGGTACGGATATCTTCCACTGCCTCGCTAGACAGAGATACAGAGTCAGTACGCATGTAGGAAATCAAACCTGTTTGACCTGATCCTATATCTATACCTTCGTACAGGCGCTGGGCGGTACGCATGGTGCGCTGTGCACCAAATCCCAGTTTTCGAGAAGCCTCCTGTTGCAGGGTTGAGGTAGTAAATGGTGCTGCTGGATGGCGTTTGCGCTGTTTCTTTTCAACGTTGGAAACGATTAAAGTTCCGTTGGCAGCCTGGTTTAAAATAGCATGAGCCTGTTCAGCCTGCTCCGCATTAGTGATGCTGAACTGTTTTACTTTCTCTCCCTGATACTGGGTGAGTCGAGCGATAAAATTCTGTTTCTCGAACACATTATCAGATTCAATGCTCCAGTATTCTTCTGGATTAAATGCTTCAATTTCCAGTTCTCGTTCTACAATCATTCTGAGTGCCGGACTTTGTACTCGGCCAGCAGATAAGCCACGTCGAATTTTACGCCATAACAAAGGTGACAGATTGAAGCCTACCAGATAGTCCAGAGCACGCCTGGCCTGCTGGGCATTGACAAGATCCATAGTGATTTCATGTGGGTTGGCTACTGCTTCGGTGACGGCCTGCTTGGTAATTTCATAAAATACTACTCTGTAAGCATTTTTATTTTTCATCAAATTACGGTCTTGCAGTAATTGATACAGGTGCCAGGATATGGCTTCTCCCTCGCGATCCGGATCCGTTGCCAGGTAAAGTGTATCGGCAATCTTTAATTCCTTCGCGATATTTTTTAGATGCTTTTCGTTCCGCTCTACGACTTCGTAATTCATTTTAAAGTTGTTGTCGGTCTCTACGGCCCCTTCTTTGGGGATCAAATCGCGTACATGGCCATAGGAGGCAAGAACTTTAAAGTCCTTACCTAGATATTTTTCAATAGTTTTGGCTTTAGCAGGCGACTCAACTATAACGAGGTTGCTACTCATAGGCTGGATTGTTTTTTATTTAGTGAAAAATTGCTGGCTGATCGGCAAATACGATATCTTCGTAATGCATCAGAGTGTTTTCGTCCTGATCAATAGCATTATTGAACAATACCATCATGACTACCCATTTAAACTCTTCCATATCTACTGGAGCGATACCGTCCAATGCCATGATTCGATTGATGACTAATTCTCTGAGCTCAGGGGTTAGTACACCTGATTGTTCCAGAAAATAGAGAAAACCCTGAATCTTCGTATCCATGCGCAACTTTTCTGAGGACGAATATATACGGCTGGCATTTGAAGATTGCTTAATGCTGGGGATATCACCAGCCAGCGCCAGGCCATCTAGCCAGTCAAAAGCTTTATCTATTTCGTTGGATTCAAAACCCGCTTCACGTAAATCGGCATCAATGCTTTCACGGTCTTCTGGGAGGGTGTCATCACTATCTGCATAGCTGGAAAAAATGTACATCAGTACGTCTATAACACCTTCTTTCATGTATACCCCTGTCTAGCACCTGACAAAAAGTCCACCGGGTGCGGTTTTAATTTGATCGTTTAACTCTAGTATTAACAGCATGGAGGAAAGCTGCTCAATGGTCAAGCCACTGCGATTTACCAAAATGTCTATTGATACTGGATCATAACCCATAGCATCCAGTAGTGCCTGATACTCGCTATCGAGAAATGAATTAGTTTGAGAATCTGTATGAGTTTCAGTTTGTTCGGCGATAAAACCCAACAGGCTCCCTATATCATCGATAATATCGGAGGCCTGGTCAACCAGTTTTGCACCCTGACGTATCAAATGATGACATCCTTTGCTTTGTGGGTTGTGAATAGAGCCCGGGATAGCGAATACCTCTCGTCCCTGTTCAATTCCATGGCGTGCAGTAATGAGAGAGCCGCTTTTGCGAGTGGCTTCTACCACCAGAGTTGCCAGGCTAAGCCCACTGATTATGCGGTTTCTTTTGGGGAAGTTACTGTTAACGGGCGGAGTGCCTAATGTGAATTCTGAAACAATTAAGCCTTTTTCAGCAATCTCATAAGCCAGGAGTTTGTTTTTCGAGGGGTAGATTCTATCTATCCCTGTGCCGATAACTGCGATAGTGTGGCCACCGTTATCCAGTGCAGCCTGATGAGCATGCTGGTCAATGCCAAGAGCCATTCCGCTGGTAATGGTCAGACCAGCATTGCTTAAATACCTCGAAAAGTCTTTAGCAGTTTCAGCTCCTCCGGGAGTGCAATTGCGACTGCCTACTATGGCAATCTGAGGAGATTGCAAAAGCTCAATATTGCCAATGCCATACAGGATAGGAGGAGCGTCACTAATGTCTTTTAATAGTTCAGGGTATGCGGGATCGATTATGGAAACGATATGATGAGATGAGTCCTCGGCAAGCCACTCCAGAGTGAGATCTATGCTGGCCCAGTCAGGGTTGGCCATATATTCGATTTGAGGCTGTTTAAGGTTTAATTCGGAAAGTTGACTACTTGAAAGGTGAAACAGCTCGTTAATGGTGAGACTGCTATCTAAGGTAAGTCGGCGAAAATTGGCAGGCCCAATGCCTGGGCACAGGTTAAGTGCCAGGCAATAGGCCAGGTTATCCCTGGCCATGTTCTGGATTCTATCCTAAGGTGTTTTCACCAGGTCGTTTAAATGGATGGGTGATTCTGCCTGCATGATAAGCCCGAAGCTCATTTTCTCATAGGTTCTGATTATCATTACCAGCCCATTGCGCTCATCCGGTAGTTTCACTGCGAAGTTTTTCTCTTCTTCATTATGATCGATAACGATTTTTCCCTGTTTCTTAATTTCGAGAATGTTACCTACTGAAATATTGTCACGTAGCCCAAGGTTAACCACTACGGTCTGATATAGACCAACCTGCGAGATTGCATCCAGCAACGAAATAATGCGACCTTCTACCTGATCTTTGGGGGGGCGGGGGAAAAAGTCTCTTTCCAATGTGGTATTGTCGATAGGCAGTAAGCGATCGTCACGTAGAATTTCCAGAGTTGACGAAGTTACTCTGACTGAAGCTGGGTCTCCACCTTTTTCAAGCTTGCCTTCAGCAACATACAGAGCTTCGTATCCCAGCACTTCTCCAGATACGGTATCTACCAGCGGTTTATGCGGGCGAAAAATCTGGTAGCGGCCATTGCCTACTGAAGTATCAAGGTTACGTACATACAAGGTGTCATTCATTGCGTTGGCGAGGTGATTATCTCGACTGTCGAGAACATAGGCAGATTTTGCGAGATCTTCTTCATCAATGATCAAGGGTTTTTCCAGTAACTGTCGAATGGATTCCATAGGAATCGAAGGAATACTTGCATCGATAGACTGGGCGCGTATGCGAGGTGAGAGTTTTACAATTTTAAGCCCGCCGGCTGCCAGGCCTGTATCCCCGCGGCGAGATAACTGAATTCGCTTTTCACCGCCAATATAAACTATAGCCAGTTCATCTCCGGGATATATCAGGTGAGGGTTATCCACCTGCGGGTTTTTATACCAGATTTCTGGCCAGTACCAGGGGTCGCGTAAAAAGTGAGATGAAATATCCCATAATGTGTCACCTTTTTGTACAATATACGTTTGTGGATGTTCAGGTTCGTATACGATTGTTTCGCGAGGAGCAGGTGGAGTAAGGTCGGCCTTAACTGTAATTTCAGTTGGTTCAACCGCTGTTTCCTCTACTACTGAGTATGGTTCTTTAGTTGCGGAACAGCCATTTAGCAGTATTAAACCGGCGAAAATGAACAGTCCATGTAGTAACAGTCGCTTGTTAAGGTTATACATAGAAACCCCTAAGGTGGTGAATTTATATTGGGCGATTGTAGTTGAATTCTCTCTAACTACAACCTTTTTTATGGTTAAGATTCTATTATAATCATAAACTTGGAGCTAAAACTTGTAAATGTTCTCGAAGTTTAAATTATGGCATTATTAAATATTTTACATTATCCAGATCCCCGCTTGCGTACTAAAGCTAAAGCGGTTACTAAATTTGATAGTAACTTGAAAACACTGATCAGTGACATGTTTGACACCATGTATGAAGCTCCCGGAATCGGATTAGCTTCTACCCAGGTCAATGTTCATAAACGTCTTCTGGTTATGGATGTGTCTGAAGGGAAGAATGAACCTAAGGTATTGATTAACCCGGAAATCCTTAAGTCTGAAGGGGAAGAGGAAATGGATGAGGGCTGTCTGTCGGTACCCGGTTATTATGAAACTGTAAGACGGGCTGAGAAAATATCTGTTCGTGCTCAGGATGCTGATGGTAAGTTTTTTGAATTAACTGCAGATGGCCTGGAAGCTGTCTGTATTCAGCATGAAATTGATCATCTGGAGGGGAAGCTCTTCGTCGATTACATCTCTGCACTTAAGCGTGATCGCATACGTAAGAAGCTGGAAAAACAAAAGAAACAGGAAGCCTCCTGAAATAACCTCTTATTCAGGATAACCTGACAATGAAGATAATATATGCCGGTACGCCGGAATTTGCAGTTCCTGCGCTGGAGATGCTCGCGCTGTCTAGCCATCAGGTGGTGGCTGTATATACTCAACCAGACAGGCCTGCAGGGCGCGGTCGAAACTTACAGGCAAGTCCAGTCAAACTTTGCGCCGAAGGTTTCGGGTTAACTGTAGAGCAACCAGTTTCATTACGTAACCAGGAAGCCATTCAAAAATTGGTCGATTATCAGGCTGACTTGATGGTTGTTGCGGCATATGGGTTGATATTGCCACAACAGGTACTAGATGCCCCCAGGCTCGGCTGCGTCAATATCCATGCTTCTTTATTACCGCGCTGGCGGGGCGCTGCACCGATTCAGCGAGCAATACTGGCTGGTGATAGTGAAACCGGGATTACATTGATGCAAATGGATGTTGGACTGGATACTGGCGCTATGCTGGCGAAGTCAAGGCTGACTATCACTGATCAAAGCACTGCGGCAGAACTACACGATCAACTTATGGTCATGGGCGCTAAGCTTCTTAAGGCACATCTTGACGCGCTAGAGAATCAATCTATTCAAGCTGAAACACAAGATGATGCATTGGCGACCTATGCAGACAAATTGACTAAGCAGGAAGCTGCAATAGACTGGAGGTTATCTGCATTCGCACTGGCAAGGCAGATTCGAGCATTTAACCCCTGGCCAGTGAGTTTTACCACTTTCAACAACCAGCCAGTCAAAATATGGTCTGCAATAGCGTGTAATGAAAACTCTGAAGAGATTCCTGGCAGGGTGATCCAGCATGACCGGCTGGGTATAAAAGTAAGCTGTGGTGAAGGTGTGTTGCAAATCAAAGAGCTACAGTTTGCAGGTAAAAAGAGGCAGATGGCGGACCAGGTATTGAATGCACGAAATTTGAGTGATCAAAGTTTTGCAGAATAGTTTACAGAATAAAAAGCAAAATGCTCGTCAGCTCGCGCTCAAGATTTGCCTGTCGGTAGTGGTGAAAGGGCAATCCCTCAGTTCCCAGTTAGAAAAACAGTTAAGCAATCTCGATTATAGTCGTGATCAGGGGCTATGCAGTGAGCTGTGTTATGGCTTCTGTCGATATTACTTTTTGCTCTCAGCTGAACTGAAGCCCCTGTTAAAGAAACCCTTAAAAGGCAAGGATTTCGATATCCAGATCATCCTGTTACTTGGGTTGTATCAAATTCGGTTTATGCGTACCGATGATCATGCCGCAGTCAATGAAACAGTCAACCTGGTTGAATATCAAAGAAAAAAATGGGCAAGGGGTTTAGTCAATGCGGTTTTACGTAATTATCTGCGTGCGCATAGCTCCGAAGACCCGTCAAATCGAGCAAAACTAAGGGCTCATGAGCATGCACTTGCCTACCCGCAGTGGATGCAAGATCAGTTTAAGGCTGACTGGGGTTCTGACTCACCGACTCTGATGCAAGCGGCTAATCAATCTCCTCCAATGGTGCTTAGAGTAGATACCAGGCAGGTTTCTCGTGATGCATACCTTCAAATGCTGCAAGCTCAGCAACTGGAGGCTGTTGCTCATGAATTGATACCTACTGCGATTATTCTTCAGCAGGCTTTGCCGGTTGACAAGATCCCCGGTTTCGATGATGGTCTGGTTAGTGTGCAGGATTCCTCCGCCCAGGTCGCAGCATCCTTACTGGATTGTCAACCAGCAATGCGAGTACTGGATGCCTGTGCTGCGCCGGGCGGCAAGACGCTACATATATTGCAATCTGCTGATGGGCTAGAAGTGTTTGCTCTGGATAAAGATGAACAGCGTTTACGACGAGTTGATCAGAATATCCAGCGTGCCAATCTTGCAGCGAAACTAATCCATGCTGATGCTGCTGTACCAGAAAGCTGGTTTGATGGCATTCAATTTGATCGTATTCTGCTCGATGCACCCTGTTCTGCCAGCGGTATTATCCGGCGTCATCCGGATATTCGTATTCTGCGTAAACCTGAAGATATACCGCAACTGGTCAGGCAGCAGAAGAAGTTGTTAGATGCGCTATGGCCCTTGCTGAAAAAAGGAGGGCGTATGCTTTATAGTACCTGTTCGATATTTCAAGCCGAGAATGAATTACAGATTGCAGATTTTTGTGATCAAAAAGTTGGCTGTGTTGAACTACCTTTAAACTCTGTACAATGGGGCATTCAACGTCTATATGGGCGTCAGATTTTACCCGGATTTAATGATATGGATGGATTTTATTATGCGTTACTTGAGAAAAGAGGCTGATATTTAGATGTTGTTGAAAAGGCTAATACTGGCCTGGGTCGTTAGCCTGGTGCTTTTAGTACAGCCTTGTTCTGTTGCGGCTCAGGCTGCTGACCCGTTTATAGTGAAATCCGCCAATATGCATTTAAAAGGTGATGTGGTTTTTTTAAATGCTGTTTTTGATATTCATTTACCGGTTTATATAACCACTGCAATAGATCAGGGTTTTAATTTACCACTAGTGATTGAAATAGAGTTTTATCGTCATAAAAGCTTCTGGTTTAATGAGCAGATTGTAAATATCAAACAGCAATATCAGATAAATAATCATCCATTACTTGATGCTGTTTCGGTGTTTGATGTGAATTCAGGCAGGCGACAATATTTTTCTTCAATAAACGAAGCTGTACAGCAATTAGCCGTGATTCTTGACCTTCCAATGCTGGATAAAAGCAATCTTAAGGAGGATGAATCATACTTGGCACGACTGCGTATTGGAGTGGATCAGTCAGCGCTACCGGTACCTTTAAAATCTTCCTCGTTGTGGGAAAATAACTGGGATTTGAGCAGTGAGTGGTATGAATTGGAGATCACTCAATGAATCGCATGTTGAAGAATTACATGCCGTTCATGGCTTTACTCATTCTATTGTTTGTATCTCTATATTCAATCAGTGACGCTACATCCAACTCGGCTTCTTTCGGCAAATATTACAATCTATTGGTATTTTTTAATGCTCTGGGTTTGATTACCCTGATTGGGCTGATCGTATACAACGTCTATAAACTGATTGTGCAGTACCGTCTTAAAGCGGTAGGTTCAAGGTTAACTACACGTATGATAGGCGCTTTTGTCATGCTCACCATTATTCCCGTCAGTATCGTTTATTATTTTTCCCTCACTTTCCTGCATCGAAGTATCGACAGCTGGTTTGACGTTGGGGTTGAGCAGGCACTGGAAGATTCTCTTCAGCTTGGGCGTAGTGCTATCGATTTACGTAAACGCGAAGCGTTGAAGAAAACCCAGCAGATAGCGAATGAAATTCCAACTATTCCAGAAGAGCTGAGAGTTATCTATCTCAACGATGCGCGAAATCAGCAAAATGCCAGCGAATTAACCATGGTCGGGCGGAATGGTGAAATTCTGGTATCGAGTAGTGAAAACTCTTCTGAGCTACCTGAAACCTTAGCAAAAACGGCTTTTGGTAACCTGGGGCAGAATGATCATTACCTGAAGCTGGAAGATAATGAAGGTAGTGGTATACAGATACGGGTGGTGGTACCAGTACGCGGCTTACTGGCAACCGAGCAGGATAAAACCTTGCAGGCCCTGTTTCCGGTGACCGATCAGGTGAATGAGTTAACGCAGGGTGTGCAGCAGGCCTACGAACGTTATCGGGAGTTGGCTGTTTTGCGCGACCCATTGAAAACCAGTTTTACTCTGGCGCTGTCTCTGGTCTGGTTGTTAAGCGTGCTATCGGCGATTTACGTCGCATTTCTCTCCGCACGTCGGCTGGTTTCGCCTATCAATAATCTGGTTGAGGGTACGCAGGCGGTAGCTGCGGGAGACTATGAAAAACAGTTACAGGTTTCCGGCGACGACGAGCTTAGTTTTCTGACGCGTTCTTTCAATACTATGACGCGCAAACTTTCTCGTGCACGTGCGATAGCTGATCAGAGTCAGTTGATGGAAGCGTTACAGAAAAATTATCTGCAATCGGTGCTGGAACATATCAACTCGGGTGTATTGACGATCAATGAAGTGGGGCTTATCAAGCGGGGAAATCGAGGGGTTGAAGCTATATTTGGCCTGGAATCAGGCTGCTTTTCTGATCAGACTATTACTCAGATTTTGATCAAATACCCACAGTTAAAACCTTTTTTTGAGGTGGTAAAACGCAACATAAAACTGCAGCAGGACTGGAAAGAAGAGATCATCGTGTATGGTAAGAGCGGGCGAAAAATTTTGCGCCTGCAGGGTACCCAGCTGGAACAGCGCGTCAACGAAATGGGTGAGCAGGTTGTTGTAATTGATGATTTAACCGAGCTGATACAGGCCCAGAAAAACTCTGCCTGGAGTGAAATGGCCAGACGTCTGGCTCATGAAATCAAGAACCCATTGACACCCATTCAGCTATCAGCAGAGCGTCTTCAGCGAAAGCTGGCGGGGCAGGTGGATGAAGAGCGTCAGCAGATGCTGGATCGCTACACCCATACCATTGTGCAGCAGGTTGAAGCGATGAAATCTATGGTAAATACCTTCACCGATTATGCGAGTACCGCGGATAAAAATCCCGAACAAATCGATCTAAACCAGATTCTGAAGGAGGTTCTTGAGCTGTATCGCGACACCCATCGAAAGGTTGATATCCAGTTGGAGCTTGATGATGCCATCCCGCAAATTTATGCAGATACGGTAAGGGTGCGGCAGCTGATCCACAATCTGGTGAAGAATGCACTGGAAGCAGTAGGTAAAAAAGGCTGGATCAAGCTGCAAACACGCTGCATGCAGGAATATGGCTGCGAATATGTGGAGTTTTCGGTGCTGGATAGTGGAGAAGGCGTTGATGAAGAGATACTGGATACCCTGTTCGAGCCCTATGTCACAACTAAAACCAGTGGTAGCGGGCTGGGTCTGGCTATAGTCAAAAAAATTGTCGAAGAGCACGGCGGTATGGTGTTGGCGCAAAATAGTAAACAGGCTGGCGCTGAGGTTATTCTACGCTTACCGGCAGAGATGGTAAGTTAATGTAAATGGCTAACAATATGTCGATACAAAGTAAAATTCTGGTAGTAGATGATGAACCTGATATCAGGGAATTGTTAAAAGACATCCTGGAGGATGAAGGTTATGAGGTGGAAGTGGCTGAGCATGCCCAACGGGCGATAGATCGAAAGCCTGTGTTTAACCCTGACCTGGTTTTGCTGGATATATGGATGCCCGAAATGGATGGTGTTAGCTTACTTAAGCTGTGGAACGAGAAGAAAGAATTGACTGGGCCAGTCGTGATGATGTCAGGTCATGGTACGGTGGAAACTGCGGTTGAAGCAACGCGCTATGGTGCTTTTGATTTTGTCGAGAAGCCGCTCTCTATGGCGAAACTGTTGCGTACGGTAAAATCTGCCTTACAGAGCCAGCAGGGTTCTTCTACCGTAAAAGCTTTAAGGCGCGAACAACCGGTAGGTAATAGCCATAAAATGCAGCAGTTACGCCTGACCATGCAGGAGCTGGCGCTGCATAATCAAGCGGTATTTATCACGGGCCTGATGGGGTCAGGAGTCAGTATCTGGGTTGATTATCTTTTTCATTTGCGTCAACCGGTCTATCCGGTTCAATCGTTCCAGGCGGATGATGAATTCTATAAAAATGGTTTGACCGGGAATATATTCATCCATGAAGTCAGTGATCTAAATCGGCATGCTCAGCAAGTCCTACTATCGCTATTGCAGCGCCTTGCTACGTCACCCTCCAATGGACGTCTGGTCGTTTCGAGTCAGTATAGTTATGAGCAGTTGCGCGAAAAATCTGAGATTATCCCTGAGCTGGCTGAATACTGGCGTAATGCTGTTTATATTCCTGAGCTGGATGAACGTATCGAGGATATTCCTGAATTGCTTGAATATTATGTCAACTGGTATGCGGAGCTAGAAGGCTTACCCTATCGACATTTTGGGGTGGCTGCGCAGAATATGATTCGTAACCACCGTTGGAACGGTGGATTGGCTGAACTGAAGTCTTTAATAAAACAGTTATTATCCAATAGCGATGCGGATAACATAGAGCTGGATGAGATACAGGCACTGCTGATGAATGTTCAATCCAGTGCCTCCAGTGTGAGTGACAACCAGCTAAATTTGCATATTGATTTAAATCTGGATATGCGCGAAGCACGAGAATTTTTTGAACGTGAATATCTCAGGCAGCAATTAGAGATCTGCCACAATAATGTTTCAGATCTGGCCCGAAAAATAGGCCTGGAACGCACCAATCTATACCGAAAACTTAAGGCCCTGGGTCTGCATAATAGAAAATAATCAATTGCAGGAACGATTGGATATATACTGCCTGTGGTATACCCATTTCTGTTCAACCTAATAAAATGAAAAATAAGTAGTTAATAACGATGAATATTATTATTCTCGGTGCTGGTCAGGTCGGATCTTCAGTAGCCACTGAGCTGGCAAAAGAAGATAGCAACGAAATCACCGTCATTGATGTGGAGCAGGGCATACTATCTGAACTACAGGATAGACTCGACTTGCGCACCATTTGTGGTAATGGCTCCTATCCCAGTGTGCTAAAGCGTGCAGGTGCGGATGATGCCGATATGTTGATCGCATTAACCAATAGCGATGAAATCAATATGGTGGCCTGTCAGATCGCTTCCACCCTGTTCCGCACCCCAACAAAGATTGCGCGTATCCGTTCACAGGAGTACATGCAGCATCAGCAGCTTTTCAGTCCCGATGCAATTCCCGTAGATGTCAGCATTAGTCCAGAAAACCTGGTTACTGAATATATCCATCACCTTATCGAGCATCCAAGTGCGTTGCAGGTACTTGATTTCGCTGACGGTAAGGTGCAACTGGTAGCGGTAAAAGCGTATTACGGAGGCCCATTGATTGGGCAAGAGTTACAAACGATACGCAAACATATTCCCGGTGTAGATGTACGGGTTGCAGCCATATTCAGAAATGGTAAATCTATCGCACCGACAGCAGACAGGGTTATTGAAGCTGATGATGAAGTGTTTTTCCTGGCCGCCAGAAAGCATATTCCTCTAGTGATCGCCGAAATGCGTAAACTTGAAAAGCCTGTAAAGCGTGTGATGCTGGCTGGTGGTGGTAATATCGGCAGTCAGCTGGCTTTAAGCCTGGAAAAGCATTATCAGGTTAAGATTATTGAAAGAGACAAGCAGAAAGCAAACCAGCTAGCTGGTGATCTGAACTCAAGTATTGTTTTATATGGTGACGCGGCTAATCCAGATCTTTTGCTAGAAGAAAATATCGAGTCTATGGATGTGTTCTGTGCGCTAACAAATGATGACGAAGCCAATATTTTATCTGCCATGCTGGCAAAGCGTCTGGGTGCCAGAAAAGTGATGTCTCTGATCAACCGGCCCGCTTATGTAGACCTGGTAGAAAGCGGCATGATCGACATTGCCCTGTCACCCCATCAGGTAACGATTGGTGCAATGCTGGCACATATACGTAGAGGCGATGTCGTTGCCGTGCACGCTCTGCGCCGAGGCTCTGCCGAAGCAATTGAGGCAATCGCACATGGTGATGAAAAATCATCCAAGGTAGTAGGAAGACGTATTGTCGACCTGAAACTACCCAGGGGAACCTCTATTGGTGCGATAGTACGTGGAGAAGAGGTAATGATTGCCCATCACGATACGATTGTAGAATCTGAAGATCATGTCATCCTTTTTCTGACCGATAAACGGGACATTGTCGATGTGGAAAAACTGTTCCAGGTCGCAATAACCTATATCTGAAGCATGCAATATCTAGTCATTATCAGAATTCTAGGTCTGCTATTAGTTGTTTTTAGTGCCAACATGCTACCACCGGTTCTGGTCGATTTGATCTATCAGGAAGGTAGCGCTATCCCTTTTCTAGAATCGTTCCTGATCATACTGGTTGGTGGGCTGATGTTATTTTTGCCACTGATTAAGCATAAAAAAGAGTTACGCCTGCGCGATGGATTTATGGTGGTTGTCATGTTCTGGTTTGTGCTGGGAAGCGCAGGTGGTCTACCTCTGTATCTATCTGGTATGCATGATATTTCGATTACCGATTCAGTGTTTGAAGCTATCTCAGGCCTGACAACAACCGGTGCAACGGTTATTGTAGGCATCGATGACCTGCCACACGCTATTCTTTTTTATCGTCAGCAGCTTCAATGGATGGGGGGTATGGGTATTATCGTACTGGCGGTTGCAGTACTGCCTATGCTGGGTATTGGTGGCATGCAGCTATACCGTGCTGAAACCCCTGGGCCAGTGAAGGATACAAAATTAACACCTCGCATCACCGAAACAGCAAAAGCACTGTGGTATATCTACCTGACCCTCACCGTTACCTGTGGTATTGCCTACTGGCTTGCAGGCATGAATACTTTCGATGCGATTTCGCATGCATTTTCTACCGTGGCTATCGGTGGGTTCTCTACTCACGATGCTAGCATGGGGTATTTCAATAATAGAGGTATTGAACTCATCGCCATTGTTTTTATGCTGCTTTCAGGTGTGAACTTTGCGCTGCATTTTAGCTCGGTACGCCAACGCAGATTGACTCCTTATCTAAAAGATGCCGAGTTTAGAACCTATATCATGGTTTTACTGGTGGTCAGCCTGGTTACTATTCCATATTTATTGATTACAAAGACCTTTGACTCCCCGCTGGACAGTATGATCGAAGGGCTATTTCAGGTGGTATCGATTGGTACTACTACTGGATTTACGACACAGGAATATTACAGCTGGCCGGGCTTCCTGCCGGTTTTATTATTGTATGTGAGCTATATGGGGGGCTGTGCCGGTTCGACGGGTGGTGGCATTAAGGTGATACGAATCCTGTTGCTGGTCAAACAGGGCGCACGTGAACTTCAGCGACTAGTCCATCCCTCAGCCCAGTTTGCAGTAAAAATAGGTCGCAAACCGGTGCCGGATAATGTCATTGAAGCCGTCTGGGGGTTCTTTGCGGCTTATTTTGCTATATCTGCCCTGATGATATTGCTGCTGATGGCGTCTGGACTGAATCAGGATACTGCTTTCTCTGCAGTAGCGGCCTGTCTGAATAATCTGGGACCAGGGCTGGATGAGGTTGGGCAAAACTTCGCATCCATCAATGATTTTGCCAAGTGGCTGCTATGCCTTGCCATGTTGCTGGGGCGCCTGGAAATCTTTACCCTGCTCGTGCTGTTTACTCCCGCCTTCTGGAGGAAATAAGATGTCTATTCGGGTAAGCCTTCTCTCATTAATGGCTTAATGGTTGATAGCAAGGTCTTAAAGGTGTTTGGAAAGGCGGATTCCTGAGCAGCCAGTAATTCTTTCATATGTTGACGCTGAGTAGGTTTGGCAAAACATGCAGGGCAGTTGTCTTCAATAACAGGCAGTTCTGCGTTAGTGGCAAATGCCCTGAGCTGGCGTTCCCTGACATACACCATTGGGCGAATGATACGAAGGTCAGCATCATCGTTTATATAATGAGCTTTCATCGTTTTCAAACGACCTCCATGTAATGCAGACAACAGAAAGCTTTCTGACAGGTCGTCAAGATGCTGGCCTAGTGCTATGACATTATAGTTATTGGCTCGTGCTGTTTTATACATCAGGCCTCGGCGCATTCTTGAGCAGAAGGCGCAAAATGAGTCTTTCTTCATGTGTTTTTCCGCCAGCTCCACTATTGGCTCACTCACAAAGTGATAATCCACATTCAGTGATTTCAGGTAAGCAATTAAAGGTGAGGGGTCGAAGTCTTCGCTTTGTGGATTGATAGTAACGGCACCTATCTCGAAATCGATTGGGGCGTGGCGTTGAAAGTGCATCAGGATATGTAGTAGGGATAACGAATCTTTGCCGCCGGAAAGTCCGAGCAAAATACGATCACCACTTCGAATCATATTGAAATCAGCTATCGCTTTTCCTACAGGATGTAGCAGCTTTTTGGGGGGACGGTTGGGCATTGGATTATCGCTAAATGAGTTGCCCGAGATGATAGGGGTTATTACGGGCAAAAAAAAGCCTCAATCTAATCCCTGACTGAGGCTTTATGGCCATCCTGGCCCTGTGATTGACTTAATTAAACATCCTTGAGATAGTGCCTTCCTTATCGAGCTGTCCTGCTACTTTGGTTAAATCCTTTAGGCTCTATCCTTAGAACGTGGTGGTATGATGTCATGCTTGATTGATTGTACATAGTGTTAATAACCTTCATTCGTGTCAGCGGTTACAGATAGATTGTGTAGGGTAAATCCTACAAGGAATATAAAGCATGCTTTTCCCCTCGATCCAGCCAGATAGTCATTTTTATCTCCAGGTTTCCAGCGTACATGAGTTGTATGTGGAGCAATGCGGGAATATGGCTGGCATTCCAGTAGTTTTCCTGCATGGCGGTCCCGGAGGTAGTTGTGAACCTGTGCATCGACGATTCTTTGACCCAGAAAAATACCGCATTATTCTGTTTGATCAGCGTGGCTGTGGAAAATCTCGACCACATGCCAGCTTACAGCACAATACTACCCAGAACTTGATTGAAGATATGGAAAAACTGCGCCTGGAGTTGGGTATCGATAGATGGATATTATTCGGTGGTTCCTGGGGGGCGACGCTGGCTTTAGCCTACGCACAGGCGCATCCAGATAAAGTGCTTGGGCTGGTGTTACGAGGAATATTTTTATGCAGGCAACAGGATATTGACTGGTTTTATCAGCTGGGTGCCTCAAGGCTGTTCCCCGAAGCATGGCAGGCTTTTTTACAACCTATACCTAAATATGAAAGGCAGGATATGATTGCAGCTTATCATCGGCGTTTAACCAGTGATAATGAGCTGGAGCGCATGGCTGCCGCCAAGGCGTGGTCGATATGGGAAGGTAGCACAGCAACTCTGAGGCCAAGTAGCAAGGTGCTGGATTATTTTTCAGACCCACATACCGCACTCAGTATTGCGCGTATAGAATGTCATTACTTTATTAATAAAGGGTTTATCAAGGAAAACCAGTTACTGGAAAATATGGATAAGATTAAACATATCCCCGGCTTTATTGTGCAGGGGCGCTACGATGCCATTTGTCCCATAGATCAGGCATTTGCCTTGAATAAACGGTGGCCGAAAAGCCAGCTGAAAATTATACCGGATGCCGGGCACTCAGCATCCGAGAAAGGTATTGCACAGGCTTTGATACAAAGTACCAATGCAATGGCTGAAATAGTTTCATGATCGTATTAATTCAAAGGGTGAAGTCTGCCCGAGTAGAGGTTAATCAAAACGTAATTGGTAGTATCAGGCAAGGCCTGTTGGCATTTGTTGGTTTCGAACCACTCGATGATAGTAAAAAGCTTGCTCGAATGCTGGAGCGTATACTTCATTATCGAGTGTTTGCCGATACGGAAGATAAGATGAATCTGTCTTTGCATGATATTCAGGGTGAATTATTACTGGTCCCACAATTCACCCTGGCCGCAGATACTGAGCGCGGGCGACGGCCCAGTTTTACCTCAGCGGCAGATCCTCAAACAGGCTGCAACCTGTTCAGTGAGTTGAAACTTCTGTCTGCTGGTTTACAGTTAAAGGTTGCCTATGGAGAATTTGGCGCGGACATGCAGGTATACCTGCAAAATGATGGACCGGTTACATTTA
Source organism: Gammaproteobacteria bacterium (assembly GCA_050298595.1). GTDB lineage: Bacteria > Pseudomonadota > Gammaproteobacteria > JACNJF01. The sequence continues at coordinate 29,546 of JBNKUM010000024.1, read as the reverse complement.
TATTAAGGCACCCCTGAGGAATTATGTTGTATCTCTGACTCACAGGCTGATGCGCAATCAATGTACAGAGACATAACATACACATCAGAGGAGCCTTAAAACAATAAAAAAGATGATTCAGCGGGAGTTAGGCAGGTGAATAAAATAATAATGCTGTTGTTGCCAGGCAGTATGACACAGTATAAAGATTCCTCTGGCTAATCATTATTTTTTACTAGCTTGGGCAGCAGCGCTGCTTGAAGGAGTGGCCGAGTGGCTGGATAAATTATAAATACTGCTAAAGGCTGTATTTTTAGCTGCGCTCAGATTATTATCAGCAACCAATTTTATTGATGTATTGATCTATGCCGCAACGCACTGCAACCATTACGCGAAATACTCTGGAAACCCAGATCACAGTAAGCGTGAATCTGGATGGAACAGGCCAGTCGAAACTGGATACCGGTATTCCTTTTCTGGAACATATGCTGGACCAGATAGCGCGCCACGGCCTGGTGGATATTGAAATAACCGCTAAAGGCGATTTACATATTGATGATCACCACACAGCAGAGGATATAGGGATTACCCTGGGGCAGGCCTTTGCTAAAGCACTGGGTGATAAAAAAGGTTTGCAACGCTATGGTTTTGCTTATGTGCCGCTGGATGAAGCTCTATCACGAGTGGTAATCGATTTCTCAGGCCGCCCAGGTATTGAGTACCGGGTTGAATATCCGCGTGCCACCATAGGCTCATTCGATGTGGACCTGATTCATGAGTTTTTCCAGGGCTTTGTCAATCATGCTCTGGCAACCCTGCATATTGATAACCTGCAGGGTAAAAACGCACATCATATCGCCGAGACTATTTTCAAGGCATTTGGTCGCGCGATTCGTGTTGCGATGACGGCGGATGATCGAATGGCGGGTATAATTCCTTCCACTAAGGGCAGTTTATAAGTCTATGCAAACCATCGCAGTTATTGATTATGGTATGGGCAATCTACGCTCGGTTACCAAAGCATTAGAGCATGTGGTCAGCAAGAATCAAAAGGTGATTTTGACCTCATCGCAAGTAGAACTGGCTAAAGCCGATAAAGTGGTGTTTCCTGGACAGGGGGCCGCGCGAGATTGTATGCATGCAATCGATGAATGTGCTTTACGCGAAACAATTCTTGAAGCTGCCCGCAACAAGCCTTTTCTGGGCATCTGTATGGGCATGCAGGTGCTGGTGCATGCCAGCGAGGAAAATCAGGGAACAAACCTGATGGGTTTTTATCCCGGCGAAGTGCGCTATTTTGGGGATCATTTAACCGAAGCCAACGGTGAGCGTTTAAAGGTGCCGCATATGGGCTGGAATGAAGTTAATCAGACCCGTGCACATCCTTTATGGAATAAAATCGCTGATCATAGCCGTTTTTATTTCGTACACAGCTATTATCTAGAAACGGAAAGTCCTGACCTGGAAGTGGGGAATTGCCATTATGGCAGAACATTTACCTGTGCTGTGGCCAAAGATAATGTTTTTGCCCTGCAGTGCCATCCGGAAAAAAGTGCTGATGCAGGTTTACAGTTATTAACCAATTTTGTTGAATGGGATGGTCAGGCATGATTTTGATACCGGCAATCGATTTAAAGCAGGGGCAATGCGTTCGCCTGCGTCAGGGCAATATGGAAGACAGCACCGTATTTTCGGATGATCCAGTCTCTATGGCCAGTAAGTGGGTGATGCAAGGCGCCAAGCGATTACATTTGGTCGACCTTGATGGCGCATTTGAAGGCCAGCCAGTAAATGCTGATGTGATAGAAAGCATTTCAACAGCATATCCGGATTTGCCCATTCAAATTGGCGGTGGAATCCGAACTGTAGATACGGTGGAAGCCTATCTGGCAGCTGGAGTGGATTATGTCATTATCGGTACTCAGGCAGTAAAAAAACCTGAGTTTGTCACCGAGTTATGCGCCGAATTTCCTGGTCATGTAATCGTTGGTATCGATGCCAAAAATGGCATGGTTGCTGTCCATGGCTGGGCCGAGTCATCCGGGCATTCAGCGCTTGATCTGGCGAAGAGATTTGAAGACCAGGGTGTGGCCAGTATTGTGTACACTGATATCAGTCGTGACGGCATGATGCAGGGGGTTAATGTAGAAGCCACCCAGCAACTGGCTGAAGCGATTTCGATTCCAGTGATTGCCTCTGGCGGAGTCACCAATCTGGATGACATCAAGCGCTTGAATGAAGTGAAAAGCTCGGGTATTGAAGGTGTGATTATTGGACGAGCGCTATATGAACGTACCGTTAATCTGGCCGAAGCCCAAAGCTATATTGATGGACATTAAATATGTCACTCGCTAAACGTATCATCCCTTGTCTAGATGTCGACAATGGTCGCGTCGTAAAAGGCGTTAAGTTTGTCGAAATTCGAGATGCCGGTGATCCGGTTGAAAATGCACGTCGTTACAATCTGGAAGGTGCAGACGAGATAACATTTCTGGATATTACCGCCAGTTCAGATGATCGTGAAACCATGGTGCATGTGGTGGAAGCTGTCGCCAGTGAGGTTTTCATTCCCTTGACGGTAGGCGGTGGTATTCGCGAAATCAGCGATGTGCGCAGAATGCTTAACGCAGGTGCCGACAAGGTCGGTATCAATACCGCAGCGGTGTTCAATCCTGATTTTGTAAAGCAGGCGTCTGACCGGTTTGGATCACAATGCATAGTGGTTGCAGTAGACGCTAAAAAAGTCAGTCAGGCAGGCGAACCGAATCGTTGGGAAATCTTTACCCACGGAGGACGTAAACCAACTGGTATAGATGCACTGGAATGGGTCGCGAAAATGGATGAATACGGTGCCGGTGAAATCCTGCTCACCAGTATGGATCGCGATGGAACCAAACAGGGGTTTGATAATGAGTTAAACCGCCAGGTGTCAGAAACCGTAAAGATACCAGTTATCGCTTCCGGTGGTGTAGGGACGTTACAGCACATGGCTGATGGCGTACTTGAAGGCAAGGCAGATGCGGTGCTGGCAGCCAGTATCTTTCATTTTGGCGAATATCGTATCAGCGAAGTGAAGCAGTTCATGAAAAGCTGTGGAATAGAGGTTAGAGATTAATGACTGAGGTACTGGATCAGATCAAATGGGACAGCGATGGCCTGGTGCCCGCTATTGCTCAGGATGCTGATTCTGGTGAAGTGTTAATGATGGCCTGGATGAATCGTCAGTCTTTAGCGCTAACGATAGAGAAACAACAGGCTGTTTACTGGTCGCGCTCACGTCAGAAACTGTGGTTTAAGGGCGAAGAATCGGGGCATGTGCAAAAACTTCGGGAATTACGTATAGACTGTGATGCTGATGTGGTTCTGTTGCAGGTTGATCAGATGGGTGGCATAGCCTGCCATACCGGGCGTAAACGTTGTTTTTTTCGAGTCCTGAGTAATGGCGAATGGGTAGCGGATGAAAATGTAATTAAAGATCCGGCAGAGATTTATAAATGAGTGATGATATACTCGCACAACTGATGCAGGTGCTCGAAGAGCGCAAACAGGCAGACCCGGGTTCGTCTTATGTGGCTAGCCTGTATAAAAAAGGTCTGGATAGTATTCTAAAGAAAATCGGCGAAGAGTCTGCTGAAACCATTATTGCTGCGAAAGGCGATGACAATGGGCAGATTATTTATGAAATGGCTGATTTATGGTTTCATTGCCTGGTTTTGTTGGCACATAGTGGATTATCAGCAGATCAGGTGTTAAAAGAACTTGAACGACGTTTTGGTCTTTCCGGGCTGGAAGAAAAAGCGTCCAGATAACTTTCTAATGAGGTGATGTATGGGTTTTGGTGGAATAAGTATTTGGTCTTTATTATTAATTCTGGCGATTGTGGTTTTATTATTTGGAACCAAAAAGTTACGTAATGTCGGTAATGACCTGGGCGGTGCCATTCGCAGCTTTAAAAAAGCAGTGAAAGAAGAAGAAAAGACTCCCGCAGATGACAGTAATGTTATCGAAGGTAAAGTCAGCGAAGATAAAGACAAAGTTTAACTCTATATGTTTGATTTCAGTTTTGCCGAGATGCTTATCGTTGGCATCGTGGCACTGTTAGTGATTGGGCCTGAGCGTTTGCCCACTGTCGCGCGTAAGGCTGGGACCTATGTTGCACGCCTGCGTCGTTTTGTATCCAACGTTCGAACCGATGTAGAGCGTGAGTTTCGCACCGATGAGTTACAGCGCATGCTCAAACAGCAACAGGATGAACTGCAATCTCTTAAGGATGTCGTGAATGAAACCCGTCATGATGCGGATCTTGACTCCATCAAGCGGGATGTGGAGCAGGTAGCAGACGAAGTAAAAGCTGAGGTTGAAGTTGATTCAACTCCGCCCACCCCCTCCCCAGAAAATAAAATAAGCCAGTCGTAATGCAAGAAGCCGATCAGGAACCAGTCGAAGAATCAAATTCGATGAGCTTTATGTCTCATCTGGTTGAGTTGCGTGACCGCCTGTTGCGTATAGTCCTATCGGTATTATTTGTTTTTCTCTGCCTGTTTTACTGGGCCAACGATATTTATACCTATCTGGCTGAACCTTTGACCCAGCATATGCCAGAAGGCTCTAAAATGATTGCCATTGATGTGGCATCTCCTTTTCTTACCCCTTTTAAACTAGTACTGATGTTATCGGTTTTTCTGGCTATGCCCTTTATTCTGTATCAGATCTGGGGCTTTATCGCGCCGGGATTGTATAAGCACGAAAAGAAGCTGGCTGGTCCGCTACTGGCATCCAGTATTGTTTTGTTTTACTGCGGAATGCTGTTCGCTTATTACGTGGTATTCCCTTTGGTGTTTGGTTTTTTCACCTCGGTGGGACCGGAAATTGTCAGTATATCTACTGATATTGGGCGCTACCTTGATTTTGTGTTATCGCTGTTTTTAGGTTTTGGCCTGGCTTTCGAAGTGCCCATCGCTACTATTTTGCTGGTGGCTGTTGGTATGACTACGCCCAAAAAACTGGCGGAAAAGCGTCCTTACGTAATAGTAGCGGCTTTTATTATTGGTATGCTATTAACCCCGCCTGACGTGATTTCTCAGGTGTTACTAGCATTCCCCATGTGGTTGCTGTTTGAGGCAGGCGTTTTAACCTCGGCCTATATTTTTGCTGATCGACTAAAAAAGCAGGAAGAAGAGGATGCGGCTATGGCTGCTGAGGAAGCTGAGCAGGAGGCTGCGTATGCGAGTGAATCGGCTTTTGATGATGATTATGAGGTTGTTGATGATCCCGCCGAAGCCGGTCTGGATAGCGGGCATAATGAGTATGAACCATTGACCGAAGATGAAATGGATGCTGAGCTGGATCGTATGGATGCCGAAGATGAAGACGATGAGGATTCTGTGCCATCTGATGATGCAGAAGAAGTGTCGGCTGATGTAGAGAAGGATTCCGCTGTTGATGAGGATGACCCGAAAAAGGATAAGCCTGTACCGCCTACGCCCGAGGATTATGGTCCCTGATAAGCGGGGGAATTAATCGCGGATTCAAGATTCCGTTTAATTGCCGATAACCAGATTATCCTGTTAAGGCAATACTGAAATGTATCGGCTCATTATATTTTCGCTCTTCATGATTTTTAATCCTGTGTATGCGGCTACCATGCTGTTTGGGATCGACTTGCAGCAGGCAACCAGAGATGAAATGCGCACTGCGGTAAGGAATAGTGGCGCCAAACTGATTAAGGAAGCCGGTAGAGACGATTTTTTTGACGAATATGGCAGTGGCTCATTACTACAGGGCTCTTCAAGACTCTATCTTGGTTATTTTAAAAAAGATAACCGACTCGCCTTTGTGGAGTATCAATTAGAGGGCTTGCATCATCCGCAAATGATCCAGAAACTGACCATAAAATATGGTAAACCAGAGACGGTCAGGGGTAGGTTTTACTCGGATAATCGTCATCAGTGGTTATCCGATGGGGTGAAAATTCTGATGTATCAGGACTGGGCTGCCTATAAAACTCGACTGCTTTATTTCTTGCCACAAAACCTCTCTGATCTCCGCCTCGAATACCAGCAATTTAAGGCTTCCAGCTCCAGTACTCAGGTCACGGATTCGGATCAAGTGTATTAAATCTTAAACTTTCAAAGCAAAAACTCATGTCAATACCGGCTGAATTCTGAAAACTTTATACCGTTTATCTGTTAAATAGTCTTTTTGAGGAGCATTCTCAGTTGGATTTTGCGGTTAGGCCCCCGATTTTGCTAGAATTATAATACGAACAATAGTTACGAGCATGGTAATGGAAATTGCGAATTCCTTAACTGCTGCATATCAGGGAGTCAGGGCACTACGCCAGAATCCCGAACAAAATGTCAGTGCTGTAGCAAATACAGAATCTACTCGTGCACGAGACATCCAGACTCAGGATAGAGCAACCACTGAACAGACTGAAATTGTGAATAGTCTGCAATTGAATGCGCGCTCTTTACAGGCAGCTGGAGAACGAGTTGGCACTTTGTTAGATATCCAGGCATGACCATGGCGAAAGAGGAGGGGTATGCAGGTAAATGCTTCCAGTCATTTAACTTCGCTCAGGCCTTATAGTACTACTCGGTCAAAATCTGAACAGCCCACCAATAATCCTCTCAGTAAAGCCCCTGAATCTTCCAGATCGCAGGATTTAGAAAACAAGTTAAACCAGCAACGGCAGTTGCAACAGTTAAAAACCATAGACAGAGCAGTACGAGCGCATGAGCTAGCTCATCTCACTGTCGGCGGAAGATACGTAACCTCGGGTGCAAAATTTCAGTATGAAAGAGGTTCAGATGGACGCAACTACGCGGTGTCTGGTGAGGTTAGTATTGATACCAGTGAAGTTCCGGGTGATCCTCAAGCTACTTTAACAAAAGCTCAGATTGTATTAAGGGCCGCATTAGCGCCAGTAAACCCCTCGGCTCAGGATCGCGTGGTTGCTGCCCGGGCTACCTCCCTTATTCAACAGGCTCGTGTGGATGTTATTAAGCAATCCAGCTTGAGTGGAGAATCTCGAGTTGGTCGACAATTTGATGCTTTTGTCTAAACTTCGATTCAGCGTTCATTAATTTAGAACTGTAGCCAGGTAAACAGGAGTCGTGACTTTGGCGCAAGCTTATTTTACCCATGTGCACGAAAATTAAGTGTAAAAAATGCTACAAATATGCTTGCTCACAGTATCAGATGATTGGTGTATAATGAAATCTGTTTTAGCTGAATATATATAAGAGTTTCATAAATGCCAGAAGCGAGATCTGTCCCGCGCAGACCATCTGTTTTAATTATCATGGATGGGTTTGGTTTGAATCCAAGCAAGGTTAATAATGCGGTAATCGAAGCTAATACGCCGAATTTAGATCGCTATTTTTCCTCTCACCCACATACTGCGCTTGAAGCATCCGGAAAGGGGGTGGGTTTACCCATTGGTCAAATGGGTAATTCTGAAGTAGGTCATATGACAATTGGTTGCGGCACCATTGTAAAGCAGGATCTGGTTCGAATTGATGATGCCATCGCTGATGAAAGCTTTTATTCTAATCCAGCATTTCTCTCGGCGATTGAACATGCCAGGAAATCGAATCGCCCCCTGCATTTGATAGGTCTGGTTTCTGATGGTGGAGTGCATAGCCATCTCAATCATTTGCTGGCTTTGATTAAGCTCTGTTCACGCCATAGTGTGTTACCTCAGGTACATATGATCACCGATGGACGCGATGCACCACCAAAATCTGCCATGAATTATCTGCCTGAACTGGAACTGGCGCTATCAGAATATGGCGGTGTGATAGGTACACTACATGGACGCTATTATGCAATGGATCGTGATCGTCGTTGGGCCAGGACTGATTTGAGCTGGAGGACAATGGTTCATGGAGAAGGTCACAGGGCAAAAAATATTACACTTGCCTTGCACGATGCTTATGAAGCTGGAGAGACCGACGAATTTATTAAACCAACAGTATTACCCGATTTTATCCCGGTAGAAAAAGGGGATGAACTAATCTTTTTTAATTTCCGTAATGATCGCTCACGACAGCTCACTGCAGCCCTTAGTCATGGAGAATTTACCTGTTTTGATCGTGGTGACTTTGAGCCTATCACTGTTACCTGTATGACTCAGTATGATCCTGAGTTTCTTACCCCAATAGCTTATCCACCAGAAAGGCCTAAGGTTACTCTGGGTAGTATTATCAGTCAGTCGGGCTTCAAACAGCTTCATTGCGCAGAAACTGAGAAATATGCACATGTGACATTTTTCTTTAATGGTGGTCGAGAGCATCGATTTCCTGGAGAAGACCGTAAAATGATACCGTCTCCAGATGTGTCTACCTATGACTTAATGCCGGAGATGAGCGCTGAACAGGTGGCGGACGAGATGATTGTAGCTCTGAAATCGCATGATTATAGTTTTCTGGTAGTGAACTTTGCTAACGGAGATATGGTTGGGCATACTGCAGTGCGAGATGCAGTTATTAAAGCAGTAGAAACTCTGGATAAAGAAGTAGGTAGAGTACTTGATGTGGCGGTAGAGGAGGGCTATGCAGTAATTTTAACTGCCGATCATGGTAACTGCGATGAAATGGTCGACCCGGTAACCGGAGAGCCGCATACTCAGCATACGGTTTATCCGGTACCGTGCCTGGTAATCGATGAGGTGCCATGGCGATTAACTACAGGCGAGAATTTATCAGCTATAGCACCAACGCTACTGCAATTAATGGGCATCGCTAAGCCAGAAGAAATGAAAGGGACTTCTTTGTTGCTCGAAGAGTATCCGGTCTGATCTAGCGTTAAAACAAACAGGTAAAAAATGTGAACTTCGGAAGTTCGTTTTACAATAAAAGGTATATTTGAAGATGAATGAAATAATTGAAACATTTAGGAATAACTCGTTCTTTGAGGGATTGAGTCAAGTTGACCTTGAGCAAATAGCCTCTCAGGTCATTACAAGAGAATATCCAAAGAATACGGTAGTAGTCACTCAGGGTGATGAAACCGATTCACTTTACGTCATTGTTAGCGGTAAGGTCGATGTTTTTCTGCAGAATGAAAAAGGTAAGGAAATAATCATTAATTCGCTAGGTGAATGTGATTCATTTGGAGAATTAGCGCCACTGGGTGGAATCCGACGCCAGGCAAGTATTATCACTACTGAAAAATCAGTCCTTGCAGTGATATCGCGACAGGTATTTATGGATACTCTACTCACCAAGCCTAGCATAAGTATACGCATTATTGATCGCCTGATCAGTTTGATTAGGGATCTAACAGAAGAAGTCAGTAGTCTGGCGCTGGAAGATGTCTACAATCGGGTGGTCAGGGTTCTACATAAACATTCAGAAAAGGTTGGCGATAAAATGGTGACTGAAAAACTGACCCAGCAGGATATTGCATTAAGAGTAGGGGCAACTCGAGAGATGGTACACCGTATCCTTAAAGAGTTAAAAACCGGTGGCTACATATCCATCGAAGGCAAGCATATCACCATCGAGAAGAAACTTCCTCCCGGCTGGTAACATAGGCTTTAGTAGCTATGATCGCCCTGCTGTTTTTTGCGTAATTGGCCAACAGCAGGACTTTAAAAAATGCTAACATATTTGCAATTTTTAAAGTGAGAAAATACCAGATGTCAGGTGGTATCAAATGAGCCAGCATTTAGCATCACTAGAAAAAGCATTGATGCTTTGCTGTAATTCAAGTTATAAATCATGATTATACTCGGCATAGATCCAGGTTCGCGCATCACTGGCTATGGGGTAATCCGTAACCTTCCAAATAAAATTGAGTATCTGGATAGTGGACATATCAAGGTTAAAGGAGATAGCTTCCCGCAAAAACTGGGAAATATCTTTCAGCAATTAAGCGAGATTATCGAACAGCATAAACCAGAGCAAATGGGTATAGAAAATGTATTCATGCATAAAAACGCCGACTCGGCGCTAAAGCTGGGGCAGGCGCGTGGTGCCGCTATTTGTGCCGGGTATCATGCCGGTGTTGAAGTTTTTGAATACGCCCCACGCGAAATCAAGCTCGCTATTGTGGGAAAGGGCAGTGCACTAAAACAACAGGTGCAGCATATGGTGAGCCGATTACTCTCGTTACGACAGGAACTACAGGCAGATGAAGCTGACGCCCTGGCCATTGCTATCTGTCATGCACAGCATCAGACGATGCAGGACAAAACAGGCATTCCTGCAAAAGCCTTTTCACGCCACCGGAGAACTCGTCGATGATAGGTCGATTAAATGGCACCCTCGCGATTAAACGAGCACCTCAAATTTTAATCGACTGTCAGGGGGTAGGTTACGAAGTTGACGTGTCGATGACCACCTTCTATCAATTGCCGAATCAGGGCGAGCCAGTCTGTATCTGGACGCATCTGATCATCAAAGATGATCAGCACACACTGGTAGGTTTTTACAGCGAACAGGAGCGCAAACTGTTTCGCCAGTTGATCAAGGTAAATGGGGTCGGCCCCAAAATGGCACTCACTATTCTGTCAGGTATTTCAGATCAGGATTTCGCCTTATGCGTACAATCCGGTGATATAGCTACTCTTACCCGATTGCCGGGTGTAGGTAAAAAAACCGCCGAACGATTGATTATCGAGATGCGCGATAAGGTAGATAGTGTTGATAGCATATCCGCCAGCGGAGTTGTTATACCAGCTACGACTGGTTCACAGGCAGCGCCGATGAATGAAGCCGTAGAGGCGTTACAGGCGCTCGGGTATAAACCGATCGATGCACTAAAGATGGTGAAAGCGGCAGCGCTTAAAGCAGATGAAAATAGCGCCGGAGCACTCATAAAACAGGCGTTACAGAATGCGGTGACTTCCTGATGAATGACAAACGTTTGATCGATGCATCACTGGAACAGGATGAGTCTGCGCATGAGCGCGCGCTGCGTCCACGCATGCTGGCTGATTATGTCGGGCAACCTCAGGTCAGCGAGCAGATGGATATCTTTATCTCAGCTGCACGTAAACGACAGGAAGCACTGGATCATGTGCTGATCTTCGGACCGCCAGGGCTAGGCAAAACCACCCTGTCACATATTATTGCCAATGAAATGCAGGTGAATCTGCGACAAACCTCAGGCCCTGTGCTGGAAAAAGCGGGTGATCTGGCTGCGTTACTCACGAACATGGAACCCAATGATGTACTGTTCATTGATGAAATTCATCGCTTAAGTCCAGTAGTCGAAGAAATACTGTATCCTGCGATGGAAGATTATCAACTGGATATTATGATAGGCGAAGGGCCGGCTGCTCGTTCAATTAAACTGGATCTACCTCCTTTTACACTGGTTGGGGCAACTACTCGTGCCGGATTATTAACCTCACCATTGCGAGACCGTTTTGGCATTGTGCAACGACTGGAATTTTATAATGCAGATGATCTGGCCAGTATTGTGACTCGCTCTTCCGGCTTGCTGGAGATTCAGCTAGAGGCTGAAGGTGCCAGAGAAATCGCCAGCCGCTCACGAGGCACCCCGCGTATTGCCAATCGATTATTACGCCGTGCTCGCGACTATGCTGAAGTCAGAGCCAATGGCGTCATTGATAAAAAAGTTGCTACCGAAGCCCTGAATATGTTGAAGGTCGATCAATGCGGGCTGGACCACATGGATAGGAGATTAATCCTGGCGATGATTGAAAAATTTGAAGGTGGCCCGGTGGGAGTAGAGAACCTCGCTGCTGCCATAGGTGAAGAGCGTGGCACTATAGAAGATGTCATTGAGCCATTTCTCATCCAGCAGGGTTTCATGATGCGTACCCCACGCGGACGATTGGTGACCTCGCATGCTTACAGGCATTTTGGCTTCGATGTGAAGAAAACTCAGGGCAGTGGAGAATTATTTTAGTGTCAATTGGTCAGACCCTAGAATGTCGAGTATATTTTGAAGATACCGATGCCGGTGGCGTGGTTTATCATTCCAATTACCTGAATTTCTATGAACGCGCACGCACTGAATTTTTGCGCGAACTGGGTTTTGAGCAGGATGATTTGTTACGGCAGAATATGGTTTTTGTTGTGCGTCATATTAGCGTAGATTTTAAACAGGCGGCACGTTTCAATGAGTTGCTACTGGTAGAAACTAATATCAAACGATTAAAAAAGGTCAGCCTGATATTTGATCAGGCGATTTACAGTCAAAGAGGCGAGCAGAAAGTTCTGATCAATCAGGCCGAAGTAAAAGTCGGCTGCATTGCTGCAGATCAATTTGTACCAGTCTCCATACCTGAACAGATAATGAGGAAACTTAGTAACCATGAATGAAATATCATTCGTTCACCTGATAGCAAATGCCAGTTTGCCGGTGCAGTTTGTCATGCTAATCCTGCTCATAGCGTCGGTGTTTTCCTGGGCGGTGATTTACGTAAAATGGGGTCTTCTAAAACATAGCCGTAGTGAAGCTAAAACCTTTGAAGGCCGTTTCTGGTCAGGCATTAACCTGAGTGATCTGTTTGGTCAATTATCCACACGTCAGGAAAAACGCAACGGTATGGAGGCGATATTCGAAAATGGCTTCCGTGAATTCGCTCGAGCACGTAAATCCGAGATGCAAACCTCAGAAGTGATTACCGCTGCACATCGTCTGATGAAAGTCTCTATGTCGCGTGAAGTTGAAGTGATGGAAAACAATCTGTCCTATCTCGCAACCGTCGGATCGGTTAGTCCTTACGTTGGTTTGTTTGGGACCGTCTGGGGGATTATGGACTCTTTCCGTTCACTGGCCGGAGTGCAGCAGGCAACGCTGGCAATGGTTGCCCCTGGTATTTCTGAGGCACTTATCGCAACCGCCATGGGCTTGCTAGCCGCCATACCAGCGGTTATCGCTTACAATAACTTCGCGACACAGGTTGATCAAATGGTAGGCCGTTACGAGAATTTTGTCGAAGAATTTACCGGAATCCTGCAGCGTCAGGTTCAGTCCAGAAGTCATTAATCGATATGGCATCTAGTAGTCGTAAACGGCGGGTGATGGCTGATATCAACGTAGTACCTTACATCGACGTGATGCTGGTACTGCTGATCATATTTATGGTCACCGCACCGCTATTAAAACAAGGTGTGGATGTTGATTTGCCGCAGGCCCCAGCTAAGGCTCTGGATGTAAATAGCCCTGAGCCAGTGATTATCAGCGTTGATGAAAAAGGGCTGGTTTACCTGAATATATCCTCTAACCAGGATTCCCCGCTGGATAATGCTGAACTGGTTGATCAGGTTAAAAAGGCGCTGAAGAAAGAAAGCAAGCGCCCCGTGATGGTGCGTGGCGACAAGAACGTGATTTATCAAAATATAGTCAATGTACTGGTGCAGTTACAGCAGGCAGGTATAGATTCGGTAGGACTGGTCACCGAGCCGGGAGATGATAAACGGTGATTGACTTAATACGGCAATATCCGAGAGCGTTTCTGTTCTCGTTGTTGCTGCATGGCTCGATCATTGCGTTAACACTACTTGAGTTTAGTGGTACACCAAGGCTGTCTGTAGTCAGCCCTCCTTCTTTAGTAGATAAAACCATTAAAGCTGAAGTTATCGATCAGAAAAAGCTCGAACAACGGGCAGAAAAAATAAAACAACAGGAGCAGTTAAAGAAGCAGGAGCAGCAGCGTAAAAAAGCAGCCGCTGAAAAGCGCGTCAAAGAGATTGCTGCAAAAAAAGCCGAACAAAAAAAACAAGCACTGGAGCAAAAGAAACAAGCCGAAGCTGAAATACAACGTAAGGCAGAACAGGCCCGAAAAGCAAAAGCCGAAGCGGCAAAGAAATTAAAAGCTGAGCAGCAGAAAAAAGCCGAAGCAGAGAAAAAACGTCAGGCGGAAGAAGCTCAGAAAAAAGCTGAAGCAGAGAAAAAACGTCAGGCGGAAGAAGCTCGGAAAAAAGCTGAAGCAGAAAAAAAGCGCAAGGCCGAAGAGTTAAAACGAAAGCAGGAAGAAGCGCGTAAAGAGGCTGAACGCCAGGCGCGATTAAAAGCGGAAGCAGAACAACGACAAAAAGAAGCGGAACTTAAAGCGCGTCTGGCTGCCGAAGAAAGGCAACGGGCGTTGGATAGCGCCAGGAATAAATATGAAGCTTTGATAACACAGAAAATCACACGAAACTGGAGGAAGCCTCTGAATGCTGGCAGTATGCCAAAGTGTGAAGTGATTGTGCTTCAGGGGCCAGGTGGGGTCGTCTTAGATGTGACTTTTGGTAACTGTCCGGGTACTCGAGAGTATCGATTATCGGTAGAGGCTGCAGTGCTTAAATCTGATCCCCTCCCATCACCAGATGATCCGTCACTATTCGATCGTGAAATTGCAATTAAATTTAAACCTTAAGAATATTTATGACTATACATTTTGCAAAAGCCTGTCTACTTGTCCTACTGTTTTGTTTCACAAATCCGTTATATGCAGTAATCAGCATAGAAATAACAGAGGGTGTCGAAGGTGCAATTCCCATGGCTGTAGTTGAGTTTGATACCGCTGGTCTGCCCGTAAAGTTAAAAACAGACATCGCTCAAATTGTTACAGAAGATCTAAATCGCAGTGGTGTATTTAAGGTATTAAACAGTACCCAGTATGTCACCAGACCGCATTATAGCAAGGATGTGAATTACGCTAACTGGCGACAGTTAAATCAGGAGTATCTTGTTGTAGGGCGCATTCTGAGTAAACAGCCTGGAAAACTGGATGTACAGTTTCAGCTGCTTGATGTTCTGAAACAGAAGCAAATGGTTGGCTATACCTTTCCAGTAAAATTACGCAATCTGCGTAGCACCGCACATGAAATCAGTGATTTAATCTACGAAAAAATTACCGGTATCCCGGGGGCGTTTAATACCCGTATCGCCTATATCAGCGCACGCCAGGGCAAGGCGCGTAAATATGTGTTACAGGTTGCAGATACCGATGGATTTAATCCGCAAACGGTGCTGGAGTCTGATGAGCCACTGATGTCGCCCGCCTGGTCACCCGATGGGCAATCGCTGGCTTATGTGTCTTTTGAAAACAATCGTCCGGAAATTTTTATCCAGCATCTGGCGACTGCAAAACGTAGTAAGATTACTGGGTTTAAAGGTATTAATGGGGCACCTTCATGGTCACCCGATGGTAAGCAACTTGCTATAGTGCTTTCCAAGGATAAAAGTCCTGATATCTATACCATAGATGTGGCGAGCAAAAAGCTGAAGCGTCTGACCACGCATCGTGCGATTGATACCGAGCCCGTATGGAACCCCGATGGACAGAGTATTATCTTTACCTCAGATCGTAGTGGTTCTCCACAGCTGTATGAGGTTTCTGTCAATGGTGGCCGACCAAAGCGGGTTAGTTTTGAAGGTGGTTACAACTCAGCGGCAGATATATCGCAAGATGGGAAGAACCTGGTGATGGTGTACGGTGAGGGCAATAGATATCAAATCGCTCAGCTGGATCGTGAAAATGGTTACCTGAACATACTGACAAATAATAATCTGGATGAGTCGCCTTCATTTTCTCCCAATGGACGCATGGTGCTCTATGCATCCACTCAGGGTAATACGGGAGTGCTGTATATGGTGTCACTGGATGGAAAGAGTAAACATAAGCTTTCAGATCAGGCTGGCGATATTCGCGAACCGGTCTGGGGGCCTTTCAAGAATCGAAAGCGTTCGATTCGATAAACCACTAATTGTTACAAGAGGATTCAGAAATGAACAAATTATTGATGACGTGTTTACTGAGTAGTTTGCTGATGGTGGGGTGTGCCTCTAAGGATCAGGCTATCGAAAATCAGGCCGATTCTGGAGTGACAAGCGAGCAGGGCACGGGTGACGGAACAGCGTTAGATGGCCCTGATACGCAGACAAGTATGATTGCAGACGATACACTGACGGTTCAACAAATGCTTGATGAACCTGATTCGCCTCTTTACACGCGCGTTATCTATTTTGATTACGACAGTGCCAAGGTGAGTGATGATTCGCTGGCGACACTGGAAGCGCACGGCAATTTTATTGCCAGCAAAGGTAATGTTTCAGTGCGCCTGGAAGGCCATGCTGATGAACGCGGATCACGCGAATACAATATCGCACTGGGAGATCGCCGTGCTCAGTCAGTTCGTAGAATCCTGTTATTCCAGGGCGCTTCCAGCGACCAGCTAGATACCATTAGTTACGGTGAAGAGCAACCAGCTGTACTGGGACATGATGATTCAGCATGGTCTAAAAATCGTCGTGTTGAACTGGTGTATGAAGTTAAGTAATGTCATTCGCCACGGTCATAGGGTAAAAAGGGCAACTTCATGAAAATGTTAAAAGTAATTTCAAAACTGTCGCTGTGTGTACTGCTGATGAGTGCTTCATCTTCTTTTGCGGCGTCAAAAAATAATCAGCAACTAACCGATGAACTGACCAAGCTGCAACAGGGTGTGAACCAGATGCAAAAGGATATGCAGGGGTATCGTAAACTTCTGGATAATCGTGCCATGCTGGAGCTATTTCAACGTATGGATGAACTGTCGGAAGAAGCTAGCCAGTTGAGAGGAATGCTTGAACAGCAGGATCATGATCTGGCTGGTATTAAGAAGCGTCAGCGTGATCTGTATCTGGATATAGACCGTCGCTTACGGGAGCTGGAAATGACTTCGAGTCGAACGCCTGCACCTGCAGCGCCGATAGCTCCTGTAACTACCACTGAACCTGCTGCAAATACGACAGTAGCCGCACCAGGCGCGCCTATGGCTGCGGCTCCTGTATTGCAGCCATCGACCGCTGTGTCAAATACCCCTTCGCTGCCCAGGCCCGCCACCATCCAGGGTGGCACTAACAGAAATACAACACCGGTTAGCGATGAGAGGGCGGCTTATCAAAAAGCATTCGATATGCTGAAAGAAGGGCGCTACAAAATGGCCAATACCGCATTCAAGGATTTTATTGATCAATACCCCGAGAGTAGTTACGCAGGGAATTCGCAATACTGGTTGGGGGAGTCGAATTATGTGACCCGGCAGTTTGAGCAGGCAGTGATTGAATTCACTGCGGTATTGAAAAAATACCCTTCCAGCAACAAGGTGCCCGATGCCATGCTTAAACTGGGGTATACCTATTATGAGCTGGGTCGTTTTGCTGAGGCACGTCAAATTCTTGAGCGGTTAACAAGACGCGATCCAAAGACTACGGCAGCTCGACTGGCAGGAAAAAGACTAGAACGCATGTCGAGAGAAGGTCGTTAGATACTGGTTCTGTGTATTGGGCGATTCCCAGCAACTGATGAAATATCTAGCAACCCTTTTGTTGCTACTTATGCTTGCAGCCTGCAAGCCCGATGAGCTTGAAGCTCCGCCCCCCTCATTACTGGATGCAGCGGAAAAGGGGGATTTATCCCTGATGGATGATTTTCTGAAGGGAAATCAGTTAGTCAATATGCGCAACCATTGCCAGTGGACGCCGCTCATGAAAGCGGCGCTTAACGGACAGTTAGAAGCAGTAGTGAAACTGCTGGAAAAAGGGGCTGAAGTTGACCTGGTTGATAAAGGCGGATACTCCGCCATGATGTTAGCCGCCTCTAATAATTTTTCAGACATTGTCGAACTATTGATTCTGCATGGGGCGGAAGTCAATCGAGTGGAGCGCTCACATGGCTGGACGGCGCTGCTATGGGCAGCCAGACTTGGCTATATTGAAACGGTAAGAATACTGTTGCAGCATCAGGCTGATACAACGATTATCGATGACCAAAATAAAACAGCGCTCGATTACGTGCGTGACAATGGTTTTGAGCAGATAGCCGTATTGCTTCAAAAAGAGGAATAATAAAGTCCCATATCCCGTCGAGAGATAACAATCTAATCGATGCATTGGTCATCGATAATAAAACTCTGGGGTGGATATGTCATTTGAGTCTTTCAATCAAGCACAGTGGTTTTTGCTGTGTTCAGCGTTTGTGCTCGCATTTATCATGGGTGCTGTCGTCAATAAAACCAATTTTTGTACCATGGGTGCAGTCTCCGATATGGTCAATATGGGTGACTATAGCCGTTTCCGTTCCTGGCTGTTGGCAATCGCTGTGGCACTAGCAGGCGTTGTCGTTCTGGAATCTGCCGGATTAATGTCAGTGGATGGAAGCTTCCCTCCATATCGCGATGATCAAATTATCTGGCTGGAAAATATACTCGGTGGCCTGATGTTTGGTGTTGGCATGACTCTGGGCAGTGGTTGTGGCAACAAAACACTGATTCGTATCGGTGGCGGTAATCTAAAGTCGATACTGGTTTTTCTGGTCATAGGACTGGTTGCCTTTTACATGAACAATCCCTTTCCCGGCTCTGATAAAACACTCTATAGTGAATTGTTTTATAGCTGGGTCAGTCCGGCGGCTATCGCACTGGAGAGTAGCTCTGACCTGGGATCATTGATTAATGCTGATAATGCCCTGCAGATAAGACTCATCGCCGGATTGCTGATTTGTACCATTCTGCTGGTATACATTTTTCGCAGTGCAGAATTTCGTCAAACTTCCGATAATATCTTAAGTGGACTGGTTGTTGGTCTGGCAGTTCTGGGTGCCTGGTATATCAGTGCCAATATTCAAATTGCAGCAGATGGTGAAGCTTATAACCTTACTGGATATTATGAAGAATGGGATATGCTGGCAAATTCAGATGAAGGCAAACCTTCTACAGGTCGCCCACTTTCCACTCAATCGTTTACTTTTATTAATCCCATCGCTCAATCCTACGGCTATATTGTCTCGGGTTTTAAATCCATGCATCTGACTTTTGGGCTGTTTGCAGTTGCTGGTGTCATCTTCGGGTCGCTATTCTGGTCGCTGATATCGCGCAGTTTTCGTATTGAATGGTTTGCCAGTAAGGCTGATTTTTTCACCCATTTGATCGGAGCAATTTTGATGGGCCTGGGTGGTACATTGGCACTTGGATGCACTATAGGGCAGGCGATTAGCGGTATCTCGACTCTTGCAGTAGGCTCAATCCTGACCATGTTGGCTATTCTGTTTGCAAGCGCTCTGACCATGAAAACGCAGTATTACAAAATGCTGTACGAGGATGCCAGTTTGTTTGCAGCAGTGCTTACTGGGCTGGTTGAGCTGCGCTTGTTGCCCGCATCTATGCGTAAGCTAGAGGCGCTTTAATGTTTCAGAAGTCGAGAGCCTAAGATTTTGCCCACATCAACCCATATTTATGGGGATAGAAAATAAATCAGAGTTTGCGGAAATTTCTTTTTTAAATGACTTGAAATATAAGCGGGAATCAGTATGATTCCCCCCTTCGCGATGGGCCGTTAGCTCAGCCGGTAGAGCAGTTGACTTTTAATCAATTGGTCGGGCGTTCGAATCGCCCACGGCCCACCATTTTTCCTCTTTTATTTCAATCGTTTAGCGGTCTGGTTAAAAAGTTAGACCGAATGCGCTAGTCGCTCACCTACTACTATTTTCGGAATTTTTAAGGGGTCAAAGTTTGATGCCCTCAAAAGTCAAATTTATCAGAGCATTGCTCAAGCGTCAGATTGAATCGGTTTTGTTGCTCTGTGTATACAGGCGATGCCAAAGGAAAGATTGCTATAGCTAGCGTCCTGTAGTCCACTGTTTTCAATGAGTCGAGCCAATTCCTGTTGAGCGGGAAACTCCCGTATCGATTCAATCAGGTAATGATAGGCGTCCGCATGTCCGGCGATCAGTTGTCCGAGTCTTGGAATTACCATAGCCGACCAGGAATCATAGAATGGTTTTAACCAGGCGGCGGGTGTGCTGAACTCAAGGCAGAAAAAATGTCCACCCGGTTTTAATACCCGGTAGATCTCGCTTAAAGATTGATGGATGTCGGTGGTGTTTCTAATGCCAAAGGATATAGTCAGCAGGTCGGCGTAATTATCGGGTAAGGGCAGGTTTTCAGCGCTAGCACAAAGATATGAGCAGTGCTGCCCAAGACGTTGTTGAGCTACCTGCATCATGGCCAGCGACGGGTCGACTATCAGGCTAAACAGGTTGTAGGCATAAAGCGCTTTGGCTATATCACCGGTACCCCCGGCCAGATCGATGAATACTTCTCCCGAAAGCTTTTTGATTTCACGGCTGAATTGCCACTTCCACAGACGATGTATGCCCATGCTCATCAAATCATTCATCAGGTCGTAGCGAGGAGCAACGCGTTGAAATACGTTGCGAATGAGTTTTTCTCGCTGATTACTGGCGACGGTTTTGTGGCCGAAGGTTTGCGATAAGCGATGTTTCATGTGTTTAGAGTGGGGCGATATGTTTGACATATATATGCAAAAATTGATACCGGGATCAGCATAAGAATGCCGTACATGACGGGGGCAATGGTCATGGCCGGGTTGTGTAATATGCTGCCGGTAATCAGAATTGCAGTGCCGCCATTTTGAATTGAGGTCTCGATGGCGACAGTGCGGGCTGCACTTTTATTTCGTCTCAGGCTGCGTGCAAACAGGTAGGAAATCATCAGTGCTACACTCGCCAGTAAAAGAGCAGGAAGCCCTGTTTGCCTTAAAAAATCAGGCATGTTGTTCCAGTTTTGATGAATTATTCCGCTGATGACCAGCAGTAACATGATCATCGGGACACGTGTTAACTGGCCTTTGTAGGTAGAGCAAAAATCTGCCTTGATGTGGCGTAACAGCATGCCTAGAGCAAGTGGAATTAAAGTGACCACAATTAGTTTGATCATCGTCGGCATAAAGGGGAGGTGGATGTGCGCTGCCTGAAGTTGATCAGCCAGTAGCCCGGATGCAATCAGAGGGATAGAAAAAGGAGTGATAATGCTGACCAGCGCGGTTAAGGTGATGGATAAGGCCAAATTACCACCGGCAAGATAGCTGAACATATTCGAGGTTGTGCCCCCCGGGCTTAATGCAAGAATGATAAAACCGGCAAAGATTTCATCAGGCAGGTGCATAGGAGAGAGTATTAGGTATGCTAATACAGGCAGTAGCAGCATCTGCGACGTGATTCCAGTTATTACAGTGGCCGGGTCTTTAAATAGAAGAGCAAAGTCTCTGGGTACGAGGTTTATACCCATACTGAACATAATGCAAAAGAGCGTGACAGGTAAAGCCAGGTTGAGTACCAGATCCTGATTCATTTTAGAGGTAACCAGATGGATGTCAGGTAGGCGATGCTGAAGAAAAAATAGAATCGACCGGTTAAGGGTGTCAGCGATAACCTCTGTGCCCTGGGGGCGTGCAGTAACTTTAAAGGCTGCCATAAAACAATCAGGGTAACCGGGATCAGAATGATATTGCCCAAAAAGCCTGCCTGGAAAAGTACTGCGCTGATAAAGTAAACCCAGGCAACTATCCAGTAATAGAGTTTTACACCAACCTCATAGCCAAGACGAACACTGAGTGTTTTGATGCCTGCCTTCAGGTCTTCTTCATAGTCACGCAGTTCATTGCTTAATAGTAATAAGGAAGACAGCAGGCTAAAGGGCAGGGATAGCCAGAAGATATTAATATGGTAGTTTCCACTAACCGTATAATAAGAGCCGCCGATGAGTAGTACACCCATCAGGAAGAAAACAAGCAAAACGCCAAGGCCGCGCGATTTGTAATTGATTTCTCCCCCGGTATAACCCCATGCACCAAACACCCCGACAAGTCCAAGTAACAACAAGGGCCATCCCCGTATATAGCTCATGTATAAACCAAGCGCGATAGCTATACGCATAACAGCCCAGCCGGCTGAGGTATTGCGTTTGATAGCGGCCTTCTGTTGCGCAGAAAACTTATGGCTATCGATATCCCGGTAATCATTAATCAAGTTCACTGCTATTTGTAATAGAACACCCGTAATCATTACCAGGGTGGCGAGAGAATAATTTGCATTACCCTCAATAATAGCAAGGCTGACGCCCAGCCCACAGGTAGCAAGCGCGACAATTAGTGAAAAGGGGCGTAGAGCCCGAATAAATGAGGTTTTATCGTTCATAAACAACGTCATATTCTAAGAGTAGTTGGAGCTAAAGTCTCTTGAATGTGCTAATAGTGATGAAGAAATCTCCCTGCAGCGAAATAGTTGAAGAAAAGGTTGAAAAATACCCTCTTATTTAACGACTTGCTATTGACAGGCATAACAGCTGTGTAGAGAATACGCACCTTACTTTTGGAGGGGTTCCCGAGCGGCCAAAGGGGGCAGACTGTAAATCTGCTGGCTCAGCCTTCGGTGGTTCGAATCCACCCCCCTCCACCATATAAGAAAGTATGGTTTTTGGTTAAACAAAGGCCATCAGGTACCGTCTCTCTTTTTTAGGGGGTGGGTTCGAATCACAAGGTTCGACAAAATCAGGTTTTTGATTTTGAGCGCGTAAGCGACCCGGAGGGCGGAAGGCTTTAGCCTGGAGTAATCCACCCCCCTCCACCATATTTTGAAGCCATTTAATGTAAGGTGTTCGGGCATTTTATGTTAAATGGCTTCTTAAGTAATAGCATTGCGGGTGTCGTATAATGGCTATTACCTCAGCCTTCCAAGCTGATGATGCGGGTTCGATTCCCGCCACCCGCTCCAAACTTGAGAGTTCACGCTGGAAGGCTATTGGACAATTGCTCATATAGCTCAGTCGGTAGAGCACTTCCTTGGTAAGGAAGAGGTCTCCGGTTCAAATCCGGATATGAGCTCCAAACTTGTGGTTTTTATGTAATATTATCGGCTGTGATTCGGCCATAACAACTAGTCGGAGATTTAATCCTATGTCAAAGGAAAAATTCGAGAGAAGCAAACCCCATGTAAACGTGGGAACGATTGGTCACGTGGATCATGGTAAGACGACGTTAACAGCGGCGTTGACCAAAGTCATGGCCGAAGCGATGGGCGGAACAGTAAAGGCTTTCGATGAAATCGATAACGCGCCTGAAGAAAAAGCACGTGGTATAACGATCTCGACCTCACATGTTGAATACGAAAGTACAAATCGTCACTACGCACACGTAGATTGCCCAGGACACGCGGATTATGTTAAGAACATGATTACTGGTGCGGCACAGATGGATGGAGCAATTCTGGTTGTATCGGCTGCAGATGGCCCTATGCCACAAACACGTGAGCACATCCTGTTATCACGCCAGGTGGGTGTGCCATATATTGTGGTCTTCATGAATAAAGCCGACATGGTCGATGATGAAGAGCTGCTGGAGCTGGTAGAGATGGAAATCCGTGAACTGCTAGATCAGTACGAATTCCCAGGTGACGACACTCCAATCATTACCGGTTCAGCACTGAAAGCGCTGGAAGGTGATGAATCAGAAATGGGTAAGGGCGCAATCCTGAAGCTGGTTCAGGCGCTGGATGACTATATCCCGCAGCCAGAGCGTGCAGTAGATGGTGACTTCCTGATGCCAGTAGAAGATGTCTTCTCAATCTCAGGTCGCGGAACCGTAGTAACGGGACGTATCGAGCGCGGTATCATCAAGGTAGGTGAAGAAATTGAAATTGTTGGTATCAAAGATACTGTAAAAACTACCTGTACTGGCGTTGAGATGTTCCGAAAGCTACTGGACGAGGGTCGTGCTGGTGACAACGTTGGTGTTCTGTTGCGCGGTACCAAGCGTGAAGACGTAGAGCGCGGACAGGTACTGGCTAAGCCGGGATCAATTACACCGCACACAAAATTCGAAGCAGAGGTCTACATCCTGTCAAAGGATGAAGGCGGACGTCATACCCCGTTCTTTAATGGTTATCGTCCACAGTTCTACTTCCGTACTACCGACGTAACCGGTGCCTGTGATCTGCCGGAAGGCGTAGAAATGGTCATGCCTGGTGACAATGTAAAAATGGTTGTTAGTCTGATTGCACCGATTGCGATGAATGATGGGTTGCGTTTTGCGATTCGAGAAGGTGGCCGTACTGTTGGTGCGGGCGTTGTTTCGAAGATCATCGAGTAGTAAATAGTCATTGCAACAGGGCGGGAGATGGGCTACCATCCCCGCCCTTTGCTTGTGGTTACAAGTTTTTTTTGCCATATTAGGACAGTAGCTCAACTGGCAGAGCAGCGGTCTCCAAAACCGCAGGTTGGGGGTTCGATTCCCTCCTGTCCTGCCATTTAATTGCTTAGCACACAGAGGTTATCAGTGGTCACAAAGACCGAACAACAAAGTTCTGGATTCGATACCGTTAAGTTGGTGTTTTCACTGCTAGTGCTGGCCGCTGGCATTTTTGCGTTCTATTACTTTAAAGAAGAATCTCAGCTTCTAAGGGTGCTGGGTATTCTAGCTGTTGCTGTAGTATCGTTCCTGATAGTGGCTACTACTATGCTGGGCAAACGATCAATTGGATTTGCAAAAGATGCTCGTGTAGAAGTGAGGAAGGTAGTCTGGCCTTCGCGTCAGGAAACTACTCAAACTACTATTGCTGTACTGGTGATGGTTTTGATTGTTGCAATAATGCTCTGGCTGATTGACATGTTTCTGGGCTGGGGTATCAAGTCCCTGCTGGGATAGGATATAGATATGTCAATGCGTTGGTATGTGGTTCACGCCTATTCGGGTTTTGAGGCTTATGTAAAGAAAGCTTTAGAAGGCCGGGTAGCAATGTCTCCTCATAAGGATCTGTTTGGGCAGATTCTGGTTCCTACAGAGGAAGTTGTGGAAATGAGAGAAGGTCAAAAGCGCAAGAGTGAGCGTAAATTCTTCCCTGGCTATGTGCTGGTGGAAATGGAGATGAATGAAGATACCTGGCATCTGGTAAAGGAAGTGCCCAAGGTACTTGGTTTTATTGGTGGAACCAGTGATAAGCCTGCGCCGATTACTGAGGCGGAAGCTAACGCAATTCTGAATCGTGTTGAAGAAGGTGTGGATAGTCCAAGACCTAAGGTGCTGTTCGAAGTGGGTGAAGTGGTTCGAGTTAATGATGGTCCGTTTAATGATTTTAATGGCGTAGTTGAAGAAGTTAACTACGACAAGAGCAAGATGCTGGTTTCTGTGCAGATATTCGGTCGTTCTACACCGGTTGAGCTTGATTTCTCGCAGGTTGAGAAAGGGTGAGCACCGACCGAAGTGCCTAAATGGCACTTCGCAGCGGTGCGAACGCCCAGCATGGATGCTGGGCCGGGTCGTCACTTCAGGGATGAAAGAATGGCACCGAATTTAACTGACCGAAGTGCCTAAATGGCACTTCGCAGCGGTGCGACTAAATCGCAGGGAGCGATTTGAATGCGCGAAGTGCAGCCCGATAGGGCGAAGGGCAGGAAGCCCGGAGTAGCGCCCAGCATGGATGCTGGGCCGGATCGTCACTGCAGGGATGAAAAATAGCAATGCCTGTAGTTTGGTAGTGCTTTTACAAAGAATTATCCGGATGTCCGGAGTTTTTTATTGTTGGGGAGGGCGAATTGAGTAGTCCGTTTGCACCCAGGAGAAAGAGTTATGGCTAAGAAAATTATTAAATATATCAAGCTGCAGGTTTCTGCAGGTGAAGCGAATCCAAGTCCTCCGGTAGGTCCGGCGCTGGGTCAGCATGGTTTGAATATCATGGAATTCTGTAAAGCATTTAATGCACAGACCCAGGAAAAGGAAAAAGGCATGCCGTTACCCGTTGTGATCACGGTTTATGCTGATAAAAGTTTTACCTTCGAAATCAAGACGCCACCGGCGGCAGTGCTGTTGAAAAAGGCGGCTGGTATCACTAAAGGCAGCGGTACTCCAAATACCAATAAGGTAGGTAAGGTAACTCGAGCGCAGCTTGAAGAGATTGCTGAAGCCAAGATGAAAGATTTAAACGCCAATGATATGGAAGCGGCTGTGCAAATTATTGCCGGTAGCGCCCGTAGCATGGGTCTGGTAGTGGAGGGTTAGTAATATGGCTAAATTATCAAAAAGAATGAAGCTGATTGCTGAGAAAGTTGACTCCACTCGTCAATACTCTATCGATGAGGCGCTGGGCTTATTAAAAGAGCTGTCTACAGCAAAATTCGATGAGTCTATCGACGCAGCAATTAATCTGGGTGTTGATCCGCGTAAATCAGATCAGAACGTGCGTGGTTCCAGTGTATTACCAAACGGTACAGGCAAAACTGTACGTGTGGCAGTTTTTACCCAGGGTGATAACGCTGAAAAAGCTAAAGCTGCTGGAGCCGATATGGTCGGTATGCAGGATCTGGCAGATGCAATGAGAGGCGGTGATTTAAACTATGATGTAGTTATCGCTAGCCCTGACGCTATGGGTGTTGTTGGTCAGTTAGGTCAGTTGTTGGGTCCACGTGGTTTGATGCCAAACCCGAAAGTGGGCACGGTATCACCTGATGTAGAAGGCGCTGTGAAAAATGCAAAAGCTGGTCAGGTTCGTTATCGTACCGACAAAGGCGGCATCATTCATTGTTCTATTGGTAAATCCAGTTTTGATGTGGCTAAACTACGTGAAAACCTTGAGTTTTTGTTAGTTGACCTTAAAAGAGCCAAGCCTTCAACCGCCAAGGGCGTGTATCTAAAGAAAGTATCTGTATCCACAACTATGGGTGCGGGTGTTGCAGTTGATCAGTCTTCATTGTCTATCGGCAATTAATTGATCAACTGAAAATAGCTTTGAGAAAGCCTCCTTTTTCTAAGGTGGCTGCTCGTCAAAGACCGCAGGAGTATTTAAATCCATTAAATGGATCTTGAGTGCTTAATAGCCTGCGTAGATGATCCTCTGAGACAGGAATACCTGGTTGAGAAGATCGTTAGGGAATCAGACTGGTTTAATAATGAATCAGTCTGGAAAAGGACAAGGGCTGAACATTTTGTTCAGTATTGGTTTATTAATCAGGAGAACTTGATATGCCTTTAAACCTACAGCAAAAACAGGCAGTTGTAGCTGAAGTCGCTGAAGTTGCGGCCACCGCTCATTCTGTTATTGCTGCTGAGTATCAAGGTTTGTCGGTAGCTGACATGACCGCGTTACGCGTTGCAGCCCGTGAAGCAAATGTATATCTGAAAGTCATCAAAAACACGCTGGCTAAGCGTGCCTTTGAAGGTACAGATTACAGTTGCATGGGTGATTCGTTAACAGGTCAGCTGGTGTTTGCATTTTCTCTCGAAGAGCCAGGTAGCGCAGCACGCGTTATCAAGGATTTTTCGGGTAAGAATGATAAGCTGGTTGTAAAACTGGTTGCTTTTGGTGGTGCATTACTTGATCCATCAGAAATCAAACGCCTGGCATCTCTGCCAACCTATGAGCAAGCACTCAGCATGTTGATGGCCGTTATGAAAGCACCTGTGGAAAAACTTACTCGTACTATTAATGAAGTACCAGGTAAGTTGGTTCGCACAGTCGCCGCCATACGTGATTCAAAGCAAGCTTAACTTTTTTATATTAATTTCTGTTTCAGGAGAATGAAAATGGCAGTTTCTAAAGATGATATTCTAGAAGCGATTTCGAACATGACAGTAATGGAGGTCGTTGACCTTATTTCTGCTATGGAAGAAAAATTTGGTGTAAGCGCTGCAGCTGCAGTCGCAGCAGCACCTGTAGCAGCTGGCGGTGAAGCCGCAGCAGCTGAAGAGAAAGATGAATTCAACGTTGTTATGACCAGTTTTGGCGCTAACAAGGTTGCGGTTATCAAAGCGGTACGTGCAATCACAGGTCTGGGTCTGAAAGAAGCCAAAGACATGGTTGAAGGCACACCTGCAACTGTTAAAGAAGGCGTATCTAAAGCTGAAGCTGAAGATGTGCAAAAGCAGCTGCAGGAAGCTGGTGCAGAAGTCGAACTTAAGTAGTTTGACGACTGACAGGGTGCGTGCACCCGTTATGTAAAGATCTGGGCTGATGACTGTCAAAGTCATCGGCCCGCATCTGTTTGTACCATCGACAAATTTTTTGTCGATTAGCGCAATATCCAAATGCGCAGAAAACGTTTGATCAATATTATATTTATTGAGGAAATTTAATGGCTTACTCATTCACTGAGAAAAAACGTATTCGCAGGGATTTCGGTAAAAGAGAATCTGTTGTAAATGAACCCTATCTGCTTGCGATTCAGGTTGATTCCTATAAACGTTTTCTGAAGTCTGATGGCGGTGTCTATAAGGGAACAGGGTTGCAAAGTGCTTTTGAATCAATCTTCCCGATTGTTAGTTTTTCAGGTGCTGTAGAGCTTGAATACGTCAGCTACCGTATCAGTGAGCCTGTTTTTGATGTAAAGGAATGTCAGGTTCGTGGTCTAACCTATGCGGCCCCACTACGCGTTCTAGTTAGACTGGTTATCTATGATAAGGATGCTTCTGCCAAGAATCGTTCGGTCAAGGATATTAAAGAGCAGGAAGTCTACATGGGTGAAATGCCTTTGATGACTGAAAATGGTACCTTTGTGATCAATGGTACTGAGCGCGTTATCGTTTCTCAGTTACATCGTTCACCAGGTGTATTTTTTGATCATGACAAGGGTAAGTCGCATAGCTCGGGCAAACTGTTATTTTCCGCCCGTGTTATTCCTTATCGTGGTTCCTGGCTGGATTTTGAATTTGATCCTAAAGATGCGCTTTTTGTGCGTATCGACCGCCGTCGTAAATTACCTGCGACCATTTTACTGCGTGCGCTAGGTTATAATACCGAACAAATGCTGGATGTCTTTTTTGATCACGACACCTTCAAGGTTAAGAAGGGCGGCCTTGAAATGCTGCTTGAGCCTGAGAGGCTAAAAGGCGAGACAGCAACTTTTGACATCGAAGTTAAGGGTGAAGTCATCGTCAATCAGGGGCGCAGAATTACAGCCTTACATGTTAAAAAATTATTAGCTAGCAAAGCTAAAAGCCTGCAGGTGCCTGAAGAGTATCTGGTGGGTAAAATCCTTGCAGAAGGCCTTGTTGATAAAGAAACAGGCGAAATGATTGCCAATGCCAACGATGAAGTGACTGCAGAAATTCTCGAATTTATCCGTGAAAAAGGTATTACGGAGCTGAAAACTATTTACACCAATGAAGTCGATCACGGCGCCTATATTTCTAATTCTCTGGCACTGGATCCGACTACCAATGCGCTGGAAGCCATGGTGGAAATCTATCGTATGATGCGACCTGGTGAACCACCAACAAAAGACTCAGCTGAAAATCTGTTTCATAACCTTTTCTTTAATGCCGAGCGCTATGACCTGTCTG
This sequence comes from Gammaproteobacteria bacterium, assembly GCA_050298595.1. Classification (GTDB taxonomy): domain Bacteria; phylum Pseudomonadota; class Gammaproteobacteria; genus JACNJF01. The sequence goes on along the minus strand of JBNKUM010000024.1, from coordinate 488 downwards.
AAGTAGGTCGTATGAAATTTAACCGTCGACTGGGTCGTGAAGAGGTTGTCGGTGAAGGTACGCTTTCAACAGAAGATATTCTGGATGTGATGAAAGTTCTTATCGATATCCGTAATGGTAATGGTATCGTTGATGATATCGATCATCTGGGAAATCGTCGTATTCGTAGCGTGGGTGAAATGGCTGAAAATGCTTTTCGTACAGGTCTGGTACGAGTTGAGCGTGCTGTACGTGATCGCTTAAGTCTGGTCGAATCTGAAGGACTGATGCCACAGGATATTATCAATGCCAAACCTGTTGCTGCTGCTGTTAAGGAATTTTTTGGTTCCAGTCAGTTGTCGCAGTTTATGGATCAGAATAACCCATTGTCTGAAGTTACTCACAAGCGACGTGTTTCTGCGTTAGGGCCGGGCGGTTTAACCCGTGAGCGTGCAGGCTTTGAGGTACGTGACGTACATCCGACTCACTATGGTCGCGTATGTCCTATC
>JBNKUM010000023.1:0-41544 GCA_050298595.1 Gammaproteobacteria bacterium | reverse complement strand
GCGCGGCGATCTCTAACTTTGCAGAAACCCCACTGACGAAGGGATTAGATCCCTTGCTTCCGTATACGCTACATCCTGTAGCACTCCTGCCACGTCGAAAGCTCGGCTCTGGCTCCTCGGCTCTAGCATCCTGCTTCGCTCTACCTCCTCCCTCCATGGAGTCGTGCTTCGCCCTAACACTACATCCATATAGGCGTCCTCGCAATTAACAGCGTAACAGCCTTAAGTAAGTACCATTAGGGTCAGATCACAATTAACTCTAATATTAAAATATTCTGTGATCTGTCTCCAAACACCCCATTTTCAATTAATGGGGCTTTAATTCATACTTGCATTTTCCTTAAAGTTTGTTTTTTCCCTGTTAAATGGACCCTTTAAGGTTTAAATCATAGGGTTATATAGGCAATAAGTCCATAAAATCAAGATGTTACGCAGGTCCGACCCGATATTCAGCTCGACATTTAATTTGTATCTGACCCAAATTATTATGACCCCAATTATTATATTTTTAATGAAGGCAATTTCTGCCAAACCAAAGCGGCAATAACTGATATTCCACCATAGATCAAAGGTGGTGTCGTGAGAGTAAGTCTATTGCCCTCAACATCAAAAGCCCTTCTGATTGTAGTATCTGTCCAATTTGGGAAAAAACTAATAGTAGCTTGATGGAACACATACCTTCCCTGCAAGTTATATGGCCCAGCATAACCAATATAAGACTTCATTGCCTCTTCAAACTCTATAGATGATCCTGCCATCACATCATCACCTTCAAAAGTAGGTCTGTCTCCTTTCATAAATGAACCTGCCATGTATCCATCTGAACCATACATTATTTGGCCTTTGATATCACTTCCCCATGGATACTTGATAGTTCCATCTTCTTGGCGAAGCTCAAATGAGATTAATCCCCATGTACCTATAAGTGGGTTTTCTGACTGCAAAATATATTCCTTCTGAGATTAATTGATCGCTTGTTTTACTTAATTAAAGTTTTACACATAATTTTCATTAAAAGTTGTTTGTATATTTTTAACATTTTACTACCTCTCTAGTTGATTAGAATGGTCACTTTAAACTATGGTGTATAGCCCACGGTCAACACATAAATAAGATGTGATATGTTAAAGCATGAACTAATGAAAAAAACGGGATTAACAAGAGATACTATTCGTCATTACGAAAAATTGGGATTATTACAACCCAATAGATTAATCAATGGTTATTTTGATTATCCATTAAGCTCTATCGCAAGAGTTGAGCTTATTAAGCACGCAAAATTACTAGGTATGCCCTTACGAGAAATAGCGAATCTCATTATCCCATGGGAAAATAAAGAGATTAGCAATCAAGATAAAGTTGAAATATTTAAAATACAACTTAATAAAGTAGACAACAAAATAAATGCTCTGCTACAAACGAAGAAACACTTACAAATGAAACTTGAACAAATAGAAGAACTCATTTCCGAGTGAAATATAACATCTAAGCATTTATACAAAGGGCGTATAATAACTAGTAATAACTAGCAAATAACTAGGGTCACAAATAACTAGGGTCAAAATAACTAGAATAACTAGGGTCAAGAATAACTAGGGTCAGATACACGTTATATTTTATTTGATCTATAACACTACATTTCCAGTTAGTTTTATACCCAGTAAGCTTCGAAAAAACTGACAAATAATTTAATTTGTATCTGACCCCAGTTATTTCAATTATTATTCAATTACTCCAACGATTAAAGGGGCCGGAGGTATAAGGGGATAATTCTTATGTACCTCCGATCCCTTTAACTTCCACTTCGTTGTTATAACAATGATACCACTAGTGTTCCGAGGAGTTTCATAAACGAATCATACTGCTGATGGAATGTAAGCATTATTAAACAAAGTAACAATACAAATGCACCTTCGGCTCTAGTGCCCCACCTCCAACCAGCTCTATCATCAATGTAAGATGGTATCTTCTGCAAGCCCTCCCAATACAAGAATGCTGTGCATAATCTCACCTCGACCAAAAACATTATTGGATATATTGCTAGCACTAAAAACTTAATAAAGCTTGGAAAACCCTCATAATACCAAGCAGGCCCCATGATACCTATCATTAGCCCAAGCCAAGATATAGCAAGTAGAGAACCAAAATTTTCCAACGCATAAATTGCACCTTCATCATTTTGGGGTGGTTTTTCTATAGCCCCTCTAAACGTACGATGTAAAGCGGAAAAGAAAAATATTGCAATCAATATATATAGAAGAGTATTTGGTGCAAAGTGCTCAAAAAAGACCGATTGCCCACTATCTTTATAATTGATTTCAATATTTGCATATTGAAGATACCAATTTAACCATTCTATACTTTCGAAATAGTTGGAATTGGCAATAGACATTCCAGATATAAACCCAAGGATGATAAATGGGTATATATTTTTTGAAACCCTCTTTAACTGATGCTTGAACATAATTTCCTAATCATTATAAAATTTTCCATATATGACTTTTAGAGTTGAGCTGTTTTTTAAGATGAAAATTCGATCTTTCCTTTTCTAATTCAAAAGTTTGTAAATTTTCCATCCTTTTTATCCTTGTTTTAACTGCCGTGATATTACCGCATTTTGCCATAATTTGGTAAATTGATTAAAAACCCGGTTCAACTCACTAATCTCCCGAATAACTGGCAGAATAACTGAGGGCAGATATACGTTATATTTTATTTGATCTACAACACTGCATTTCCAATTAGCTTTACACCCTGTAAGCTTCGAAAAAAACGTCAAATAATTTAATTTGTATCTGACCCTAGTTATTCATTGATGGGTGTCTTTAATTGCTGCACTCCTTTTAAGAATCACCCCTCCCTTACCATCAGGCTCCACCAATATACCACTAGCACCAAGGATCACCGGATATGCGTTGCAAAAATCTAAATTAGGATAATTATGCATAGTCGAAACTGTTATCTCATTTAGATCATCCAGGACGGATATTTTAAATTTAAAATCACATAAATCACTTACCATCATATTAAATCCTTTTCCATCAGAGCCAAAAGTACTTACAGTAATCGCATCTTTTGGGGCTATATTTGTATCCCTTATTATTTTTGGAAAAGAAATCAAATTATCGGCAACAATTTTTATTATATGTTTAAATTCTCTATCATTTTCATAAATAACCACCCAATCATATAACACTGTTTCTTTTTTATAATGTGAAGAAAACTCATCAGATCCTTCTAGTTTTTTCTCATAGTACGTTAAAACAAAATTCTTATTTTCTTCTTCTGACCTCATGTTGAGAGAATGAGGCATATCTATAAACATTCTGTAATTTTTTATCTCATCAATTCCTTTATCTAAGCCATCAGATTTAGCAATGACAAAAGGTGTCAGCAATATAAGTACAATAAAAAAGTTACTTTTCAAATTATTTACCCATCAGGTTAAAGGTGGGTTTGACCCAATGTCCAGTCCCCACCGATTAGAGCTAAAAGCTAGACCTGACCCCACTATTCTTACTAAGGTTTATTTTTTTAATATATTGCCGAATATCTTAGTATAATTAGCTTTGTTCTTCTCCACAGCGATACAAACCCTGGATTGGTCAATTACACCAAACTCTCTGTACAAGAATACTTCAAGCAAAAGTGCATACGCTACCATTAAAATATAGTAGGCGTGAGCATATGTTTTAACCTTTGCGGTGCTACTACGAAATGGAGGAAATGTCGCCCCATGAAACCATAGCCAAACATGGACACCCATATATTAAATATTGACTAACAAAAGAAAAAGTCGTAGTTTTTAATACCTCATCAAACTGCAAGGAGTGCATTATGCCAAAAGCAAGGAAGACTCAGGTTTCTATCGAAGCCACACCTTACTACCATTGTATTTCCCGCTGTGTACGCCGTGCTTTTTTATGTGGCAAAGACTCCCAATCCGGACAGGATTATGAACACAGAAGACAATGGATCGAAGATCGATTACTTTCATTATCTAAAATCTTTGCAATTGATATCGCCGCTTATGCGATCCTGAGCAATCACTATCATGTCGTTTTGCATATCGATCAGCAAAAGGCCGAAGCCTGGTCTATACGTGAGGTCTGTAACCAATGGCATCAATTGTTTTCAGGGTTTAACCTGTCCAATCGTTTTCTGACGGGAGAGCTCTTACCACCTGCAGAAGAAGATCAGTTAGCGCTAAAAGTGGAAGAATGGCGACAACGCTTAATGGATATCAGTTGGTTCATGCGATGCCTGAATGAGCCCATTGCACGTCAAGCTAATCAAGAAGATAAGGCAACAGGTCGGTTCTGGGAAGGACGCTTCAAATCACAGGCCCTGCTGGATGAAAAAGCATTGGCAGCTTGTATGGACTATGTCGATCTCAATCCCATTCGTTCTCGCATGGCACAAACACCTGAAACATCGGATCACACCTCGGTTAAGAAACGCATAAAACACCAATCTGAGACTAGTCCTGTTAACCCAGAAGCAATACGCGCCCAACCCAGTGAGTTACTACCATTCGCAGGCTACCCGCGTAACAAAATGCCAAAAGGTCTACCCTTTCGCTACACTGATTACCTTGAACTGGTGGGCTGGACTGGACGTATTCTTAGAGATGATAAAAAGGGATACATTCCTGACCATCTACCAGACATACTGACCCGACTGAATATTGACCCCAGACACTGGGTTTACCTGACAAAGGATTTCGAAAGCCCATTTAAATCACTGGTGGGAAGCGCATATAAAATTAAGCAAGCCTGTGAGCAAATGGGGAAAAACTGGGTGCATGGTGTGAAGCGCTGCGCTGAAGTTTTTCCTGACACATAACCCCAATATCTCTCTAAAAGTTCTTTCAAACACCAACCTTCGATTCAGGTCGCAGGATCATTTTGTCTTGATAAACCATCCAGGGACAAAATACCCAATAAAGATAAACAAATACGCAATTTCGTCTTAATACCACTTACTTTTAACTGAAGCCGTAGCTGAATTGCATAAGATTAATTTCATTTTCAATCGATGGGTGTCTTCAATTATTATGGGTGTCTTCAATTACCCTCAATTACCTCACTTGCATTTTCCTTAAAGGTTGTTTTTTCCCTGTTAAATGGGCCCTTTAAGGCTTAAATCATAGGGTTATATAGGAAATAAGTCCATAAAATCAAGATGTTACGCAGGTCCGACCCGATATTCAGCTCGTCCCCTCTTCAATTACCCCTCGTTGGGTGTCTCCATTTTACGTCCATTTTACTTATTGATTCTTTGATTACCCTATTGATTCCGAGTTACCTGGGTCTGACCCGGTTTAAGACTCGGTTTAAGAATAAACTTAAATAAGCTATTTAATAAACTTATTTTAGTTTACAAAATGAGCTTATTGGCGTATAGTGCTCAATATTGATTATTGAATGATAGGTTTAGCTATGGCAAAACAAATTGATTACCCACGGGCTTCTTTGAAAAATTGTATTGAACTAGCCCAAGTGATAGATGACTTGGGTGGAGAGTGCAGCACTGAAATGGCCGCTGATAAGCTGAATAAGAAGGTGAGCGGTGCTTTTCAAGCCCTGATTAGCTCTGCTGCAAGGTATGGACTTATTACTACCCAAAAAGGGCAGCTTAAAAATTCAGGTTTATTTCGTGACCATAAACTGGCTTACTCCAAGGAAGAGGCCGATGTAGCCTTAACCTTAGCGTTTTTAACACCACCTCTATTTAAAAATATTTTTGATCGATTTGAAGGTCGAGAGTTACCAATTGATCACTTTGAGAAACTTCTAATTCGTGAATTCAATGTGCCAGACCAAATTAGCTCTCGGGTATCCAAGTACTTTCTTGATGGAGCCAAGCAATGTGGCCTAATAGGGCCTGATAACCATTTGAAAGCTGGGGCTGCTGGTGGTGTCAAAGCTTCTGAAGATACTGAAGTTGAAACTGTGGATTCTGGTGATAGAGATACTCTAGACAATAATGAAAACAGTCCAAATACTAATATAGATCAGGATGTTATAGAGGGAGACGATAAATTTTCGGTAAGAATTAAAGGCCCTGGTATGGATTCAGTGATCGTAGTAAATGAGGTAGAAGATCTTCTAATTATTAAGGCAATGTTAAAGAAGGTAGAAAAAAAATTTAATTCCGCAGAAACGCCCGTATGGGGTGATGAGGGCTAAATAAAAAGAGCTCATGTCTGCAAACATGAGCTCTTTTCGAAATCTTCCGTGGGTGCCTGGAGTTGCCCAAAGGGGGGCCAGACCAAAATACCGCAGGAAAATATGTTTAGCAACGTAATCTTGGCGGTTAATATGGCTGGTGTCAAGGAACTCCGAAGGAGACTTAGACAATGTCTAAACAGCCTTTTCCAGCGCCAGCTGGGTATCGTTGGGTGTTTTGCAAGTCGTTTAAGCATTGGCGATCAGGTAAACAAGTTTACCCAAAAAAATCTGATTGCTTTTGCTTTTTAGTACGAGCTTAAACCCCGTTGGGGGTAGGCATCTGCCCCCAATTTTTCAAGAGCCAACGGCCCAAATCACAGAGAAATTTAACTGGAGTGAGGAACGAAGGTGAAATTTATCTTTGTGGATCAGACTTGCTAGGGACTAAACCCATTGACAGGACTCAAGCCTAACTATAGCTTTTTGCAAATAAGAGTCTTTCCAGCTAGCTTTACGCTCATTCCATTGCTGGATAAAAGATTTAATTCCTTCAAAGTTTCTAGCATCATATTTCTCATGTTTTACAACCCAATGGACTGTTGAAAGAACCTCCATGCTTAAAGGCGTTTCATAACCATCAATTAGTTCTTCAACCTTTCTAAGACATGTTTCGGCTTCTATATCATTTTCTAAAAATTTATTAGCTTCGTCTATAGAAGAAGGTATTAGTTTGATCTGTGAAGTATTGACTCTGTCTCCAAAACCTTCAATGAAGTGTCCATCAATTCTTTCTAATACATGATTTAAATTGTCTGCATATGGGCCAAAATGATGAGCTACGTATTGGAGCCTTAGGTTAATACCAGATTCTTGTAGAAAATATGCTAGTTTCTGAGCTTCTATCTTCGAACACTCATAGCCTTTCTGAAAGTAAAATTCCAATAACTTAATTAATAAAGCTCGACCTCTCGTCATATTTGGTTTCTTAGTTTTATTGATCATGTTCGTAGCTTTTGGACTTCCGTTGGGTTCATAGATAACAACATCTACATCTTCGATAGAAGAAAACGCTTCGACAATTTTATTTTTTACTATTTCCCAATCTAACCCCCCTAACCCAGCTCCTAGTGGTGGAATGGCTACACTTTTAACTTTTAATTTTTTAATATTTTTAATTAAATCTTCAAGGCCATCTTCTACATATTCTATTTTTGATGCTCCTTTCCAATGTTGTTTCGTTGGGAAATTAATTATAAATTTGCTTTCAAGAATATCATCGTATCTGGTAATAAACATTTTACCCGGTGTAACTAATTTTTTATCACATGCAGACTTATATTCTTTGAAATTACCTGGAAAAGCCTTTTTGAATTGTAAAGCTAAACCTTTACCCATAACACCCACGCAATTGACCGTATTGACAATCGCTTGCGAATTATCTGATAGGATATTACCTGTTTTGAAATTAATCATAAAATCACCACTAGAAATACCAATTTCTTCTAACTTGAACAATTGGGGTATGTTGTAGATTCGAAATTAATTCCTCTATCTTTTCTCTCATCTCTTGATTATAGACGCCGATTACTTCAACTAAACTCCAATTAAAGCTTTTATATACCAAAAATTCTGACTGTCTTAATCTACTCCCATCTGGAAACTTGTTCCAATAACGAGCATTTATAACATTCCAAGGCACCTTGTCTAAGTCCGCTAAATCATCATAATAATCTGATAAATCCATAATTCCATGACCATCAGTAAATGCAAAGTCGCACCCTGAAGAAGAAACTCTTTGTGCAGAAGATTTAAAAAAAATTAAATCTTTCATTTTTATGTTTTCAACATTTCCACAATTTATTGTATATAACATTGGTGACAAGCTATTGAAATAAAATGGAACATAATCATGGATAGTACCACCTCTTGATACCGGGACCTGGAAACATCCCCTCTGAGCTTGAACGCTATCGAAGGCGGAACTTCGATAATGTGCATTTTGTGCTGTCATATCATTCTTGCAAAGAAGCATGCCAGCTCCAAGTAATGCAGCCAAATTATCGATATGTGTAAAATGATAAATAGGAGTTGGTATGGGATAAATTGGCACTTAATTTCCTTATAATTTTGTCTCTATTCTAACAAATATGTGACAATAAATAACTAAGTGTTTCGATTCGTGTACCCATAACATTCAAATTGGGCCGCAGCTTACGGCCTATCTAGGGGAATTAAAAACAAATTTTTAAACATGTATACGACCAATTTTCATTATTATTTCCTTACAATTTCAAAAACTTAGCATATTAGTTAAGCAGAATCCATCAAAACGGTTTTACCGAAATAGGCGAAAGGTTTCTGGATATTGAGTTGCTTTCAATTTTCAGTGGGATCAACGGGCCTGACCGCTTTTACCAGACCAAGCTTTTCAATCATTAACTGTTTTCACTCAACCGCTCCAACAACCCAGAAACCCGCACCGTCTTCCGCTCAACAGCACTCCCAATAACACCACCCAATCCCCAAATCTCAACACTATCCCTCGCCCGAGTAATACCCGTATACAACAACTCCCGAGTACAAACGCTAGATTCATAACCCGGCAATACCATCAACACCCGTTCAAACTCAGACCCCTGAGACTTATGCACCGTCATCGCATAAGCCGTTTTCGATTCGGGCAACTGCGATAATGAAAGCGCCCGATAACCCTTATCATCAGCCTCAAACCAGACCTTGAGCTGTCCATCATCATCCGGCCAGACAACACCGATATCCCCATTATGGATACCATACTGATACATATTACTACTCATCATCAGCGGCATGCCGGCAAAATAGGGACGATCATCTGATATTTTATTTTGCCGCTTCAAAGCCTGTTCAATCACACTATTGATTTGATCGACACCACTTACGCCATCCCATACCGCCGCCAGAATCTGAAAGCGATAAAAGCATTTGAAAGCATCCTCGATATTATTTGCATCAATAATTTGCTGATAGTGCTGTAACGCCTGTTGTATCAACTGTTCATTAAGTTGTTGATCGGATAGCTGTTGCCATTGCACTTTCTGAGCTGGCTGAGATTCCATCAAAAATTGCAGACTTGCTTCACTATCCCCAGCATTAATCAGGCGAGCTAACTGGCCAATACCCGAATCGCTATCGAATCTATAGCTTTTCTGTAACACAACGACCTGATCAGCCAGGCGATAATCACCTGTGTATTCGGGGATCTCGTAATCCAGGGTTTGCCTTATCCATTTGCATTGAGCCTTGCTGAACTGGGTGCCTTTCAGCTCTCCGCATAGATCGGCGAAAACACTGCCGGCCTCTACCGATGACAGCTGGTCTTTGTCTCCCAGCAGGATTAATCGTGCATGTGCTGGCAAAGCTTCGCACACCACTGCCATCATTTGCTGATCGATCATGGAGGCTTCATCCAGCACCAGTACATCACAACTTAATGGATAGTCAGCGTTATAACGCGGTCTATGCGTATAACGGTGGATACCCAGTAGACGATGCAGGGTGACGGCCTTGTCGGGTATCTGCTGTTCGACGAACAGGTCGTGTATCATTTCTGCACGGCTTGCCTGTATGGATTGTGATAAGCGAGCTGCGGCTTTTCCGGTGGGGGCTGCGAGCTTTATCTTTAACTGCGGATTCTGTTGTATGAGCAACGATAGTATAGAGCTGACCGTGCGGGTTTTTCCGGTACCCGGTCCACCCGAGATGATGCAGAGCTGGTGATGGCTGCTCACCAGGGCTGCGATTTTCTGGTAATCAGGGTTTTCATTACCAGTAAATAATTGCTGTAGTTGATCCGCTTTTATTTTTGGTAATGGGCCGCCAGGTTTTGATAAAGCTAGCAGTCGCTCTGCGAGCTGATTTTCGTAATGAAAGTATCGATTCAGGTAGAGCTTGTTTAAATCAAAAATCAGCGGCCTGTTTTCATTTTTGCTACCGATGATCGGACTAGCTTCAATGGATTCGATCAGGGTCTGTATTTCCGGGGCAGGGCACAACAACAACGCTTCGCTGCGTTTGGCAATGTCGTCGATACTCAGGCAGACATTACCCTGTTTGATTTCATGATTCACCAGCACGGCAAGATGCAGACACAGCTCTGTTGCATCTGGATGCTGCTCGAGTAAATAACGCGCCAGAGTGATCTGAGCATAGTCCAGTCTATTCTGCTTAACGGCCTGATTGATGAGTTTTAGTTTATCCATCAGTCGAACAACTCGTCCAGTTGTTGAATCACCGCTCTATCGGGTCTATCAAAATAGATGCCTTTGCCAGCATGCTCGGGTGACATACCACGGATGAACAGGTAATAAACACCACCGATGTGTTGCTCATATTGATAGCCGGGCAGGCGCTGTTTGAGGTAACGATGTAATGCCAGTGTGTAGATGAGATACTGCAAATGGTAATGATGTTGGTACATGGCCTGTTTGCAGTTCTCTTCAGCATAGTCGGCAAAATCATTGCCCAGATAATTACTTTTATAATCTGCTACAAAGTACTGCCCCTGATGTTCAAAGATCAGATCGATAAAGCCTTTCAGGAAACCATTTAAGCTGCTGAATGAGAATGACTGATGGCGTAATAGATAATCATACTGGTGTAGCAGATTATTCAGGCCCTGTTGGTTCAGCTTGTGGCTGGTCATGTAGAATTCCATTTCACACAGTTTTTGTTCGGGCTTTAAGTCGCCAAGTTTTACTGCGCCGAGATTGCTAGCCAGGATCTCCTGCAACCATTGCCTGAGTACAGGCTGCCAGGTTTCTTCAAATCCATATTCCTGTAATTTGTTGTGGATGAGTTTTTCATCGATTGCCTGATCAAACACCTGATCTTCCAGCAGGTTATGTAAAAAGTTACCGGCTGTGGCGCCTTTATTAAAGGTAAATCGATTGAGTTGTTCTAAAGCTGCCTCATCTTTATCTGTTTCTGCCGAAACGCTATCGTAGTCTGGTCGATGGACGCTTTGATCATGTTCACTGCTGGATGCGATCTGACTGTAGGAGCTGATACGCCATTGTTGCTGAATACTACGGTTGAATGGTTTGGCTGGTATTACTGGCTCTGCCTGATCACTGGCTGCGATGCCATCGTCAATCCGAAACTCTGTATCATCCAGGCATAATTCAATACAGCCGTGATTTTCGTAGATATCGGTGAATGGCTTTAAAAATTCACTCTGGTCCTGCGCTTTTAATTCACCGTTATACAAAACATGTGCGATAGCCGAATCCTTCGCACCACGGATATTGCCCCAGGCCATATAGCATCGATATTGCGCGCGCGTTATCGCCACATAAAACAGGCGTATCTCTTCGGCGAGTTTTTCCTGTTGCCAGCGCTCCAGTTTGGCATCATCTTCCAGCATGATTTTTTTATAGCCCTGATCATCATGATAATAATAGCTGGAAGGTGCTTTGCTCGGCTCTTTAACATTCCACATAAAGGGCAGGAATACGATGGGGTATTGCAGGCCCTTACTCTTATGTACGGTGACGATTCTGACCAGCTGGTTATCGCTTTCCAGTCGCAGTTGATGTGCTTCGTTTTCCATCAAATTCGCGCTGTCTTCAATCTGCTGGTTTAACCAGTGCAGGGCCTGACTCTGACTGGCATGCAGACTTGCCTGTTCCTGTAACAGCTCCATGATATGAATCCAGTTGGTCAGACGGCGCTCACCATCGGCGTAATGGATATTTTTATGCAGGCTTTGTTGATCTTCTATCAGGCGGAAAAACATCGACAGTATGCCATGCTGCTGCCAGTGCAATTGATAGGCCTTCATCGCTTCCAGTAGTTCGACCAGTTGATGGTCCTGCTGTTGCAGGCGATAGATGTCCTGACTGTTCCAGCTGAACAGGTCACTCGCCAGTAAGCCGAATAATAATGCGCTATCGGATGGGTTAATTAAAACCGCCAGTAACTGGCTGATGTCCATCGCCTGCTGGCTGGCAAATACCGAATCGCGCTGGATCATGGCGCTGGCAATACCACGCTCGGATAGTTTACTTTTCATCAGGCTGGCCTGATAACCGGTTTTAACCAGAATAGCCAGATCACTTGCTACCACCGGCTTATCATTCAGCATCAGTGTTTTCTGACCTAACAGGCTCTGGATTTCATCAGCACATAAGCTGGCAAAGTAATCATTGGCCTGGGTCTTATTGGCTGGTTTGTCGGTGAATGGATATATCCAGCTGACCAGTGCAGGGAGGTTTTTTTCATCCTGAGTCAATGTGAGTGGTTTGTTTTGATTCGCTTTGGCTGGATAAAACTGGATGAGCTCTGGAAAGATAAAGGCATTTTCCTTACAGGAAAATAGCTGGTTCAGCATGGCTACATAATCTTCGGATGAGCGATAATTGGTATCAAGCGTGAACTGGGCACTGGTCGACTTGCGTGCACGCTGATAGGTAAACACATCGGCACCCCGGAAGCTGTAGATGGCCTGCTTGGGATCGCCGATCATGATCAGGGCGGTATCTGTACGATCTTGATACAGAGTTTTGAAGATGCGGTATTGCTGGCTATCGGTATCCTGAAACTCATCCACCATGGCGATTGGGAATAGACTGGCTATCTGGTCATTCAGAAATGTATTTTCTTCATTCACTACTGCGCATACGTACTTGATTAAATCGTCAAAAGACAGGTTCTGTGCCTGTACCTTTTTCTGCTGGATAGATTCAACAACAAAAGTTGTAGCATCGGCGAGAAGATCAAGTTTCATCTGCCGTAACCAGTTTTTATGCAATTGAAAAAATGATTCTGCAGCAACAAAAAAAGCGCCTTGCAGACGATCATCCTGCTTATTTTTATTCAGGCTGTTGACTAATTTTTGCCGAGTGATTAACTCCCATTTGGCAGGCAGCGTTCGGGGCAGGGTATCCTGAAATAATGTATCTAACTGCTCAAACAGTATGGCTACAGTTTTAGGAGCAATACTTCGTTTATTCAGATTCGGGTTATCCAGTAATACCGCTTTTATTTCTGTGTGGGACTGCGCCCAAAGTGTCGATAGCTCCGTCCATAGGCTATTAATTTGCGGGTCAAGATTTTCATCACTTTGAACAAGCTGTTGCAGGTTTTCCTCAAACGCGAACAGGGGATATAGCTCTTGTAATAAATCATCGGGTGTTTTCCATAGCTGTAAAATCCATTCCAGCCGGCTGCGCTCACAGCCGACTATGTTTTTACGCCAGTAATCGCGCACCGCCTGTTGCTGTAATTCTTTTTCATTGCTGATGATCTTTTGCTGTAACAGCGATTCTGTTTCCAGCGGGAATACACTTAACAGACGTTGGCAAAATCCATGTATCGAATAAATAGCGGCTTCATCAAAATTGATTAACGCACGTTGTAGTTTAAACAGAGCTTCGGCATTGCCCTGCCAGGCCTTGAATAAGGCATCGAATTCTGACTCTTTATTAGCATCCTGTTGCAGATAATTACTCACCTGATACACCAGCTCTCGAATACGGCCCCTTAATTCCTGGGTGGCGGCATTGGTAAAGGTGACGATGAGTAGCTGGTTTACCTGGTAATCGGTTTCCAGTAGATAGCGTACATACAGGTGGGTAATGGTATAGGTTTTACCGGTACCCGCGCTGGCTTCGATGAGTGAAACACCGCGTAATGGATACTCCGCCAGATTAACACTTTGCATAGTCATTGCTTTATCAATATCCCATCAATCATTGGCTGGATTAATTCATCACACAGCTGAAAGAATTCTGCATTGAAAGGCGTATCATTTTTGAATGCGGTCGTGATATAGGCATCCTGTGATTCATAAGAGGGATAAAAGCTATCCGGCTGCCAGTCGGTCTGTATTTTATTCAGCGCATCCTCCTCACTTTTATCATTCTTGATCCTTTGATAATCGTAGGCGGTATTGATATACAAGGGCAGTATGCGCTTGCTTCCTTTGATGTAAGTTTCTATCAGAGTGATCAGGATTTGTTGCGCCTGAGATTTTTCAAGTATTTCCAGGTTGATGGTTTTATCGTTGAATATGATCTGGCTGAATTGCAGGGTCTGGGTGGCACATAAAAAACAATGTTGAATCCAGCTACTGAATAATCCTTTTCCGCCCAGCTTTGACTGAGTGATTTGCAATAGCCCTGCGTTTGAGTAACTGATGATGCGGCCCTGTATCTGATAGCTCTGCAGTAACAGGTTTTGCTCAAATAGCGTATGCCCGGAATAGTATTCATGGCTGGTGAGTTCATGCACCATCATTTCCACTTCGGTCAGCTGTTGTTGCAGCTGGATCTCACCGCTGGTTAAGGGTGACAACAATCCACTATTTAGATATTTTGCTGCCTGCAACTCGCCCTGTTGCATCATGTCATTGAATAAGGTTTGTCTGAGGCCATGACGATTTAATGGATCCAGAGCAAAGGGTTCATCGTCATCTATCTCGCTACTGGCTGCGGCCAGACGTAGACCGAGTCGTTGCTGCATAAAATGTCTGGCGGGATTATTGTAAAACCGGATCAGCTCATCCAGTTCAATGTCGTTGTCTATGTCGTCAAAATCTATCGCCTGATTGAATCTATATTCTAGCCTGGGTGCTGCCTGTAGCTGCCATTGTTCGGCATAACTGCCATAGGCAAAATTGCTTTGTGCAAAGGGCTGTAAGGCAGTTTGACGAATCTTAATACGATGCCCGGTATTCTGTTCAATAGTGTCCAGTAGTTCGCTGACTACGACCGAGGGTTCCAGCTGGCTGTCATCCTGTTTGTTTCTGCCCACATAGCTGATATACAGCGATTGCTGTGCGGATAGCAGGGATTGCAGGAACATATAGCGATCATCTTCACGCCGTGAGCGATCTCCTTTCTGCGGGTTGCGGCTGATTAAATCCATCTGTAACAGAGGTTCGTTGCGTGGGAACTGCTGGTCGCCCATACCGATCAGGCACACTACCTTAAACGGCAGGGTACGCATGGGGATTAAGTTACAGAAGTTGATACCGCCTGTGAGATAGGCATGATGCGCCGATCCCTGTTCCAGTGACTGTTGCAGCAGGTGATGGACAACACTCAGTTCCAGTGGCTGCTCAAACCCGGCCTGCTCAGCCTGTTGTTGCCAGGCGGCCATTTCATCGCGTAGTGGCTTGATCAACCAGGCTTCGTCTTCATCCAGTTGCAATAATGACGCTATCATTGCATTGATGCTGTTTTGCCAGTCTATCAATGACTGCTTTTGATTTAACTGTTGCTGCCAGTGGGCGAGATCATCAAGAAATTTCTGTAGCTGTCCCAGCGCCATGAATTCCTGCTGATCGATAATACAGGCGGAAGCTACCTGCTGTTGATAAAGCTCGCTCTGCGGCGGCATCAGGTAGGCGGTTAATAGCTGCGAAATGCCATGACGCCAGGTATTCAAATCATTATCTGGAAACCCCAAACGAGACCTGTGCTCACTATCCAGCGCCCAATGGATATGGTTCTGGCTGATCCAGTAGCGAATGCTGTCAACAGCTGCTTCATCCAGTTGATAGGCGCGCTGCAGGGCAGGGAGCTCAAGCCAGGCTGATATTTCATTGGCTGTCAGACGGCTGGCAGGCAGATTGATCCAGTCCAGTATGGTCTGCAGCAAAGGCGTGGATGACAGCACGCTATTGTCCGAAACCGTGTAGGGGATTCTTCTGGCGGCTGGCTGCTGACCGAATACGGCATCGATATAGGGTGCCAGATTATTGATATCGGGGCACATCACGACGATATCGTGCGGCTGTAACTCGAGATTGCGGTCGAGCTGCGACAGAAGATAATCATGCAGCACCTGCAGCTCACGTAATTCGCTGTAGCAACTCACCAGTTGAATAGAGTCATCCTGTTCAACATCAAAATCAGGGCTTGTCTGGGTGAAATTCAGAATATCGTGCTTGACCATATTGAGCAGGCTATCTGGCACTATCTCGCTGAAATGCTCTCTATCGATGCATTCAAAACCGCTGTCGTAGAATTGATCGATGTAATCCCGCCCCTGCTTACCCAGCGAGGCGAGCAATTCATTCTCAACCATGGGTAACTCACCCTGTTTGATCTGATCCTTGCGGCTGCGGATATCGCCCCAGTAAAACCGACAGGGATTGACGATAAAGATATGCACATCCAGATGCTGACTTAGAGCCGCCAGTACATTCATATACATCGGTGACATAGCGGATAGCGCAAACACATACAGTTCGGAGGGTAGTGCCTGTCGCCTGAAGCGATCGCTGGATATTTCAGCAACCAGTCTTTGAATCAGTTGCGCCCGATGTGGTTGATCGGACTGCGCGCGTAACAGTCGCCACAGGTGAGCCTGCCAGGATTCTATAGCGGGTAATGGGGTTTTTTGTTTTTCCCAGGCACTCATCATCTGCGGTCGATACACCAGATACTGATCAAACAGCCCGGCCAGTTTTTGCGACAATTGAAAACAGGCCAGATCAGCATTGTCCTGCTGCTGATAGGCTTTAAGCGCCGTCAGCTCAGTATCATCGACATGCTGTTGCAAAACCTGCAGCATCGACCAGCGCAGCACCTCGGCATCAAAAGCGGACAGATCCGGGATATCATCAAACTGTGCGACAAAGATATCCCAGATGAATCGTGACGGCAGCGGAAATTCGATATTTGCGGCTATGCCATTACTGCTACAGATCTGCTGTTGCAGCCAGCGTTTCATGCCAGGGTTCTGTACCAGAATCTGCTGTGGCTGTAGCACCTGACCCGAGACATTCGCCATTTGTTCAAGCAAATTTTGTTTTAAGATATTGATGTCGTTACTGTGATGAAGAAACAGCATTAAGTGATTCTGACCCTGATCTGCAATTTAGTATTGTGGAAAAGCATTACTCTAACAGCCAGCGGTTATAAAATATATCTGCTATGTGCTTGATTAAACGCCTATATGTACTACAAAATGACTGGCAACAGGGAAATATAAAATACATATGTCAGCCTTACCTTCCATACGTACAGCTCTTATCGTTGACGATGAAATGACAAATCGTCTTATCCTGCGTTCTTTATTAAAAAAACAGGGTTATCACACGATGGAGGCAGAAAATGGTCAGCAGGCTATTGATATGTACCTCGCTGATAAGCCCAATATCATCTTCATGGATGTGATGATGCCTGAAATGGATGGCTATGAAGCGACCCGATTTATTAAAAATCATGCGGGTAATTTCTTTATCCCCATTATCTTCCTAACTGCAATGACCGACGAAAAGTCGTTACAAACCTGTATCGATGCCGGCGGTGATGACTTTCTGACCAAACCGTACGATAAATTTCTGCTGCAAAACAAGATTCGTGCAATGGAGCGCATCGCTGACCTGAACCGTGATTTGCAGGGCATGTATAGCCTGATCCACCGCGAACAGGAAATAGCCGAACAGGTTTTTATCAATGCAGTGCAAAATGGCAATATTGATTCACCATTTATCAGGCAAGCTATTCGTCCAGCTGGAACCTTTAGCGGTGATATGATTCTGACGGAATCCAGTCCCAATCGGGATATTCATGTTTTACTTGGCGATTTCACCGGGCATGGCCTTTCTGCAGCTCTCGGTGCAATGCCTGTTTCTGAAGTATTTCGTGCTATGACGACTAAGGGTTTTACGCTGGAAGAGATCCTCATTGCTATTAATAAAAAATTACGCCAATTTTTACCCACGGGTATGTTCCTGGGCGCGCATTTGATCAGCATCAGTCATAATCTGGATCAGATTAGCGTCTTCAATGCCGGTATGCCCCCTTTAATGATTATTGATGGAAAAACCCAACAGATTAAACATCATGTATCGTCCAAAGGCTTGCCTCTGGGTATCATCGATAATCCGAATACACACGAAATGATTCAAACCCTTCCGCTAACTGAAAATGACCGATTGATCCTGTATAGCGATGGGCTGACGGAAGCCTGGTCAGAAACTGATGAAGAGTTCGGATATGAGCGCCTGCAATCGGCTATCCACTCAGCTAAGCCTGAAGAGGTTTTTGAAAATATTCTGGCAACACTGGATCAATTCTGTGGTACTCAAACTCAAGTTGACGACGTCACTCTGATTGAAATACAGTGTGTGGAAGAATTACTGCCTGCACTAACACCGCATCATGATATTCCCAGAAAACCACATCATTTTGATTCTATTGGTGACTGGGAATACGTTTTCAGTTTAAAGGATAAGCGCTTAAGTGAAACCAACCCCGTTCCGATTATCATTAATCAAATCATGGAACTGGAAGGTATTGAGTCTGAACGGCAATCATTATTTACAGTTTTGACCGAACTGTATATTAACGCGCTTGATCACGGAATACTCGGATTACCCTCTACTCTTAAAGCTGATCCCGAAGGTTTTGCACAATACTTCCGCGAACGAGAACAACGCTTAAAGGTTCTCAGTCATGGATATGTCCTGTTCCATATAACCGTTGAACAGAATGAGGGGTTCCGCAGTATACAGGTTCGTATCGAGGATAGTGGTCAGGGTTTCGACTACACATTACATCAAAATAATCTGCATAATCACCTGGCCCTTTCGGGTCGAGGTATACTTTTAATCCGGGATTTATGTGAGTCTCTTGAGTATATCGGTAAGGGAAATATTGCAGAAGTTGTTTATAGCTGGAAATCACTTTGAGCACTTCCTTCGATATATCACAGAGTAGTAATTACACCCGTAGACTTTTTGAGATATACCATAACTCGGTCACTTCTACCGTAGGTGGAATTATCGCTGTCACAATTCTGCTTGCTTACATTTATTACCCTACCAGCAACCACATTATTTTATTTTTCTGGTGCGTCACGCTAACCTTTTCAGGTCTTACGCGCATATACTGTCGTAATTTATATACCCAGGGTAAAATTAAATCTGATCAGCTTTATATCCAGCTAATTTTTTTAAACCAGTTAGTTCCAGCATTGTGCTGGGCCTGTATCCCATTTTTTTTTATAGATCATCATAATGTTACCAACCAGTTAATTTCATACCTGTGCCTTGCTGCATTTGCAACCACAGCAGCAACCTCTATGACCGGATTTATCCGTACGGGAATTCTTTATATATCCCTGACCCTGGCTCCATTAGTATTTTTTGTTTTTTTGTTCGTAGAAAATAATTCTTTTGAACTGATAATAGTCATTTTGGTATATCTCGCTTATCAAATTTCTACCTTAATTAAAAATAGTAATAGCGCCAGAAAAAACATTCTAACAACCATAGAATTATTGAACAGTGAGGCAATGGTACGAAATATTGTCGATGTTTCAGTTGACGCCATTGTCTCTATTGATATTGAAGGAACGATTATTGACTGGAACAATTCAGCGTTTCAAATGCTAGGCTGGAAAAAAAAGGAAGTTGTAGGGCTGCAGATCTCTAAAATTTTACATATAAATGCTCAAGTTGACTTTTTTGAAGATCTATCCACTATTTTTTTTCAGCAACCACCTGAACGTCGTATTTTATCTTCTGTTTATGATAAGTTTCAAAACGAAGTCATACTGGATATAGTATTACGACAGGCATTCTCCAGTGATGAAAGTTTTTATATACTTTATCTACATGATCAAACTGATACGATTAAATATCAACGCGAATTAAAACGAACCGATGAGCGCATTCGTAATCTACTCGATTCGGTAGATACTGGCATTATCGAAGTCGAATCGAATGGAACGATAACTTTTATTAATCAAACTGCACTGGGGATTTTAGGCTATTCAAGAATTGAATTACTGGGCCAGAATTTTACCCAGGCCATTCAATATAAAGAACATCAGAATCAGGCTACAACATGGAAAGACTCACTTATATTTAAACGTTTAGATATAGGTTTAGACCTTCATCTTTACGAACAAGTCCTGTGGGATAAAAAAGGTAAGGTAGTCAATGTACAACTAAGCTCAGTCCCTGTTACTGATTCAAATAATAATAGAATTGCTATCATTTCTTTCACTGATATAACCAAAACATATAATATTCTGCAGGAACAAAAACGGCTATTACAAATTAGCGAGGCCAGTCCTGACCTGATGCTAACTTTCACTCTCGATGGTAATATTTTATCCCTCAATAAAGCAGCTCGTGATATTTTCGGATTATCTTCTAATCAGCTCTACAATAAGATTACTCTGGAGGATTTATTTTTCGACCAGAAATTATTATCGCTTATCATCAATGAGGCGATACCCCTCGCGAATAAAAATAATTTTTGGGCCGGTGAAACTATGTATACCACTGTATACGGACTGGAAATTTATTTTTCCGTGTATTTAATGACACTGCAATCTGATAGTAATATTCAGTATTACTCTCTGGTTTTGACTGACATCACCGAACGCGTTCTTGCTCAAAAATCACTTATTTTCGCCAAAAATGAAGCTGAAGCTGCCGCTAAAGCGAAATCAGAATTTCTTGCAACCATGAGCCATGAAATCAGAACACCAATGAATGGTATTCTTGGTATGACCGAATTACTTGAGGACACCGTATTAAACGAAGAACAGCATAAATACGTTTCTACTATCGCTCGTTCCGGTAAATCTCTACTTACCATTATTAATGATATTCTGGACTTTTCTAAAATTGAAGCCGGTCATATGGAAATGGATATCGTAGAATTTGATCTCGAACGTTCGGCTTATGATATCTGTTCTTTACTCATACCTAGAGCCAGTGAAAAAAACCTGGAACTTATACTCAACTTTTCTGCAGATTGTCCCAGATTGGTTCGCGGTGATGCCGGACGAATTCGGCAAATATTATTAAACCTTGTCGGCAATGCCATAAAATTTACCGAACACGGTCATGTGATCTTACAGGTCGAACCAATTGCTTCACCTAAAAAGCACAAAGTTCTTCTTCGATTTTCTGTCATCGATACTGGTATTGGTATTCAGGAACAAGTACAAAAGAAATTATTTGACTCTTTCACTCAAGCTGACAGTTCGACGACACGAAAATATGGTGGCACTGGTCTAGGCCTGGCCATTAGTAAAAAGCTGGTCGATTTGATGGGTGGTCAAATTCATATTGAAAGCAAATTTGGTGAAGGTTCCAAATTCTTTTTTGATATCGAATTACCCGTACTGGATAAACGTAACACGCTTTCTTCAAAATCTATCCATGGCCGTCGAGTTCTTATCATTGACGATAATCCAGCGAACCTTCAGGTTTTGAAGGATCAATTGCTTAATTTTGGGATGCTCGTGACTACTGCAACTAATCATACACAAGCTATACAGATCCTTAGATCATCAGCTGCTCAAGATAATCCGTTTGAACTGGTGATACTCGATTATCTCATGCCAGAACTGAATGGTGCTGAACTTGGTAAAATGATTCTTAATGATAAAAAGATTCCTCCCTGTCCTCTGGTTGTTTACTCATCTCTTGCCCGTCGTGGTGATGCGAAATTTTTTGAAAATCTTGGATTTTCTGCTTACCTATCAAAACCAGGCCTGGCCCAGGAGATACATGATACTTTAGAAAAGGTTTTGGGTGAGTTTAAAAATCCGTCTTCCCACAAGCATGGAATTATTACCCGCCACCAGGTAATAGATTCTAAAAATGACAGTATTCTTGAATATGATTTTAATGGTATCAGAGTACTGCTGGCTGAGGATAATCCTGTTAATCAAATGGTGGCTAAAAATTTACTGGAGAAACATGGTTTTATTATTGAAATTGCTGATAATGGGCAACAGGCTATTGATAAATTTAAACAGCAATCTTTCGATATAGTTTTGATGGACTGTCACATGCCCGTCAAAGATGGCTTCGAGGCAACCGAAGAAATCATTCAATATCAGCATCAAAATAATATCAATATCCCAATCATTGCGTTAACTGCCAACGCCACAAAATCAGACAAAGAAAAATGCCTTGCGACCGGTATGAGTTCTTTTGTTGCAAAGCCATTTAGTAGTGAGATATTAGTCTCTTCAATTCAGCAAACACTGGGGGTAGCAATATCTAATGGCTATCAAAAATCTATTGAACAAAATTCATCTATTAGCTCATTAGATATAAATTCTCTGGACGATCTTAAACAGTTAATGGATGAAGATTTCGAAGACCTGATCCATGCATTTATTGAGAGCTCACAATCTAATATTGATGAAATGTGGTCTGCATATAAACTGCAGGATATAAAAACCATACAACGTATGGCGCATAGTTTAAAATCAGCAAGTGCTAATCTGGGTGCTAGCCTATTATCTACTCTTGCTGAAATCCTGGAGAAAGATTGTGCTAATAATTCAGATATATCGATTTTACAGCTTCAGACAATTAGCGACGAACTCCAGAAGGTTACTCAACTTATTCAAGAATACTCAAATTCCCATTAATGGTAGTCGTTCAAATAAAGCCTTTCATACCACTTCTTCAACCAATGCAAAGGTGGCATTTTCATCATAAATCCCCTTTTTTCACTTCTATAAACCAGACTGCCATTGGTCAGGGTATCTATGATACATATCAATTCTGTTTTGAAGGTATGCCGAGGCTTCATCAATTGTAATACCTGTATTACATTTTTTGCGGCGGCTTCGGCTTGCAGATCTGCCATATGCGCCTGCTTAGGTCTCCAGTCTGGTCCAGGAAAACTTCCTGCATCTCCGGCAACAAAAACTCTGTCCTGACCTTCAACCTGACAATATTTATTGGCTTTAAAAAACCCGCCTTCAGATAAGGTCAGTCCAGATTGTGCAGCCCATTCGGGCCCCGTCATTCCAGGAATAAACAGGATAAGGTCAGCGGCAAAAGTTTCTGATTCAGTTTCTATACTATTTTCACTGAAACGCTTCATCTTCTTACCCAGATAAGTTTTGATGTTACGTTTTTTCATTTCAGCAAGAATTCGGTCTACGGCTTTATCCCCCAGGCGTTGACCAGGACGTGGGGCAGGGCTGAAAAAGACCAGATTAAAATCATCACGCCGTCCCTGTTGTCTTAGCATGGTATCGACACCAAAAAGAAATTCGAATACCGGGCCACCGCGCATAGCCGCGGGCTCATTAGGATTACTGGCAAAACCAAAAGCGATGGTACCTTCGTTCATTGTCGCCAGTTTATCTGAAAAAGCTTTAGTATCTTTCCATCCACTACAGGCTATACAGGCATTTTCAATACCGGGCAATTTGCGTATATAACGACCGCCAGTACCGATAATTAGCGCATCGTAATCTATAGATTCCATTTCGATATGAACTTTCCGAGACTCTGTGTCTATACCCGTAACCCTGGACTGAATATAGTCGACATTATTTTTATGAAAGAAATTTTGAAGTGGGATAACCAGATCCTGATAATTCCGTTTTCCTGCTGGAACCCAAATAAGACTTGGATAGTAAAACAGTTCGGCGCGTGGTGCTATTAAGGTAATTTTATCTCGATATCCCTGTTTTCTCAGAGTTTTAACCGCCGTACAGGCTGCAAATCCTGCGCCTACTATGACTACATTGGACATCTACTTATCTCCTTAATCTTATTCTAATCAGGATACCGGTACCGATTTTACCGGATCAAGGGGGGCTTATTAATTTTAACTGGCTATAAAAAGAGCTGCAACGCCCAACTGTACGCTTTGCAGCTCTAATATATATTTTTGTGGTGGATAATTATTTTGCTGCCAGTTCCTTATTCACCAGAAAATTTACTACCTCAAACAGACGATCATTGCTACCGGCCATTGAGGCACTGGTACGATACTTACCATTGACAATAATCGCAGGCACGCCATTGTGACCATATTTACGCTCTTTTTGACGATTCTTGCGTATCATTGTGTCGACAGGGAAGGAATGGTAGTTTTCACGAAATTGCTTTTCATCAATGCCTAGATCAGCAACGAATTTTGCGAAAGCATCTTCATTATTCAACCTTTGACGCTGCAGATGTATCGCTTCAAACAATTTACTATGTACCTTGTCAATCTCACCCATCACCTTTAACGCAAAAAAAGCACGCGCACCTTCAATCCAGCGAGGATTCAAAACTGATGGTATTCTTTCCAGAACGACTCCGTCAGGCTTGGTCTTGGACCACTTTTCAACAAAGGGTTCCAGGTGAAAACAGTGCGGACAGCCATACCAGAACATTTCATTCACCACTACCTTATCGGGATTGCTAGTTGCTACTGGCTGATCCAGCACAGCGTATTCTACACCCGCCTCAAAAGTTGCTGCCCATGTCGACGAAAAGCCAAGTAGCAGGGCAATAAAAATCATATACCTTTTTAAAATCATGGAGTCACCTCTAGTATTCGTGAACTGATTGAGACTCTTTTTATTCGCCGAAGTTTTATCAACTAAGGCAGGAAAAATGAGTTTCTTAGCGGCGGGAAGAGATATCAGTATGCCAGCCAGCAGCAATCATAATAAATTTGCCTGAATATAGCATGAATTGATGCTGATTTACCCTACTGGATCTGAGCAATTTTTGTAGATCCAGCAGGGTTAAAACAATAAAGAGAATTATTTCATCGCTGCAATATAAGCAGCTACAGCTTTCATTTCCTTTTCAGACATGCGTTTGGCAACGCCACGCATCATCTTACCGGTATCGTTGGCACGTAAGCCATCTTTAAATCCTTGCAGTTGAGACACAATGTACTCTGGATGCTGGCTTTTTAGTGATGGAAATCCAGCTGGGCCATTGCCCGATCCAGAAGGGCCATGACAACTCATACAGGCAGCTACAGAAGTTTCTGCAATACCACCACGATAGATATTTTGCCCCATTTCCAGTAGTGACTTATCAAAAGTGGCTGCTACCTGTTTCTGTGATTCAAAATAAGCCGCTATGTTGTCGATATCTGCATCCTGTACGGTGGCTGCCATACCCTGCATTGTTGGATTCATACGCTTCATTGTTTTAAAATCGCGTAGCTGTTTTGCGATATATGATGCGTTCTGGCCTGCAAGACGTGGCCAGATTGGATTGACACTATTACCATCTGCTCCATGACAAGCGACACATACAAGGGTTTTTGATTTACCGGCTTCGATATCCGCTGCCTGCGTAATACTTACAGCCATCAGGCTGCTCAGTCCTAATAGAACCGCTTTGATATGGCGAGGTTTCATTGGCTCTCCTAATTAAAATGAAGTACAGAAATTTTGGGGCGGAATGTATATCATACCTGCCTTTCCTATTCAATAAGAGTCACCTTTTAATGTCCTCACCATTACGTCAGGCACGATTTATATCAAGTGCTTTTGAAATTTCTCAGCTGGTCCCGGATGAAGGTGTCGAAATTGCCTTCGCTGGACGTTCTAATGCAGGTAAGTCTACTGCGGTCAATCGTTTAACAAGTCAGAAAAATCTGTGCAAGACCAGTAAAACGCCGGGCAGGACCCAGTTAATCAATTTTTTTGCTGTTGATGACGGTCGCCGTCTCGTCGATCTGCCTGGATACGGCTATGCCAAGGTGCCAATAAAGATGCGCAACCACTGGAATGAAGTGTTAAGCCGTTATCTAAAAGAAAGGAAATCTTTAACTGGTTTGATCATCGTTGTCGATATTCGCAGAGGACTCACCGATATGGACTGGGGGCTGATCAATCTTGTGGATAATCAATTGCCTATCCATATCCTGTTAACCAAGGCTGACAAACTGAATCGAGGTGGTCAACAAAAGGTATTGCTTGGCTGTCGAAAGGAATTATCCCAATATGACATCACCGCCTCCTGCTTTTCTGCCAGCTCTGGCGAAGGTCTGGATGAATTTCAGTCACGTTGTCACCGTCTTTTGCAGATGGATTGATCCAGTAACTGAATGATCATCATCACTGGATAATTTTCACCAGGCACAAAAAAGCCCTGACAAAGTGTCAGGGCTTAAAATTTGACCCGGTGGGGTTACCGGATCTATCCGTTCCAAATAGGTCAGAACGGATTGCGCCGGGCTTGTGCGCATATTAAGTATGACTCACTTTTCCACTTTCTGTTCCAGAACAGGCACAAAAATTCTGCTCACATTGATATAATCAGTGAAATTACCGACAAACGGTTAATGGGCTTCGTTCCAGTTCAAACCGATCCCTGCATCTACTTCCAGTGGTACCGATAAGTTAGCAGCTGATGTCATCATTTCTGCCAGCTCTATTTGACTGCTTTCCAGCAAATCATCTGGAACTTCAAAAACCAGTTCATCGTGTACCTGCATAATCATGCGTATGTGATCACCTTGCTCACGCAGCCATTCATCCACCCGAATCATGGCGATCTTGATAATATCCGCTGCAGTTCCCTGCATGGGTGCATTTATGGCGGTTCGTTCTGCATACTGCCTTCGTTGGGCATTGCGTGATTTCAGTTCGGGTAGATACAGTCTCCGTCCGAACACGGTTTCCACATAACCCTGTTCGTGAGCCTGTTCTCGGGTTCGATCCATATAATTCTTCACTCCTGGATAGCGCTCGAAATACAGGTCCACATATTCCTGAGCGGCATTACGACCGATATTTAACTGCTTTCCCAAGCCAAAGGCAGACATACCGTAGATCAATCCAAAGTTAATCGCTTTCGCAGCACGACGCTGATCGCTACTGACCTCTTCAGTCGCTACACCAAATACTTCACTGGCTGTAGCTCGATGAACATCCAGACCCTGTTCAAATGCCTTTACCAGACTGACATCGGCAGATAGATGCGCCATGATACGTAGCTCAATCTGAGAATAATCTAGTGCCATGATTTTATAGCCATCCGGAGCGATAAACGCTTCGCGGATACGGCGACCCTGAGCATTACGGACGGGGATATTCTGTAAATTTGGATTGGTGGATGACAATCGGCCGGTAGATGCTATCGCCTGTTGGTAGGAGGTATGGATACGACCGGTATTGAGATTGATCTCTTTGGGCAGTTTGTCGATATAGGTTGTTTTCAATTTATTCAGGCTTCGGTGTTCCAGTAACAGGCGCGGAATTTCATACTCATTTGCCAGCTCTTCAAGAACATCTTCGGCGGTTGATGGTTGACCTTTTGGGGTTTTGCGTAGCACCGGTATATTCAGTTTTTCGAACAGAATTTGCTGTATTTGTTTGGGTGAACTCAGATTAAAGCTTTCATCGGCTAGCTCATAGATAGTCTGCTGTATGGTTTGCAGCAGCTCATCAACTTCCATTCCCTGTTTTTCCAGCATAGCCTGATCCAGACAGACACCATTATTTTCGATTCTCGCCAGCACATTAACCAGCGGCATCTCTATATCCTGATACACTTTTAATAGCGTCGAGTCTGCTGCCAGCTGTGGATATAGTTTTTCGTGTAACTGTAGCGTGATATCAGCGTCTTCACTGGCATAGGGCCCGGCCTGTTCGAGGGCAACCTGATCGAAGGTGATTTGCTTTGCACCTTTTCCGGCGACATCTTCGTAATGAATGGTTTGAAGCCCCAGGTAATAACTGGCCAGATCATCCATATTGTGACGCGTAGCTGTCGAGTTAAGCACATAGGATTGCAGCATGGTGTCATGCGCTATGCCCTGCATTTCAATGCCATATTTATGCAGAATGTGATAATCGTATTTGATATTCTGTCCAACCTTGCCAATAGCTGGATTGAGTAATACTGGCTTGAGTTGTTCCAGTACCCATTCTCTGTCCAGTTGTTTGGGCGCTCCTGCATAGCTATGCGCCAGCGGGATATAACAGGCCTGGTCGATTTGTAAACAGATTGAAATACCGACCAGTTGTGCATCCATATAATTAACACTGGTGGTTTCAGTATCTATACTGATCAATTCTGCATTTTGCAGGCGCTTCAGCCAGTCATTGAATGTTGATTCATCCAGTACGGTTTGATATTCGGCATCATTCTGCGTTGGCTGTGATTTAGCTTCGGTGACGATACCTTCGTTTTCCAGTTCGTCGAGCCAGCGCTTGAAATTAAATCTTTCGTAATACTCGATTAATGTCTCTGCATCTACCGACTGTTGTTTGAGGTTGCTTATTTCTAAATCCAGTTCCACATCCTGTACGATAGTTGCTAATTTGTAGGACATAGGAAGGAATTCGATTGAAGCGCGCAGGTTTTCTCCGATCTTGCCGCCGAATTTATCTGCATTTGCAATAATATTGTCCAGTGATTGCCATTCATTCAACCATTTACTGGCGGTTTTCGGCCCGACCTTGGGAACCCCTGGAATGTTATCTGATGCATCACCCATCAAAGCCAGGTAATCAATGATCTGCTCCGGCTTTACCTGAAACTTCTCTTCCACCATAGCTTTATCCATATGCACCATATTCATGGTATTGATCAGGGTGATTTCATCACATACCAGTTGCGCCATGTCTTTATCGCCTGTGGAAATCAACACCTGTAGGCCCTGTTCCTTTCCCTGTCTGGCCAGGGTACCAATCACGTCATCGGCTTCAACCTTATCGATAATGACCAGCGGCAGACCCTGAGCACGTATAATCTCGTGTAATGGTTCAATCTGTACTCTCAAATCATCCGGCATGGGGGGCCGGTTGGCTTTATATTCCGGGTAAATATCATTCCGGAATGTTTTACCCTTGGCATCAAAAACAACCGCGATATAGTCTGGTTGTTCATCCTGCAATAATTTACGTAGCATGTTCAAAACACCATAGATAGCGCCTGTCGGATGGCCCTGACTCGTAAGCGGTGGCAGCCCATGGAATGCCCGGAACAGGTAGGAACTACCATCCACTAAAACCAGTTTTTTTCTTTTCTCTTCATTCATACGAATACGTTACAATAACCTTTTCCTGAATTCCCCAGAATACCTGAATGGTCAATAAAAACACAGTAAGTTCACCCGAAGAAACCGCAAGGATTGATGCCTCATTAACTCATGAATCATGGAAAATTTTTCAGATTATGGCTGAGTTTGTGGATGGCTTTGAACATCTTGCAAGCATTAAGCCTTCGGTCAGTATTTTTGGATCTGCTCGAATTACAGACGATCACCCTTACTATAAAAAAGCGGAGAGTATTGCCCGTTTGTTGTCCGACTCTGGGTTTTCTGTCGTCAGTGGTGGTGGGCCGGGGATTATGGAAGCTGTGAATAAAGGTGCGCATGCGGGAAAATCGAAGAGTATCGGTTTAAATATTGAACTACCACATGAACAGAAAAGTAATCCTTATCAGGATATTTCTCTGAATTTCCGACACTTTTTCTCACGTAAGGTGATGTTCGTAAAATATGCTGCAGCCTATGTGGTGTTGCCCGGCGGGTTTGGTACCCTGGATGAAATGGCTGAAATTCTCACCCTGATCCAGACTGGAAAATCGCGTAAGATCCCTATCATACTGGTCGAGTCAAAATTCTGGTCTAGTCTGTTACACTGGTTTGAGAATACACTGGTTGTAGAAGGTACTATCGATAAAACCGATCTGGACTTGATACAGGTTATCGATGAACCACAGTCGGTTGTTAATGCTATCTTTGAATATTATCGCAGTAGAACTTTTGAACCTTCCGCAGAAGAGAAGGAGCGTATGCTTCATCTATAATCTTCAAGGGAGTAATCCCTCGTTCCCTTGCAATGTGGTGGATTATTTTCCAATACAGAAACTGGAAAAAATTCTTCCCAGTAGGTCTTCAGTATTAAACTCTCCGGTAATCTCATTCAGGCATATCTGTGCCTGTCTCAAATCTTCAGCCATTAGTTCGCCGGATTGCGTATTTTTAAATATTTCATCAGCATTTTTTAGATGGCTATGTGTTTTTATTAATGCATCTACATGACGTTTTCTGGCAATAAATGTCGTCTGATCATGATTGTAATCATTATAGTTGGAGGTTAACTCATCTATCAGTTGATCAATGCCCTGGCCTGTATGGGTAGAAACCAGAGTCCGGCTATCTTTTTGTTTTACTGTTTCATCTAAAAGATCTGCCTTGGTGAAAATAATTTTATATTTTAAGCCCTGCAATCTTTGTAGAATTATCTCATCATCGTCTGTGACCCCTTTTAAAGAATCCACTAGCAACAGTACGACATCTGCATTTTCAATTTCTTTCCAGGCTCGTTTGATCCCTTCCTGTTCTACTATATCAATCGATTCACGCAAACCAGCTGTATCAATGATTTTCACCGGTACTCCCTTGAGTGCTATATGTTCTCGAATTACGTCACGCGTAGTACCCGCAATATCGGTAACTATTGCTGCATCGTAACCCGCCAGATAATTTAGAAGACTGGATTTTCCGGCATTAGGCTGACCAGCTATGGCCAGGGTCATGCCTTCATTCAATACACGACCTTTTTCTGCCTGTAGCAGGGTTTGATGGGTTGAGTGAATGAGACTCTGAATCTTTAATTCAACATCTGATTCGCCGAGAAAGTCTATTTCTTCTTCTGCAAAATCTAAAGCGGCCTCTACAAATGTTCTAAGCTGAATAACCTCTTCAACCAGAGCATGCACCTGTTTGGAAAAAACACCCTGTAACGATCTCATCGCTGCTCTGGCTGCAGCCTGACTGCCTGATTCAATTAAATCGGCTATGGCTTCAGCCTGAGTCAAATCGAGCTTGTTATTATGAAAAGCCCTTTCAGAATACTCTCCGGCATGCGCCAGGCGAGCACCCAGTTCGCAAAGACGGCTTAGCAACATATCCTGCAGAACTGCCCCACCATGACCCTGTATTTCTATAACATCTTCGCCGGTGAAGGAATTGGGGGCTTTAAAGTAGAGCAGGATACCGTGATCGATTTCCTGTAGATCGGCATCATAAAAGTGTCGAAACTGGATAATCCCAGCTTCGATATCAGAATTGCTAAGCTGTCGCGCTATTTTTAGCGATAAGGGGCCGGATAAACGAATAACACCAATGCCACCAGTTCCATGCGGTGTAGCAATTGCGGCGATGGTATCTTCGCGCTGCATAGTGCTTGCGCTTTATTTTTTCTCGCCAGCTTCTATACGTTTGGTGATAATCCATTGCTGAGTGATCGACAGGGTATTATTCACCACCCAGTACAGCACAAGGCCTGCGGGGAAGAATGCGAAGAATACGGTAAACACAACAGGTAATGCCATCATCACCTTGGCCTGAACAGGATCCGGTGGAGCAGGGTTGAGCTTTTGCTGGATCAACATGCTCGCACCCATTAATAGCGGTAAAACATAGAACGGATCCATCACCGATAGATCATGTATCCAGAGGATAAATGGCGCCTGACGTAAATCGACACTTTCCAGTAATGCCCAGTACAGAGCAAGGAAAACAGGAATCTGCACCAGCATAGGTAAACAACCACCTACAGGATTTATCTTTTCCGTTTTATACAGCTCCATCATAGCCTGATTCATTTTCTGTTTATCATCACCATAGCGCTCTTTCAGGGTTTTTAATCTAGGCCCCACTTTACGCATCTTGGCCATAGATTTATAACTGGCTTCTGACAGTTTAAAAAATAATGCTTTAACAGTTAAGGTTAACAGGATAATCGCGAATCCCCAGTTACCGACAACACTATGATAAAAAGATAGCAGCCAGTACATTGGCTTGGATAAAAAGGTTAATACTCCATAATCAACGGTTAATTCGAGCCCGGGTGAAATCTCTTCCAGACGTTTTACACGCTTAGGTCCAACATAAAGCTGTGCATTGAATTCTCCCTGAGTTCCTGCTGCTACCTGTTGCGCGGCTGAACGCATACCTATGGTATAGGTAGAGGGATTACGTTTGGTGTTTGCAATTGAATAGAGAAGATTTTCTGAACCAGGTTCTGCTATCCATGCCGATAGAAAATAATGCTGAATCATAGCTGCCCATCCACCAATTGAGCTTTGCTGGAATGACTTATCTTCCATATCTTCAAATTTTATTTTTTCGTATTTTATTTCATCGTTATATACCACCGCTCCCGTATAGGTGTATAAAATCCGGCTGGTCTCCAGCGGTTTGGAACGTTGTATCTGACGATACTGACTACCGGACCAGACTTCTGCAGAGTTATTCTGAACCTTGTGATTTACTGAAATCAGATGATCACCACGATGAAACACATAGGTTTTAACCACTCTAATTCCATTCTCCGTCCAGGTTAAAGGTACGGATAATGTCTGCTGACCATCTTCCATCACATATTCTGTTTTTGGTGCGGTAAACAGGCTGTAATGGGTGGGTGCTGGATTATTCGCTGATCGCAGACCATTCTGGATAATATATAGCGAATCATCACGCTTGTAGATTAACTCCAGATATTCATCCTTATGATCCACATCGACAGGATAATCTTTCAGTTTGACTGAGTTGAGTACACCACCCTGAGTATCTATCATCAACTCAAAGACATCGGTAACTACCTTGATCATCTGCCCTTTACTCGCTGAAGCGGGAGCTGATAAATCAGCACTATTACTTCCTGTTACAGAATCTGGCAAATCATCGATAGGCTGATTATCAAAACTCTGGGCAGAACTGGAATTACTGGTTTGAGTCTGGGTCTGTATCACAGGATCTGGTTTTGGACCATAATCTGCTTGCCATTGCTCCCAGATGAGTAATCCTACAAATGCCAGGGCTGCATACAAAAAAAGTCTTGAATTATCCATCTTGAATTTGATTTCGTGGTTAGTTTATTTATTGTCCGGAGGAACCGGGTCGTAACCGCAGCTTCCCCAGGGGTGACAGGAGAGTAAACGTTTTAGAGCCAGCCATCCGCCTTTAACCGCACCGAATCTATCTATTGCTTCGATGGCATATTGCGAACAGGTTGGAGTATATCTACAGCGACTGCCTAAGAGAGGACTTATCGCATACTGATAAAATCGGATAGGCAGGATTAGCAATTTTCGCATTTTCTTTGGACGCTGGACCAGTGTTTTCTTAATCGAGAAAAAATTTCCGGATTGCTTAAACTCAGAATTTTGAAGCGTACCATAACTACTAGATCATGATCTGGTAAATCTTTAAGGTTGTTACGAAAGCTTTCGCGAATTAAGCGCTTAATGCGATTTCTATCTACAGCCCGTTTAAGCTGTTTTTTGGCGATAGCAAACCCTAGCCTGGCGCAATTTCCTTTTTTTCTGGAAACAAGAATAGTGAAACAGTCATCGCTAATCCGAAAATTTTCCTTAAATACCGGTTGGAAATCAGCGGCACTGGTCAGCCTGGATGACCTGGAAAACGATTCCCCGGTCTTTTGAATCATCGACTATGGAGTAAGACGGGCTCTGCCTTTAGCTCTTCTTGCCTTGATGACTAAACGGCCACCACGAGTTTGCATGCGAGCGCGAAAACCATGAGTCCTGGCGCGTTTTAAATTACTGGGTTGAAATGTACGTTTCATGTTATTGCCTCAATACTGATCAGTCGCTTTTTTACTGGCGAAAAGGGCCTGTTTAAAAGCAGGCGCGAAAAGATACCGATAAGTTACCTGTTCGTCAACATTTAATCCCACTTATATTTGATTATTTCTTAGTAAAAGCCCGTTTTGTTTTGCACCTGCTGTGGATAAGTATGATAATCTGCGCATCTTTTAATAACCCTGATGTCAGACAATGATTGGCCTTGATTCCTGAATTGGCCACAAGTTTGACTTTGATATACAACACTTAGGTAAAACATCTTGAAACTGGAGTTATGGGAACAGTGTCTTTCCTATCTGGAAGGCGAACTGAGTGAGCAGCAGTTCAACACCTGGATTCTCCCACTGCAAACTGAACTGAAAGACAATCAACTCTGCTTACTGGCTCCCAATCGTTTCGTGATGGATTGGGTAAAGAAGAATTTTCTCGATCAAATTCGCAATATTGTTCTGCAACTGGATGACAGTAAATCCATGGATGTCATCATTTCGATTGGCAGTCAAACCCGTGCTAGTACTTCTGCAGCAACTCAAGCAAAGAATACTACCCCTGATGTACTTACTAATAGTTATCCTAGTGGCTTAAATGAATCACAAACCTTTGAAAACTATGTAGAAGGTAAATCGAATCAACTTGCCAGAGCAGCTTCAATTCAGGTGAGCAATCATCCGGGTGCTGATTATAATCCGCTGTATATTTACGGTGGGGTAGGACTCGGAAAAACTCACCTAATGCAGGCTGCTGGTAATCAAATCAGACGCTTAAAACCTGATAGCCATGTTGTTTATGTCAATTGCGAACGCTTTGTTTCGGATATGGTCAAGGCCTTACAACATAGTAAAATCAACGAATTCAAGAACTTCTATCGCAATGTTGATGCCTTGCTGATTGATGATATTCAATTTCTTGCCGATAAGAACCGCTCACAGGAAGAGTTTTTCCACACCTTCAATTCACTTTACGAAGCTAAAGCTCAGATGATTATCACCTGTGATCGTTTTCCCAAGGAAATTGATGGGCTTGACGACCGAATACGTTCACGACTCGGTTGGGGACTTGCTGTTGATATAAAACCACCTGATCTGGAAACCCGAGTTGCAATATTACACACCAAAGCTGAATCGGTTAACGTGTTGCTGCCGGAAGAGGTTGCATTTTTTATCGCCAATAAATTCAAATCGAATATTCGCGAACTGGAAGGTTCATTAAAACGGGTCATTGCACATGCTCGTTTTACAGGGCAAGCCATCACTCAGGAATTCACCAAAGAAGCCTTAAAAGACCTTTTGGCAGTACAGGAACGTAACGTTTCCATAATCAATATTCAGAAAACTGTAGCTGATTATTTCAAAATCAACGTTTCCGACCTGTTATCCAATAGACGTACTCGGTCAATCACTCGACCACGTCAGATAGCCATGTCTCTTTCAAAACTTTTAACTCGACATAGTTTGCCAGAAATTGGTGCCGCCTTCGGGGGCAGGGACCACACGACAGTTTTACACGCCTGTCGTAAGGTTGAAGAATTAAAACAACAGGATCAAAGGTTTAGCGAAGATTATGAAAATCTTTATCTAACCCTGAGTAATTAATGGGATGTTGCACATGAGGGTAAATAGCATAAAATGAATAACCCTGTGTGCAGTTTGTGGATAAGTATTTAATAAATATATGCGGTTAGTTTATCCCTATGTTATCCACAGTTTACTGATAATATAGTCACAACAACCAAAGGCCTATTTTTAAAATAAAACATTGATTTTTAAAGATATTTTCGACTTACTATTTTTTTGGCAGATGCTAATAACAACAACAGATAATATATATAATGAATATTGTTATTAATAGAGAAGACTTGCTCAATCCTCTTCAACAGGTAATAGGAGCGGTAGAACGTAAACAAACATTACCTATTTTAGGTAATATTTTATTTCAATCCAGTAAAGGAAATCTTTCTCTAACAGCGACAGATCTTGAGATTGAGTTAATTACTCATCTGGACATACCAATTAGTGAAGATATTCTTACCACGTTACCAGCCAGAAAACTGCTGGATATCTGTAAAGCCCTACCTGATAAAAGCGATATCAAATTTAATATTGAAGAAAATCAGGTTACGCTTACCTCGGCAAGATCCCGATTTATTCTTTCTTCACTTCCTGGTAAGGATTTTCCTGGTACGGAAGATATCGAGGCGCAACTCACATTTGAAATCCCGCAAAAAACTCTCAAGCTGTTAATCGATAA
Organism: Gammaproteobacteria bacterium; assembly: GCA_050298595.1. Classification (GTDB taxonomy): domain Bacteria; phylum Pseudomonadota; class Gammaproteobacteria; genus JACNJF01. Next base: position 5,775 of record JBNKUM010000023.1, on the reverse strand, counting down.
AACAGCCTTCGCTATGGCTCAGCAAGATGTTCGCTATTATCTGAATGGTTTATTAATGGAACTCAGTAAAGACATGTTGCGTCTTGTTGCTACAGATGGTCACAGGCTTGCTTTGAGTGAATATGAAAGCGAAAATAACTTAACTGTAGACAAGCAGATAATTATTCCACGCAAGGGTATTCTCGAGTTAGCCAGGTTATTATCAAATAGCGACGAGCTTGCTGAAGTAAAAATTAGTAATAACCATATCCGTGTTGAAACCAGGCAATTTACTTTTACCTCAAAATTAATTGATGGAAAATTTCCTGATTACAACAGGGTAATTCCATTGGATGGAAATAAAACCCTAACTGTCAATCGTGATCTTTTAAAGCAGTCACTACACAGAATTTCTATTTTATCTAATGAAAAATACCGCGGTATAAGATTAATCCTTGGTGATAACAATCTTTCAATTCAGGCTAACAATCCAGATCGTGAAGAAGCTGAAGAAGAAATCACCGTCGACTTTGATGAATCTACACTTGAAATTGGATTCAACGTTACCTATTTGCTTGATGTTTTATCTGTACTGGATTCAGAACAGGTTCTGATTAAATTAAAGGACTCCAATAGTAGCTGTGTAATAACCACTCCAGACTCTAATCAATTTAGATATGTAGTGATGCCCATGCGACTGTAGTTAAATCATATTCAAGCTATATGGCTATAAAACAACTTAGCCTTAACGATTTTCGCAACTTAAAATCAATAACTCTTGATTTTGATCCTGGATACAATGTCATCATTGGAAAAAATGGTTCCGGTAAAACAAGCCTTCTCGAATCCATCAATGTCATTTGCCAGGGTCGTTCATTCAAAACGCACCATATCAATCAATGTATTCAACACGGCAAAAAGAAATTTCTTCTTTTTGCAAAATTCAATCAATACCAGGCAGGTTTATCAAGAACAGAATACAAATCGAAGATTCGTATTGATAGTATGAATATAACCAAAATATCCCAACTAGTAGAAAAAACACCCATTATCACTATTGATTCAAAATGTTTTGATCTATTAACAGGGCCACCAGCGATACGTAGAGAGTATATAGATTGGTGTTTGTTTCACGTGGAACATCAATATCGCGAACTTTGGAATGATTACTCTCGAGGATTGAAGCAAAAAAACACTCTGCTTAAATCTCGAAAATTTGTAAAAGAACTCGATTATTGGGATCAATACTTAAGCTCACTGTGCACAAAGATTTATCAGTACAGAGATAAGTATCTGAAAGAACTTATTCAATTAATCAGCGATATCAATGTATCATTATCTATCGATCATAATATTAAGATTAATTTTATAGCCGGGTGGTCCAAACTAGATGATCCATTAGGCTGCATTACCGAAAATCGACAAAAGGAATTACGTTTTGGTTATTCTATAGTTGGATCGCACAGAGATAGTATAAATATCTCTATCGATGAACTTTCGGTTTCTGAAGTTCTTTCAAGAGGTCAAATTAAAAAATTATCTATCTCTTTTCTATTGGCGCAAATCCTTTTAGTTAAGCAGTACACAAATAAGAGCATAATCATTCTAATAGACGATCTTGAATCAGAACTCGATACTGAATCAGTAAAAAACATAGTGAATTTACTTTCAAACCTGGAAATTCAGGTCTTTATAACCAATATTCGCGCACAGCCATATCTCACAGAAGCCAGACAAGAATATAAAATGTTTCACGTGGAACATGGTATGATTAAACCCATTAAGAACACATAGAGAAATCAATGTCAGAATACGATTCATCGAGCATAAAAGTCCTGAAAGGGCTTGATGCAGTAAGAAAAAGACCTGGAATGTATATAGGTGATACCGACGATGGTTCAGGTCTCCATCATATGGTTTTTGAAGCGGTTGATAACTCAATCGATGAAGCCCTTGCGGGACATTGCACAGAGATTCAAGTTATCATTCATAACGATAATTCAGTTTCTATCAGAGATGATGGGCGTGGTATCCCGGTAGATATTCATCCAGAAGAAGGCAAGTCAGCAGCAGAGGTCATCATGACTGTGCTACATGCAGGCGGTAAATTTGATGATAACTCATACAAGGTATCCGGCGGTTTACACGGCGTGGGTATATCGGTAGTTAACGCATTATCAGAAAATGTGAAATTAACAATTAAACGCAATGGTAAGGTGCATTATCAGGAATATAAATTAGGTGTTCCTGTTGAAGATCTTAAAGCAATCAGAGATACAGAAACAACTGGAACTGAAATTCGTTTCAAACCGAGTCCTGAGATATTTGGAGATATTGAATATCATTATGATATTTTAGCCAAACGCCTACGCGAGTTATCATTTTTGAATTCTGGTGTGCGTATTCACCTGATAGACGAAAGAAGCAACAAGGAAGATGTTTTCGAGTATGAAGGTGGAATAAGAGCTTTTGTAGAACATTTGAATAAAAACAAAACTCCAATACATCAAAAGGTCATCAATATATCGGTTTATCGAGAAGATATAGGCGTAGAAGTATCGATGCAGTGGAATGACTCCTACCAGGAAAATATCTTCTGTTTTACCAACAATATTCCACAAAGAGATGGTGGTACCCATCTATCTGGTTTTCGTGCTGCTTTAACCAGAACCTTAAACCAGTATATGGAAAACAATACCAGCAATAAGAATAAAGCAGCAACCAGTGGTGATGATGCGCGCGAAGGTTTGACTGCAGTACTTTCAGTAAAAGTACCCGATCCAAAATTCTCTTCTCAAACTAAGGACAAACTCGTATCTTCAGAAGTGAAGTCAGTAGTTGAGTCAGTGGTAGCTGAAGCGTTAAAAGATCATCTGGAAGAAAATCCATCCGATGCAAAAGCGATCACCAGTAAAATTATTGATGCAGCACGAGCTAGAGAAGCGGCTCGTAAAGCACGCGAAATGACTCGTCGCAAAGGTGCATTAGATATTGCAGGTCTGCCCGGGAAATTGGCAGACTGTCAGGAAAAAGATCCCGCATTTTCAGAACTATACCTGGTGGAAGGGGACTCTGCGGGTGGATCCGCAAAGCAGGGTAGAAATAGAAAAACCCAGGCAATACTTCCATTGAAGGGTAAGATTCTGAATGTTGAAAAGGCACGTTTCGATAAAATGCTGGCTTCAGCAGAAGTGGGAACGCTGATAACCGCTCTGGGTACAGGAATAGGCCGAGATGAATTTGATCTGGCAAAACTACGTTATCATCACATTATTATCATGACGGATGCTGACGTTGACGGCTCTCATATCCGTACTTTATTGCTGACATTTTTTTATCGTCAGATGAAAGAACTGGTAGAAAATGGCCATATCTATATTGCCCAGCCACCATTGTATAAAGTTAAAAAAGGTAAGCAGGAAAGATACGTTAAAGACGATAAAGAATTAAACAACTATCTTTTACAGATGGCGATAGAAGGTGCTCAATTATTTGTAGATGAAGGACTTCCACCTGTAACAGACCTCGCGTTGGAGAATCTATCACGTCAGTATATGAACCTGCTTGCTATTTTCGAGCGTCTGAAGAAGACGATGCCTGTAGAGTTTTTAGAGCAGTTGCTTAATCTACCCGCAGTAAAGCCAGAAGAAATGCTTAATCCAGTTGAAAAACTACAGCCATGGTTAGAAAAACTGGATGCAAAGTTGAATCAACAAGCTAGTGCTTCAGTCGATTATCATGTAAGAGTTAATACTCTGGGTGATGAAAAGGCAGAACTCATAATGGCTAGAAAAGTTCATGGGATAACTAATGAAAAGACTATATCAATAGAATTTTTCAATGGTTCTGACTATGAGTTAATCAGGACATTTATAGAGCAGGTGAATGATCTATTTACTGAAAGATCTTATATTGTACGTGGCGAAAAGAAGCAGCAAGTGACTGAATTTAGTGAAGTCTATGCCTGGTTGATGAATGAAGCTAAAAAAGGACAAAGCATTCAACGCTATAAAGGTTTGGGTGAAATGAATCCGGAACAGCTATGGGAAACTACAATGGATCCAAATACACGTAGATTGCTACAGGTTCGTATAGAAGATGCGATTGCCGCTGACGAAGTATTTACAACTTTGATGGGTGATCAGGTAGAACCACGTCGGGATTTTATAGAATCAAATGCACTGAATGTTGGAAATCTGGACGTATAGAAACAGGTTTAACAATAGATGGAAACTGGATCAATCATATTCTGGGTAGTTCTAGCCGGACTGGTATTTTATATTATCAATATCTACAACCATCTGGTCCGGATAAAACATAATGTTTCCAAGGCCTGGTCAAATATCGATGTATTACTTAAGCAGCGCCATGATGAAATTCCAAAGCTGGTAGAAACCTGCAAACAATATATGAAGTTTGAAAAGGAAACTCTGGAAAAAGTAATGCAGGCAAGGTCACAGGTTTCCAGTGCCAGACAGTCACAGGATATGGCGAGTTTGGGTTCAGCAGAAGGCATGTTAAGAATGGGTTTAGGTAATTTGTTTGCCGTAGCCGAAGCCTATCCAGAATTAAGAGCCAATGAAAATTTTCAGCATCTGCAAGGTCGTATCACTGGGTTAGAATCTGCAATAGCGGATCGGCGGGAATTCTATAATGAATCGGTCAATATTAATAATACGCGCATCGAGCAATTCCCGGAAATTATCGTCGCGCGTTTATTGAACTTTACCGCACGTGATTTACTTGAGTTTGAAGAGCAGGAAATTCAGGACGTGAATTTAAGCTCACTATTTAAAGAGTAACAATTCTGGATGCCGCAATGGTTATCTGAATATATTTACGAATTAAGTCCGGCTGAATATAATTTTTTTACACTGGTACTTTTTATGGCTGTATTATTTAGCCTGTATAAAATTTACCAGACTCATCAACGATATCGCTTTATTCAGGATACGGCTACCTCACGGATTGCTTCTGCTGCTCAGGGCTATGTGGAATTAAAAGGACTGGCTGAGCTATTACCTGAGTCAAAAATTGTATCACCATTTAGTCAACGAAAATGTATCTGGTATCAATGCAAGGTAGAAGTAAAAAAGACAACAGGTAAACGTAGTCATTGGATAGAAGAAAATAATCAGGTTTCTGAAGAAATATTTTTAATAAAAGATGATACTGGTGAATGTGTAGTTATACCTGAACAGGCAGAAGTTATACCTTCACATCAAAGAGTCTGGTATGGCAACGGCTTACAGGCATCACACTTAAATCCAGAGGATTCAGCTCTTTCAGGTTTTACCGGGATAGGAAACTATCGTTTTACTGAAAAAATGATTTTAGTAGCTGACACACTATACATATTAGGAGATTTTGAGTCAGTAAGAAAAAATCCTGATGCTCAAACCATCCAGCAACAGGTTAAGGAATTAATTCGACACTGGAAAATACAGCCTATGCGATTTCTAAAACCCTTTGATCGGGATGGAAATGGGAAGATACAGAAAAATGAATGGAATGAGATTAAACGTCATGCTGAATTAAAAGTTATGCAACAAAATCAGCAGTCAGTTATCCATACTATCCGAAAGCCACTGGAGAAAAATCATCCCTTCCTGATTTCAACAATCTCTGAACACGAATTATTAAATAAAAAGCGCCTATCATTAATTTTGTATGTGATGTTATTCTTTGTCATGTTGACAGTTTTAATAACCATGATAAACCTACCAGAATAAGTGAAAATATTGAAAAACCCATTATTAGATCAACCAGATTTACCCGCATTTTCGCAGATAACAA
>JBNKUM010000022.1:0-102005 GCA_050298595.1 Gammaproteobacteria bacterium | reverse complement strand
CCCAACAGGTGAATCCCACTACGAGCAGAATTGCACGATTGGACGGCGTATCTCTGCATTGCCTATAGGGACATAGGTAAGGGGCGTGAGCAGGACGCGGAAGCCTTGCCTATAGGGACATAGGTAAGGGGCGTGAGCAGGGACGCGGAAGCTTTGTAACTTCCGGGAATGCTCGACTCGCTATTGTGCATCGTCACGCATTGATCTACACCACCTCGTCACGCCTTAATATACACCACTTGAAAAGCACGCTTTAACTCGCCCAACTTCGGAATCCAGGTTCATAGGCGATAGTGAATGTCGCGCGTCAGCAGCAGGAAGTGTATGGTGACGGCCCAGGTAAACTTTCGACTCGTAAAGGTCTGAGCTTTTCTTATCGCATGCTTTTTTTGGGGAGTGGTGTGTCAAGTGTAACAAAAGACCGTATCTAGGTCCTAACTAGGAGTGGCAATTGAAAGGTCAGCCACAAAAGCCCGTTTGATGGATTATCACGCAGTATCAATTGCGGCAATAAAAAAAACTTAAAAACCTGTCAAGTATGTCACAGAATATTCCCTCAGCATGGCTTTGTTGGGTGACTTTAAAGCAGAAATGGATGGTATTTATAACTCTGTGATAGCAGTGAAATATTCATAAGGGGGCTGAGTTAAAGTGATGTATACAACGCAGAGTTTAAGGCTTTTTAATTACAAAATTATCATGCTCTGGTTGTCATGATAAAGCGCGATTTGATATGCCTTAAGAACCCCTGATCAACAGGCAAACTTCAGCCTGGCTTCGATCTCTGATCATAGAGATCAGGCTGAAACATCTTCAAAAAAATTATAACCCCACCCTATTGTTAAAGGTTATACGCGTTAAAAGGTGTGATGTGGATTTGTGCGAAAAGTCTCACAATATTTTACATTCTTATGCGTACAACCTGTTTTTATGAAAAAAGATATTGATTATTTAAATGTCAAGCATTTGATTATTGAATTTGGTGCAAAGATCTCCCTGTTCTGAATGTTGAGTTGAAGCGCGTTTTTAAAGGTTAAAATGAGTCTTATGCCAGCAGGTGATGAGTAGTGCTGTATCAAATATTTAAAGGCGGGTTGATTGATTAATGTGCTTTAAAAATTTAATTAGGATAGATATTTGGCATGAAACGAAGAGCATAAAATAACCCCTGCATTTTACAGGATTTGATGAGTATATTTAAAAGGGAGCAGGTTGAAGAAGGCGTCTGTTTTTGTCAAAAAAGCTTTGATCTCGATAAATTTTGATCCATATAACCTTACTTGAATTCAGGGGATTGGCCGTTTAGGATTCAGGTTAGTAGCGTTAGGCAACTTTTCTAATGAAGTAATAAAGAGCGTCTCACAAACCAGGAATTAGAATCCTGAATGTGCTTTTGGTAAGGGGCTACTTTTAAATTTATTGTTCTGCGTGACTGGTGCGATAAGGGCCTGTCGATGCGTAATACCTGATGGAGTGTTCAAATGATTTTTCGTGGTCAACAATCAAAACCCCGCTTGCTATTCTCAAGTGTGGCTCTTCTACTTACTTTTATAATGAGTGGCTGTTCCCAGGATGATGGCTCATCCAGTAACACGGATCCTACACCGATCCCAACAGCAGTTCCAACTCAGGTTCCAACACAGGTTCCAACACAGGTTCCAACACAGGTGCCAACTCAGGTTCCAACTCAGGTTCCAACTCAGGTTCCAACTCAGGATCCAGTCACGCCAATCAATCAACAGCCGAGCGCCAGGATTACAGCACCTCGGAGCGCTACCCCAGGTGAGACGGTCATGCTGGATGGCAGCGGCTCATCCGACCCGGATGGAGACATCCTTAGCTACCAATGGAGCAAAACTGCAGGGCCGGACATCACGCTTTCAAATACTACAGGCAGCAGCCTCAGCTTTATAGCACCGTCAGTAACACAACCCCAGCAGATCAGTTTTCAATTGACCGTTAATGATGGCGAACTCTCCAACAGCACCAGAGTGAGTATGCAGATCTCACCCATACCCGACAATAGCGCACCATCGATTGTCTCCAGATTGCCTCAGCAGGATCAGATCGATGTATCGCCCTCGGTACAGATCCGTGTTGGCTTTGATGAGGCACTGCTTGCAAGCAGCGTTAATAATCAGAGTTTAGTGGTTACCCAGAATGGTAATCCAGTCGCCGGTAGTGTGAGGTATGATAGTAGCAGTCACAGCGTCACGTTCCAGTCGACAAAAGCGTTCTCGGGTGGCGTCAGCTATACAGTTAAACTTGCACAGAGCATTACCGATGTTGCGGGTAACGCTTTTGCTGGGGAAAGCTGGAGTTTCACCACCGGGGTTTGCGCCACAGCCGGTGAGAATACCAGCCTGACCTTGACCTGCCCCAGCGGCCAGGTCATCAATGAAGTTACCTTCGCCAGCTATGGTAATCCGGGAGGTTCCTGCGGATCCTTCACTACGGGTACATGCAATGCAGGCAATTCGAAGAAAGTGGTATCGGACGCCTGTATAGGAATGGATGTCTGTACCTTGCAGGCCAGCAATGAGAACTTCGGTGATCCTTGCAGTGATACGACCAAGAAATTGGCCGCACAGGTGGCCTGTGGTATGGCACCGGATCCGACTCCGACGCCTGATCCAGAACCAGTACAAATGGATACCGACCCTTCAGCTGGCTGCGGCAAGAATGCGACCCTGACCAGTGGCGAGCACACAATTCGTGTGAATGGTCAGAACCGCAGCTTCATTTTACGGGTTCCCGAAGATTATGATAGCAGCCATCCCTACCCGCTGGTCTTCGCGTTTCACTGGTACGGCGGCACCATGCAGGATGTCGACGGTGGCGGTAGCAGTGGGTATACATGGTCCTACTATGGACTCAGGGAAAAGGCAGATAATAGCACCGATTCCAAAATGATCTTTGTGGCGGCCCAGGGGATTAATAACGGTTGGGCCAATTCCGGTGGCCAGGATATCGCCTTCGTAGACGATATGTCTGCTCAGATTGAGGAAAACCTGTGCGTTGACAAGTCGCGGCTCTTCTCCTTGGGATTCAGCTACGGAGGCGGGATGTCATACGCAATCGCATGTGACCGGGCAGATGTATTCCGAGGGGTTGCGGTCTACGCCGGCGGAGGGATCAGCGGATGCGGAGACGGCACTAAACCAGTTGCTTACATTGGCATTCACGGTATAGATGATCGTATCGAAGGTGGGCGCGCGGCGCGCGACACGTTCGTTCGCAATAACAGTTGCACTCCCCAGAGCCCTCCAGAGCCGAGTGGAGGGAGCCGGACGCATATATGTACTACCTATGACGGGTGCAAGGAAGGGTATCCAGTCCGCTGGTGTGCTTTCGATGGCGGTGGTCACACCCCGGCACCAGTGGATGGGACCAACTCTGCCTACGGTGGTGGTGACGTCACCTGGACCAAGTCAGAGGTATGGGATTTCTTCACGCAATTTTAAAGCGTAACCAGAACGGAGTTGACTCGTTTAATCAGATGAGTTGACTCCTGAAACATCAGGTGGGTAAATGTATTCAATTTTCAATGGCCACGATCTAATGACGAGTGAGTTCATAATGAGGGTGAAAATGGTACGACAATTCCTGCTGATTATATTGGGCGGAGCGGGGACGGTCGCGTGTTCGGTCGGTGACGGCGAAGCGACCGCTGCCGATACGGACACGGATGCCGAACTGTACTTGATGGGCTTCAATCACCGGAATAAAACGTTCCGTATCACTGGGGTTTCCTTTTTCAATCATCAGCACGCTGATCCAACCGCTTTTATCCGGTGGCCAGGTTGATCTTATGGCCATAGTCTATATCTGAGCAGCTGACTGTCCGATGACGATGCGATGTTGCTCTTTACGACGGTGCTATCCATGCCTAGACGATCCACATTCAATAGCCCACGCTCAAATGCTGTAACGCCCAGTAATTTCAAATACGGCTTGTATCGTTTGGGGCCGTATTCGGCGGATGTTACCGCTCAGTGCCGATTTGCCCGGATGACTATCTCTCTCAAATTGAGCAAAGGAGCGGTAACTGGAGGAATCGCTCAAATGGAAGGCCAATTTCTCATAGCTGTCGCCGGTTATTTGTTTGAGCAGTATGCAGCGAAGATGCTTTCGGCCGACAGGCCTTTACGTCCGATGCTACAGGTTGGTTCCATCACCAGATCCTCTTCTATTAAGGTGAGGATCTAGTAATGTGTATCGAGGAAATTCGACAGCGTCCTGAGAAAGTCGCCAAACTTGTGCTGTGCAGACGCATCAAATAAGCTCATTTGTGCTGTGCGGGTTTCTCGTATGGTAAGGCTCTCCGGTTTTAGGATTATTTTTTATCGAAAATAATTCTACAAAACCGCAGAGCCTTTTTTAATGCCTGCGTTAAATTATTCTTTTATTTTTCAGCTAGTTGGGAGTTTATGGATGAGCACTAATTAGAACAGCTAAAGTATTGCATAACATATATCCCTCTGTGCTCTCTGAGGTTCAATTCTTTTGCAGTGAACCAGCGGAATATCCTTATTTGAGAGTAAGGTATCATAAATCATGTCAGCTGACCCAACTTTTCCCCAACAATACTATACTTGCCATATAATTGTTTTCATTCAGCAAAAATTGGCAAAAATCGAAAAAAATAGCCATTTTTTGATCTAATGGATTAAGTGTATGATCATAAAGAAAGTTAAAGTATTTCTGCCAGTAATTTTTATTATTGTATTGATCATGGCCTATCTGTTTATTCAGGTTCGGCACACTACTAAAGCCAATGACGAACGAATTAATGTAGCAACCAATAGTGTTAAATACGATGCGTCTCCGATCACAGCGATTCCATTGAAACACTATGAAAATATTGAAAAGGTCACACTCGGTGAAACGTTATTTAACGATAAGCGCCTTTCCCAGAACAACAGCATAGCCTGCTCCAGTTGCCATGATCTAAAGCTTGGTGGAACCGATCACCAGAAAGTCTCAACAGGTATTAATGGGGCATTGGGTCAATTAAATGCGCCTACAGTATTCAACAGTGGTTTTAATTTTCGCCAGTTCTGGGATGGTCGTGCCAAGAATCTGGAAGCTCAGGCTTCTGAGCCGGTGCATAATCCGGTGGAAATGGGTTCCAATTGGCCAGAAGTCATATCAAAATTGAAACAGGACGGGGAATTTATGCGAAAATTCAACACTGTCTATGATGATGGACTGACTCCCGAAACCATAGTTGATGCCATCGCCAGTTTTGAACGTACCCTGATTACACCAAATTCACGTTTTGATCAGTATTTACAGGGTGATGTGGACGCTCTGAATCAAAATGAAAAGGAAGGTTATCAGCTATTCCTTGAATACGGCTGTTCCAGTTGTCATCAAGGAGTCAATATTGGTGGGAATATGTACCAGAAGCTCGGGATTCTTGAGGCTTATTTCTCTGTCGTGGAAAGTAAACTCAATCTAAATTTGGGCCGTTTCTATGTGACAGGAAGAGAGGAAGATCGCCATGTCTTCAAGGTGCCATCATTAAGAAATATTGAACTGACAGCGCCATATTTACACCTGGGTGGCGTCGAGAAATTGGAAGACACTATTAATCTCATGGCCAAATACCAGCTGGGCAGGGAATTGCCTGATGAAGATATGCAATCAATTATGGCATTTTTGCTAACTCTAAACGGTGAGTGGCAGGGCCAGTTATTAAATTGAATAGAATAAAACAATTCAGGAGTTTTTTTTCGCCATCAAGGCAATACATCAGTTTTTTTCTGGTTACAGGGTTAACGCTACTGATGTTGAGCTGGTTTTATATCAAGTCAGAGTCTTTATTACCCCTGGAACATATGAATTACACGCAAAGCCTGTTAAAGGCGCGTGAAGCTAATGCTCAGGTAGATGCTGAAGTTCTGGCTGGAAGAATGGAGTTATCTCGCAACTTCGATGCCCTGAACGAGCAAATGCAGCGCTATGGCAAATCCTTCAAAGAACTGCAATCTTTGCCTGATTTTTTAACGGAAACAGATAAAAATCAGGTAGTCACTCTTCTGGATCAACTGGATCAATCCTGGCAAAAGAAGCGTTATTTAATTGATCAGATTAAACGGAGTTATTCAGTTTTACGAAATTCGATATCCCTATACCAGAAACTTTCTAATGAAAAACTGGCGCAGATTGGAGGGCAGGAAGTCAGATTGCAACTGGAGTCTCTGGTCAGGGATGTCCTGTTTTTCGTGCGTCAATATGACCTGAAAAATCTTAGTCGCATCGAGGAGACTCTGCAAAAGTTGAAGGAACTCAAGTCTGAACTTAAAACTTCTAATGAAAAGAAGGAACTGGAAAGTCTGTTGTTACATACCCGGATCATTATTGATTACCAGCCAAAAGTGGACCAGAACATTCGACAAAGCATTCAACTACAGTTATCGACCCTGTTCGATAAAATATTTCAAACCTATCATACAGGATATGTTGCCGCACGCGAGAATGCTCGGGTATATCGTTACCTGTTATACATGGGCTCTATATTGTTGACCATTTATCTGTCCTTTACGTTTATTCGACTGGAACAGACACGGCAATCACTTTCGCTGGCAAATAAACAGATCATTCGTCGCCTACGTGCTCAGAAAAGAGCCGAGAAAAACCTGTTATTACACGATACTGCATTCAACAATACTCATGAAGCCATCACCATTACCGATGAAGAGGGGACGATCATCGAGGTGAACCCCGCATTTTCCCGTATCACCGGATATGAGAAGGGAGAAGTGTTGGGTAGAAACCCTCGTGTCCTGAAATCTGGTCTACATGACCGAGAGTTTTACAGCAATATGTGGAAAAATATTACTCAGAACGGTAACTGGCGAGGGGAAATCTGGAACAGGAACAAATATGGAGAAATTTACCCTGAGATTCTATCAATTACCGCAATAAGAAACTCAAAGGATAAGGTCAAGAATTTTGTAGCAGTTTTTTCCGATATCAGTCATCTCAAGGAACATGAGAAGAAACTACACAAAATGGCGCATTATGATGGGTTGACCAGTCTGCCCAACAGAGTGCTATTAATAGATCGTCTCAAGCAGGCTCAATCCATAATAAGGCGAAGTAACAAGTTACTGGCGATCTGTTTTCTAGATCTTGATGGCTTTAAACCGGTCAATGATACTTTTGGCCATGATGTTGGGGATGCCTTGCTGGTTGAAATATCGAATCGTATTCAAAGCCGCTTACGAGCCAGTGATACCGTGGCTCGAATTGGAGGCGACGAGTTTGTCATCCTGCTGACTAATCTGGATAAAATCGAGGAATGCTTTTTATTCGTAAAACGTCTGATGCAGGCGATCGCGATACCTTACCCGATCAACAACGAGACTATTTCCCTTTCGGCGAGTATTGGTATTACTCTTTATCCACAGGATGATGCTGATGCTGACACCCTGTTGAGACATGCTGACCAGGCTATGTACCAGGCCAAAAGTGAAGGGAAAAATGTCTATTGTCTGTTTGATCCTGAAAAGGATACCGAGGAACGCAGTTTTAATGAACGCATCAAGCGCATCAAGCAGGCCATAGGAAACAATGAAATGCAGGTTCATTATCAACCGAAGGTTGATCTCAGAACTGGGCGGGTCATAGGAGCCGAGGCATTGATTCGCTGGCAACATCCGGACCAGGGTCTGATCATGCCCAATGATTTTTTGCCATTGATAGAAGACCACGAAGTGAGTTTGCTACTGGGACGTTGGATCATCAGACGGGTGCTGTGGCAGATGCAGCAATGGAAAAAGCAGGGAATAGATATGGGTGTCAGTATTAATGTCAGTAGTCTGCAAATCCAGCATGTTGATTTTGTTGAAGAGCTGAAATCATTGTTGCAGCAGTTCCCGGATATTGATCCCTCCAATCTGGAGTTGGAGATTCTGGAAACAGCAGCTCTGGAAGACATTGTTAATATTTCCCGGGTCATCAATGAATGTCGAAAAATTGGCGTCCTCTTTTCATTAGATGATTTTGGCACAGGATATTCATCCCTGACATACTTGAAAAGATTGCCAGCAACCACCCTAAAGATAGATCTGAGTTTTGTTCGGGATATGCATCAGGACCCTGAAAATCTGGCGATAATTAATGCCATCATGGGGTTGGCAAGTGCATTCCAGCTCAATGTTGTTGCAGAAGGCGTGGAAGAGCTGGTGCATGGTCGCATGCTCATGCAGATGGGTTGTACTCAGGTTCAGGGTTATGCAATTTCACGCCCGCTGAGCGCTCAGAATTTCATTGACTGGCTAACAACCTGGCAGATGCCTGAAGAGTGGTCCAGCATCCGGCACCTGCAGTGGGATGAAAAAGATTATCAGATACTGAATGCAGAAGTGGGGCTTCAGCGTTATGTAGCTTTGACCAGTTACTCGGTCAAGCAACAGAAACCACTCCCTTTTATCGATTCAGGTAAAACTACCCGTTGTGCATTTGGAGCCTGGTACCGTGGGCCTGGTAAAAAATACTATGGACATCTGATGCCTCTCTACCAGAAAATTGGTGAGGCCCACGAAGAGTTGCACCGACTGACTTCCAGCATCGAGACCAATATGATCGAGGGAAATCCCGATGAAGCAAACCACAGCCAGGATGAGTTACTGGAATTGAGGGATAAAATACTTGCTCTGATGCAGCAATTATCCATCCAGGTGGCACACATTAATTAAACTTGAACGATAGGAGGTGCCATTATTTTTATGAATATTATTTTAGCAAAGTACCTGGTGACCTCTGGTTATAGCGAAATAAAAATCGCAGATAAAATCGATTCTAGTGATCAGTTACACAATTCTAGCCCGTACCTGATTAATTTGAACGATTATTTGGGTTTTTCCTGACCGACTCTTGCGTATAATTCCCGCCTTTACGTCATAAGCAGTAATAACGGCTGAGAATTCCATCGAGTATGAACAAAAAATCACAAGTTAAAGTCCTCTTCGTTTGTATGGGCAATATCTGTAGATCACCAACCGCTGAAGGCGTGTTTCAAAAGCTGGTGGTGGATGAGGGCCTGGATCATCTGATTTCCATTGATTCAGCCGGCACCCATGCATATCACGTGGGTTCGTCACCTGATAATCGCGCACAGGCTGCTGCGAAAAAGCGCGATATCGATTTATCAAGGTTACGTGGTCGACAAATTATCGTCGATGATTTCGATGCTTTCGATTATGTGCTGGTGATGGATGGTTCTAACCTGAGGGATGTACTTGCTCTACAGGAAATAGAGCAGACTGTCCGGGTACAGCTATTTCTCGATTTTGCCAAAAATGCCAAGGTTAAAGAGGTTCCCGATCCTTACTATGGTGGCCCCAATGGCTTTGAGTATGTGCTTGACTTAATCGAGGATGCGTCACGGGGCTTGCTTGATCATATCAAGGATAATGATCTGAAAATCTGATGGGTTATCTTCGTCAAATATTCTCCAGGGCAGTCAATATCAGTTTGACACTGTTCAAGCTGATGATTCCGATCATCATCATTATCAAGATTCTGGAAGAGCTTGGATTGGTTGTTTTGCTGTCTGATTTGCTGGCTCCAGTGATGGAAATGGTTGGTTTACCCGGAGCTATGGGGCTGGTATGGGCAACTGCTATGGTCACCAATCTTTATGGTGGACTGGTAGTTTACGCCAGTCTGGCTGCTGATCTACCTATGACGGTCGCGCAGGTGACTATTATCAGTTGCATGATGCTGATTGCACATGCCTTGCCCATCGAAGCCCGTATCGCACAAAAGTCAGGTGTTAATATCACTTTGACTCTTTTACTTCGATTTAGCATGGCAATTGTTTTTGCGATTATTTTTAACCAGGTCTATCTTGCCGGTAACTGGCTGCAGCAACCCGCTGAATTACTCTGGACACCAGCACCGTTGGATTCATCTTTACCAAGTTGGGTTAAGGGGCAACTGCTCAACCTTGGATTGATTTTTATGATCGTTTTTGCGCTGGTACTTTTGCTGGATGTACTTAAAAGAATTGGGATTATTCAGTGGATTAATGCGCGTCTTCGACCGGTTCTGCATCTGCTGGGCATAGGTCGAGAAGCTGAAACCATTACCCTTGTTGGCTTAACGCTGGGTATATCCTATGGTGGCGCTTTGCTGATTGAAGAAGCGCGCGCAGGGCATATAAAACCACTGGATGTGTTGTATTCAATTTCCCTGCTGGGATTGTCGCATAGCCTGATCGAGGATACTCTGTTGATGATGCTGATTGGAGCTGACCTGAGCGGTATTTTACTGGGTCGTGTCATCTTCACTCTGGTTATTATTCTATTGATGGTACGTTTTGTTAAAACCTGTTCTGAGCAGGTCATACAGCGTTATATGGTCAAATCAGTAGCTTAGACTCTCTATGTCTAACTCTGATCAGCATTATACCTGACGTAATGATTAACGCAGTCCCAAGCCATGACCCTGTATCCATCCATTCATCCCATAGCAACCATCCAGCCAGTGAAGCATATAGAATTGAACTGTAGCTGTAGTGACTGATCTGTGATGCAGGCGCCAGGGAATAAGCTTTGGTCATAATCAATTGAGCGACCACAGCGGAAAGACCAATTAATAACAACTGGCTCAATTGAGTAAGGTTTGGGGTTTGCCAGTTCAACAAGGCAGGCAGACTGGTGATGACCAATCCGCAAAGTGCAAAATAAAAGACGATGGTGATGGGTTTTTCAGTACTGGTTAAATTCTTCACCGAATTCTTCGCGATAGCTGCCAGAAAACCACCTGCTAATCCTACCAGAGCCACTGAATTCATCAGCGTCATATCTGGTTTAATAATGAAAATGACGCCAATAAACCCCATCAAAATCACAGGCCCGATGAGTTTGCTGAGGCTTTCTTTTAACCATAACCAGGCAATGAGTGGGATAAATAGTGGTGCGGTCATTTTCAGGATCATTGCATTTGCCAGGGGAATATTGGCAATAGAGTAATAGAAGCAATACATGGCTGAGATGCCAGCGATACCTCGGAAAATATGTGCCATGGGTCTTGAGGTTTTTAGCGCCTGTATACCATGTTGGTAAAGCAAAGGAATGATGACCTGAAGACCAAACACATTACGAAAAAAAACAATCATTTCATTGTTTAATCCTTCTGAGACACTGCGTATCTGAGTCCCCATCAGTACGAAAAAGCATTCAGACAGCATGATCAGTGCTGCACCTTTTAACAGCTTAGGGTGCATGAATTTGTTGATTAGTTATCCATACGGGTAAGAATTTCCCGAGCTTGCTGCACATATTTTTTGCGTGAGAAAAGTAGTTTCAATCGAGAACCACCCAGTTGTCTCCAGAGTACTGTAGCTCGTATGCCAGCAAATAAAAGGGTTCGGATTTTGCTCGTGTTATCAGAATTACTCAGATAATGCTGATCACCCTGAACCATAATCCTGGGTTTAATCTGACTGATTGTTTCCTGATATAGACCGTCGATTTTATGTACACGGGCCATAGGTGACATGTCAAAGTCATGCGTCTGCCTTTGAATGTCTTGCAGACCCTTCTGCACCGAATCGACCATTTTAGAGTTTTTCAGTAGTCGGCTTTCAAGCTTGATCATAGACAGCACGTAATAAGCGATTGTCCGATCGGGATTCTTTTCTTCTCCTCCCAGATAGGCTATCAGAGCCTTTAGTCCCAGCATCAGCCCGTCGCCCGGACCAAAAATATCCTCTACCGAGGACGCATCAAGCGTGAATAAACTATCGCAGCTGCAATCGAATGCGGCCTGATTTATGGTTTCACCTCTTGCCATCTGATTGATCAGATTGGCAGACTGAAACATACTGGCCAGCGCCAGCGTCTGGTGATGTAGATTGCTCATGATAGATTGAAAGCTTTCTCGATGATTCCACCGCCAAGACAGATCTCATCCTGATAAAAAACAAGTGACTGTCCAGGAGTTATTGCCCGTTGTGCCTGTGTGAAAGCTATGGTTGCGGTATCCTTTTGAATTTGCGTGATTGTACAGGCCTGATCCTGCTGCCGATAGCGGATTTTTGCAGTCAGGGCCTGAGTTGGATCAAAGGTTTGCGGGTTTATCCAGTGCAGATTCTGGATCTGGCAATGGGTATGAAAAAGTGCAGGGTGGTCGTGCCCCTGGGCGACCAGTAGAACATTATTTTCAAGGTCTTTATCGACTACGAACCATGGCTCTTCTGAAGCGTTTTGAAGGCCGCCTATACCCAGACCCTGACGTTGTCCTATGGTATAGAACATCAGGCCACTGTGCTGACCTAGCGTTATTCCTTCAAGGTTTTGAATATCACCGGGCTGTGCAGGAATGAACTGTTCAAGAAAATCCTTAAACTTGCGTTCGCCAATAAAGCAAATACCGGTAGAGTCTTTTTTATTAAATACATCAAAGCCATTTTCTGCGGCTATTTGCCGAACCAGAGGCTTTTCCAATTTGCCGACAGGAAATAATGCTTTGGAGATTTGATAGCTACTTAAGGTGTGCAGGAAGTAGGACTGATCTTTATTGCTATCAAGGCCGCGCAGTAACTCGGTACGCTCCTCGACGGTACGGTTCTGCACATAGTGACCAGTGGCTATTCGACTGGCCCCTAGTGATAAAGCGAAATCGAGAAAGGCTTTAAACTTGATTTCCTTGTTGCACATGATATCCGGGTTAGGTGTACGGCCTGCCTTATATTCGGCCAGGAAATATTCAAATACATGGTCCCAGTATTCGGTTGCAAAATTGACCGAATGAAGCGGGATATCCAGTTTATCGCACACCTGTTGCGCATCAGCCAGATCAATATGGGCAGAACAATACTCTTCGGTATCGTCTTCTTCCCAGTTCTTCATGAACAGGGCTTCTACCTCGTAGCCCTGTTGTTTGAGTAACAGCGCTGCAACCGAGGAGTCGACACCACCGGACATGCCTATAATGATTTTTTCGCTCATGATGTTAGGGGTTCAATGCGATCGGGAAAGATTTTTTAACCTTCCAGTCTTCAAGTTTCTGAATGTATGGGGGCTCGCCGTTATCGCGATACCATGAATCGACTGCATAGATCTGATGGTCGGTGAGATCTTCAATCAATGCTGTCCAGTGACTGGCAAACCAGACAATACGGCGCTGCTTGCCTGCTACTTTGTGCCATTTCAGCCAGCCTCGTTTCTGCAGTGCGAACAGGTATTGGAAGGTATTGGTCGATTCGTCTATACAATCCTGCTGGTGTGGCAGGTCGACTCCGGGATAGTTTTTAGCTTTATCCATGTAGCTGCCGGTTATTTCACCGGTAAATTGTTCCATTAAGGCGATGGCCTGACGAATCTGGAATTTTTCCTGCAAAGCAGTGGCAGCAGGTGGCGCAAAGGTCTGATGTATTGCTGACCATTGCTGCATACTGAGATCAAGCTCGATTCTGGTTTTACAGCCAAAATCTGAACACTGGGTAAACTCTGCCTGACTAGCCATCAGGCCTGGCGAGAGTAACAGAGATAATAAAATGAAAATATTACGCAGCACTTTTAGCAAATGAGGATCTGAAGACCTGCAAAGGGTAGGATGGTTTTTCCAGATAGTCCAGTACGCACTGAAGCACCATGGGAGAACGGTGCACATCCTGTGATTGGCGTATCTCATCTAAAGTCATCCACTCAACTGAGAGAATACCCGTATCCAGTGAGGTATTCAGTTTTTCACCGACTTCTCCGCTAATAGAAAAACGCAGATAGGTCAGGTTGCTCGAAGGGTCAGGAATAAACCGGTAGATGCCGCAAAGCTGTTTTGGCGTAAAGGGATAACTGGTTTCTTCCAGTGTTTCTCGAATCACTGCCTGCTCAACGGTTTCGTTGGGTTCTACATGCCCAGCCGGTTGATTGAACATCTCGCGGCCCTCAATCGACTCTCTAACCATCAAAAATCTGCCATCGCGCTCGGTTATGGCGGCAACAGTGACATGTGGTTTCCAGATTGCGGAGTTATCGTCCACTATGCTGATACCAGTGCGCAAGTCCCTGACAATTGAGTTTGATATCCATTGCTAGCTGACCAGTTATAGTCTCTGAATCCAGCCCGTATTCCTCAGCATATAAATCACCCATTGTCTGTATAAGCAGGGCAGTGCGTTCATCGGAATCTGGTTTGATAGCTGTGGTGATATCGACGTATTTGTCGATCATCGTATGGTAATGATCCACCAGCGAAGCGGGGTCTGGCAGCAGATTAAAATGGGTCAGATACATGCGATCAGGCTTGTAGGACATTATCAGATCTATCGACTGGTGTAGCGCCTCTGGATCAAAATGAGAGGGTGTAGTGGTGGGCATGATGAATCTTTTGCCTTTATTCAATAGACCGGGATAGGACAGTCCAAAAGTGTCGCCGGTAAAGATTCCAGCACTGGCAGGATCGACGACACAGAAATGATGATAGGCATGTCCCGGGGTATCAATAATGATGAATTCACGATCATCCAGTTTAAAGCTGTAAAGATGATCTGCAGAGATAACCCGTTCTGTGGCTATGGGTGGTATTTCGCCATATAGTTTATCAAAAACCTCATCGCCATAAACTATACGGGTAGCAGCAACAAGTTTTTCCGGATCAATCATGTGCCTGGCGCCACGCGGATGGATGATCAATTGCGCCTGAGGGAATTCACGCATCATAACGCCAGCGCCACCGGCATGATCAAGATGTACATGCGTCGGGACGATATACTTCACCTGATCAGCGGATAATGAGAGTTCATCCAGACATTGCTGCACATAGGGCAAGCTATGTGCAGTGCCGGTTTCGATGATGGCAACCTGTTGATTGTGCACTACACAATACAGACTGGCGATACCTGGCTTTATGTAGTGCGCATCAAGGTGGTAAACGCCGTGTCCGAGGTGTTCAAAAACTTCCTGACTCATGTTGCAGATTGATCAGCCATGAATAACCAGGTTTCAATCACTGTATCAGGATTAAGCGATACGCTATCGATACCTTTTTCCAGCAACCATTTGGCGAGGTCAGGGTGATCTGAGGGTCCCTGTCCGCAAATACCCACGTATTTACCCGCTTTTTTACAGGCGTTAATAGCCTGTTCTATAAGCATCATCACCGCAGGATTTCTTTCGTCGAATGAATGGGCAATTAGTCCAGAGTCACGATCAAGACCAAGCGTTAGCTGAGTCAGGTCATTAGAGCCGATTGAGAATCCATCGAAATATTCGAGGAACTGTTCGGCTAGTAATACGTTGGATGGTAGCTCACACATCATGATGATCTTTAATCCATCTTTGCCGCGTTCCAGACCATTCTTCTTCAGTAACTCAATAACGCCAGCAGCTTCAGCCAGTGTACGAACAAAAGGAATCATGATCTCGACATTGGAAATGCCCATCTCATTGCGCACGCGTTTGACAGCTTCACACTCAAGCGCAAAGCATTCATGAAAATCTTCTGAGATATAACGTGATGCACCACGATACCCAATCATTGGATTTTCTTCTTCAGGTTCAAAAATTTCGCCACCGATCAAGTGAGCATACTCGTTAGATTTGAAATCTGACAGGCGCACAATGACTCTTTCTGGGGCAAAAGCCGCGCCCAGAGTAGCTATGCCTTCACTCAAACGGTCGACATAATAATCGACAGGTGAGGCGTATCCGGATATGCGATTTTTGATGGTATCCTGTAAGTCAGCATCCATTTCATCGAATTTGAGCAACGCCTTAGGATGGATACCAATCATTTTATTGATGATGAATTCGAGGCGTGCTAATCCGACACCTTTATGTGGAAGACGAGCAAATCCAAAAGCGCGTTCCGGGTTGCCGACATTCATCATTACCTTGACTGGAATCTCAGGCATATTGGTCAATTCGTGTTTCTGATGTTCGAACTCCAGCAGTCCCTCGTAAACATGCCCTGTATCACCATTAGCACAGGTCACAGTGATATCAACACCATTAGGAATAACCTGGGTTGCATCACCAGTACCTACCAGAGCAGGGATACTTAGCTCGCGAGCAATGATTGCTGCATGGCAGGTTCTTCCGCCACGGTTGGTAACGATGGCAGAGGCTCTTTTCATGATCGGTTCCCAGTCAGGGTCGGTCATATCGGTTACCAGTACATCGCCTTCATTGATCTGATCCATTTGTGACAGGTCGCTGATCACCTTGGACTCACCCTGTCCAATACGATTGCCTACTGCACGTCCTTCAACCAGATATTTTTTAGGTTCCTGTTTAAGTACATAGCGTTCTATGACTTTTCCTTCACGAGAAACAACCGTTTCCGGGCGAGCCTGAACAATGAATAGTTTTCCGCTTATTCCATCTTTCGCCCATTCTATATCCATAGGACGCTGGTAATGTTTCTCGATGGTCATAGCCATCTTAGCCAGTTCTGTAATATCTTCATCCGTAATACAAAAAAGGCTGCGCTCCT
This sequence comes from Gammaproteobacteria bacterium, assembly GCA_050298595.1. Classification (GTDB taxonomy): domain Bacteria; phylum Pseudomonadota; class Gammaproteobacteria; genus JACNJF01. The sequence continues at coordinate 85,550 of JBNKUM010000022.1, read as the reverse complement.
GTTTATCAACCTTAACGGTCTGTATTGCATGCTCTGGGGCTTCCCCCTGAGCGTATATCATTTTTATTAATTTACTGCCGCGGTTCTTTTGCAGAATTGATTTTCTACCTGCGCTAAGTGCCTTTTTGTAGACATAGAATTCATCAGGGTTTACCGCGCCCTGTACAACGGTTTCACCCAGACCATAACTCGCAGTAATAAAAACCACATCTTCAAATCCAGATTCAGTATCAACACTAAACATAACACCACTTGAAGCCAGGTCGCTTCGAACCATCAACTGGATACCTGCGGACAAGGCAACTTCAGCATGTTCAAAACCCTGATGAACGCGATATGAAATCGCCCGATCATTGAACAGGGATGCAAACACAAGTTTTACGGCATGCAGAACCTGATCTATACCCTGAATGTTTAGAAAGGTTTCCTGTTGCCCGGCAAATGATGCATCAGGTAAATCTTCGGCTGTTGCTGATGAGCGAACTGCTACCGTGGCATCTTTGCCCTCAATGGATAAGCTTTCATATGACTTCCTGATTTCTAATTCCAGTTGAGTCGGTAGAGGGGCATCAATTACCCATTGACGTATTTGCTTACCGGCCAGAGCGAGCGCGTTAACATCGTCCACATTCAGTTCGATAAGCATGGTATCAATTTTTTGTTTTAATCCGGCTTCGACCAGGAAGTCACGAAAAGCTTCAGCAGTGGTTGCAAAACCTCCCGGTACGGATACACCTAGATTTGAAAGGTTGGATATCATTTCTCCAAGAGAAGCGTTTTTTCCACCAACAACAGGAACATCATTCATTCCCAGTTGATCGAGATCAATTACAAATTTGTTTGAAATCATAATTAGACAATGAGTTAGTATTAGTTATTAATAATAAGGAAATGTAACATAATCGTAATAACATCCAACGACTAAATGTATTTTCTTATAAGAAGTTTTTATAAGTTTATGAGAATTCCTATGGACACTAAATCAATACCCGTATTTTTCCTTTCTAATCGAACCGCTATTACTGCTGAGACTTTGGGATATAGTCTATTAGCCCAGTTTCCGAAAGTTGATTTTTCATCTATAACCATTCCCTTTGTCGACGATAAATCTAAAGCAAATAAAATTGTTGAAAGGATAAACAACGAAGCAGAGGCTACAGGTATGCGGCCAATTGTAATTTCTACCATGGCTGACGAAGAGATTAGCAAAATCATATTATCCTCTAAAGCGCTGGTGTTAGATCCTTTTGATCGTTTTTTGCCTGATCTTGAAGCTACCTTACATGCACACTCTATTCATGAATCGGGACAATCACATCGAATCTCCAACCAGACTTTATATGAATCACGTATTGACGCCATTGACTTTTCTCTAATCCACGATGATGGTGCAACAACCAAACTCTACGATAAAACCGATATCATCATTCTTGGTGTTTCTAGAAGTGGCAAAACACCCACCTGTCTATATCTTGCATTACAGTTTGGTATTAAGGCAGCGAATTATCCTATTACCGAAGAGGATATGGATTCAGAAGATCTACCTAAACATTTAAGGCCATTTAAAAATAAGCTGTTTGGCTTAACTACTGATCCTTATCGTCTTGCGCATATTCGTGAAGAAAGACGTCCAGGAAGTCGATATGCCTCAATGGATCAATGTCGTTACGAAGTCAAAGCTGCGGAGCATATGCTTGAGAAGTTCCATGTGCCTTATTTGAATACAACTACCATGTCGATTGAAGAAATTTCTACCAAAATTGTCGAAGTCGCAGGATTAAAACGATTTAGTAAGCCTTTAATCTCTCATGCATAAAAAACGGCCATAAGAACAGCCGTCATAATTTACATATTAGCCACAACTTCGTGGCCAAAGTCTGTCGTGCTAAGTTCGATTGCATCCGGTTCATTACGAGCAAGGTCATAGGTAACATGCCTAGAGCCAATCGCGCCTTCCATACCCTTGATAATTAAATCAGCGGCTTCAATCCAGCCCATATAGCGCAGCATCATTTCAGCAGAAAGTATTAGTGACCCAGGATTTACCTTATTCAGACCGGTATACTTTGGCGCCGTGCCATGAGTGGCTTCAAAAACACCTATGGTATCAGCAATATTCGCGCCAGGAGCAATCCCAATGCCACCTACTTGTGCAGCTAGTGCGTCTGATATGTAATCACCATTGAGGTTAAGCGTAGCGATGACATCATAGTTAGCTGGTCGTAAGAGGATTTGCTGAAGGAAATTGTCTGCAATAACATCATTAACGGTGATGGTTTTTCCAGTTTTTGGATTGGTAAACTCACACCAGGGGCCTTCACCTATCAGGGTTGCACCAAACTCTTCTTTTGCCAGCTCATAACCTGCATTTCGAAATAGACCTTCGGTATATTTCATGATATTGCCTTTATGAACCAGAGTCACAGAGTCCCGATCGTTGTCAATTGCGTACTGAATAGCAAGACGTATCAGACGTTTTGATCCTTCAGAAGAGACAGGTTTTACCCCAATACCCGATGTTTCTGGAAAGCGTATGCTATCCACACCCATTTCAGAGATTAGAAAATCAATAATTTTATTAACATCTTCTGAACCTTCTGCCCATTCAATACCAGCATAAATATCTTCGGTATTCTCACGAAAAATGATCATTTCCGTATCTTCAGGCCGCTTAAGAGGGGTTTCGATGCCCTGGAAATAACGAATAGGGCGGACACAAGCATATAAATCCAGCTTCTGACGAATAGTTACATTCAACGATCTCATGCCTCCACCAACAGGGGTTGTTAATGGGCCTTTGATTGAAACAATGAAGTTTTGCATTGCTTTGAGACTTTCTTCAGGTAGCCATTCGTTTTCACCATAGGTTTGAGTAGCCTTTTCACCAGCATAGATCTCCATCCAATGAATTTTTCGCTGCCCTTGGTAGGCTTTCTCTACGGCAGCATCAACCACTATAAGCATCGCTGGAGTAATGTCAGAACCGATACCATCACCTTCGATATAAGGAATAATTGGGTTATCAGGCACATTTAGGGAGTTATCTGGATTGGCTGTTATAGCCACCCCCAGTTCAGGAATTGAGATATGTTGATAGATCATGAATATCCTCTGGGTTCAGGGTAAAGGAGAGGATTATACACAGAAAATCCGCACCGAAGAGCGAGGCGCTTTTCGGTGCAGGATTTGACAGACACAAACCTATAAGGTTTTTTTAATTAAGTTAAAGCTTAATCTCTACATTATTTAGTTGATGCTGATGGATTTAATTATTTGCCGATCGAATATTCAAAGCCTGAAGACCTTTAGGACCTTCATTAATATCAAATTCGATTTTTTGTCCAGATGTCAGCTTTTTGTAGCCTTCCATTTCAATAGCTGAAAAATGTGCGAAAATATCCTCTGCCTCATTTTCATCTGTGTTGACAAATCCATAACCCTTTACATTACTAAACCATTTTACTGTTCCAGTGGCCATAATACTTCCTCTACTATAAGGTTTTAATTTATGTTTCCCATTTGTATTTTTTATAAGCCCTATCAATCTTGTCGACTGATTCACATATTTTAGCAAAAAAACTCTCAAATAACTGTAAATAATTCTCAAAATTTTTCTATGTCAAAGTTGAAAAAGGTTTAGTACAGCATTATGTTAGTAAAATATTATTCACTTGAGAGATTTTATGAGTCATTTGACTGATGATGACGATACCGTTTTACTTGAACATACAAAACCGAAATTAAAAAAGCCTCCTATGTTCAAGGTGGTTTTAATTAATGATGACTACACTCCAATGGAGTTTGTCGTGCATATTCTTGAGTTGATTTTCAGTCACTCTCGAGAGAAAGCCACACAGATTATGTTGAATGTCCATAAACAGGGTAAGGGAGTATGTGGTATTTATACGAAGGATATCGCTGAAACCAAAGTGGTGCAGGTGAATAACTATTCACGTGAAAATAAACACCCCTTATTGTGCGATTTGGAAGAAATATAGGAACTTAAACGTCTTCGTACTAAACTCTAAGGAATTTCAACTTTTATTAGTAGTCAAAAAATAATGCTCAATAAAGAATTAGAACAGTCACTGAATCAGGCCTTTCTCGAAGCCAGGGAAAAAAGGCATGAGTTTATTACAGTTGAGCATATCCTCCTTATGTTAACGGAAAATGCCTCGGCTATCGCAGTCCTTAAGGCATGCGGCGCAGATGTGAAAAAGCTGCGTGAAGATCTAGAAATTTTTGTTGATCAAAATACGCCATTACTTTTAGGCGATGAAAATAGAGAAACACAACCAACTCTTGGTTTTCAACGAGTCTTGCAACGCGCATTGTTTCATGTGCAATCTTCAGGGCAGGGCGAGGTTTCTGGAGCAAATGTTCTGGTAGCAATCTTTTCTGAGCAGGATTCGCATGCAGTCTTTCTATTACATGCTCAAAATATCGAACGACTTGATGTTACAAACTATCTATCTCACGGTATAAGCCGTATAGACGAACCAACCGAGGACGCTTCTTTTTCCTCTGAATCGGAGATGTATAACGAAGATCCTGCTAAAGAAAAGCCTCTGGAAACATTCGCATCTAATCTTAATGAGCTGGCAATCGCAGGTAAGATTGACCCCTTAGTTGGTCGAGATGAAGAGATAGAGCGTGTAGTGCAAACGCTGTGTCGCCGTAGAAAAAATAATCCTTTGCTGGTAGGTGAGGCTGGAGTTGGAAAAACTGCGATTGCTGAGGGTTTAGCTCGTCGTATTGTTGAAGAGTCGGTGCCAGACTTGTTGCTTGATGCAACAATTTATTCACTCGACCTTGGTGCGCTTATTGCAGGAACCAAGTACAGGGGGGATTTTGAAAAACGCCTCAAGGCTGTTATTAAGCAACTTAAAGACGAACCTCACGCTGTTTTATTCATTGATGAAATACACACTATTATTGGTGCTGGTTCTGCTTCTGGAGGTGTTATGGATGCCTCAAACCTGATTAAACCAGTACTTGCTAGTGGCGAAATGAAATGTATTGGTTCGACGACTTATCAGGAATATAGGGGCGTTTTTGAAAAAGACCGCGCCTTAGCTCGACGTTTCCAGAAAATCGATGTCCCTGAACCTTCTGTAGATGAAACTTACCTCATCTTAAAAGGCCTTAAGACACGTTTTGAAGAGCATCATGACGTCAAATATACTCAGCAGGCCTTAAAAAAGGCATCAGAGTTATCAGCCCGGTATATTAATGATCGCCATTTACCCGATAAGGCCATAGATGTGATTGATGAAGCTGGCGCTCATCGCCGTTTATTGCCCAAAAAACAACGAAAGAAAACTATTGGGGTTGTTGATATCGAAAAAATTGTTTCTCGTATAGCCCGAATACCGAGTAGTACGGTCAGCTCAACTGATATGGATATGCTGAAAAATCTCGGCAAAAACCTGTCCAGGGTAGTATTTGGTCAGGATAAGGCCATTCAGGCACTTGATGCAGCGATAAAAATGTCACGCTCAGGCCTTGGCCGTGATGCAAAGCCTGTAGGATCATTTCTTTTTGCCGGACCAACAGGTGTCGGTAAAACAGAGGTGTGTAAGCAGCTTGCCAACATAATGGGGGTCGAGTTGATACGCTTCGATATGTCTGAGTATATGGAACGCCACACTGTGTCTCGTCTAATCGGTGCTCCTCCTGGCTATGTGGGTTTTGATCAAGGAGGCCTATTAACTGAAGAAGTACTTAAACACCCGTATTCGGTTGTATTACTTGATGAGATTGAAAAAGCGCATCCAGATGTTTTTAACCTGCTGCTTCAGGTAATGGATAACGGCACGTTAACAGACAATAATGGTCGCAGAGCAGATTTTCGCAACGTTATTCTGGTTATGACTACGAATGCTGGTGCTGAATTAATCAGTCGCTCAACTATGGGGTTTGCACCACAGGACCATAGTAGTGACGCCGGCGAGGCCATTAAAAAGATCTTCACGCCAGAGTTTAGAAATCGTCTGGATGCTATCATTAATTTCCTGGCACTGGACTCCAAAGTTATTCTAAATGTTGTTGATAAATTCCTGATTGAGCTTGAGTCTCAACTTGAAGCTCGAAAGGTTAATTTGATTGTTTCTGATGCCGCTCGTCGTTACCTGGCAGAAAAAGGCTATGACATCAAAATGGGAGCACGTCCAATGGCGCGAGTGATACAGGATGAAATAAAGCGGATTCTGGCTGATGAGCTACTGTTTGGTAAGCTCTCTTCCGGTGGAGAAGTCAGGGTCGATGTCGAGGATGGCGCGTTGGTTTGTCATACGCGCTCTGTAAATAAGCTTGAAGCAGAAGAAGTCTGAGTGTAAAAGTCACTGAGTCCTAAGGTCTGAGCTCGGTGACTTTCAGACATTAACGCTCGCGGAAGGTAATTCGTCCTTTCGAAAGGTCGTAAGGCGTTAATTCAACGGTCACCTTATCCCCGGTTAAAATGCGGATATAATGTTTACGCATTTTTCCAGAAATATGAGCAGTTACCACATGGCCATTTTCTAGCTCTACCCTAAACATTGTGTTTGGTAAGGTATCAATTACTGTACCTTGCATTTCAATATGATCGCCTTTTGGCATTAAATCTTTCCAGTGTATGAAAACCGCGACATTATCCAGTTTTTGCGGGGAATCACAACCGATATAACAGATAAGTTTTATGATAAAATCGCGTTTTTTAACTTCAAGAATAAAGAATGACTAATCTCGCTTTCGTATTTCCCGGTCAGGGCTCACAGTCTGTGGGTATGATGACCAGCTGGAACGATCACCAGCCAACCGTTGATAAAATATTTGAAGAAGCATCTGAAGCACTCTCTTACGACTTAAAAAAGTTAATCAGCGAAGGACCTGTTGAAAAACTTAACCAAACCGAAATTACACAACCAGCCATGCTTGCCTCCGGGGTAGCTGCTTTTAGAGTTTGGCAAAGCCTGGATCAACCATCTGCTTCAGTATATGCCGGACATAGTTTAGGCGAATACACAGCTCTGGTTTGTGCTAATAGTATTGAATTTAGTGATGCAATTCGTCTGGTCTCTGAAAGGGGGCGGTTAATGCAATCGGCTGTAACTGATGGCGAAGGTGCTATGGCAGCCATCATTGGCCTTGATGATGAAGATGTCGTAAAAGCATGTGCACAGGTCGATCAGGGAGTAGTAGCAGCAGTTAATTTTAACTCACCAGGGCAGGTTGTCATCGCAGGTAATAAAAGCAGCGTTGAGCAGGCTATGATCAATGCAAAAGAACTTGGTGCAAAACGGGCTTTACCCCTGCCGGTTAGTGTTCCTTCGCATTGCGCTCTAATGCAGTCAGCTGCCGAGGAACTAGCGCAAATCTTACAGAATATTAATGTAACAATGCCTGATGTAAAGGTATTGCATAATCAAAATGCAAAACCCGCTAATTCGGTAGAAGAAATTCGTGAGTTATTGAAATTACAGCTTTTCCAGCCCGTACTCTGGGTGGATTGTGTTAATACAATGCATGAGCTGCAGGCAGATAACCTGGTCGAATTTGGGCCGGGTAAGGTTTTAACTGGCCTGACACGCCGTATACACAAATCAATGAACGGTCTGGCCGTTTTTGATTTCGACAGTCTTGAAAAAACAATTCAAACATTATCGGAGTAAATAAATGCTAGAAAATCAAATCGCGCTCGTAACCGGAGCCAGTCGAGGTATTGGGCAGGCGATAGCTAAAGGCCTTGGCGCTGCCGGTGCAATAGTGATAGGTACGGCTACCAGCGAGAGTGGTGCTGAAAAAATTACAGCATATCTTAAGGATGCTGGTATCAAAGGGCAGGGTATGGTTCTGGATGTTACAAACGCTGAATCCGTTATTCATTGTGTGAAACAGATAGGTACTGACTTTGGTGCACCTGACATACTGGTGAATAATGCTGGAATTACTAAAGATACCCTGTTAATGGCGATGAAAGATGATCAATGGGATGACATCATTAATACAAATTTGACTTCAATTTTTCGCATGTCCAAAGCCGTTGTAAGGGGAATGATGAAAAAGAGGAATGGTCGAATTATCAGTATTTCTTCTGTAGTTGGCGCTTCTGGAAATCCCGGTCAAACTAATTATGCAGCAGCAAAAGCTGGCATAGTTGGTTTCAGTAAATCTCTTGCTCGAGAGATCGGTTCACGAAATATCACGGTAAATGCAGTAGCTCCCGGCTTTATTGACACGGATATGACGCGTGAACTTGATCAAAATCAAAAAGATTCTCTATTAACTCAGATACCATTAGGTCGCCTTGGTAGTGCAGAAGAAATTGCAGCTACAGTCGTGTTCCTTGCGTCCCCCGCTGCTGGATATATCACTGGAGAAACCATTCATGTGAATGGCGGCATGTATATGTCATAATACATTTTGCTTTAAGTTTCTTATGTAACTTATTGAATTATCAGAATAAATTAAATTTTTGAATAATGGTGGCATGCTGAGTTGGTTTTCAATACAATACGCCTCTCAATCATGCCGATCGATTTTATTTTTAGGAGAAACTCGAATAATGAGCTCTGTTGAAGAACGCGTTAAAAAAATAGTTGCTGAGCAACTAGGTGCTAAAGAAGAAGAAGTTACGAATAGTGCTTCATTTGTTGATGACCTGGGTGCAGACTCACTTGATACCGTTGAACTGGTTATGGCTCTTGAAGAGGAGTTCGAAACTGAAATTCCTGATGAAGAAGCTGAAAAGATCACAACTGTTCAACTGGCAATTGATTACATCAATAATCATTTGTAACAGTCCTGGTTTTCCTAGATGCCGCTAAGCATTTCCCGATGTTTAGTGGCATTTTTTTAATGCAAATACTAGCTTATCCAGATAGAGGTTATTTCCATTGTCTAAGCGCCGCATTGTAGTTACTGGTTTAGGAATGCTAACTCCTGTTGGCAATACAGTTGAAGAGTCATGGAAAAATATCGTTGCCGGAAAAAGCGGTGTCGGATCAATTACTACATTTGATACTACTAACTTCCCTGTAAGAATCTCTGCATCGATCAAAGATTTCGATGCAACACAGTATATAGCAGCTAAGGACCTCAAAAAGATGGATCCTTTTATTCATTATGGCATTGCTGCAGGCATTCAGGCATTGGAAGATTCTGGTCTGGTAGTAACTGAAGAGAATGCTGAACGTATAGGCGTGGCAATTGGATCTGGCATAGGCGGACTACCGGGCATCGAACGTAATCGTGATCAGTTTGTTGCTGGTGGTGCACGTAAGATCTCTCCTTTCTTTGTTCCTAGCTCTATCATCAATATGGTCTCTGGTAATCTTTCTATTATGAAAGGGCTCAAAGGGCCAAACATTTCCATCGTCAGTGCCTGTACCACAGGTGCACATAATATTGGTGATGCGGCACGAATGATTGCCTATGGTGATGCAGATGTAATGCTAGCTGGCGGTGCTGAAATGGCTACTTCACCTTTAGGTATTGGTGGATTTGCTGCAGCAAGAGCTTTATCAACACGCAATGATGATCCAGAAGCAGCCAGTCGCCCCTGGGATAGAGATCGTGATGGTTTTGTTCTGGGTGATGGTGCTGGTGTGGTTGTCGTTGAAGAATACGAGCACGCCAAAAAACGCGGTGCGAAAATTTACTGTGAACTTGCCGGTTATGGTATGAGTGGTGACGCCTATCATATGACCCAGCCTTCGCCAAGTGGAGAAGGTCCTGCACGTTGTATGAACAATGCTTTGAAAGATGCCGGTTTAAACAAGGAAGATGTGGGCTATATCAACGCTCACGGCACCTCAACACCTGCGGGTGATAAGGCAGAGACTATGGCGGTAAAAGTAGCCATGGGTGATCATGCCAAAAAGGTCGTAGTAAGCTCTACCAAATCAATGACAGGACATTTACTCGGTGCAGCTGGAGGAATCGAAGCAATATTTGCGATACTTGCACTGCGTGACCAGGTTATCCCTCCAACCATAAATCTTGATAATCAGGATCCTGAATGCGATCTGGATTACTGTGCAAATACTGCTCGTGACACTAAATTGACTGTAACGCTATCAAATTCATTTGGTTTTGGCGGTACTAACGGAACCCTGCTATTCAAGGCGATATAACCCCTTTCTGACCGTGTTTCATCGCCAGAAGATAAACGAAGTTCCTGATCTTCTGGCTTTGCATAGGCTAAAACCTGATATCTACCCTTATCTAATTGCATCCAAAGTTTTAGAGCTGGAGCTGGAATCGTTCACGACTCAAATACTGAAAAAGAACTCAATGAAACCCGATACAAGGCTAGAGGTATGTTGAATGCGCTTCAAGCTGATCAGTGATCTGGACCCCGTATCTCATCCCGATCTTACTGATCGCGGTTTACACTATAGTGATGGCCTTTTTGAAACTTTGAGACTGCAGCAGGGATTCATTAAATACTGGCAGCAGCATTATTCACATCTTAGTTCAGGCTGTAAAAGATTGAAAATAAACTATCCTCCAGCACAATGGTTTGAGCGGAATTTGCAGCCTTACTTTCAGCTCAATCAGGACTTGATTCTTAAAATGATTGTTACTCTAGTTTCGGGGGGCAGGGGCTTGCAAATGCCAGAATCACAAAAACCTAGTATCTATCTGCTTCATTATAAATATAATAATTCTCCTGTATTTCAGCATATTAGAGCATGTATCTCAGAAATCACATTACCAAAAAGTCGTACCCTGGCGGGTATTAAGCACTTAAACCGCCTACACTATGTTCTGGCTACAGAAGAACTGAAGCATAGATCGTCCTATAATGAAGCGTTGTTATGCGACGATTCGGCATCGGTTGTCGAGTCTATAGTCAGCAACCTCATTTATCGTAAAAAACAATACCGTCTCAACGCCTGATCTATCGTTAAGTGGTGTGGATGGAATTATGCGTCAGCAAGTAATAAAAAAGCTCGAACAATGGGATAATTCAGTTAAAATTGAAAGCTACTCCCGACAGGCTATCTTATCGGCAGATGAATGTTTTTTAACCAACAGTGTGCAGGGTATACGTGAACTGATTCAGGTTGAAGATATGCATTTTCCACTAGGCCCTATTACCCAATCGTTACAACAGGAATTTCATGGCATTCAAAGCAATTAAACAGATAGTTTACCTGGGTATTTTGCTTGTCATTGTGGCTTCGTTGTATCTGGGGTATCAATTTAATCAGTTTCGTAACTCGCCAATCAACATGCAGCAAGATTCCGCCGAGTTTCTTATCAAACCAGGAAATAGCATACGCCAGGTTGCTCAAAAATTATCCGATGCGGGATATATAGAAGACCCGGTCATGTTTATCGCTCTAGCCAAGTTTGAAGGTAAAGAGACTTCGGCTAAAGCGGGAGAATATTTGATAAAATCAAGCCATACACCGGCTGATTTAATCGAGCTTTTTACGCGTGGTAATTCAATTTTATATAGCTTTACGATTATTGAGGGTTGGACTTTTAAGCAACTTCTGCAGGCTATTCAAAAAGATACGGTACTGGAACAGACACTAAATAATAATATCTCCGAAATCATGGCACAAATCAGCCAGGCCGATGAAAATCCAGAAGGCTGTTTTTTGCCCGATACTTATCATTTTCCACGAGGCACAACCGATCTTGACTTTCTCAAAAGAGCATACAACACCATGCAGCAGAAGCTGTCTGAGGAATGGGCCAGACGCGATAGCAATCTGCCATTAAAATCCCCCTATGAAGCTCTGATACTCGCTTCAATCATCGAAAAGGAAACCGGTGCCGCTTTCGAAAGACCTTTAATAGCTGCCGCTTTTATTCAACGATTGAAAAAGGGTATGCGATTACAAACCGATCCAACCATTATTTATGGTCTGGGTGAGGGTTTCGACGGTAATATTCGGTATGATGATTTAAAAAAGGATACGCCTTACAACACCTATCTACATAAAGGACTGACGCCTACACCCATAGCATTACCCGGAATTGATGCAATCCGGGCTGCTTTACATCCTGCAGATTCAGATGCGCTATATTTTGTCTCCAAAGGGGATGGCACCCATAAATTTTCGCGTACTCTTGAAGAACACAACGAAGCCGTCAGCAAGTATCAGCTGAAAGGCAGAAAACCCAAACGTACCCCTCAATCAGGATAGTCAGTAGATGGTTCAAACGAATAATAAAATGATTGTTATTGATGGCGTCGATGGCTCGGGCAAGGGTGAACAAACACGGCGACTGCATCAGGCGATATTAGCGCAAGGACTAAATTGCATACTCACTCGTGAACCAGGTGGGTCTCCCGCGGCGGAAGATATCCGTAATTTACTGGTTAATGGCGACCCTGATAAATGGGATAGCATGACCGAATTATTGCTGATGTATGCAGCCAGGCGCGCGCATTTGCGTGACACTATCCTGCCTGCACTGGAGCAGGGTAGCTGGATCATCAGTGACCGCTTTGCTGATTCGAGTCGTGCATTTCAGGGTATAGCCGGTGAACTTGGCCTGGATTGTGTTGAGAAATTACATAAACTTACCATCGGAGACTTTAAACCAGATCTGGTATTTATTCTGGATATAGATGAAAAGGTTGCTCTAGCCCGCGCTGAAGCCCGTGGAACAGGTGAAGACCGATTTGAGAAAAAGGGTAATGAATACCACCAGAAGGTACGTTCAGCCTTTCGTAGCATTGCAGCATCTGATCCACAGCTATACCAATTGATCGATGCCTCAGGCAGCATACAACAGGTGAATGAGCAAATTATCTCAATCATGAATCAAAGATTTGAATTACAGCTGGCCGCCAGCCAGTAGTTAACCAATGGCCAAAGTTGAAACCCCAAGCACAGACCTGATTAAAGCCTCGATTTTACCCTGGCAGCAACCATTGGTAGACCAGTTAGTAGCACTTAAAAGAACTAACAAACTACCGCATGGTTTACTCATAGAGTTGCAGACATCGGTTGATAGCATTAGCTTTGCCTGGTATCTGGTCACGGCCTTACTGTGTGAATCTACGGATGCGAAGCCTCCCTGCGGCGAATGTAAACCCTGTAGCTTGATGCGCGCTAACAACTATCCTGATTTCACCTATACCACCTTGCAGGAAAACGAGAAAACCCATAAGCCGAATAAGGATATCAAGATCGAACAAGTTCGTCGGCTGATCCATCAAATCTCGCTCACTAATACCCTGAATGCAGGCAAGTATGCGCTGATCTATCCGGCTGAAAAAATGAACCAGTCGGCAGCCAATAGCCTGTTAAAAACACTGGAGGAACCCAGTGATAAATCGACACTGATCCTGATCAGCCACCACAGCAGTCGCTTACCCATTACTATCCGCAGCCGATGTCAGAAATGGGTGGTCAATAGTCCGGACCAGGCCCAGTCTTTGCAGTGGCTAAACACTCAGGGACTTGATCAAAACCTGAGCGCTGAATATTTACGGCTTGCAGGCGATGATGCTCAACTCGCATTAGAGATGTCGCAACAGAATTTTTATCAGGATTATCAGGAATTCAGTCAACTACTTCAGCGTTATTTTCAGAACCAGATGGATGCCAGTACTCTGGTGAATAGCCTGAAATCCCTGGATGCAAACACGGTAAGAAATATTGTGAAGAATGAATTGATGCGTTTTGTTCATCAACAACTCGAAACGGGGTTAACCCAAAGTATCAAATTAAAAATTATTGAGCTGCTAGATTTAATACGAAAGGCAGATTGGGTCCTTCATGTTGAAGATAACAACCTGAATCTTCTACTACAGCTGGAAGACGTGCTAATATCCATGAAACAGACTGTAACCAGAGGTTAAACAATGGCCGCTCCTAGCCAGGGAATCTTATCACTCAATATCAAAGATAAAAGTGCGCTTTATGCGGCGTATATGCCATACGTAAAAAATGGTGGTCTATTTATTCCAACCAATAAAAAATATAACCTGGGTGATGAGGTTTTCATGCTGTTAACTCTGATGGAAGACAAAGAACGTCTACCCGTTGCGGGTAAGATTATCTGGGTGACCCCTCAGGGTGCACAAAGTAATAAAGCTGCAGGCATTGGAGTTCAATTCAGTAGTCAGGATAATGGCACTACGCGCCATAAAATCGAAGGCTACCTGGCTGGCGCGTTACAGGCTGATAGACCTACCCACACCATGTAATTAATCCTTAAAAGCCTGATATACTAGGCGCTTATTCACTTCTCCATACCTGCATGTTTTTTGACTCCCACTGTCATCTGGATCGTATCGATCTGGCTGAGTTCGACAATAATTTAGATAATATTCTGGCTGCCGCTAAAGACAGTCAGGTTGATGAAATGGTATGCATCAGCGTTAACCTGGAAGACTTTGATGCTATGTATGCCAGGATTCTGGACAAGGATGGCGTATATGCCACGGTGGGGGTTCACCCGGATCATGAAGATGCCAGCGAGCCGTCCGTAGCACAACTGGTACAACTGGCCCAGAAAGACAAGATTGTCGCTATTGGGGAGACTGGTCTTGATTACTATCACACCGAAGGGCCCGAGTGGCAGCGGAATCGCTTTCGCGTACATATTGATGCCGCCATTGAATGCAAAAAACCTCTGGTCATTCATACACGTCAGGCCAAGCAGGATACGCTTGGCATATTAAGAGAACATCATGCTGAACAGGTTGGTGGTGTTCTACATTGTTTTACCGAAGACTGGGATATGGCGAGTCAGGCTATTGATATGGGATTTTATATCTCCATCTCCGGTATAGTCACCTTCAAACAGGCAGAAAATGTGCGCGAAATGGCGGTCAAAATCCCTGATGATCGATTATTGATAGAAACCGATGCCCCCTGGCTGGCACCAGTGCCTTATAGAGGTAAAACCAATCATCCGGCTCATGTCAGCCTGGTGGCGGCGAAACTGGCCGAAATCAGACACACAGATATTCAAACTATAGCTACTCTAACCAGACACAACGCACACAGGCTTTTTTCCCTATGACTCGTTCAGTAGAACTACTGGCCCCAGCTGGCAACTACAAAAATCTCCAGTATGCCATTGCTTATGGAGCGGATGCAGTATATGCGGGCCAACCGCGCTATAGCCTGCGTGTAAGGAATAATGATTTTGACCTGGAAACCCTGGGCAAAGGTATAGAGTACGCACACCAGCACGATACACGCTTTTTTGTAGCCAGTAATATCCTGCCCCATAACAGCAAGATAAATACCTATATGAAAGATATAGAGCCTGTTATTGCTATGAAGCCGGATGCTCTGATCATGGCTGATCCAGGGTTAATCATGATGGTGAAAGAGCGCTGGCCTGATACGGAGATTCATCTTTCGGTACAGGCTAACGCGGTTAATTATGCAGCGGTGCGTTTCTGGCAGTCAGCAGGTATTTCCAGAGTTATTCTGTCACGCGAGCTATCGCTGGAAGAAGTGGAAGAGATACGCCAGCAATGTCCAGATATCGAGCTTGAGGTTTTCGTGCATGGTGCACTTTGTATTGCGTATTCAGGACGTTGCCTGTTATCGGGCTATGCCAACCATCGTGATCCCAATCAGGGCACCTGCACTAACTCATGCCGATGGAAGTACGACGCGCATGAAGCTACAGAAACGGCTGAGGGGGACTATAAGGCTGTAAACCCTGAAGTTAATATCTATAAGCCAACGCTGGGAGAAGGAGACACCAATGATCAGGTGTATCTGTTGCAGGAACAGAATCGCCCTGGTGAATATATGCCTGCATTTGAGGATGAGCATGGTACCTACATCATGAATTCGAAAGATCTACGCGCGGTTCAACATGTCAGGAAGCTCACCGAAATAGGTGTCGATTCATTAAAAATCGAAGGCCGCACCAAGTCTCACTACTACGTTGCCCGTACCACTCAGGTTTATCGACAGGCAATCGATAGCGCTTTAGCTGGCGAGGAATTTGATATGTCTCTTATGGATGATCTGGAAAAACTGTCCAATCGAGGTTATACCGAAGGCTTTTATCGTCGGCATGTGCATGATGAATACCAAAGCTATGAACAGGGTACATCAGTTGCTGAAAAACAGCAGTTTGTGGGTGAAGTGACTGAGGTTGATCATGAGCAGGGCACGATTACTGTAGAAGCAAAGAATCGTTTTGCGGTTGGTGATGTGGTTGAGATTATGAGTGCCGCTGGCAATAAACGTATTGTTATTGAGTCGATGCAAACTGAAAAAGGAGAGCCCAGAGATGCTGCACCTGGCTCGGGGCATGTGGTTAAGATTCCTTTGGATACCACTGGGCTGGATAACCGAGCCTTATTATTAAAGGAAATCCCGGCTCCTATCCATACCTGAGCTGTTTATGCTGTGTAAACAGCTCAGCTAAAACTGATTCCAGCCTGCATCGGGTTCAAAACGGTTACCAAAACGTTCCTGATATACCTTCATCGTTTGCTGCAAATGATTAATACCCATATCACTGGAGTAATTTACCGGGCCTCCTGTAAAGGGCGCAAAACCTGTTCCGAAAATAATCCCCGCATCGAGCAATTCCTTATCATCAACAATACCTTCACGTAAACAGGCTGCGGCTTCATTCAATAACCTGAATATAAGACGGTTCTGAATCTCCTTTTGATTGCCCATATCGGTGTCCCGGTCTTTAACCGGTTTTCCTTTTTTATAATGGTAAAACCCCGAGCCGGTTTTTTTACCCAGATTGCCTTTTTCGATCCTGGCTTTCAACACGGCTGGCAGTGGGAAGCCGTAAGCCTCGGAAAGGTTTTCTGCAACCGATTGACAGATATCCAGACCCACTGTGTCAGCCAGCTCAACAGGGCCCATAGGCATGCCAAAATCCAGCGCAGCTTGATCGATTGCCTCAGGGCTAACACCTTCATCAAACAGGGTGACAGCCTCTATCAGGTAAGGTAGAAGGATTCGATTTACCAGAAAACCGGGAGAACTTTTAACAGGCAAGGGTAGTTTGCCGATATGACGAGCAAAAGATGACGCCTGTTTGATAATTTCTTCTGGAGTGGTATCGGTTTTGACTATCTCTACCAGAGGCATCATCGCGACAGGATTGAAGAAGTGCAGGCCAACCAGTCGATCCGGTTTATCCAGCACCGAAGCCAGTGTTTCAAGCGGAATGCTTGAGGTATTGGTGGCTAGCAGGGCATCAGGCTTCATGCGTGGCTCAATGTCTCGATAAATTGCCTGCTTGGCTTCAGTATTCTCGAAAATTGCTTCAATAACGACATCGGCATGCGCAACTCCATAGCCTTCGCAATCGGGGATCAGACGATCTACTGCAGCATTATATTGGTGGCGAAGTTTAAGCTTACGAGAAAACAGTTTATGTGCCCGTGCAAATGCGTTGCTCAGATATTTCGGCTCACGTTCCTGTAATGTTACTTTGAATCCTTTTAGCGCACACCAGGCAGCAATATCTCCTCCCATAATCCCCGCACCGATAACATGAATATGTTTAGGCGTAAAAAAACTCTTATCACCCAAGCCTTTTAAGCGGGTTTGCATGAAAAAGACCTTGATCAGGTTTTTAACCGTATTTCCGCGTATTAGCCGTGATATCGATAGCGCTTCCTGCTCCATCATGTCAGGTTTACCGTAGTATTTACTCCATACATCTAGCAGTGCATAGGGGGCAGGGTAGTGTTTAATAGAAGCCTTTTTTGCAACTTCCCGTTTCATCATCCAGCTAACCCCCGAACGAACCAGTGGTAATGAAAGCATCTTACCCAGCAAAGGCATTTTTCGAGTTTCCGGGGCAGACATCGCCAGTTTTGTCGCGGCGGTCAACAATACACGCTCTGGTTGAACCATATCTACCAGTCCTATCTTTTTGGCTGCTCTGGGCGAGAGTGCACGACCACTAAGCATCATTTCCAGCGACTGCAAAGGGTTCACGATACGGGTTAGGCGTACAATGCCTCCAAAGCCAGGATGAATACCTAGTTTTACCTCAGGTAAGCCAATCTTTGTAGTTGCGTCATCTAGTGCAATTCGGTAATCACAGGCAAGAATCATTTCAGTACCGCCACCCATACAGAAACCCTCGATCACCGCTACTGTTGGGCAGTTTAAACTTTCGATTCTATTAAAGGTGTTTTGACCACGACGGATGATGGCCAGGGCTTCATCAACATTTTTTACCTGAACAAACTCAGTCACATCTGCACCAGCGATAAACCCGGTCGATTTACCTGAACGAAACACAACTGCGGTCGGCATGTCCTGCTCTATTTCATCAAGATGATGCTCAAGTTGATTCAGAACTTCAGTTGATAATGCGTTGGTTTTACTGTCTTTTTTATCAAGAGTGATCCACAAAATACCCTTCTCGTCACGGCGTAAATCCCAGTGCATATTTTTTCCAGTCTGCTTAGTCGTAGACATTAGATTTTCCCCCGTTCCAGTAAAACCGCGCCACCCTGGCCACCGCCGATACATAGCGACGCAATGCCACGTTTAGCTTTATTTTTTTCCAGTATTTTACCCAGATGCAGGATGATCCTGGCACCACTGGCACCTACCGGATGACCCAGGCTAATACCACCACCGTGGATATTTAATCTATCCATGGGTATCTCGCCGATAGCTGAACCCAAACCGATATGCTGTTTGCAATAATTCTTATCCTTAAGCGCTTCCACCACCGCCAGTACCTGTGCGGCAAAGGCTTCATTTATCTCCCAGTAGTCAATTGAATCGACCTTTAAACGACGTGAACGGAGCAGGGGGGCGATAGCGTGAGCAGGGCCAATGCCCATTTCATCGGGTGCGACTCCCGCCCAGTGCGTAGTCACAAGCCTGGCCAGCACTGGCAGGTTATGCTTTTTGACAGCTTCCGCACTTGCCAGTACCAGACTGGCTGCGCCATCGGTTATTTGAGAGCTATTACCTGGAGTAACCAGGCCATAAGGTTTATCAAAAGCAGGGCGCAACCTGGCGAGTCGTTCTACTGATGAGTCCGCTCTGGCTCCCTCATCATGGTCGTATAGATTACCTTTACGATCGAACATAGGAATGATTTCGCTTAAATCGCCATTTTTATGAGCTTCCAGCAAACGTAAATGGCTCTGTACCGAGTACTCATCCATCATTTTTCGCGTAATACCAAAGCGGAAAGCAATTTTTTCTGCCGTTTGTCCCATCGATAAACCTGCCACTGGATCTTTCAGGCCATTCAGCAGGGCGATAACGGGTGCAAAATAGGCGGGTCTGATCTGTGAAATAACTTTAAGTTTGTTCTGAAATGAGCGCGCCCCCCACCAGCTGGCAAGCCACGTGACCATGTTATCACTAAGCAGTAAAGGCGCACGACTCATGGCTTCAACGCCACCGGCCAGGATCAAATCAGAACGGCCATCAGCGATAGAAAGCGCGGCATTATCCAGTGATTGCATGCCAGAAGCGCAGTTTCGATGAACCGTGTAAGCGGGTACGCGATCACCACAGCCTAATCGAAGCGCAATCACTCGACTGATATTGGCTTCTTCAGAGTTCGGCATGGTTGAACCAAAAATGACCTCATCGAATGCATCAGCCTCAAAAGGCATTTTTTCAATTAAAGCGCGTGAAGCGTTTATAGCCAGATCAGCATGTTTAAAAGGACCCGGTTTACCCTGTGCTTTTAGAAAAGGTGTACGGCATCCATCGACGATATAAACGGGCCTGGCATAGTCGATCTTTTTTATGGCCATGGGATTGTTTTGCCTGTAGGTGATTAGTTTATCGACACCCAGTTTAACTCTGGATGGCCTTAAGTTTTGTATAGACTATGAGATTATTGGTGAAATTCCAATAGTTCCAATTCAAAACTGAAGGTATGCATGATAAATCTTATTATTAATAAACATAATTATACAAGATATCAGTTATTTAGAAGCTGTTTTTAAAGTTGTTTATCTTTACAGGCGTAATAATAACAACTGTATAGATAATGCGCTCAAAGCCATTACAAGAAAGCCAGTGATAAGAGGGATAAGTGTCAAATCGTAAAACTGACCGATCAGAGTGCCTATGAGAACAGAAATTGCAGTTGTTATTGCTCCAATAACTGAGGATGCCACCCCAGCGCGATGGGCCATTGGCTCCATAGCCAACGCATTTAAATTGCCGAACAATAAACCCAGACAAAAGAAACTGACTATTGAAAACAGCAGAAAGGTCCAGAGCGGTGTATCAGTAGAGCAAATGATTGTAACGGGTAAGAAACTCAGAGCAAAAATGACCATAGCTATTAAAGCAATAAGGCTGATTTTGTGCATGCCAAAACGCCTGACAATTGCAGAATTCACTAAAGAAGAAATGCCAACCGACAATGCTGAGATTGAAAAATAGAATACAAACAGATGCCCAGTGCCATAATAATCCTGGTAAATCTGTGGAGCACTATTAAGGTAACCGATAAGGCAACCGAAGATAAACCCAGCACTGATGGTATGACCGAGTGTCTGCCAATTCGTAACAACCCTGATCAGGCTTTTATAAACCTCTGAAAAACTAAATGGGTGACGATGTTCCTGTTTTAAGGTCTCAGGGAGTCGCAAGTACATCCAGACAGTAATTACCAGGGAAATCAACATAAATACGGCGAAAATCATACGCCAGTGACTAAAGACCTGAATAGCTTCACCAATAGCTGGAGCCACAACCGGCACAAAAATAAACACGGCCATAATGAAGGATAAAACACGGGCCATTTCTCGACCCGTAAACAGATCTCGTACTATAGCAACACTGGATACTCTGGGCGCTGCCGCACCAAAGCCCTGTAAGAATCTTCCCAGCAACATCCATTCAAAACTGATTGAAGAATAACTGATAAAACTACCGATAATAAATATCAACAAACCGATATACACACTTCGTTTTCTACCGAAGCTATCAGCCACTGGTCCGTACACTAACTGACCAAAAGTTAAACCCAGCAGAAGAAAACCAATGATGAACTGACTTTGGTTGATATCTGTTATACCCAAATCATGACCAGCCTTTGTAAGTATGGGAAGAACAGTATCAATAGACAAAGCTGTCAGAGAAACCATCAGCGCCATCAGAGTAACAAATTCACGAAAAGAAATACTCAATTCGGTATGGGGTGTTTCAGGGTTATTCACGGGTATTGATTAAGGTAGGTTATATTGCAGGTAGTACAATAACATCTGATATCGCTTTTTGATATTAAAGGGTGACGTATTCATTATCTACATTTTTTCATGCTACACATATACAACATTAATTATCACTATATATGCGCATAATGTATATTATGTAAAGTACGATAATAAACAATAATTTTCATATTATTGAAGTGGAAATGTTGTCCAGTCCGTGTAATACACCCTATCAGACATTATTAGACATTTAGGCAACTACGAGTAAGGTTTTTGTTATATCCTGTGTCAGAAGAAAAATAGGAGCACTTGTTGTTATGAGGCAGCAGTAAGTTTCAGTACTTCGAGGATTATTACCCCGTCTACAAATATATATGTTCTGCAGATGGTTGTGATTTGTTGCTTTTGGTCGGATTGAGTCTATTCTGATTAGCCTCATCGGTTACATGAATCCGTACGTAAATCTTTAACCATCACCTTCATGCAGATCAGTTTCAAGCTTGGTTTACGAGCCTAGGAAATCGCCCTACTTCGAATCAAGGAAGTTGAAAAACTCGCCGTAGCCATAATTAAGAATAAAGGAAGAAGCTCTATCGAACTGTAGGCACCAGCCCCAACTGACCGGGCTGGCCACCAAATCGAGTCAAGACTGACCGGCATTCTGAAAATGAGCAGGCTAAACGAGTTAAAGAAATTATCAATTGACCCTATCGATTTATAAACTTCCTGTTAATCAGTTTATCTTAGGATTATTGCTCTCAATAAGCAGCGAACTGATTCAAAGAATATCAATTCAAAACTAAAATGTCACTTCTACCACCCTGCTAAATTGACCAACAGTATGCAGTAACAAACCGCCCCCGTCAGTTGTTGCATGGGATACCATCCAGTTGCAGGTAGCTGTTTTCTTCATCACGTTCGAGAAGACCCTGACGTACAAGATAGCGGGCTACACGGTGACTGATCGTGTGAACCAGTTAGCCCAGTTCTTGTTGATTTTGGGCTAAGGAACGTTGGAACCTTGTCTTCCCCTGTTAGTTTTTTGTGTATACGCCATCCAGGAATAGCATGTGGAAATTGGACGGCATGGCATTAGCAGGTCTTGGGGCATTTTTAGTTATGAGCATTACACTGGCTATTAATCAGAAAATTGAAAGACAAACTTCCGTGAAGATAGGTTAAAAAGCCTATCAGTGAAATGCCTCTTAGTGAAGACGAAATCATTTGTCTAATCCAAGATAAAGATCAATAGTCGGTACTTATGATTATATAGCAATACCATTCGCTCAAATGGGAAAGCCGGGTTGATGTTTCATGTATGCTACCTGTCCTTTTCCCAGAGGGTGAAAGAACTATTGTTAGCCGTATTTCATGTTGAGATTTATCACCACATACTTACAAAACCTGTCAGTGATAGAGTGGATTGTTAACCAACGGATCCACATCCGGCGGTACGACCTCAGCTTCGTAGTTACCGCTTGTGATGTTTTCCGGCAACTTACCCATTGCCAGAGCCTCCAGTAAAGTCTCAGGATCTACTGAAAAAGGCACAATCCGTGAACATCTGTCGGCGATCACGTCGATAGCTGCAACTTCGTAGTTGAGCACTTCGGCCAGATATGGGATCTCCATTTTCCGCCTACCGATAAAGTCGGCGAAGTTTTTAGCTTCAGCGGCACCGAAACGTTGCGGACGCACGGTTGTGCAGTAATCCTGGATGAGTTGATCAAACTCCGCTTCTGACAGTGAGAGGATCAGTTGGCGAACAGAAAGCCTCAGGTTAGTGACAACTGCGCTCATGCGGAATTTCTTGTTGAGACTCCGCACGAGTTCTACCGCCGGATCTACGGCTACCTGCCGGGCCAAGGGCGACTCATTAGCGTGGTAAGCCACGATGGTACCGGCCAGGGTATTTTCCCACTCCGATGGTAGGGTCGTGTCGAATGGCGGTTCAGTCTTCGGTGGTGGGTCGGGTAAAGGTGAAGTGGCAAGGGTCGGAGTGTTTCGTAGGGCCCAGACTTCATGCATTTCATCAAGTGCCTTTCGCACACCCTCCAGACCAAAAGAGGGGAAATAGGCAGGCAACAATTCATAGATGATGGCGCCCAGGTTTGGCAGTTGCGGTATAAGTCGCCGGGTCCATTCGAGAACCGGACGGGGGATATCACCCGAATGGGCATCGAGCCAGAAATCACCATACTTCAAGCCGCCGGCCAGATGGATCTCCCACACTCGATCCAGTGGGATCTCACTGAGAAATTCCTCGACACTCTGCCGTCCGTTTTGTTCATTGGTCCAGATATTGTGAATATCAAGCAGGATTCCACAGTCGGCCTGCTCGGCTACAGCGGCAGTGAATTCGCCATCCCGTAACTGTCCAGGAAGAGGCTGAAGGTAGTTGGCTGGTGTTTCGATAGCGAAAGGTACAGGGATATCTGCAGATACCGAACGGATAATAGGCACCACGGCCTCAATACCAGCGGGGGTCAATAGTGGTGGTAAAAAGAAACCGGTTTGATAGACCGAGCCGTTGTGATCTTCTGCTTCGTTGAACACCAGGTGTTCGCTCGCCCACTTGGCACCGATGGTCTCAATAGCCTCGCGCAACGGTGGTAGATGACGTGGGTCCGGCAAGCGTGATCCACCCACAGGAAATCCTACCCCATGGACAATCTTATGCTGTGGCCAGTCCTTGAAGCAGTTCAGTAGCTCTATTTGGTTGGTATAGGGCTGGGGCCTATTGGGATACTGGCGCCACAACGCCTGAGGCTCTAGCTCCAGGACCTGAACAGAACCATCCTGGGACTCGAACAATGGTTCGAGTCCCGGGATATAGACAAGGCCTACACCAAGTCCTGGCGTCTTCACTACCGAATCTGTTCGCCTACTACTCGTACGTTAAGCTTCTCATCGACGACAAACTGTCTCTCAATATCGAAACGGAGATCGAAACCGGAATGGCAGTTAGAGCAACCCAGTCTGTCGAGGATAGAATCGGTAACCTTACGCATCCTGTCGAGATTGTAGGCAACCGTAGCGGGGATAGTGACGCGAACGATGTTGGAACGAAGTACATCTTTTTCTAATGCCATTGCTGCAGGTATTTCCATAAAACCTACTCCTTAAGCAGTTAAAAGAATAGGAAGTATAAAGGCCATATTTTCATATTACAAGCCGAAAGATCAACCAATAATCTCCTATTTATATTGATATCCGCCAAGATCCCGGATAACCCCACGAATTTTTCACGCCTTTATAATTCTTAGCTATATGGCGGAACTAGAGAGATTTAACTTTATTTGCACATGGCCCTTTCTGGCCCTGTCCAACTTCAAATTCTACTTTCTAACCATTATTTTTCCAGGACCAGCACCTTTTTCTGTTAATATTACTCCAATGTTTGATCCTCCAGCATCGTCGCAAAATAAAAATACTGCAAAAGGTCCTTCATTTGGTTGCTCATGTAAGCCGTGACTGCAGGCTTTTTGGCTAGTTTTTACCAAATAATTGGACTGATTTTGTGCAACTAATTCCAACGGTAGTATAAATAAAACCAGGTTGATAAACGTTGAAAAGACCTATCCCGCCCCATCACGCAGAATGTAGTGCCTCAGCTATATTTGGCTATGCCACCTTTACAGTTGAATTATCATTTGAGACAGCATAGGTTTAGCTACCTGACATAAGTGTCAGGCAGAGCGTTGCATAAGTTAAAGCTAGAGGATTACAACTGATCATAATAACCACCCTCATAATGATTAAATGCAGCAGCTATCCTGCATCCATTTGACTTTCTCTAGAGCTTCAGGATATCAGTCGAACCGCGCAATACTTGACCTCCGCGATTTTTGCCTGAGGATCTAGCGCTGCATTGGTCAGTACGTTAGCGGCCGCTTCAAAATAACAAAACGGCATAAACACCGTGCCAGCGGGAAGGTTGTCACTCAACCTTACATTGGCCTTAAGTGCCCCTCGACGTGATTGCAGTGTTAATGAAGAATTCTCGTCAAGACCCAGAGACAATGCATCACGTACATTGACAGACACCCATGGCTCGGGTTCTAGTTCATCAAGTACCGCTGTTCGTCGAGTCATGCTGCCTGTATGCCAATGTTCCAGTTGTCTTCCGGTAATTAGAATAAATGGATATTCTTTATCCGGCTGCTCATCAGGTGGTACGATATCGGCAGGCACAAGTTTTGCCCGTCCTGTAGTGGTTGGGAAACCATCCTTGAAGATAATCGGTTCACCTGGATCACCTTCCTCATGGCAGGGATAGGTTACACTTTCCTGCTCTAAACGTGACCAGGTTATTCCGGCAATGGAATCCATAGACTGGCGCATTTCATTGAAAATTTCCTCAGGGCCAGAGTAGTTCCAGTCCAGACCTAATCGGCGCGCAATCTCCTGAATCGACCACCAGTCCGGTTGAGCACTACCTGGAGGTGTTACCGCCTGACGTCCCATTTGCACGGTACGATCCGAATTAATATAACTACCAGTCTTTTCTGGGTTGGCAGCAGCTGGCAAAATGACATCGGCATAATAGGCAGTTTCTGTCATGAAGATATCCTGTACCACCAGATGCTCCAGTCTTGACAGCGCGGTTCTTGCATGCAGAACATCAGGGTCTGACATGGCGGGGTTTTCACCTTCAATGTACATACCTTTGATTAAGCCATCGTAGGCATGATTCATCATCTCTACTGTTGTCAGGCCAGGTTTATCATCCAGCTCATCGACCTGCCATAGTTGAGTAAATCGTTGTTGTACCGAAGGATCAGCTACTGATTGATAATTTGGAAAAACCATAGGTATCAGGCCTACGTCAGAAGCACCCTGTACATTATTCTGACCTCGTAAGGGATGCAATCCTGTTCCTGGACGGCCAATCTGTCCGGTAATCATACACAGTGAAATCAGGCAGCGTGCATTGTCCGTCCCATGAACATGCTGCGAAACACCCATACCCCACAGGATCATAGCGTTATCAGCGGTTGCATATAGACGTGCTACTTCTCGTATCTGCTGTGCAGAAACTCCACAGATATCTTGCATAGCTTCGGGTGTATAAGTCTGTAAATGTACTCTGAGTTTTTCGTATTGCTCAGTATGCGAATCCAGAAAATCCTGATCTACCAGATCCTCAGTCACAATGACATTCATCATGGCATTCAGTAAGGCGACATCTGAAGCTGGCTTGAACTGAACAAAATGAGAGGCATGCCGTTTCATATCTGAACCTCTAGGGTCCATCAAAATCAGCTGGGTTCCGTTATTAATCGCATTTTTCATCCATGTGGCTCCAACTGGATGATTGACTGTCGGATTAGAACCTATAACGATAATGACATCTGAATGACTCACATCGGCCATTGGGTTCGACACTGCGCCGGAACCAAGACCTTCCAGTAACGCAGTTACCGATGATGCATGACACAGGCGTGTACAGTGGTCAACATTATTGGTGCCAAATCCGGTACGGATTAATTTCTGAAATAAATAAGCCTCTTCACAGCTGCCTTTGGCAGAGCCCAGACCTGCCAGTGCATATTTGCCTTCATTATCAATGATGTCACGTAAACCCTGCGCAGCAAAATCAAGTGCTTCCTCCCAGCTGGCTTCACGAAATAGCGCCAAAGGATTCTCTGGTTGATAATTGAGCTCAGCTGTTTTTGGAGCGTCACTGCGTCGAATCAGAGGTTTAGTCAGGCGCTCTGGATGATGGATATAATCAAAACCAAAACGACCTTTGACACAAAGTCGGCCTTTATTCGCCGGACCATTGCGTCCCTTTGCATACAGGATTTTATTGTCTTTAACATAATAGGTAAGCAGGCACCCTACCCCGCAATAAGGACAGACAGAGTCAACAGTTTTATCTGGTTCAATAAGACCGACACCACCCGCAGGCATGATGGCTCCAGTCGGACAGGCCTGAGCACATTCACCACAACCGACACAGGCACTTTTTCCCATTGCGTCATCAAGGTCAAAAACAATTTTAGTTTGTGATCCGCGCTGTGACAGTCCGATAATATCGTTTACCTGAATATCACGGCAGGCGCGTAAACAACGGGTACAATGGATACAGGCATCCAGGTTTATCGTCATCGCCGGATGTGATTCATCTCTGGCGACTTTATCTGTGCGTGGCTCGAAGCGTGGTGCATCAAGCTCTAATTTATCCGCCCAGTAGTCTAATTCGTTATGCCTGGTATAGGCTTCCTGTGCCATATCAGATTGCAGTAGCTCCAGCACCAGTTTCTGAGATTTTACCGCACGTTCGTTACTGCTATGCACCTTCATATCCGCTGTCGGTCTACGGCAACAGGATGGCGATAATACACGCTCTCCTTCTATCTCTACCATACAGGCACGACAGTTTCCCGATTCACCCAGTCCGTCTTTGTAACATAAGTGAGGGATTTCAACGCCATGACGCTGAGCTGCTTTTAAAATGGTTTCATCGGTATTGGCGGTGATTGTTTCACCATTCAAACTAAACTCAATACTCATGATTTACTCCCGTTAATTTCATCCGGAAAGTATTTGATTACACAATCCATAGGGTTAGGCGCCGCCTGCCCCAATCCGCAGATTGATGCGTCTCGCATGACTGTAGATAGTTCCTGCATCAATTCTGTATCCCAGATTTCCTGTTGCATCAACTTAACCGCTTTAGCGGTGCCAACTCGACAGGGTGTGCATTGCCCGCAGGATTCATGTTCAAAGAAATGCATGGCATTAGTAGCTATCTGTCGAGCTGAATCAGCATCGGAGAATACAATCACCGCAGCCGAGCCGATAAAACAACCATGATCATTCAAGGTATCGAAATCAAGTGGGATATCTGCCTTGCTGGCCGGTAAAATACCGCCAGAAGCGCCGCCTGGTAGATAGCCATACAGCTTATGCCCTTCCAGCATGCCTTCACAGTATTCATCGATTAATTCCTGCAGTGTGATACCCGCAGGTGCAAAATGAACGCCCGGTTTTTTTACGCGGCCACTGACTGAGAAGGAACGCATTCCAGTACGACCGTTCCGCCCCTGTGTAGTAAACCACTCCGTACCCTTTGCGATAATATCGCGTACCCAATACAGGGTTTCCATGTTTTGCACGAGTGTCGGCCGACCATGTACACCCACTTCGGCCACATAGGGTGGACGTAAGCGAGGCATACCGCGTTTACCTTCTATAGATTCAATCATGGCAGATTCTTCACCACAGATATAAGCGCCAGCACCTCTGCGTAAATGAATTTCTGGTAAATCGTAAGGAGGGTTAGCCTTAAGTTTTTCTAACTCAAGCTCAAGCATTGCATGACAGGCAGGATATTCGTCGCGCAGATAAATATAGATCACATCTATATCAACCGTAAGCGCCGCTATTAGCATGCCCTCAATAAATTGCTGTGGATCCTTTTGCAGATAATAATGATCTTTAAAGGTTCCAGGTTCACCCTCGTCTATATTAACGGCCATAGTACGAGGAGCTTTTTGAGTACTTAGAATACGCCATTTACGACCAACTGGAAATCCAGCACCACCCAGTCCTCTTAAATTGGAAGTCTCCAGCTCACTGATAATCTGCTCTTTCTTTGCTTCATCGAAATTCTTCTGTAGCTGGGTAACAAATGCATAAGCCTCTGAATCCTTTGATTTGTCACTATTGAGCAAATTGATAAGAGGAACTTCATAAAGTCTCTCCGACTTTATCTGTTTGATTTTATCCAGATCTGCTGATTCTACGGGGTATTTATCAATCACCGCAACAGGGGCTTTATCACAACGTCCAACACAGGGTACGCGTTGAATTCTCACATTGTCAAAGGCTTCGTTTTGCAGTTTTTGTATCAGTTCATCTGCACCATTCATCTGGCAACTGATGGAGTCGCATACACGAATAGTCAATTCAGCAGGAGCCTTTGTATTTTCATCAACCACATCAAAGTGGTGATAAAAACTGGCCACTTCAAAGACTTCTACAATTGAGATTTTCAGTAGGTCGGCCAGAGCAGTTAAATGGCTGGCAGATAGATGTTTAAATTCATCCTGAATTTTGTGTAGATATTCAATTAGTAGTTCGCGCTGTAACGGTTGCTCTCCCAAAAGTTGTTTCAGGGTTTGCAGCGATTGACTATCGGCTCTGCGTCCCCTTGAAGAATACTTTTGTTTTTTTTTCCTGGAGTCTTTCATAGTTACCCTGGCTTAATAGGACAGAATTCGATGCTCTCTAAACCTGGGCTTAGAGAGCGTGTAGTGTAGTTTAGTTTTTTAATGCTTTGGCATGGTAAGCAATATGCTCACCGATAAATGTCGCAATAAAATGATAGCTATGGTCATAACCTTCCTGCATACGAATGGTTACCGCCTGACCTGCTCTATCACAGGCATTCTGAAAGTTTTCAGGTAACAATTGTTTCTCGTCATAAAATTCATCAGCCAGCCCCTGATCGATTAAAATATCAGCAACCCTGGCGCCTGATTCAACCAGTTCTGTTGCATCGTAGGCTTTCCATTTTTCGGTATCGTCACCTAGATACGCACCAAAACATCCTTGCCCCCAACCACAGTTGACAGGATTACAGATGGGCGCAAAGGCTGATACTGATTTATAGGCATCTGGATTTTTAAGCGCGCAAATTAATGCCCCATGTCCCCCCATGGAGTGACCGGAGATCGATCTTACACCAGGAATTAAGGGCAAATACTGCTCGACTAATGCTGGTAACTCCTTCGTTACGTAGTCATACATTTGATAATGTGAAGCCCAGGGAGCCTGCACAGCATTAGTATAAAATCCGGCACCTTTGCCCAGATCGTAACGATCCGCTTCATCAGCCACATCCTCTCCACGCGGGCTAGTGTCGGGAAAGATTAAAGCTATACCCTGCTCTGCAGCATAGCGTTGTGCGCCCGCTTTGGTACGCGCATTATCATCAGTACAGGTTAGACCGGATAACCAGTACAACGCGGGCACATTTTCCTGTTCTGCCTGTGGTGGAAGATACACCGAAAAGGTCATTTCACAATCCAGAACTGCAGAGGTATGTGTGTAGCGATTTAGCTTGCCGCCAAATTCTTTGATACTTTCAATTTTTTGAATAGTCATTAATTTCGAGTTAAAAGTTTAACCTGTTGGATTAGTATTTAGTTGGTCAGTTGTCTGCTGTATAGCAGGCCGATTAAAAGATTATGACTGAACGAATACTTTCACCACTATGCATTAAATCAAATGCTCTGTTAATGTCTTCCAGCGGCATGGTATGTGTAACCAGACTATCGATTTCAATCTCACCAGACATGTAACGATCAACATACCCAGGAAGCTCTGTACGACCTTTTACGCCGCCAAAAGCAGTACCTTTCCAGGTGCGCCCAACAACCAGGTTGAAAGGTCGAGTTGCGATTTCCTGCCCGGCACCGGCAACACCTATTACGGTAGAAACACCCCAGCCCATATGTGTACATTCCAGAGCATCGCTCATTACATGCACATTACCAATACATTCAAAGGAGTAATCGGGGCCACCATTAAAAGTGTCCTGCATATATTCTACGAATGAACCATTAATCTCATTTGGATTAACAAAATGTGTAGCGCCTAGCTGTCTGGCAAATTCAAACTTATCAGGATTGATGTCAACACCGATAATGCGTTCAGCTCCAGCCATCACAGCACCCTGAATACAGGACAATCCAATACCACCAAGTCCAAATACAGCAACGGTTGATCCTGGCTCTACTTTGGCTGTATTAAGTACAGCACCAATGCCTGTGGTCACACCACAGCCTAAAAGGCAAACCTTATCCAGTGGCGCAGCTTTATTGATTTTTGCTAATGCAATCTCTGGAACGACGGTGTACTCAGAAAACGTAGAGCACCCCATATAATGGAAAATATCTTTACCGTTTTTTGAGAATCGACGAGTGCCATCTGGCATATATCCGGTCCAGATGGTTGGCGCAATAGTTTGGCAGAGATTTGATTTGGTTGAGTTACAATATTCACAGTCGCCGCATTCAGCAATATATAATGGAATGACGTGATCTCCAACCTTTAGGTCTTTGACACCGGGACCTACTTCAACCACTTCGCAACCACCTTCATGACCTAAAATGCAGGGAAATGAACCTTCTGGATCTTCACCTGATAGTGTGAATGCATCGGTATGGCATACCCCAGAGGCAATAACTTTTAATAGTACTTCACCCTCTTTCGGCCCCATTACATCGACTTCTTCAATGGATAAGGGTTTTCTGGCTTCCCATGCAACGGCTGCTTTTGCTTTCATAGTAGACTCTTCAATAAATTTTTCATTTCATTAGTAGTAATCCATAACTGGGCTTTGATAGCGGCAGTAATAGACAGTTTGTACTAACATCAGGTTGATCGCCACAAAATAGAATGAATGTTCATTTTTGTCAATCTTTTATATTCCAAAGTATTATTAGAGAAAAGATGATATCTTCTGAAAAAAGAGTGTAAGAGATAGCTCTGAACTGTGAGCTTTCTAATATCAGGTTAAGTAAAAAAAAATTTACCTGAAAACGGAGTGGATTTAAGTTCAAAAATCGACCTTATTTATCCTGAAAAGGTAGTTGTTTAGGCTGATTACATTGAAAATCAACGAGTAAAATCACAAAATTAAGCTTATTGATTTTTTTAAAATAAATAATCAATAAGAATTTTTTGGAGAGACCGGGTTATGCCTTACTTAAACAAACAGCCACCAAACCCTGAACCCATAGACTGTAAAATCTTGACCGCTGCTTTGGATCTTTTTGTAGAAAAAGGGTATCACAATGTATCAATTCACGAAGTCCGGGAAGTAGCTGATGTTAGTATCGGCTCAATTTACAGATATTTTGGTGGTAAGGAAGGAATCGCTCAAGCGCTATATAAACATATAGTCAATGAAGTCGATGAGTTGATCGATGGAGTCACCCAGTCAATATCTACGCCCGTCGAACAGATTGAAGAAATCATAAAGCAACTGTTCCAGCATACAGAGACCCATCGAAATATAATCGCCTTCGTGTTTCATTCCAGGCACGCTGATTTTTTAGCAGATCAACCCTTAATTTTCGATACGGCTCCTTTTATTAAGATCAGACAAATTACCGCTGAAGTATTAGAGAATGACGACTTAAAGGATGTAAATACTGCTGTGGCAACATCAATAATCGTTGGTAGTGCCATGAGGTTGATTCAAATGCGATTAGACGGATCAATTGAAGAACCTTTGACAAATTATTTTGATTTTATGATGAATAGTATCTGGAACGGTATTAAACCTGTCAGGTCAGATTTTTCCATGAAAGATGCAAATATACGCCCTCCAATAGCGGTCTAAATCTCTCAATGATTTATCAGGTACGTACAGTTATCCCAAAGTAAAAGTATGGCATGAAGGTGATGAATTCATCGGTGAAGAAAGCATTACATTCACATGCTTTAAGCCTCAACAGGATAAATGACAAGGATAAATATCTATGGTCTCTCTAATCCAGCAACTCAGATCGATCACGAAAAAAAGCCAAGGCCTCGGGGTTAGCCAGTGCCTCTATGTTTTTCACCGCCTCTCCGTGCACTACATTACGCACAGCTAACTCGACGATCTTGCCACTCTTTGTTCGGGGTATGTCCTGTACCTGTAATACTTTTGCAGGTACATGTCTGGGTGTTGTGTTACTGCGTATAGTTTGTTTTATTCGCGCAATGAGTTCTTCGTCCAGTGTTAAATCAGGTCGAAGTTTGACAAATAACACGACGCGTACATCATCCATCCATTGCTGACCAATGACTAAAGATTCCAGAACCTCTTCCAGCTTTTCCACCTGGCGGTAGATTTCTGCAGACCCTATGCGAACTCCTCCAGGATTTAATGTCGCATCAGATCGACCGTAAATAATTAACCCATCATGCTCGGTAATCTCGCAGAAATCACCCTGACACCAGATACCAGAAAAGCGTGAAAAATAGCTATCTCGATAAAGTTCACCATCGGTGTCATTCCAGAATCCTATGGGCATAGCCGGGAATGGCCTGGTACAGACTAATTCCCCTTTGCTGGTTCTAACGGGTTTGCCAGCCTCATCAAAAACATCAACGGCCATACCTAGGCCTCTACACTGAATTTCACCAGACCACACTGGCAACACAGGACAGCCCAGCACAAAACAGGAAAGAATATCGGTGCCGCCAGAAATGGATGATAACTGCAGGTTTTGTTTGATATCACGATAGACATACTCAAAACTTTCAGCCACCAGAGGGCTGCCAGTTGAAAACATCACTCGTAAATTTGACAGATCATGGGTATTTGCCGGCTGTAAGCCATTCTTGGCAATAGCATCGATAAATTTCGCTGATGTGCCAAAATGGGTCATAACCCCCTGCTCTGCATAATCAAACAGGATACGTCCCTGATCTAATAAGGGAGAGCCATCGTAGAGCATAATAGTCGCTTCGGATGCCAGGCCACTCACCAACCAGTTCCACATCATCCAGCCACAGGTGGTAAAAAAGAATAAGCGGTCACCGGCTTTAACATCACTATGCAATCGCTGTTCTTTCAAATGTTGCAGCAAAGCTCGTCCGGCTGCATGTACGATGCATTTTGGTGCTCCAGTAGTCCCTGATGAATACATAATGTACAAGGGATGATCAAAGGGCAGCGGCTCAAAGTTGATTTCGGTTGCATTCTGATACGGAGCAATAAATTCATACCAGCCAATAATTCCGTCAATGGCTGGAAGTTTGGAAATCTCATTTTCATAAGGCACCAGAATTATATGTTCAACAGTTGGAAGTTGCGGTGCTACTTGCACTAGTATATCGAGCTTGTTGATTTGTTTACGGTTATAGAAATAGCTATCTGACGCGATCAATATTTTAGGTTCAACCTGACCAAATCGATCTAATAATCCTTGAGTGCCGAAATCTGGTGAAGCAGAAGTAAAGATTGCTCCTATGCTACTCGCTGCGAGCATAGCAATAATGGTTTCTGGCATATTCGGCATATAGGCCGCAACAACATCGCCCTTCTTGATCCCCTCTGCTCTCAGGGCTGCGGAAAATTGTGCAACGGCCAGCCAAAGTTGTTTATAGCTGAGCGTTCTTCGAACTTTGTCTTCACCCCAGAAAACAATCGCTTCATTATCATCACGGCGGCGTAACAGATTTTGTGCAAAATTGAGCCTCGCATCAGGAAACCATTGGGCGTTATGCATAGCACCTTCATCGATCAAAACACGCTCGCCTTTTTCGCCGATTACCTCGCAATAATCCCAGACTAAATTCCAGAAATCATCAGTACAATTAATTGACCATTTCCATAACTCATTGTAAGAGTTAAGTGATTTGGAATAGCGATCATTTGCTACAAGCATAAATTGCCTGATCAACGTAGAATCAATTGTTTCTGGATCAGGTTTCCAAAGCGGATTTTCTTTTTTCATTTATTAATAACTTATATTATTTAAAGTGCGTTCAACCAATCGGAAAATTATCTACGCAAACGGTTGTTAAAATTTAGCTCCATTTGCGACGGTCTGGCCCACTATCGTATGGCCACTCTGAGATACGCTCAACTCCAGTTTCTATTTTACCGTCTTGATAGAGTCTAATCCAACGGTAGCCTGGTAACAGAGTATCACTGTAAGCGCTTTGAGTGTTGGGTAAAAACTGGACGCAGGTTGAAGGGCAGCAAAGCCACCGAATACCATCTCGGGTTTCGTCCATCTCTTGATGTGCATGGCCAAAAATAATTGCGCGTACCTGCTTAAAATCACTTAATAATTGACGAAATTCCGATTGATTAATCAGGCTAATTTCGTCAAGCCAACAACTACCGGTGGGTATAGGGGGATGGTGTAAAGCGAGT
Source organism: Gammaproteobacteria bacterium (assembly GCA_050298595.1). Classification (GTDB taxonomy): domain Bacteria; phylum Pseudomonadota; class Gammaproteobacteria; genus JACNJF01. The sequence goes on along the minus strand of JBNKUM010000022.1, from coordinate 50,544 downwards.
AATACAGGTTGATGAGCATGCCCTGCCTCCGCAAGAACAAGTTTCAGATCAGCTAATTTATCAGTAGCCAGATACCCAGCCGATTCTCCAGTGAGATGGCTGTCGAGCCCGATTACTCGCCACGAGCCCAGTTGGTCCACTGTCGGCCAATTTGGCTGTGACATCAGCTGGCATAAAATATCTGGTTGATCGTGGTTGCCGGGTAATAAACGTTTAACACCACTTAGTTTACGGAGCTGTTCTTCAAAGAAACTATAAGATTCAGAGCTACCATCGTGACTAATATCACCAGTAGTCATGATGAGAGAGGCTTGTTGTAAGTGGTCGGATGCCAGTTTGAGTACAGCCTTAAGACAATCGTATGTATTAATACCACGTAAACTGCGCTTCGGATCAGCGCACAAATGCGTGTCCGATATCTGAACCAATAGAGAGTAAGGCTCATCTATATGTTGATTCACTTTAGTCATAATATATCTCTATCTCTGAATCCCGGGTTATAGAACTGGGAGATTTTATAAAAACTGAAACTGCCTGTATTGTAGGCTGAAAGTAATTCTATCTCATACCGATTTGATTCAATTTCAATCTATACAAATATTAGTACTTTGTAACCATAGACATCAGTCTTTTCACCCATTTCAAGAGAATCATCCCTAGATACCGATCAATACAGGTTTATCCTGTCTACGGAAAAAATTTTAGACTGGAGAGAGAAGTGCTGAATCCGCTTCTATACTTTATGATCATTGCTTCCAGTTAAACTCCCCAAACAATTTCTCCCACTCCGGCTCCGAAATTGCCTCAAAACACAGTCTTTGCTGAGTTATGGGGTGATCAAGGCAAAGTTTGTGAGAAGTTAGCATCAAGCGATGAATATCATATTGCTCACGGAAGAAGCGATTGTGTTTTCCATTGCCATGAGTAGTGTCGCCGATCAGGTGATGTGAAATATGTTTGAAGTGTTTGCGTATTTGCTGTCTTCTACCTGTTTGTGGTGAAACACTGACCAGTGAGTACCTGGAGCTGGGGTAACGGTCAACCGCAAAAGGCAGTTCAACTTTTTGCAAACAACGATAGTCAGTAATTGCCTCCTGGCTTTTATTATTGCCCTCTTCATCTGCAATGGGGTGGTCGATTTGGCCGCTATCGTCGACCCAGCCACGGACTAGTGCCAGGTACTCTTTTTCAACCAGATGGTCTTCAAATTGCTGTGCAACCATTTTCGCCATTTCCGGGTTCAGGCCAAAAGCCAACACCCCGGAAGTAGCTCTGTCTAAACGGTGAATGGGGTAGACCCTTTGACCGATCTGGTCGCGTAAGGTTTGTAGTACAAAAACTGTATCACGAGAAATAGGACTGCGATGCATCAACAGCCCCGCAGGTTTGTGGATAACAATAATATGTTCATCTTGATGCAGAATAGTTAGATGATTCATATATAGTCTGAATTTGTTGATTAGAACTTTTTAAAATGCGATTAAGCGCAGAAATTAGTTTTATCTTATCGTGGCGAAGTGGAGAGTTTTTGTCCGCAACATCAGTGACCAGTGTATAGATCCAGTCACAATCGGGGCGCTCTCGGGAGTCTGGCCAAATGATCCCGTTTATAATATTTAAGCCCAGTATTTTTTCCATCCAGCGACATTGCTGGTCAAGCGTCAGTGTTCCGATTGCATCATCAATCGGTTTCATATTGCCGATGTATATAACCGGCGCTTTGCTTTTTACTATAGCCTCAAGCAATTCAGTCACCAGTAAATTTGGCATCAGGCTGGTTACCAGGCTGCCGGCAGACAAAATGATTAAATCGGCCTGGTTAATGGCTGTTACCGCTTCCGGAGTCGCTACTGGATCTGGAACCAGCCAGATATTGTCAGGTAAAGATTTAAGCTCCTCGACCTTAACTTCCCCAAAGTGGGTTACATCGTCTGAATCATTTGCAGCCAGGTGCACGGGCTGTTCAGACATGGGTATGACGACAGTTTCAATATTAAGTATCTCTCTGGCATGTGTAATGGCATCTAAGGGTCTTCCGCTCAATTGATCCAGTGCATATAACATCAGATTACCAAGATTCTGGTTTTCTAATGCGCTAAACCCCTCAAAGCGATATTGAAACAGTGCACCTGGAATACAGCCTTTTCGAGACATCTGGTTAAGACAATTTCTTATATCACCCCATGCAATAGAATTGGTATGTTCACGAATCCAGCCTGTTGAGCCTCCGGTATCTGTAGTCGCTACAATTCCAGTAGTTTTGACATTTATGGCGCTAAGAGCATACAGTAATCTACCTAAACCAGTCCCTCCCCCAATTGCACAGATATTATTATACTTTTGTATATTGTTAGATATGGAATTCATATATTTAAACTACTTTATGAGAATATTTTTATTAAGAAAACATAGTTATTCGCATAACCACGTTGTTTTGGTTAAATGTAACCAATGACCGGTATATTCTACTGTCTCATGTGTAGTGACAAACCCAGTGCAGACATCTCTTTTTTTGAAAGTATTTTTACAGAAAGAGGTAAAAAATACTGTTCTTCAAATGCGGCGTGAGCAAGATACTGAGTAGCAAGTTTCTCAGTAATTTGGATATCAATATCAGCAGGTTTTCCTTGGGCTAATTTTCTTATGTCGGATTCTATGACTTCCCACATCTTTTCAAGATCACGATGTTCTTCAATCAGTTTCTTAATATATTCTCTGGCCAGTTTGGCTTCACTAGCCTTAGAGGCGCAATCTATAACAGCCGTAAATAGCTCTTCCTCCTCTTCAGAATGATGTCGTAACACGACCTCTTCAAAAAAGGTTAATAACGACTTTGCTCGTTTGTTGATTTGTGGGTCCTTGGGATTCTGTTTAAGCAAAACCGCTAAAGACAGCAATTGCTGAAAATTCATCACGATACCATCATGGCATTTGGAAAACTCATTCAGAGGGCTATCTTCAACGCTTGTATCAGCTGTGCTGTCAGTGACCATTTTAACTGCTCGGTGCATGGTAATTTGAATTTGGTGATGATTTTGTATCAGTGTAGTTGTAAAAACAGTTCAAACAATAAAAAAATTTTGCATTTAGATAACCGCCTTAAACTTAAAACACATTACCTGATAAAAAAATATAATAAGAGAAAATCCATTTATAGTATTTTATACAAACCCTGCAATACAATTTAATTGATCAGATGTGCCTTAATCAATGGTCACCGGTCTATTTGTCTAGCCCGGTGAAGGCTCAGTATTAGCCAATTTTGCTATGGAGACTCTGCATTTTTCCAAATCCGTGTATGCCTACGATGTACCACAGGTTCAGTTTACCCGTAAGGAAAAAGGCCATCGTGAAACCGAAAACTATGGGAAAGTGCGCAGGGATACCACCATCACCAATGAAGATGGTGCACTGGTGGCTAATTATAATGTATTCACCTTAGTTGCTGAAAAATAACAATATTTTGTCTGAAAAGTAATAAACAGCTGCTACGGTCCAGGAAAGTATCAGCAACAACCAGGGCAGCCAATGTTGCTTATAGACCGTCTGGGTCTCTATCTGGATTGTGACTTCACTATCTGAACCAGTTTTCTGCTGAGAGGCCTTGATTCGCTTGTCCAGTTCTCGAGCTTTAGCTTTATGCTGCTTCTTGTATTGATCTATCCCCTTTTGAATGCCCTGGGCGATAAGGCGCGTTTGCTCTTTGGTTTGACCGGGCCTTTGTGTGGCTTTGGCGACTTGCATCGCTTCACTCTGTGTCTCAGGTGAAACTTTTTTGTTTTTTGAATATCGACTCATCTGTACCTTAATTCATGTCATCTCCAGGGGGTATTATACTTAAAAAACCAACCTAAATTTAGTGCATACTGGGTGTTTTAGCCCTGCATTTCATATTGATTCTTACGGGCTTGCTCAAATTCTGATAACATAGACCCCCGAAAACTCATCATTAGCGATGTAAAATGGAAGATAAAATTAACCTTGTAGTTGATTATATTAATGAAGTGAAGACCCGTTGCACCTACAATGCTGCAGCCAAAGCATTAGGAATAACTACGACCACATTAAAAAAACAACTCGGTGAGCGCAGGCCTGAAATCTCCTGGTTTGTAAGCGCTGTATCTGAAGACCCTGCTGGTTATACAGAAGAACAAAAGCATCCAGAGCTTTATCGTACCAGGCGAGTCATAAAATCAGCCGAGGTTTTAACCCGAAATCTAGGTCTGTAGAAAGCCAGCCTAAGCAGCATTGATGACTTAAAAATAGTCGTGAGATATAACTAACATATAACTCATTAGATTTAGGCAAAGAGAGCTTCCAATATGAACAATGCATACCTTAATTTGACAAATTAAGATAAAAGACGAAGAAAAATGGTCGGAATACTTGCTATTCCGTCCGGCCACATTCGAACCCTGGAAAGGTGAACTGTTTTTCAGGGGCACTCATCTCCTCAATACAAATCATTATAGCTCTCAGACAAAAAGCAGCTGATGTCGACCTGCTAGGCTATGAGGAATAACAGGATCTAAGTGAAGTATCGAGACATAGAGCCCGCCAATGAACGGTCAGCCTATTTAAACCTGGGTATTGAAATTGAGATTTTTAAAACACTCATCCGGTGTATCTCCATAAAGCCAATAGGTTTCAGAAATTCATACACTTGTCATATACTCAAAGCGGTCAACAGCAGTTTCTAACTATAGCAAAAAGAGGGAGAAAACAATGATCCTGTCAAATCATCGGATACATAAGCTCATCATTCTTGTACCTTTTATTCTGCTGCTAACCTCCTGTGCAGCGGGTGATGCACAATTCTCACAACTAACGCCTGCGGGTTTCTGGTGGGGCCTTTGGCATGGGATAATTTCAGTTATTAGTCTAATTATTCATCTCTTCAACGACAGTGTTGTTGTTTACGAAACCAACAATACAGGCGGCTGGTATGATTTTGGTTTCTTGCTTGGCGTTATTTCAATCTGGGGCGGAGGATGTCACGCTAACTGTAAAGTTGCGAAGAAAAGACAGATTGATAAAGAATGGGAAGATATTGGCGAAAAAGTTGAGAAGAAAGTAATGCGTAAATTAAAGGAATTTGCTGAAGAAGAGGAATCTGAAGAATCGGACAAGGAGTGGAAAGAGATTGGTGAAAAAGTCGAAGAAAAACTTAAACGCAAAATTCGTGAGTGGGCTGAGAAAGATTGATTATCACTCGTACTAAAACTCCAGGCAAAGGTTGTTAAAAAAGAGATCCTGTATGAAATACGTAATTGGAATAGTATTATTAATCGTAGTCAATATGGCTTATGCTTTCTCGTACACAAAAGAATTCACAGAGCTTGAACTCCAGGAAAAAGTAGAGGCCATGATGCCTCTTGAAAAGAAGAAGTTTTTCGTGACAGTAATCATCACAGAACCGAAGCTAGATCTAATAGAAGGCTCGAATGAACTCGGCATTCAGGCACACATCCAGGCCATTGCACCTGGAAAATTAAAAGGAAATGGAACAACTAAAATAACCGGAAGCATTTCCTATGTCCCGGACGAAGGAGCGTTCTATATGAACAATCCAACAATCATAGATCTCAAAATAAATGGAATTCCTGACAAGTATCAGCCGAAAATCAAGAAACTTGCTCAGATTACCATCTCAAAGGTATTGTCATCGCGCCCTGTTTACAAATTAAAAGACGATAATCTTAAACACAAACTGGCCAAGGCCACTTTAGATTCTGTAATCGTTGAAAATGAAAAACTTCTTGTAACGTTAAGTGCGTTTTAAACCATCTATAGAGAATTTTATATGAGTTTCTGGACAATAGAACAGCCACCCTATCCTTTCGATTAGATGATGGGAAAAATAATGATGCCAGCAGATACAACAGTAATGCCAGCAATACCACCGCATTAAAACCATAGTTTATCGCCACTATGGTTGCCAGCGATGCACTAATCACCGACGCACAACCATTAATCGCCCAGGCCCAGGGGATATAGTGATCTGCATCTGTGGTGAGACTGGACAGAGCAAGTGGAAAAGGCATCCCCATGAGAAATGCCAGCGGCGCTATCATCACGATACTGATCAACACACGTATTAACAAATGCTGACTGGAAAGTAACCCAAATACAAAATCCAGCATGAGTAAATATATCGTCCCACTAAGCAGGATGCCGATGATACTGAACATCAGTACCTGCCCTATCCCCCGGTTGGCCGACAGATAACGAGTAAATTGACTGCCCAGACCAGCGAACACCAGGAATGCGCTCAGCGTCGTCACAATGGCATAAAGTGGATGGTGCAACAGTTGCACAAACTTTTGAATGAATGCGATTTCTATCATCAAAAATGCCAGCCCGATAGCGGCAAAGAATATGATCACGTCACGCCTGCGAATAGTGGGCTGTACCACACTCATTCGCCTAATAAACAATAAAGGAGTCACAATCAGCACTAGAGAGCACAGCGCAGCGACCAACAGGGTAGCAAGCAGGATGATATAACCCCACTCCATCAAGGGCATACCACCCTGATGGCGTAATTCGAATAGCTCTCGAAACGTCTGCCATTTGAAAAAGTGGAAAAAATAGGGCCGGTTATCGCTAGCTGCAGTCAGGTTGAATTTATAATTATCGACAAAGTCCTGTCGTTGTGCCGATAACAGATTTTGACTGGCTTGATAAAAAAGTGCCGATGACAGCTTATTGTATCGATTAGTTTCCGAACTTTTAATATCAGGCAGCCAGGCCAGATCAAATGAGCGCGACATACAAAACTGGCGTACCCTCTGTAATTCGTCAGCATTGAATATACCTTTCTTGACCAGCAGTGTAGCCGTCTGCCAGCCACGGATTAGCAGTAGACGGTCAGCAGCATCCTGAACTCCCGACTCCTGTAGTGCCTGAATAACGGTATTTAGCAGCTTCAAAGTATCCCTGGGTGGTATAGTGATCCATCGCGTCAGTGCCAGATAACCATCCGCCTGTAAGTGACGTAGATACAGTTGAATAGACTCGCTGGTATACAGGTAATTTTCATGCAGCGCATGCAGGCCTGATGATTGCGCATTAAAAGCATCCAGCAAGGACATTTGAATTAAGGCATAGCGCTGATTAGATTCCGACAGGAAATCACGAACTTCCCTATTATATAGCGTCACCTCGGGTCGTGAATAAAGCCCGCCCGACCAGCTTGAAAATTTCTCATCCACCAACTCACTCAGTTGAGGATTCAATTCCAGCACATGTATGGATTCAACCCGGTGATACAGCGACTGCAGAACATCACTTCCCCCTGCTCCACCGACTACTAGCACAGAATCAAGCTGCTGCAAATGGTAAGGCAGCGCCGAAGTCATCTGGTCAAGATAGGACAATTGCTCAATTGACTGAGGAAATCGAGTGATCGGTGTCATATTGTCAGCATCGCTAAACAGCGCCAGTTGCGCTAATGGTTCGGCCTGTGCATTCAAGCTCAATCCTGGCGCGATACGAAACGGGACGGAGTCATTCTTCAGCACGGTCAGAAAACCCAGTGGACCGGATTGCTGAGCCACTACTTCTGCACCGCTAATCCGCAACGTCTGGCTTAATGATTTATAGGGTGATACCTGAAGAGCTATGTTATCAACCAGTGAATAAAGCACAATCAGACCAATTCCAATCGCAGCTGCCAATAGATATTTAACGCTGGATATCAGTCGTGGCAGCAGAAAACCTGCAGCCATTAGAGACAGGAATGCAATCATCAGCAACACATGCTGAGGGAATACCCAGAACAGTAGCCCGACGATACCCAGACTACCCACACCGGCACCTATAAGATCTGCGGCATAGATTTGAGCAGTATTGAGTGGAAAACACATCAACGTCAGGCAGATAGCACTAGAAGCAAAAAAGAAAGGAATAGATAACAGCAGGAATAAGCCCAGTAGATACAACCATTGCAAGTTATCCCAAAGTATCACTTCGGCGTTGAATGGAATGTGCTGGCCAAGCAGAAAAACCGCAACACTAGTAAAGGCGAACAGAAGCATCAGTAAAGGCAACAGCCAGTCAAAAAAACGTAACAGCGCTGTCTGCCAGATACTTATTACACTGCCACTAATACCATAACCCAACAGCGCAAGGCCAATGACCATATAGGCAAAATGATGCCACTGAATAATCGAGAAAAGTCGCATCAGCAGGATTTCATAAGCCAGTGCACAGGCCGATAGCAGGAAGACTGAACTATATATCGACCAGTGTGGGCTCATTTTAGGTAAGCGATCAATGGCTTCCGGTCAAAGGTACAAAAATCACCGGCAAAATCTGGCGCGTAGAGACCTTTCCATCAGCAGATTTTTCAACCAGCAGCAATTGCTGAGTCATAAAACGAGTGCCAACAGGAATCACCATGCGACCACCTGGCTTTAACTGTTTGATAAGCGGTGGCGGCACATGGCTGGCAGCAGCGGTTACAACGATGGCGTCAAAAGGCGCTTCCTCCTCCCAGCCATAATAACCATCACCGGTTCGGGTATGTACGTTGTCATAACCTAGTCGTTGCAGGCGTTCTCTGGCAGCTTTCGCCAGTGGTTCGATGACTTCAATGCTATACACCTGATCGACCAGCTCTGCCAGTATCGCCGCCTGATAGGCAGATCCTGTACCGATTTCCAGTACTTTGAAACTGGGTTTGGTTTCGATCAGGTCAGTCATCAGGGCGACGATATAGGGTTGAGAAATGGTCTGCCCATGACCAATCGGTAAAGGGCGGTTCTTATAGGCGTAATCCTGTTGATCAGCGGGCACAAACTCATGCCGTGGCACCTTGCCCAGAACATCCATTATGCGTGGGTCAAAGGCTTCCTTGTCTAGATAAAGTCGGGTTTCTAGCACCGACTGTTGAATTTCTTTCAGCATCTCCTGACGTCGTAAAGTAGTTTCATCGGCTGCTACCTGGGACTGCAATAACATGAACACTGACAACAGGCTGATGTGGCCAATGGTTTTAATCAATTGCATCTCTCCCACCTGCCTAAAGTTTTAAAAAAGGCTGTAGATATAGGTCCATCATACTCCTGAGCAGGAAACAATTTCCAGTCAATAACTACTCAAAATAGCTGAATGTATTTTTACCTGCAGATTTAGCCTGGTACATGGCATGATCCGAGTGACTGCTCAATGTGGCAAAATCGGTGCCACATTCAGGGTAGACGGCAATTCCTATGCTGAAGGTAATACTAATTAAGGTCTCATTTATATTGAAAGGTGCCTTCATTTCATTCAATATCTGCATCGCCACCTTTTCCGCCTCATCGTGATGCTGAATATTCCTCGCCCAGATCATAAATTCATCACCCCCAATACGGGCAATTAAATCAGATGCTCTAATAACAGCAGAGCAACGCTGGGCTACTTCATACAGTAAAAGATCACCTGCTGTATGCCCGAGGGTATCGTTAACAGTTTTGAAGCCGTCCAGATCCAAGAACAGCAAGGCATGCATATTTCCAGCAGAGGCATCAACAAGATCTCGGTTAACCAGGCGTTCAAACATTGTTCGATTGGCAAGCCCAGTGAGTGCATCGTAGTTAGCGACGCGCAGCAGACGATGTATGGCCGTAATCCGTTCACTAATATCTCTTATCGCCAGAATAATTACCTTATCTTCATCCTCCTGATTGCAGTGCGCATGTATCTCGAGAAAATGTATCTGATCCTTGAGGTTAACTTCTATCTCTATCGCATGTTTTGTCCCGGATTCCACCAGGGCAAGTAGACGTAACCAGTTTTCTGCCCCAATCAAATGAGCCAGATCCTGCGTCTTTAACTCAGACTCCTCTAAACCAAACATAAGTGCAGAGGCCTTATTGGCCTCGATCACCACCCCATCCTGACACACCAGAATACTATCAAAAGAAACATCGGCCAGCTGTCGCCAGCGTTTTTCACTATCCTGCAGCCTCTTTTCATATACCTTTCTTAAGTCAACTTCATCGTGGAGTAACTGGATCTTACGTGCGAGGTTGCGCTGCGTACCTTCCAGATTGCGGGCATAGGTAAACAATCGTTTACCCAGTACTTCCTGTAAGAAACTGCTTTTTTCAGTTTGTCCAGGAGCATTCGGCGCTTGCATTTTGTGCGAAAATAGCAAGCTTTGCTCAACACCAGAAATTTCAGGATGAAGCTGTAAATTGTCAGTAATTCTTTGCTCGATACGATCTGGCGGGGCCATTACAAAACGACATTCATCATGACCCAGGGCACGGCAGGTCAACTCCCTGGCTTCCAGTGGTAATGCAAAACTTTCCTGGCACCAGCCACTGGAGTACCCGGAATTCATCACGCAGACAGGATGACTAGTTTGCAAATCCGCTTCTATCCAGGCATCACTTTCGAAGGAATAAGGATGGGTATAGGAAAGAAAATAGTTATCATCTGGGGTCGGACTCGACTCTTCCATAATATCGACAAAAGCCCAGCCCGAATGGGAGAAATGAACAGGCCCCGCTGATAGTTTGGCTATAGGGTCGGTTAAGTTCATTTTTTTGTGAAACAGCCTGGCATCGGCACAACCGATGGAGTGTGCCAGCTCATACAGGAAACTGGCGGCAAACAGATCAGCTTCTTGCTGTTGACCCTCCCCAAACAGTTTGCGCGCTAGTTGAAAGAATTCAACTGAAATAGCTGCGCCACGCAACAGTATATAGCGTGAACCAAAGATTTCTATACTGCCCTTTTTGGGCTGCATTTTGCACTGCTTGAAATATTCCCCGACATGCTTCTCTGCCAATTCAAACAGGGGAATAAACGATTCAGGCACTTTGACGGTGGTAATCATGATTATCCCTTTTCCTTGCTCTACATTTAGAATATACACCTAATCCATAGCATTTTTATAAATTTGTTTTGTAATCCTGCAAATGACGCCAGAGTCAGGCAAACGTGAAGTTACTTTTGCCCAAGGCAATGGTAATATTTCAAATCTTAACAAGCAATGAGAGCCAATCAGAGGAGATGGCTTCTGGTTTTTTTTCTTTTAAACGCCACAGTGCTGGATTTTCAACTTTAGCAATAATATGATCCAGTTAAATTTTTGGATATTTTGAGGGATGGAGATAGATGGGATATTTATTATGGACGAAAGACTTAGAGACAGGTATCGATGTTATCGACAGTCAGCACAAACGCATTGTCGACTATATCAATAAACTATACGATGCTCGGCTTAATAAGGATTTTAAGGCTATAGGTGATATTATTGAAGGCACTGTAGATTACACAATATCTCACTTTGGTTTTGAGGAAGCTCTTATTGAAGATGCAGGCTATGAATTTGTTCGCCCGCACAAAAAAGTCCACGAGCTTTTCATTCGACGAGTATCAGAATTTCAGACCCGTTTAAAAAGCGGTGAAGATATATCGGAAGAACTACATAACCTTCTTGCCCGTTGGCTATTCAATCATATCAAAAGTGATGATGCAGCCTATGTTAAATCTGTGAAAAGTAACATTATATCGATTACTTCAGATCAGAATAAAAATGGCTGGCTGGCCAAATCATTTAAAAAAATGTTCAGAAGCAATTGAAGAATCCGGATTTCACAGAATATACCCTTGCTAGCAACGATATTACAGAAAGCCATTTAAGCTGCATATCATCGGCCTAAAATGATGTGTACCATTACGTCGAAGTTGCTCGATTAATCCGAACTCCCAACCAAGATAGCATCTGTGTTTTCGTAGGGACTCTGGTATCTATCAATCGGTTGGGATGCCAGATGTGATATAGTTGGGACCGTAGTACATATCATGCGCCAGGAATATGGCCTTTTTATAGGCCGCATGATCGCAATTAGCACAGAAAGGAAGAAATTGTGAGTGAATAGTTCTTGGTAACTATTAATTTAGAAATTGTTGTTCGATAAAACCACTTGTTTCATTAGATTCCAGAAAATCTTCGAGCCCACTCTCTGTAAGTGGTTTACTAAACAGGTAACCCTGAGCGATATCACACCCCCGCTCGGATAGACGTGCTAATTGCTCCTGAGTCTCAACCCCTTCAGCAATCACTTTTAATCCAAGGCTATGAGCCATGGTTATGGCAGCATTAACCAAATCTCTATTTTCTTTATCAATAGTCATATCTCTAACAAAGCTGCGATCGATTTTTAGCGAATCAAAAGGATAGAGGCGCAAATAATTTAAAGATGAAAAACCAGTACCAAAATCGTCCATACTGATACCTAAGCCGAGTTGTTTTATTGATTGCAAAGGCTTATCGATAATCGCTTTGCCACTCATGAGAACCCCTTCGGTTATCTCCAGCTCCAGGGTTCCATTGACAATCGACGCCTGTTCGATCACATCAATAATAAATGACATTAGTTCAGGATCGCGAAACTGATTGGGAGACAGGTTAACTGCTATGCTAAAGTTTTGTTTATACCTTTTTTGCCATTTGCCGAGATTTACTACCGCCTGTTTAAAGACAAATTGGCCGATTGATACAATATGTCCAGACTGTTCTGCTATGGTAATAAACTCCAGCGGCTTAATCGGACCCAGGTTCTTATTATTCCATCGCAACAAGGCTTCAAAGCCGCTTATTCTACGATTTTTTATATCTACTAAAGGCTGGTAACAAACATGGAATTCCTCCCTTTTCAGCGCTTCATAAAGCTCAGCTTCAACCAGCAATCGACGTTCAACTTCGTGGTTCATCGAACTCGTATAAAAAGAGTATGTATTGCGTCCCATTTCTTTAGCACAATACATCGCAGAGTCCGCATTACGCAGAAGCTCTGAAGCACTGTTTCCATCATCAGGGTAAACTGCAATCCCAATAGAAATCGTTACGAGTATCTCTTTACCTTCGATTTCAAAAGCTCTTCTAAAATGTTTGAGTATATTTTTAGCCACAGGAATTATATCTGACTCTTCCTTGATGCCTTCCAGAAGAATGATAAATTCATCTCCACCAAGGCGTCCTATGGTGTCGCCAGTTCTTACAGCTTGACGCAACAAGCGAGCTGATTCAATCAGTAACTTGTCCCCTACTTCATGACCCAGAGTATCATTTACTTTTTTAAAACCATCCAGATCAAGGAACAGTAACGCCACCGCCCCCTTTTTTCGAGTGGCATTGACAATCAAATGAGAAAGCCGATCAAGAACAAGAAATCGGTTAGGTAAATCGGTCAGAGCATCATAATGCGCCTGATGCTGAATTTGTTCTTCCTGCATCTTACGCTGCATAATATCTTCGTTAACGCTGATATAATGACTGACAATACCCTGTTCATTAAAAACAGGTGCAACATGAATATCTTCCCAGTAAACATCTCCATTTTTTCTGCGGTTTTGAAGTTGACCCTTCCACGATTTTCCATTGTTAATAGTAGCTATCATTTCAAAATAATCGGCTTCTGCGGTTTGATCAGATTTTAAAAATACTACGTCTTTTCCAATTGATTCATCTCGCGTATATCCTGAAATCTTCTCAAAAGCGTGATTGACATATTCTATCACCCCTTGAGTGTCGGTGATTATCACTGAAACAGGACTTTGATCCACCGCCTGTGACAGGGTTTTAATTAACTGAATATTCTGCTTCTGCTGGTCATAGTGAATTATAACCAGTCGAATATGTATATCTTCTTCATTTGGGCTTTTAAAACAGGCGCCAGTCAATTGCACCCAAAATCTATCTCCCTGACTGTTCTGTAACTGTAACTCGCAACTACTATCATCATCGGAGCTTAAAATACGGTTTAAAAAAAGATAATAGTTATCATGACTGGCCTGGCTAACTAAATCGAAAAACGGCTGACCCTGTATCACAGACCTTGATGACTCAAGCATTTTGCAAAAGGTTAGATTAGATTTTGAAATAATCCCTTTTAAGCTAAGGGTGACATAGCCAACAGGCGCAAAGTCATACAGCTCAGTATACTGATCACGCATATCAACCAGAATATTCTGAACTTTTTTCAACTCATCATTTTGCATTTGTAATTCAATCTGTTGTGTTTCCAGATTAAACAACAGTTCGACGATGTCATCTTCAGACATTGATGAGATATTTTTTCTAGAAATCGACTCGACAGGCGATCTGCCCATTAGTGCTGACTTTTCTAATTCTAAAGGTATGTGCTTTTTATCCATATAGCTTCTAAGATACCTGAATACTCTAAATAAATAGAGCTGAGTGATACATGAAATCTAGTTGATACTGAATTTTAAAGCTAATCTTACTGCAATTTAAACAACCAAAGGTTGTTTATCACTAAAAAGCTAATAAATAAACTATTTGTGGTTATAGCAAGAACTTGCGCTACAACCGCATAATTCAATAGTTATTGTACCATAGGATAATTGAAAGATATCAAAATCCTCAAGTGTTCCTTTAGCTGCACTGCTTGTCCCTTAACCTGTAATTTGACTACGACTCCATTTTTATTTTTATAAGTAGTTAGAATGCTTTCCTCACCTGATTCGATGATTTTATCGATATAATTCCTGCTTTCCTCTGCTGTTCCAAAAAGGCCTATAGACTGAATAGATAAGTCCATGAATTCTTCTTTGCTATATTCCATGAGATCATAGGCAAAGTGATTAGATTCTATAATTTTACCAGTGTCAGCTATTAGCAACATCGGGCTACTGGAAAATTGAAATAGCATACGATATAACTGCTCAGAATCATTTAATGCCTTGTCCACTTTTTTACGTACCGAGATATCCTCAAAGGTGACTACAACACCATCTATGACATTATTAATGGTTCGGTAGGGACGAATTTTCACGCTATAAACCCTGTTTTCCCTGGTTTTTGCTTCAACTTCCCGCATTGCTAAATCATTTAATACATTAGTACAGTATTCGTTTAAATCCAGGCCTTGTAGCGAAGTGGCGAAATGGCTGATGGGGCGGCCACTATCGGTAGCTGATAAAGGTATAATGTCAGTCGCTTTCGGTGTGAAACGTCTAATACATAAATTAATATCCAGAAACAGGGTAGCGATATCAGTACTATCCAGTAGGTTCTTCATATCGTCATTGGTTTTTGTCAGCTCGTCGATGCGACTTTGAAGCTCTGAATTTACCGTTATCGATTCCTCGTTCAGAGACTGCAACTCTTCTTTTGAGGTTTCCATTTCTTCATTAGTACTCTGCAGCTCCTCATTGGTACTTTGCAATTCTTCATTGGTTGATTTTAATTCTTCGTTAGCCGTTTCCAGCTCTTCTATGGTGGTCTGCAGGTTTTGTTTGGTAAATTGAAGTTCCTGATGCAGCTCTTCATTAGATTTTAAATCAGAGGCCCTAACCTCAGTTTTAGCTGCTCCTTTCTCTCTGATTTTGGATTTTGTCTTCTCCTCGAAAACCACCATCAACAGGCCATGCAGAGCTGCTTCATTGACAACTGGCATAACAGTGACATCCAGCAATATCCGTTCGTCGTTATTCTGTACCTCAATATCACGCATAATGACTTCAACCTTATGCTGTGCCACTTTTACTATTGCTAGAGACAGGCTGGACTTTAGCCCGGGGCGGGCCATTTCCAGGATATTGACACTGATTCTGCCTTCAGCCGGTTCCAGATAGCGCCCCGTGCGTCCGTGTATATAAACAATATTATTATCATCATCAATGATGGCACAGGGAGGGGTATGACTTTTCTGTAGTATGGTTTCAACAAGTTGTAAGGCACTGATTTTTTCAGCCCTGCTGGTGCTTGAAGTTGTCGTTGAGTCACTCTTATTGAAAGTTGTTTGCATAGTTGGAAAATCTGGCACCTTATGCTTAGAGTTATTTGAAGAGTCCGGGGTAAATATTTTAAATTTTTTATCCCTCACCTGGAATAGATCATTAGACTGTCCGATTGACTCAGAAGTACCTAAAAAAAGAATCCCATCTGGTTTCAAGCTGTAATGAAATACCGGAAATAGTTTTTTCTGTAATTCGGAGTTAAAATATATAAACAGATTTCGGCAGGATAAAATATCCAGCTTGGTAAAAGGGGGGTCCTTAATAATATCGTGCGGTGCAAATACCAGCATTTCACGAATTGATTTTTTTATTCGAAAATGCTCGTCATCTTCTTTGGAAAAAAAACGATTTAACCGCTCCGTTGTCACGTTAGATAGTACACTCGCTGCATACAGGCCGGAACGAGCAACTTCTATAGCCCCTTCGTCAATATCTGTTGCAAAAATCTGCACATTAAAATGACGCTTGATGCTGTCCATGCACTCTATCAAAGTAATTGCCAGTGAATAGGCTTCCTCCCCACTACTACAGCCAGCAACCCATACACGTATCGTGTAATCATCTGGCTTATTGGCCAGCATATCAGGTAAAATATTTTTCAGAAGGTGGTCAAATGCCAAATTATCTCTAAAAAAACCCGTCACTCCGATTAACAGTTCTTTAAACAGTATGCCTGCTTCACGTTCACTCTTCTGAAGATAATGCACATAATCTTTTATCTCAGAAATCTGATGAATATTCATCCTTCTCTCTATACGGCGGAAGATAGTATTTTTCTTATACATTGAAAAATTATGACCGGTCCTGGTACGAAGGATAATGAAAATCTTATCTAGATAGTTTGTATCTTTCTCCTCATCGGCCTCATCAATGACAGCTAAGTGAATATTTTTAAATGTGTGGGTGATGTACTTAATTAAAATTTTCGGCATTTCATCCGGTGAAAGTACATAATCAGCAAGACCGGTTGCAGCAGCGCTTCTTGGCATACCGTTATATTTAGCTGACCCTTCATCCTGAACCATTACCATGCCGTTTTCAGCCTTTATAGCCTTTATTCCCTGGGTACCATCAGAACCGGTTCCTGAAAGAATAATCGCTATTGCATTTGAACCCTGATCCTGTGCAAGCGTGGTAAAAAATAAATCAATTGGCAGGTTAACACCCCTCGACGTACTTAAGTCCAGCAGTTGAAGCTTGCCCTGTAAAATCGAGAGGTTCTTATTGGGAGGTATAACGTAGATATTATTGATCTCAACCACAGTACCATCTGTGATTTGATGTACTGGCATTTTAGTACGCTTCTGTAAAAGCTCCGGCAACAGGCTTTCGTGCGTAGGATCCAGATGAGCTACCAGGATGAACGCTATACCGCAATCCTCGGGCGTGGCTTTGAAAAATGTTTCGAAGGCTTCGAGGCCTCCTGCAGAAGCCCCGATGGCAACAACAGGAAAGCTTTTGGGTTTAGATTGTTCAGATTCTTTGCTGCCAGAGACCATTTAATCCGCCGAAGTATTGTGTATTCATCAAACCATTGATAAGTTTATTATTGAATTGATCAGCCCTTGTTAAATCACCTCAGAGGCGAATGGTATTTAACTTTAGACGTTAAAACTAAAAGAATTCGTCATTGCCAGGATTAATCCTGGTAACTGCCCATTCGATTTTGAGGGCAATTATACAGGTATCATTAAAGATTATCCGGATTACAGCTGAAACACAGTTCACTTACAGCAATTAAAACCCTTAGCAAAGAGGGCACAGAGATAAACATTAAATCTCTGTGATCTTTGTGGCCTCGATATCTGCTCGGTAACTCCTGCGTTACTCTATCACCTACACCTGTGTAGGCGTCCTGTATTGCTCTACCTCCTCCTTCCCTGGAGTTGTGCCCTAATCTGTCAGGTGTAATCTGTGGATTCTGGGGTAACGCAGGTAACGGTAACTGCCAGAGGGGCAGTTACAGTAAAATTATCATCGCTTAGACCATCAGCCACATAAACATCCCAGGCCATCGAGCCAGCCATGTGGCAGACATATTGGCCCTGCCACCATTATCGTCAACCACCACAATGCGAGCACCTTTTACAGGTGCGTACAACTCGGTTTCCTGTACCAGCTGTCCACCTGCAATATTATTAAATCCGGGTAAATGGTCTTTATCGTATTCTTCAGCGCCACGCACATCAAAAAAATAGCTTGTACGTGATTGCTGTTTAGCCCATTCATGCAGATCAGACTTACTGGCCTGGTTTACACCAGCTTGATCAGATACTGCCCTGGCTCTTTGAATATCTCTTGTTGAATTTCAGTTATCCTGATATTGATTTAAATAGACGATCGGTCTAATATCGCATCAACTAGTAAATAGAACATATAAATAAACCAGTAAGGCCTGTTTAAAGGCGTTTGCGTATTAATTATTGAGCGATAAATTGTGACCAATGAACACCTGAAAGACGCCCCTGACTGGCGCTATTTGCTAATGGAATGTTACGAGTTGTATCGTCATCTTGATTCTGGCGGAAGCGACCGTATACGCTCTCATCAACGTGCGGTTCGTGAAGCTATAAGCCGAATCATCAAATCTAATCCTGAAATCAAAATTGATGTTATTGCTGATAAACCAGTTACAAAGCATCTAAAACGAGCACTAGATGAAGGAAAAGCAAAACTCCATGCTCCAATAATTCGTTCATTTGAATCTATTAAAGACCGGTTAAACTGGCAATACGGTTACGAAAAGATGCCGAGAAGTCTGGATAATAAATATGCCTACGCACAGATCTGTGGGCCATACGGTCCGGTGATGTCTTCTGAGGTAATTCTGGGCGTGGTTTTATTTGCCCCCTGCTGCGTTTACCCCTCGCATGCACATGATGGCATTACAGAAAGCTATATTTGTCTTTCAGGATCTGTATCTGAGAACAATCAGGGCGTTTATTCACCTGGATCTATGATTTTTAATCCTCCAGCTCATACACACCGCATTACGGTGTCGAAAAAAGAGCCTGCACTTTTACTATACGCGTGGGTGGGAAATCAGGAGGACCTCAGACAACATCGAATGGTATTTAGCCGAGAAAAAAAGAAAGCTTGAGGGTAATAAATTTAATCAATTATGAAAAGTTTTTTATGAACCTACTGGGTTCCACTGATTTGCTAAAAGCTTCGAAATAATCTTATTTACCTCAGTTAAAACAATTATCATAGATCAGGGCCAGCATTTGTTGACCCTGAAATATAAGTTATCTTTTACGTCGAGGTAACTTTCTTTCCTCTTTTAGGCGCTTAAGTACCTGATGGGCATCAGTGCTCAATGGCAACCTGGCAATAGTATATAAATCCTGTCGCGTATACCCCATATCATCCAGCATATGATCATCATAGTTGAGCAGGTTTAATAATCTCTGACGTCGACTATAGGCCTTTTGCCAGTTTTTTAGAGCCTGAAATAATGAAAATCTACTCAACAATTTTCGAACTCCTTGCTGTATAGATTTGAATTCAATAATCGTTGGTATATTGCTTGATAGGTCCTGGTTAGACATAACGTATTTCCTCTATTTACCGTCTACTTATGACGGTGTTGGTGGTTAAAAGGTTATTGAGTCGCGACCTCGAAGCAGATAATGAGTTTTAAGCATTGTTTAATCAAACTAAAAATACTAAACTCATGATTCAATAAAACTGAATCATAAGATTATGTCTTTGTTTACAAACACACCGCCCTTACTGGAATTCGATTTATTACGGTCCTTTGTGGCTATTGCAGAAAGTGGCAGTTTCAGCCGCGCTGCACAGCAGGTTTTTCGTTCTCCTGCTGCTGTCAGCATGCAAATCAAACGTCTTGAAGAGACACTGGGGAAAAGTCTATTCCTGCGTGAGGCGCGGCAGGTACGTTTAACCTCTGAAGGAGAGTTACTGCTCAGCTATAGCCGTCGTTTGCTTAGATTAAATGAAGAGGCTGTCAGCCAGTTTATAGCACCCACCATTGAAGGAACCGTCTGTTTTGGGTCACCTGAAGATATAGCCACCCGTATTTTGCCAAAGGTGCTGGCACAGTTCGCCCGTTCACATCCATCGGTAGCGGTGAATGTGATGGTAGGAAGCAGTAGTGAAATGTTAAGGCGACTGGACTCAGGTGAGATAGACATGGCTTTAATGAGGGGTGGTAATATCGGTCAGGACCCGACGCGTGGTGAGGTGATCTTTACCGAACCTCTGGTCTGGGCAAGCCGGAATGCCGGGCTGGCAGCAGAGAAAAAGCCCCTGCCCCTGGCGGTTGCCAATCGGGGTTGTTGCTGGCGCACGATGGCGCTGGAGGCGTTGGACAAACAGGGTATTGAATACCGCATCGCCTATACCTGTGACCATAGTGCAGGCATGGAAGCAGCTATGGAAGCGGACCTTGCCATCGCCCCTATTCCCAGAAGCCATATGCGAGCCCCCTTTGTACATATCGATGCAAATCTCGGTTTGCCGAAACTCGGTGAATATCAGTTACTATTCGAAAAACGTGAGGGACTCGGGCCTGCAGGTCAGGCTCTGGCAAGCTATATTATTGATGCCTGGAAAACACCACACTAACTTGCCTACTGTTGCTACTTGAATGAGCGATATCCCAACTGAAAATAACCAACCGGCTGTGATACCCGAAACCAGTGCCCGGCCACTACGCTGGCTTTTGATGCTGGCCGCTGTATTTTTTTCGATGGGGATATTCTTCCCGATGATAACGCTAAGTAAATTCATTATCATCGAGAATTCCTTTTCAGTGATATCTGGTGTTATCGAACTATTTAATAATGGTCAGTTTCCAATATTTATTTTAGTAGCTGGGTTTAGTATCGTTTTGCCAGTGATGAAAATACTCGTATTGTTCAAGCTATTGTCGACCAACACAAAACAAAACCCAAAGATTAAGCGCTACCTGCATCTAATGCATGAATATGGCCGTTGGGCGATGTTAGACGTTATGGTTGTAGCGGTATTAATCGTTACCGTCAAATTAGGAGCCATAGCCAGTATTCAGGTGCATTTTGGGCTGTATGTTTTTGGGGCTTCTGTATTACTGATTATGTTGATTACGCACAGGGTTGTGCGGTTAACGGATTCTATTAGTTAGCTTAGAACTATGTCATTGGTGGTGTATCCGCAGGGCCATTCCCTTTATCGCTTACAGTGATAATGAATCATCGACGTTACTTTTACAAACGGCAAGAAAGTTACTTGAACAGTCTTCGCTTAAAATTGTAGAGGTTGCGGAAGCTAAAGGATTTGTTAGTGCGGCACACTTCTCCAGCTTATTTAATAAACTGTTTGGTATGAACCCCAGTGCCATGCGTAAACAAAAAGTATCCTGATAACTTCTTTACTCAATTTATCGAAACAAAATTTTAACCACAGATTAGGGCACGACTCCAGGGAGGGAGGAGGTAGAGCGAAGCAGGATGCCTGAGCCGAGGACGCCCGTATGTACGAGAATATGGATGGTCGAAGGTAGAGCAATGCAGGATTCCTACACGGATGTAGGTGATAGAGTAACGCAGGAGCAGTTACCGAGCAGTTGCCGAGTACACAGAGCTTTATTGAGTATCCAAAATGGTTGTTCAAATAAAATAATGCAATACAAATATATGAGTTTTATCTTATCTGAAAATATAATTTGCCCGCTATGTCAAAGAAACAATCGTTCAGGTAAACGAGATCAGGTCACGATGAACGCTCCCTATTGATCTAAAGTTACCATTTAGGAAACGTGAATGTGAGCTGTAATACACGAAAAATACTTGATCATAAATCGAGACCAGACCCAATATTTGCCGTTATTGTCTCAAATACGCTTCAAGGCGTTTGACTCCTTGATTTTAAATGTCAATAAACCGTGGTCTGTCCCGAATGGCACTTACTTAAGACTTGATACACCGTCATTACGAGGAGCTTGCGACGCGGTAATCTTCTAAAAGTGACGTCATGCCATTGAGATTGCCACGTCGCAAGCTCCTCGCAATGACGAATTCTTTTAGTTATGAGCTTAAGTAAGTGCCATTCTGGTCTGTCCCCTATTATTATTCGGTCCCCTATTTATTATTCGGTCCCCTATTATTATTGCTCGGGACCAGGACGATCTGGGCCAGGACACCGACGATAGGACCACGAGTAGAGCTACGAGCTAGCGCTGCTAGTCGAAAACCCAGGGTCAGCGAAATCAGGCACATGCTGCCGTACGACACTGCGTTAATCATCACATCGCCCTCACATTTGCTGACGTTCGCGACCCGAGTTTCACTCGCGAAGGCCACCGCGGTCAAGCCTGACACTGTTGAGCACGGATCCGTCGTCAGCGAGAACTGCGGCGTTCCCTTCGCCAGGCCACGACCGATACGGCAAGACCCATAACGGACGAACAGCGTCCTCTATCTTGATAGCCATCAACGAAGGCACTGGCAGAACATACAGGATCTTGTTGATCATCTTCCAGTTCTTCTTGGTGTCAAGAACCTGTGAATAGTCGAGCGACGCAGCGTGGTAGGCGCTGTCCAATGGCAACAAGTAGTCGTAGACCTCCTCGGCAAGCGAGGCTCTAATGAGCGGCGAGTCGTCGGTCCTTCGGAAACCATGTTCTCCCCAGGTGTATGACTCGTAGTTCCCGCCACCGCGACTACGCGAGATGGCCTGCCAACCATTCCAGTAGCTCACGCAAACCAGAACTTGACCGGGTCTACTTGAGATCTCGTCAAGCGCCTGTACGAATCTAGGATCGCTAACGGTCGCGGTATTCCAGGCTTGCTCGGGATTGGATGTTTCACATCCAATGATGCCTGTCGCGGCGATGATAAGGAGCAGGATGAGAATCGCGTTATGTCGTTCCACCTTGAGTCGTAGTCCTCCGTTCTCTTAGTCCGTCCAAACGCTTAGCTCAGCGGAGCGACGTCAGGAGCGTCCACTGGAGCGACGTGTTAGGATTTTTTTATGCCCAATAAAACCGACTAAAAATCCTACCACAAAAAAAATTGGCCACTGAATAAAGATTAGAAAATCAGCAAGCTCTGCCTCACCATCAGGCCCGGGCGATAACCCTTTGAAATCTGAGTAAATTTCGCTAAGAAATGGGGTCAACAAAAAACTAAGAAATATCACAAATGCCACGCCAGATATTAGTCCTGTTAGATATCTCATCGGATAGTCTCCCAGAACCAAATTTCCTTCGAATCCTCAAAGTCTGAAAAGCGATTAGTAATTGAATGTATGCCAAACGAGCCAATTCTCAAATGAATTCTTGCCCAAGAAGACAAATTAGTAATTCTACTTCCATTCCATATATCAATATGGTCTCCAGAACGATTCCTAAAAGATTCCTTCTTTCCTGATACTGTTCTTCTCCAATAATCTTTGAAAAAGATGATCCCCTTTTTTCCGTTTAGTGCGCTAGAAAACTCACTAGGGGTGATTTTTATAACTGGTTTTAGACCAGGCAAGTGCATTTTTGACAAGCCATTTGCTAACTCTTCAGCTCTAATAGCATGGCCTTCTGATTTGTCATGTTGCCAACAATGTACAACTCCTGGTATAGAGGTGGTTTTTACACCGCACTTAGTTAACGCCACACCGACACGAATTGCACACTGATTAGGAAAATTCTTTTTCCCATTAGTCACGCAAGGATTCTCTTCCTCAGTATTTGTTGGATGGTTATTCCATAGGTTTTGGAAAGTAATCATAAATTTCTCCCTTTTGTAGATATGATGAAATCCTAACAGCTTGATTATGTGACACGCACGAATATTGACTTATGTTGCATTATATTCTCATTCATAGATAAATTAATCAATGACCGCTCCAGGCACCTTGTTACTTTTTTTCACTGCACAACGCACAAACGGCAGCTTTATAAAAAATTCGGGTATTCAGTATAAGAATTTAAATTTTTTAATGTACTAGACTCCGGAGGTTTCGTTAGTCAAAGTAGCGGTCGTTCAGGTACACGAGATCAGATCACAGTGAACACTCCCTATCGATCCTAAGTTGCCATTTAGGAAACGTGAATGAGATCTGTAATACTCGAAAAATACCTGGTCATAAATCAAAGACCTGATTCCAGGAGCATTAACCTCTCAAGTTAAGTGCCATGTTCGGCACACACGCCGCAAGAAGTAAACAGAATCAGTTTAAAACTTAGCAATTGTCTGATTGAATGTTGTTCCAGGGGGCAACATACTTACCGCTTTCTTAAGCGGATACGAAAAAAAATCCCGCATCGCTAACAGGGCGACGCGGGATATGAGACGAGTATCACGATCGATCGAAACGATCGGCATTCATAACCTTATTCCAGGCGGCAACGAAATCGTTGACGAATTTCTCCTGATTGTCGTCCTGCGCGTAGACTTCAGCGTAAGCACGCAAAATGGAGTTGGATCCGAAAACCAGGTCGACACGTGTGGCGGTCCACTTCACTGCACCACTTTTACGTTCGCGGATTTCGTACAGGTTTTGCGCACTCGGTCTCCAGCTGTATTGCATGTCCGTCAGGTTGACGAAATAGTCGTTGCTTAGCACGCCCACGCGATCGGTAAATACACCGTGTCGAGTGGAGGCATGATTAGTACCGAGTACACGCATACCACCGATCAGTACCGTCATTTCGTGCGCACTCAGGCCCATTAGTTGCGCGCGGTCCAGCAGCATTTCTTCGGCACTGACTGCATAGTCTTTCTTGAGCCAGTTCCTGAAGCCATCGTGCAGGGGTTCTAGGACTTCGAACGACTCCACATCGGTCATTTCCGCGCTGGCATCGCCGCGTCCAGGGGAGAATGGAACGCTAATATCAAAACCCGCAGCACTAGCAGCCTGCTCAATGGCGAGATTGCCCGCCAGCACAATCACATCAGCCAGGCTCGCACCTGTTTCAGCGGCAATCGGTTTGAGC
Organism: Gammaproteobacteria bacterium; assembly: GCA_050298595.1. Taxonomy (GTDB): domain Bacteria; phylum Pseudomonadota; class Gammaproteobacteria; genus JACNJF01. Next base: position 25,847 of record JBNKUM010000022.1, on the reverse strand, counting down.
ACTGCGAGTACCTTTGCCAGACGTTCAGGCTCATTGCCTGCCCAGTCCTTTTGCGGTGCGAGACGGATACGCGCTCCGTTTGCACCACCACGCCGGTCTGAGGCACGAAACGTCCTCGCACTATCCCAGGCAGTGGAAACCATTTCGGCGATACCAAGCCCACTGGCGGCAATACGATCTTTAACCGCCTGTATATCATAATCGGTATTTCCGGCGGGTACCGGGTCCTGCCAGATCAGGTCTTCCTGCGGCACATCGGGTCCGATGTAACAGGCCTTCGGTCCCATATCACGGTGTGTCAATTTGAACCATGCACGCGCAAATACCTCAGACAGATACTCAGGGTCCTGGTAGAAGCGCTGGGCGATCTTGCGGTACTCTGGATCCATTTTCAGCGCCATATCGGCGTCGGTCATGATGGGATTCCTGCGGATGGTTGGATCTTCCACATCTACCGGTCTGTCTTTCTCTGCGATATCAATCGGTTCCCACTGCCAGGCGCCTGCTGGACTTTTTTTCAATTCCCATTCGTAGTTAAGCAACAGGTGAAAATAACCGTTATCCCACTGTGTCGGATTGGTCGTCCAGGCACCTTCGATACCGCTTGATACCGTATCGCGACCAATACCACGGCTGTTTTTATTCTCCCAGCCAAATCCCTGGTTTTCGATATCTGCAGCTTCCGGTTCGGGGCCAAGTTTGCTTGCATCACCATTTCCGTGCGCTTTTCCGACCGTATGACCACCAGCGGTCAGGGCAACGGTTTCCTCGTCGTTCATTGCCATACGTGCAAAGGTTTCGCGCACGTCGTGTGCAGTTTTGAGCGGGTCCGGTTTGCCGTCTACGCCTTCAGGATTGACATAGATGAGACCCATCATCACTGCAGCGAGTGGATTTTCCAGGTCGCGTTGGCCGAAATAACGACTGCCCTCGCTCCCCGTGGGTGCGAGCCATTCTTTCTCGGAGCCCCAGTAGATGTCTTTTTCTGGATGCCAGATGTCTTCACGCCCGAAGCCGAAACCAAAGGTTTTAAGGCCCATGGATTCATACGCGATGGTACCTGCATAGGCGATTAAATCAGCCCAGCTAAGCTTGTTGCCGTATTTCTTTTTGATCGGCCACAGCAGGCGACGTGCCTTGTCCAGATTGACATTGTCGGGCCAGGAGTTGAGTGGTGCGAAGCGCTGGTTACCGGTACTGGCACCGCCACGGCCATCCGCGATGCGATAGGAACCGGCGGCATGCCATGACATACGGATCATCAAGCCGCCATAGTGCCCCCAATCAGCCGGCCACCATTCCTGGCTATCGGTCATTAGTGCGTGTAGATCTTTTTTGAGTGCTTCAAAATCCAGCTTTTTGACCTCTTCCTGATAGTTGAAGCCTTCGCTCATCGGATTGGTCTTTCGATCATGCTGATGCAGAATGTCGAGATTCAGGGCTTTTGGCCACCATTCCATGTTCGACATACCGCTTTCTGTCGCGCCTCCATGCATTACCGGGCATTTACTGTGTGACATATTACTATCCTCTTGTGTGATTGACAGGATTCAGTATCGGCTCGACTTCTATATTCGTAAAATCGTTTATACTTAAACGAACTATCGGTAAAACCTATTATTCAAGTTAGATGGAAGCGCATGCACAACGAAGAGATGCTGATCGACTTGCTCTGGTAGTTAATTGTGTGTTGGATGTTTCGAGAAAATATGAAAACTTTTGTCGTAGGTCGGATAAGCGAAGAGCCATCCGACATTTACAACAATGGCACCCTGGCAAACTCGAATACAAATCAAAGTTGGAAGCCGTCGTTCCTCCTTTTGCAACCTCCAATTCCAGATTACGGGTTATCGACCCAGCCGGAAATTAGAAAAATATAATAAGAGATACCCGCAAGTTGCGGGTATCTCCTGCTGATATTTTGGAAGGTGATGCAATGATTCCCATCAGATCACCATTCTCAATAAAAGGCTCACCTGTCAGATCACCGGCCAACTTAACTAGAGTAAAGCCAGAATCACGCAGCTCATCTTCTATCATTTGTGGTGTGTAGTGCTGAAACCAGTTATAGATATGCCAGATATTACCAGGCTCAATAATGGTAAAACGATCTAAAGCAAGATGTTGATCTTCATAGATAAAAGTTTTTTGAATGCCGACATAATTACCATCAGCCCAAAAACCACCCATCAATTGATCTTCAATTAGAGTAACTTCTTGCCTATCCCTCAATAGCCCCAGACCTGCAACATCAAGAACTATATGACCACCGGGTTTAAGCATCCTACGCATTCTGCCTAATAGAATCGACCTCTGTTCTGGCGACAATACACATAGGTCAGTATAGATCAACGTAATGACATCAAAACCTGAAGGCAGCTTATCGCTAAGATAATCAGCTTGCAGATAGTGAATATCACCATTCGACTGAGAACGGGCATAATCCAAAGTGTATTTGGAGAAATCAATTCCAACCACCTCAGCACCCAGAGAAAAAAATCGTTGTGTATAGAGACCGGGCCCGCAACCCAGGTCACAAAGCTTCTTACCGGATAAATTGAGTTGCTGATCGATCCAACTTACTACATCGTCAATAATCTCAAAACGTCTGGATGCGAGATCGGTTTCCTGATTCAGATGATAGGTAAGCATTTGCTTAGAAAGGTGCGGTTTCGTCCATAAAACTTTTGCTGTGTATCTGGAAAATGGAGCAGGACGAACTGAAATATCATGAATAAAATCATACATAGTAAAAAATCCTTTGAAGCCATCAGGCTTCTAAAATTAGAAATTAATATCTGGATTGTGCGGGCACGGAAAGGCAGTAGATACAACTTTTCTTAGTGAAAGTAGCTACTGTAGACCCGCTTATGTAGATTAGATGTTCATAATGGTTAAATCTTATGGCATGTCACCTTGTTAGTAAATACTGAATGTTTCATCCCGGATCAACTTTACTCTTAACCTTACTGCGACTCGCTCCGATATCCACTACTGACACCAACTTCTCTTTTGCACCAAATTCAAACAAATACTCAGGGTTGAATTATGTAACGTAAATCCGTAGACTCTTCGTTAATTGAACGTTCAATTAATAAAAAATATGCCTAAAATTGGAATTGAACCACTTAGAAAACAACAACTTATTGATGCGACTTTGAAGTCTATTGAAACCAATGGTCTTCAGGGCACCACCATCATGAGCATAAGCCGCCTGGCGGGTATGTCATCGGGCATTATCAGTCATTATTTTGGTGGTAAGCAGGGTCTTATTGAGGCTGCCGTAAGACATCTTATGGATCAGCTGAAACAGGGCCTGCTAACAAGTCTTCAAGCGATGAATGAGGCTTCTCCTAAACAGCGCTTGATGATGATTGTGGAAACGAATTTCTCCGGTTTTCAACAATCAGCACCTGCCAGCAATGCCTGGTTATCTTTCTGGACAAAGGCAATGCATGATGAATCTCTATCACGATTACAGACGGTCAATAGAAAACGTCTGCAAAGCAACCTGCTCTACTCGTATCGTCAGTTGATCCCTGATTTGGAAAAAGCCCGTGACTGCGCACAAATGACAGCTGCAATGATTGATGGCCTGTGGTTACGCAGCACCCTAAGCCAACCACAGGAAAGAAATTTCGATGAATCTGTGCGTCTGTGTAAAGAATTTATTCAACTACAAATTGAAAGATTTGGGAACAACAAATGAATCTGCTTAAGAATTTTATAGACGGTGCCCTGCTCAGCAATCAGAGTGGTGAGACCTTTTCAGTGATCAATCCAGCCACTGGCCAGCTTGCCTATCAGGTGGAAGTAGCAGATGACTATGTACGCGATGCAGCCATTAACAGTGCACTTAAGGGCTTTGCACAATGGTCTGCTATGACGGGTATGGAAAGAAGTCGAATACTGCTTAAAGCGGTCGCTCTGTTGCGCGAACGTAATGATGAGCTGGCGGCTATTGAAGTGATTGATACCGGTAAACCCTGGCAGGAAGCTTCTGTGGTTGATGTAGTGACCGGTGCGGATTCTATCGAATTTTTTGCTGGTCTTGCGCCTGCTATTGAAGGCAATCAACAGGATCTGGGTGGCGATTTCTATTATACAAGACGCGAGCCTCTAGGGGTTTGTGCTGGCATCGGTGCCTGGAACTATCCCCTGCAGATTGCCTGCTGGAAAGCAGCACCAGCACTGGCCTGTGGCAATGCCATGATTTTCAAGCCCTCGGAAGAAACACCCCACGGTGCAGTTAAGCTTGCCGAAATATTTATCGAAGCCGGTATGCCTGCCGGCGTATTTAATGTGGTTCATGGTGATGGCGCAGTAGGTGCCTGGCTGACACATCATGCTGATATTGCCAAGGTATCGTTTACTGGTGAAGTGGGTACCGGCAAGAGGGTTATGGCTGCCGCTGCCACTACATTGAAAGAAGTCACTATGGAATTGGGTGGTAAATCTCCACTGATTATATTTGATGATGCAGATATAGAAGATGCGGTATCCGCCGCCATGTTAGGCAATTTTTATACACAGGGTGAGATCTGTACAAATGGTACCAGAGTCTTCGTCCAGCAGGGTATCAAGGATGCCTTCATGCAACGACTCCTTGAGCGCACACAAAATAATATTGTTGCCGGTGACCCGATGAATCCGGAAGTCAATTTCGGTGCATTAATTTCAGCTAAACATCAGCAACTGGTACTGAGCTATATCGATAAAGGCAAAGCCGAAGGCGCAACCCTGGCCACAGGTGGACAGGCAATGAACCCTGCTGGAGCCGAAGATGGATTCTTTGTTGAAGCGACCATTTTCACCGATTGCAGTGATGACATGACAATCGTCAAGGAAGAGATTTTCGGTCCTGTAATGTCAGTATTAACCTTCAGTGATGAAGAGGAAGTGATTAGACGCGCTAATAATTGCGAGGTTGGTCTGGCAGCTGGCGTGTTCACCAACGATATACGGCGTGCACATCGCGTCATTCATCGTCTACAGGCCGGTATTTGCTGGATTAATGCTTATGGTAACTCTCCCGCAGAAATGCCAGTTGGTGGTTATAAACAATCTGGTATAGGTAGAGAGAATGGTATGGAAACGCTACGACATTACACCCAGCTAAAAGCAGTCTATGTTGGTATGACTCCACTGGAGAGCCCGTTTTAAGGAATGAATATGACAGAGTATGATTACATCATTGTGGGTGCGGGTTCTGCGGGTTGCGTGCTGGCTAATCGCCTGACGGAAGACGCTAAAGTATCCGTATTAATCATTGAAACCGGTGGAAGTGATCGCAGTATTTTTATTCAAATGCCCACTGCCCTGTCGATTCCTATGAATACCAAAAAATATGCCTGGCAGTTTGAAACGATTGCGGAACCCGGTTTAAACAATCGCCGTATGCATTGCCCGCGTGGAAAGGTGCTGGGTGGTTCATCATCCATAAACGGCATGGTGTATGTACGCGGTCATGCGAAAGATTTTGATGAGTGGGCTGATCACGGTGCTGATGAATGGGATTATGCCCACTGCCTGCCCTATTTCAAAAAAGCAGAAAGCTGGAGATTTGGTGGTGATGATTACCGCGGTGACGAAGGCCCTCTGGCGACCAATAATGGCAACAATATGCAGAACCCTCTGTATAAGGTTTTTATAGAGGCTGGAAAACAGGCAGGCTATGATTTTACTGCCGACTATAACGGCAAACAGCAGGAAGGCTTTGGCCCCATGCATATGACCGTTAAAAATGGCATACGCTGGTCAACGGCAAATGCTTATCTGCGCCCTGCCATGCAACGATCAAACTTAACAGTAATGACTCATGCACAGGTGCATAAGGTGTTGCTGCAAGATAAAAAAGCCAGGGGTGTAAAAGTTCTCCATAAAGGCAAAACACTGGATATCAAGGCCAGGCGAGAAGTCATCTTATCCGCGGGCTCAGTAGGTTCTCCGCATATTCTTCAGTTATCTGGAATTGGCAATGCAGATATTCTTAAAAAAGCAGGCATAGAAATACAGCATGAATTGCCCGGTGTGGGCGAAAACCTGCAGGATCATCTGGAATTTTATTTCCAGTTCAAATGTAAAAAGCCTATCACCCTGAATGGAAAGCTTGATCTATGGAGTAAGTTTTTAATCGGCACGCGCTGGATTCTGACGCGAAAAGGCCTGGGTGCAACTAATCATTTCGAATCCTGCGGTTTTATTCGTTCTAAAGCTGGAGTGGAATGGCCAGATCTGCAATATCATTTTTTACCTGCCGCAATGCGCTACGATGGCCAAAGTGCATTCGATGGCCATGGCTTTCAGGTACATATTGGTCATAACAAACCCAAAAGTCGTGGTCATGTGCATGTGGTCAGTGCTGACCCTACGCAACAACCCGAAATACTGTTTAATTACCTGCAACATGAAACAGACCGCGAAGGTTTTCGTGATTGCGTCAAGCTGACGCGTGAAATTATCAATCAACCGGCATTTGATGATTACCGTGACGACGAGATTCAGCCAGGACAATCAGTGCAGACAGACGATGAAATCGATGCTTTTGTACGCAGCAATGTCGAAAGCGCTTATCACCCTTCCTGCTCATGCAAAATGGGAACCGATGAACTATCTGTGGTCGATCCACAGACTCGAGTTATCGGCATAGAAAATTTAAGAGTTGTAGATTCATCGATCTTTCCCACCATTCCTAACGGTAATTTAAATGCACCGACCATTATGGTGGCAGAGCGAGCAGCCGATATGATCCGTGGTAGAACGCCCTTGCCTGCAGCAGGTAATGAAGTCGGCATGGACTCACAATGGCAACAACGGCAAAGAGGTGGAGAGCCACAACGTGTAATTTAGCGCTTTGATCAAACCGTTTGATTCAGGGCCTAATTAATGCAACAAAAATAAGGTATGAACTTTTATAGAAGTGAATAAACACTAAATAAACCAAGAGGGGTTCCAAATGAAGATGTTTAGAAGTATGTTAATCGCAGGTCTAATGGCTACAACTAGTATCGCAGCCCAGGCTGCTGATTGTTCCAAAGTACGATTTTCCGATGTAGGTTGGACAGATATCACGGCTACCACATCTCTGGCTTCGGTGGTGCTGGAAGGTCTGGGATATAAGCCGAAAACCCAGTTATTGTCTGTACCGGTAACCTATAAATCACTAGAAAACAAGGACATTGACGTTTTTCTTGGTAACTGGATGCCAACCATGGAAGCAGATATTCGCCCTTACCTGGATCGTGGTAGCGTTGAAACGCTTAAAACCAACCTGACCGGTGCAAAATATACCCTGGCAGTTCCAAAATACGTTTACGATGCAGGGGTTAAAAACTTCGCTGATATCGCTAAATTTGCGGATAAGTTTGATAACAAGATTTTTGGTATCGAACCCGGTAATGATGGCAATCGTCTGATTCAGGACATGATCGATAAAAATGCATTTGGTCTGAAAGGATTTACCGTGGTTGAATCCAGTGAAGCTGGCATGCTGTCACAGGTGAAACGTAAAGTCCGTCGTAAAGACTGGATTGTTTTCCTGGGCTGGGAACCACATCCAATGAATAGTAATTTTAAACTGGGTTATCTGGAAGGTGGCGATGATTACTTTGGCCCCAATCTTGGTGGCGCGAATGTAATGACCAACGTGCGTAAAGGCTTCACCAGTGAATGTCCTAATGTCGGTAGCTTCATCAATAATCTCGAATTTACCCTGAGCATGGAAAATCAAATAATGGGCGCCATCCTGGATGAAGGTAAAAAACCTGAAGCCGCTGCTAAAGCCTGGCTTAAGGCACATCCTGAAGTTCTTAATAACTGGTTAAAAGGAGTTAAAACCATCGATGGAAAACCTGGCCTAAGTGCTGTAAAAGCATCCCTGTAATTAACCGAGGGCAGCGTTAAACGTAAGTTTAACGCTGCAATTATCTATGGAAAATTATAAATTGCCTCTCGGTGATTATATCGAGATGTTTTTCGACTGGCTGGTTGATCACGCTTCCTGGTTCTTTGATGCCATTGCATATGCTCTGGAAAATATCATTAACGAATCAACCGATGCGCTGCTGCTGTTAAACCCTGCCATTTTTATTGTGTTGGTGTGTGTGATTGCATATCGCCTGCATCGCTCAATACCGCTTGTGATTTATGCTGTGATAGCTCTGTTAACTATCTGGAACCTCGGGTATTGGGAAGAAACAATGCAAACACTATCGCTGGTTCTATATGCCACATTACTTTGTATATTACTTGGCCTACCGCTCGGAATTTATTCAGCGCATCGCCCGAGAGTGTTTTCCGTAATGCGACCAGTACTTGATCTTATGCAAACGGTACCCTCCTTTGTGTACCTGATTCCTACCTTAACCCTGTTTGGTCTGGGTGTAGTCCCGGGATTAATTTCGACCATAGTCTTTGCCATAGCAACACCTATACGCCTGACCTATCTGGGTATCTCTGAAGTACCTTATGAGATTGTTGAAGCGGGGCAGTCATTCGGAGCCACTCGCTCACAGTTATTATGGCGTATTGAATTACCCGCTGCAGCATCCAGCATAGCTGCGGGTATTACTCAATGCATCATGTTGTCTTTGTCGATGGTTGTTATTTCTGCTCTGGTTGGTGCTGATGGTCTGGGGAAACCTGTGGTAAGAGCTTTGAATACGGTCGATATTGCCGCTGGTTTTGAAGCGGGTCTGGCAATCGTACTGCTGGCTATCCTGCTCGATAGAATATTCAAACAACCTGAGGCTTCGAGCTAACATGATTGAAATTAAAAATCTTGATGTTATTTTTGGCTCTTCTCCTGAAGCTGCTTTTCCATTGCTGGATCAAGGGGTTAATCGTGAAGAAATCCGTGAAAAAACGAACCTCGTTGTAGCTGTTAAAGATGCGACATTAACGGTTAAAAAGGGTGAAATCTGTGTATTAATGGGATTGTCAGGTTCCGGTAAGTCCAGCTTGTTACGTTGTGTTAATGGCCTAAATCCAGTATCTCGTGGACAGGTCAATATTGAACATAATGGAGCTATGGTTGACTTTGCCAGCGCCGACAAGGCAACCCAGCGTGATATACGCATGCATAGAGTTTCTATGGTATTCCAAAAGTTTGCATTAATGCCCTGGCTGTCTGTTGAGCGTAATGTATCTATGCCACTGGAACTTCAGAAACTTGAAAAATCTGAAATTAAACGTCGTGTTGATGAACAGCTAGAGGTAGTAGGCTTAAGTGAATGGCGACACCTGAAACCAAGTAAATTATCAGGAGGTATGCAACAGCGAGTAGGTCTTGCCCGCGCATTGACGATGGAAACAGATGTGCTGTTAATGGATGAACCCTTTTCCGCTCTTGACCCTTTAATACGTTCTCAACTACAGGATGAGCTGTTACAACTGCAGCAAAAACTGAAGAAGACCATTTTATTTGTCAGTCATGATCTCGATGAAGCACTGAAGATTGGTAATCATATTGCCATCATGAAAGATGGTGTGATTGTTCAGCATGGTCGTCCTGAAGATATCGTACTCAATCCAGCCAATGATTATGTGCGAGATTTTGTCGCTCATACTAACCCGTTAAATGTATTAAAAGCCGGTTCTATCATGCGTCATTTATCAGAAATTCCGTTACAGGAAAGAGGCTATTGCCTGAGTAAGCGGCATAAATACTGGCTAAGTGCAGATAAACAGATTGTTATGGTTAAAAAGGATGAGTTTTCATTGCAGCACTGGCAGCCTGATCAGCCCATAGAAGCCTTGAACAATCATCCTGTCTGTATCGATGCCAGCATGCCTATGCGAGATGTGATGGAAATTCGTTATCAAACCGGCCACTCTCTACTGATCACCGAGCAGGGAGAGATTACCGGAGTTATCGGTGATCGCGAGCTTTATCACACATTGTTGGGCAAAATGTTATCAGATGAGTGACAGGAGTTAAGTGCTGTTTATTGGATATCGACTGCACCAATCATCTGGTTGGACTAACGGGGCATTTGAACAGAAACATACGGTTTCGTCTTAGCTAATCCATGGCAAACCGTAAACATAGGGACACAACCAAAACCAGGTTTTCATAGATTAAGACAATATTGGAATGCGTCGGGTTGTAGCATCCACAGCGGCAGAAGCTAAGGTTTTGCCTGCTGATAACTCTATGGTGACCTGACCGACCTTCCCGCCGCACGTTGAAGCACTTTGAAGGGCAAAAACAAAATCGTTCGATTCTGCTCTCATTAATTGTGAGACCATTGATTCTTTCGATCTGGCTTGCATAGTGATCCGAAATGAGCCGCAGTTGATAACCTGAAATGTTCGTTTACGAAGTTCATCTTGTACCTTTTCGAATATTTAGCTACCATAACAGACCGTATAACGCTGTAAATGTCTGGGTTAATCGTAAATTTTCGCCATATTAATCATTTGCTTATTTAATATACGACCCCTTATGTTCGTTTTAGAACATTTTACAAGCAGCCTGACAACAAGCCTTTAAGTACAGGATGAGAGCCCAATGAAATCAACTACCACATCACCCGACCATAAAACGCGCCTGATCATTGTCGGCGCCGCAATGATACTGTTGGGGTGCTGGCTGGCGTACGCCATCCAGACCGCCGGCGGCATTCGCATCCAGGATGTTCGCTTTACAGGGACCAACGCTACTGAGATGAGTGGGCTGCTTTACATTCCGCCCAATGCTAGCGCAGAAACACCCGCACCTGGCGTTCTTGCGGTTCATGGCTATTTTAATTCGCGTGAGGCGCAGGATGGTTTTGCTATCGAGTTCGCGCGCCGTGGATATGTGGTGCTGGCGCTGGACCAGACCGGACATGGCTATAGCCAGGCGCCCGCATTTGCCAACGCCTTTGGTGGCATCGATGGGCTCAAATATCTGCGTTCCCTGGATATTGTTGATAAAGAAAACATCGGACTCGAGGGTCACAGCATGGGCGGCTGGACGGTCGTCAATGCCGCCGCCGCTCTGCCCGATGGCTACAAGGCCCTGATCCTGCAAGGCTCGAGCACAGGAGCACCCTTTGCTCCCGAAGGAAGCGAAACCTTTCCTCGCAACCTGGCGGTTGTTTTTAGTCGCTACGATGAATTCCCCGGCATCATGTGGGGCATCGACAAGTCTTCGAATGTGGTTAATAGCGAAAAGATGCAAAAAGTTTTCGGCATCAATGAATCGATAGACCCCGGACACATCTACGGGTCGCTTGATAAGGGTACTGCGCGCGTCCTGTATACCCCAGGGGGTACGCATCCCATGGATCACATCAATCCGGTTGCCATTGGTCATGCTCTCGACTGGTTTCAAAAAACGTTGAACGGGGGGGCTTCGCTACCTTCCGACGATCAGATTTGGTACTGGAAGGAGTTCGGTACATTGATTGCCCTGATTGGATTCGTGGTGTTTTTGCTGGGTGTTTTGGGCCAGCTGTTAATGCTGCCTGTTTTCGCACCTCTGAGCGCAAGCTATGACGCCTCACTGGACAAACGCGACGCACGCTGGTGGACTGCATTCAGTCTCGGCGCATTCATACCCGCGTTAACCTTCCTGCCGTTTTGCCGCATTGGGGGAGAGTTGTTGCCTGCCACTTCATTCCTGTCGCAGCAGTTTTCCAGCGAGGTCGCCTTCTGGGCAGTGTTAAACGCAATCATCATTATAGTTCTTACGCGATTTCAGGGTGCTGGCAAGGCGTGGCCCCAGGCTCAACCGATACGCGCCGCCGCGTTGGCGCTGACAACCTTCGCGATTGCTTATAATGTGGTCGCCATGGTCGACTTCTTCTTTGAGGTTGATTTCCGGATCTGGTTTTTGGCATTCAAGGTCATGAGTCATGCACAGGCCGCAGCCTTTATGGTTTACCTGATTCCTTTCACTTTTTTCTTTGTCGTTGCATTGCGCTCTTTGCATTCAGTACTTGCAGTCCGTAGCGACAGTGTGTTGCTACAGTACCTGAGCAATATTGCGGCACTGGCGAGTGGTTTTGTCCTGTTTCTGATCATCCAGTATGGACTGTTATTTTCCGGCTATGATCCGCTGTTGTTTCACATGTTCGATCCACTGCGATTGATTATTTCGATTAACCTGGTGCCCCTGATGGCATTTGTCGCCGTGCTTTCCACCTTTGCCTACCGTCGAACAGGTCACTATCTTCCGGGCGCTTTCCTGTGTTCGTTATTTGTCACCTGGTATATGGTTGTCGGTCAGGCCACTCAAGGCGGGTAAGCGAATAAAATAAATGCCTACCAGTGACGCAAAATCAAAAACGGCCGAGTCTCGTCATTCGGCTATTGTGTCGCTTGTTCGTCAACAGGGCTTCGTGCCAATAGCCAAACTGGCAGAGCAATTTGATGTAACCGAGCAAACTATCCGTCGTGATGTCGCATATTTATCCGACGCAGGAGAAGTTTCCCGGTATCACGGCGGCGTAGGCATACCTTCCAGCGTCGAGAATATCGAGTATTCAGCGCGCAAGGGGTTGAACCTCAATGAGAAAAAACGCCTCGCCCAGGTGGTTTCTAAGCATATTGCCCCGCATTCCTCCCTGTTTATCAATATTGGAACAACGACCGAGATTGTCGCCTATGAGTTGTTGCAGCATGAGGACCTTCGCTTCATTACCAACAATTTGAATGTGGCAACCCTGCTCTGCAACCATTCGGATTTCGAAGTGGTTGTTGCTGGAGGCAGTGTAAGAAATCGAGATGGCGGTATTGTCGGACAGTCCGCAAATGAGATGATTGCACAATTTCGCGTTGACTACGCGGTGATCGGCATCAGCGGCATTGACGAAGATGGCACATTACTTGACTACGACCATGATGAGGTACGCGCAACACAAACTATCATCAAAAATGCAAGACAGGTTTTTCTGGTGGCCGACCACACGAAGTTTTCCAGAAGACCTATGGTTCGAGCCGGCTCGATTGCCCAGGTTAGTGCGCTTTTTACAGACCGAATGCCCCCAGACCCGATCCGGAAAATACTGACTGAACATAAAGTTAAGTTATATATGCCGGGAAAGGAGCTTCCTGATTGAACGACTACTAAACATAGCGTCACATATTGCCCATCCCATGGCATTCGTGCTGCCATGGGTCGTGGACTAAGGCCGCGCTACCTGATGAAGCTCGGTTTGTTTCTGTATGATTTAATAGACAGCCAGCTAATGATAATGACTGGTCCTGCATGCTGTCGTCCAGGCTTTCAGCTCATAAGTCTCAGTTGTGCCATTGTCTAACATCTTCACCCTGATATCCGTGTTTACCGGTTCCAACATTTCCACGTGTGCTGATATCAGACAACCCTTGACAATGGCGGTCATTGTTTATTTTACTAATGAATGAGAACATAATGCGACATATCACAATATTCGCGAATGTAACATATCACGATATTCGTGCGTGTCACATAATCACCTGTCAGGGAAACAAATGAAAATCAAATTAGTTTATTTACTCTTAACTTCAACAAGTATTCTAGCCTCATGTGCAAATCCTATAGTTGACCACACATTTCATAAGTATCAGAGACTAGGCGCTGACGCTTCTAATGCTGGGGATTTTCAAGCAACTGAAGAATACGATAGAAGAGCTCTTATAAATACTCGCATTGGTTATCTTGGTAAAGAAAAAGAAGCCCAAGCACTACATAATCTTGCACTTGCAAAGCATGATTTATGCAAACTTGAAGAAGCTGAGGATTTATTAAATCAAGCAATAGCACTAAGAAATGATTTAAACAAAGAAGGCAAACTCACTAATGAGCAAAAAAATTATTTAAATGGCTCATATTTCGAACTTGCAGCTCTCTACTACGCACAAGGTAAATTTAAAGAGTCAGTTACTGGTTATGAAAAATCCTATGACACTTTGATGAAAAAACCAACTGATACAGACAATAGAAAATATATGTTATCAAGCTACTTAAATGAGTATGCAATTGCATTAGAGAAAAGCCAAAGACTAGAAGAATCAAAAAGTCTACGCACAGAGGAAAAGCGAATACTTAATGGTCTTTCACCAAAATACATTAGTGTTGCCAATATGCTGCGGCATCCCACTTGTAAACAATAAATACTAAAAGGTCGGAATGTGAATAACTACTTTTCCTGAAAACAGATATTCGTATTGTGTGGTGCAATAGGCAGGAATGTGCCAAAAATTCACCGGATTCGTTCACAAGTAATCACAATATTTCATTAATTTGATCTTCAGAATCTGTAATTGATAACATCCAGAAGGCTTTCCAGGATTATATGCCCCTGTTGTCTCAGAGCTGCTGATGGCGCTACCAGATCCGGTATCTGTATCACTTTCATGCCTGCATTAATTGCGGCATTCACGCCATTCTCAGAATCTTCCAGAACAAGACATTTTTCAGGCAATACATTAAATGTTTCTGCAGCTCTCAGGAAGATATCAGGAGCTGGTTTACTGAACGTTACCTGATCCCCTCCGATCACGGCATCAAAATATTCGGCTATTCCGGCATTAATCATTTTGATTTTGGCCTGTGGTGTTTCGGTTGAGGTAGCTAAAGAGATTCTTTGCTGTCGTGATTTAATGTCTTTAAGGATTTCAATAGCCCCCGGTTTGAGCGGGATGGGATGATTCTCCATCAGCGATTTGTATTTACCCCTCCAGGCAGCTTTAAAAGGCAGGTATTCGGTTTGCTCAGATAGCGCTGCGGATAATATTTCATCAACTTTTTTTGCATTGGCACCTATACATTGCGTATAGATCTTATGATTTATTTCGATGCCGAATTCCTCGGCTGTTAGTAGAAATTGCTCAAGCGCTATTCGTTCACTATCGATCAGGAGTCCGTCCAGATCAAATATGATGAGTTCAAATTGTTTCATAATACCCAAATATCTACCTGAGGTGGCTTTCGGGTATTTCTGTAGAACGTACCCTTTCCGGTTCTTTCTGTCCCTGCTCTAGCCCTGGTATTAACCTTTACAGTTTTCAGAGTGACAGGTTGAAATGCCCAGGATGGAATAAAGCAGGCATAAAGAACCAATTCCAGTCATAAGGATGATCACTCCAATGATAAACGTCCACCAATAGTCCGGGTTATAAAAGCCAACTGCCATAATACACATTGCCAACAGGATCCGGATTAGCTGATCTGTGGCGCCTACATTTCTTTTCATGTTGATTGCCTGTGATTTAATATTAGATATGACTAATATAGATATAAATCAGGGATAATCAAGTCTGTAAGTATTGATCAGGCTTGTTGAGGGAAATATGTGACACTTATCTCATTATGTAAATTGGCTAAATGTAGCTGAATAGTATCGATATATTCGTGTAACTCATTGTTATCCAAATCCTTTCGCTCTGAAGGATTAAGGATTTTTTGCAGAATTTTTATATGCTTTTTACAACCGTCACTATTAGGTAAGTCATCAAGATCATGCGCCATATCTTCAACACAATAGCTCACCGCACGAGGGAAACTGGAGTGTGAAAACAAAAAGTTCAAGACATCGTTGCGCCGAATCCTTGCCTGTTTACTCTGACGGTACATCTGATAACCACTGAGGGATCTCAGCATACTCATCCATAACATATCTTCGAAGGGTTTCAACTCAGGTACATCGTCTGGAATAGTATTTTCAGATCGAACATCGATAATACGTGTGGTCATGTCTGCGCGTTCCAGTTTGCGCCCCATATTCAGAAAATCATAAGCCAGATCATGGTTCATGCTACCTGCAAGTAGTCCAGTCAACTGTTGCAGAGAGACCATAATCAAATCAAGGTATTCATGTCTACCTTTACGTGCATAGCTCAAACTTTTGTTTTCAACTGCACGTTGATACATAGTATTAATATGCTCCCACCCTTCTCTGGGTAATATCTCACGAATAGTACGGGCGTTTTCACGTAACAATCCTAGTGATGATAAAATCGACACAGGGTTATTCTCATCACTGATAAGAAAATTGACTATCCTTCTTTCAGTTAATTCTGGATGTGCCTGGTGATAAAGCTCATCACAACCTAAGATGGTAATTAAGGGTTCCCAGTCAGGAATAATCCCTTTGGGTAAATCCAGTGTTAGATTAGTGTTTACCTTGATCAGGCGCGCAGTATTCTCAGCACGCTCCTGATAACGCCCTATCCAGTAAATGGTTTCTGCTACTCTTGAAAGCATTCTATTCCCCCTGTTAATCTGCCACTACCCAGGTGTCTTTACTACCGCCACCCTGAGATGAATTAACTACTAGTGAACCTTTTTTAAGTGCAACACGAGTTAATCCTCCTGTTGTCACATCTATCTCTTTTCCGCTCAATATAAAAGGACGTAAATCAACATGGCGTGGTTCTACGGTACCCTTAACTACTGTTGGAACCGTCGATATACCCAGAGTCGGTTGAGCAATATAATTTCGAGGATCAGCCTTGATGAGTAGCTTAAATTCATCTCTTTCAGCTTTGGTAGAAGCGGGGCCAATCAACATGCCATACCCACCTGACTCATTTGCTGGTTTTACCACCAGCTCGTCCAGATGCTCCAGTACGTATTGTAAAGAATCCTTATCCATACATCTCCAGGTTGGAACATTAGGCACTATCGCATCCTGATCCAGATAGTATTTAATAATATCCGGCACATAAGAATAAACCACCTTATCGTCTGCAACACCTGCACCAGGGGCGTTGGCCAGTGCGACATTACCTGCCTTCCACGACCGCATCAGGCCGGGTACACCTAACATGGAATCCGGATCAAAGGCTTCTGGATCGATGAACATATCATCGATTCGGCGATAGATAACATCAACTCGACTAAGACCTTCTATATTGCGCATATACACACAATCGTCATCCTGAACGATCAGGTCTCGTCCTTCAACCAGTTCACAACCCATCTGCTGTGCAAGGTAAGCATGTTCAAAATACGCAGAGTTATAAATACCTGGTGTCATCACCACGATCTCTGGACTATCTCCTGGCCTGGGAGACAAGGAGGTCAGCATATCGAAAAGTTCGGCAGGATAATTATCGATCGGTAATGGACTGTAGGTTTCAAAAAGTTCAGGGAAAACACGCTTGGTGACCAGTCGATTTTCCAGCATATAAGAAACACCAGAAGGTACCCTCAGGTTATCTTCCAGCACATAGATTTTTCCATCACTATGACGCACCAGATCAGAGCCGCAGATATGTGCCCAGATGTTTAACGGTGGATTTATGCCAACGCATTGTTCACGAAAGTTAACCGATTCTGCCAGTACCGATGCCGGAAACACCTTGTCTTTAATAATCTTCTGATCATGATAAAGATCATCGATAAACATATTCAATGCAGTCACTCGCTGCTTAAGGCCCTCCTCTACTTTTCTCCATTCACTCTGGGGAATAATTCTCGGAATAATGTCGAATGGCCATGCTCGATCTATAGCACCCTCTTCCTTGGAATATACTCGGAAGGTAATACCCATTTGCTTAATTGCCAGTTCAGCGCCTTTTTGCCGGTCATCCAGTTCGGAATCATCCAGCTTATTGATGAAGCTATACAGCTTTCGAGCATAGGCACGCGCGTTACCCTTGGGTGTAATCAATTCATCAAAAAAAGGTTGTTCTTGAAAGGCATCAAAATTTATAGTCATGGACGACCTCCTTTTGCAGTACGGGTGCGTAAATCTAGAGTATGAGGAAAATCCGGATTAACGGGTTCTTCCGGAACTTCAATCTTGCCACCGGTGTGGCCCTGTTGAAGAAAACGAGCAAGTCTTCTTGACTCGGCTTCATTGGCGTTAACGGGAAATGTTTCATAACTACGCCCACCGGGATGTGCCACATGATAGGTGCAGCCGCCTAGTGAGTTTTTATTCCAGTTATCGACTAAATCAAACGTTAAAGGTGCCTGAGTCACAATCGTAGGGTGTAAGCCTGAAGGTGGATGCCATGCCTTGTAGCGCACACCACCGACATATTCTCCTCGGGTTCCGGTATTCTGTAACGGAATTCTACGACCATTACAGGTAATCAGGTGGCGCGTCTCGGTCATTCCCTTAACCTTAACCTGTAATCTTTCCACAGATGAGTCAACATATCTTGCAGTACCCATAGCGGTCACTTCTTCTCCCAGTACATTCCAGGGTTCGATTGCAAAGCGTAATTCAATTTCTACATCACCAATATTGATCACACCATAGCGAGGAAAGCGGAATTCAATAAACGGAGCCAGCCAGGAAAAATCAAAATCAAATCCTTCTCGACGCATATCATTGATCACATCCTGCATATCTCGCTCGACATAATGCGGCAGCATAAAGCGATCATGCAGCTCTGTTCCCCAGGGCACCAGTTTCTGTTCGTAAGGTTTATCCCAGAAGCGTGAAATGAGAGAGCGCAACAAAAGTGCCTGCATCAAGCTCATCTGTGCATGCGGGGGCATTTCAAAACCACGGAACTCGACCAGACCCAGACGTCCAGCTGAGCCATTGGGTGAATACAGTTTGTCTATGCAGAATTCCGCTCTATGTGTATTACCCGTAATATCGACCAGCAGATTGCGCATTAGACGATCAACCAGCCACGGCGATGTGCTTTCATCGCGCGTCATTTCTGATAGTGCTATACCCAGTTCATACAGGGCATCATCGCGTGCTTCATCAACGCGTGGAGATTGCGAAGTGGGGCCGATAAATAAGCCGGAAAACAGATACGACAATGCAGGGTGATTCTGCCAGTAGGTCACCAGACTCTTTAATAAGTGAGGCCGGCGTAAAATAGGGCTATCTGCAGGGTTAGCCGCACCAATAGTAATGTGATTACCACCACCCGTGCCACTATGGCGACCATCGAGCATAAATTTTTCGGTACTCAGGCGCGACTGCCTGGCCTCTTCATACAGCACGGTTGTATTTTTAACCAGTTGATCCCAGCTTTCTGAAGGATGGATATTGACCTCTATTACACCTGGGTCAGGGGTCACCTGAATGCGTTGTAGTCTTGGATCAAACGGTGGTTCATAACCTTCCAGCATAACTTTAATGCCAAGCTCTACTGCAGAAGCTTCAACCGCATTAACCAGATCAAGATAGTTTTCCAGTTTGGTCATGGGAGGCAGGAATACGTATAAATGTCCATTACGCTGTTCAACACACAGGGCTGTGCGGATGAATTCACTCTCCTCTGTTTTCTGAGCTGCATCCTGTTCCTGCTTCTGATTATCTTCTTTCCAGGGCTGAAGATTTTCATCAAGAATCACATGCAGGCGATCTCGTAACTCGGGCAAATGATTAAATTCGTCGAAAGGATCTTTATCAATTAGTTTCTGGCGTTGTTTTTCGGGTTCCCATTTCAGAGAGTCCAGAGGTAATCTATAGCCCATGGGAGAATCACCGGGTAATAGATACATACGCTTGCGGCGGAATGTCCAGGGGTTTGATGCCCATTTCCTGGCAGTTTCATCCCAGGCCAGGGGCAAACTATAACCCGCTATGGTCGACAGGCCCTGATCAAAAATTCTACGGATACGAGCACGTTCCATTTCATCGCTGAGGCGGTTATCTTTTACGCTAACATTATCGGGTAAGGTGCCCTCCTTCCACAGGTAGTAAGGCATATCTTCAAAGGCTACCTTGATGTTTTCCTTACCCAGATCAAGATGCGCTGCTATGCGTAATACCAGTCGAGCAGCATGTTGCGTGGTATATTTTGAATTAGAGGTGGGCGAGTCAAAATGTTTCTGTCTTTTCCAGATCGACTTTCCATCCTTTAGCCAGGCACAGGTTAATGCCCAACGCGGTAACTGTTCACCCGGGTACCATTTTCCCTGACCATAATGTAACGAGGGATGGTGCGTATAGCTATCCCGTATGCGAAGGAATAAATCCTGTGCCAGCTTGAGCTTATGCTCACCTAAAGCTGCGGTATTCCACTGGGCGCTATCCATATCATCAATAGAAACGAAGGTGGGTTCTCCACCCATGGTAAGCCTGACATCCTTTGCTTTTAACTTTGCATCGACTTCATGACCGAGTTGCTCAATCGCTTTCCACTGTTCTTCAGTATAGGGTTTGGTTACGCGCGGATCTTCGTGTATGCGGGATACTTCATTCTTAAACTTGAAGGTAACCTCGCATTTATCGGTGGCTCCGACTATAGGTGCCGCACTGACCGGATCAGGCGTACAGGCTAAAGGAATATGTCCCTCCCCAGCAAACAGTCCAGAGGTTGGATCCAGACCAATCCAGCCTGCACCAGGGATGAAAACTTCGGCCCAGGCATGCAGATCGGTAAAATCCTTCTCAGGCCCGGAAGGACCATCCAGTGATTTCTGGTCGGCTGCAAGCTGCACCAGATAACCTGATACAAAACGAGCTGCCAGCCCCATATTGCGTAAAACCTGTACCATCAACCAGCCCGTGTCACGACAGGAGCCCAGTTTTTTCTCCAGAGTAACTTCACAGGTTTGTACACCCGGCTCCATACGGACGGTGTAATCAATGTGCTGTTGAATAAATGAGTTAAGCGCGACCAGGTAATGAACAATATGTGCTTTCTCGATATCTTCATCTTGATCGTTTGCTTTGGTAGCTGCGATACCGAGTTCAGATTTATTTAACTCTTCAAGCAGTGCAGTCAGTAAAGGTCCCTGCTCCTTTATCTCAAAATACGGAGCCAGCTCTTTTTTTAGCTGCTCTTCATACTCAAAAGGATATTTTTCCGCTTCCTTCTCTACAAAAAAATCGAAAGGATTAATCGTCACCATATCGGCAACGAGATTGACATCAACGATCAGTTTTCTGGTTTTTTCTGGAAATACATAACGCGCTATGAAATTTCCGAATGGATCCTGTACCCAGTTGAGAAAATATTCATCAGGCTCCACCTTGATGGAAAACTGATGGATTGGGGTTCGAGTATGAGGCGCGGGTCTTAAACGAATCAGATGAGGTGACAAATTAACCGGACGGTCAAAGTAATATTCCGTTCTGTGTTGTAAAGCAATTCTTATGGCCATAGATTTTTTATGTTTAGTTTTGGTGCATTAAGACAACTAATTCCTTAGATTGGTGCAAATATGCAACTTAAGTTATTGTTTCAACAAAGAAAATCGCACCATTCCGGATGCAGTGTAAACTGTCATTATTGTGAGTTTGTGTCAATAACTATTCAATTCTCGGCGGTGAATTAATTTGTTTTAAGCTTATTTATTAGAATTTATGGTTGTGTAAAATAAAAAAACAAAATTCTCACTCGGATCAAGACTTATGACCTATTGCGTTGGAATGTGCCTGAAGGATGGGCTGGTATTTGCATCGGATTCCAGGACCAATGCGGGTACCGATTATGTGACGTCCTATTCCAAAATGCATGTTTTTACACCCGCCAATGATCGACTATTTGTCATATTATCTGCAGGCAACCTGGCTACGACTCAGGAGATCATCAATCGAATAAAACGCGATCTCGACTTTAGCGAAAGCCGTGAGAGTCTGTTAACTGCACGTTATATGTTTGAAGCAGCAGACTATATTGGTCGAGTTAGCCTTAATGTACAGCAAAGCCATAACTCTCCTTTACAGCAGGCTGGCGTGAGCGGAGAGTCTTCATTTATTCTGGGTGGTCAAATACAGGGGCAGCCACATTGTCTGATGATGATTTATCCGCAGGGCAATTACATAGAAACCTCTGAGACTACACCCTATCTGCAGATTGGAGAAACCAAATATGGCAAGCCAGTTTTAGATAGGGTGCTTAACTATCACCTGCCCCTGAAAAATGCAGCTAAACTGGCTCTGGTTTCCTTAACCTCAACGGCAAACTCAAACCTTACTGTAGGAGCGCCTTTTGAGTTATCTACCTATCAGGCTGGTGATTTCAAGCTAGACACACACAGCAGATTCGAACCGCATGGTGAATACCTAACCGCTCTGGAACAATTCTGGACCGATGGATTAATTACCGTATTCAACAATCTTCCTGAATTTGAAAACGACCAGGAGCAATCTCAACAACAGATGCATTTGATCAATGAAGGTAGTGAGTTCTAAATCAAGCGACCAGACTCGCTGATTGCAAAATCAACTAGCCAGTACAATCTTGAGGGTATGTTGGAGATTGATAGTCAGCGGCCTTTAAGAGTTGTTCAAAATAATTCAAGTCTTACTGAATAAGTAGTTATAAAGAAGAATCTTTAAATAACCATTCGCGAGCCATTTCCGTAATCGCGGTGACTGCAGGGTGGGATATTTTTCGTTCTACCGAAATAGCATAAAATTCTTCACGTACCTGTTCTGTTTTACCAATGACCACTACACCATATTGACTTGCAACTTCATCGGCGATGGGCGTGGGGGAAATAAAAACACCAGTGCCAGCCTGACCAAAAGCCTTCATCAGTGCGCTGTCATCAAATTCCCCAACAATTTGGGGATGGATATGGTGCTTGTCCAGCCACTGTACCAGTCGATTTCGTACTACCGTAGATTCGCCGGGGAGTAAAAAAGGTGCGCCCATGAGATTCTCAGGAAATTCACCATCCAGTTGATTGGTAATTTTTGGCGCAGCCAGAAAACTGATACCACATTCACCCAAAGGGTGATTGAAGCCCAGTACATTGACTGCAGCGGGAATGGTTTCATCTGATATCACCAGGTCCACCCGATGAACGGCCAGATCGGCTAACAGCGAAGTGATATCACCTTCGCGACATACAATGCGCACCGGCATATCAAGCTGCATGGCAGGCGTTAACAGGCGATAGGCTATCGATTTTGGCACCACATCTGTAATGCCTACCTTGAATACCAGAGTACGACCCTCAGGCAGGTTACGAATTTTTTGTTCCAGCTCACCGCCCAGAGAAAAAATCTCATCCGCATAGCTCAGCACCAGTCTACCGGTTTCGGTGAGCTCCAGACCTCTTCCAACTCGATTAAACAACATTTCACCCAGATTATTTTCCAGCATAGTTATCTGGCCCGAGATGGTTTGAGGGGTTAAATGCAGGGTTTCTGAGGCGCTGGCAATACTACCTGACTTGGCGACTACCCAGAAATAACGCAGATGTTTGTAATTGATCATAGGGAAAACACATCGGTTTATACGAATAGTTTATGCATATTATTCGAATTTTCTAGACGCATAAAGCGATATATGATTAAGCCCGTTTCAACCGATAGTAAGAGGAAACTGAAATGCAGATAGATATACAAAGTCGTAGATTCGCATTAACCGGAGCGTTGAAAAGACGTATTAAGCAGCGCCTGGGCTACGCATTAGATATAAAGAATGCACATATCCAGCGTGTAAAGGTGTGGATATCAGACATCAATGGGCCGCGCGGTGGAGAAGATAAATGCTGTCATATACAGATCGAAATGCCCAACTCACCGGATGTAGTGATTAAAGAAGTAAAAAATGATCTATATAGCGCGATTGATCGAGCCGCACACCGGGCAGCTCAATCGGTAGTACGAAAATTATCTCGTATCCGCGATAAAGGTCGTTTGCTGAAAAAGGGCCAGACCAAATCCTGGATGGCACTGCCTGAACCAAGCTTATAAAGAGAGGATTGAATCATGAGTACATTGACTAACAATAGCATTTATACGGCAGCATCGTCTGCCATAAGCACAAACAAGGTATTAAGAAATACCTATGCACTACTGTCATTAACCCTTTTATTTAGTGCCATGACAGCAGGCATCACCATGGTCCTTAATTTACCTCACCCAGGAATATTACTGACTCTGGGCGGATACTTCGGATTACTATTTGCCACCAGTCACTTTCGTAACAGTGCACTGGGACTGGTTTTTGTTTTCGCACTAACCGGTTTTATGGGATATACCCTGGGGCCAATACTTAACAGTTATCTGTCTCTGCCAAATGGTGGACAAATGGTGATGACAGCACTGGGGTCTACTGGTGTTATTTTCATTGGCCTTTCAGCTTATGTTTCTATCACACAAAAAGATTTCAGCTTTATGGGAAGCTTCCTGTTTGCTGGAATTCTAGTTGCCTTTATCGCAGGACTGGCGGCTATATTTTTTGAGATGCCGATGCTATCGATTGTGGTTTCATCCATGTTTGTACTGCTAATGTCAGGCCTTATTCTGTTTGAAACCAGTAATATTATTCATGGTGGTGAAACCAATTACATCATGGCAACTGTGACCTTATTTGTTGCCCTGTTAAATTTATTTACCAGTCTGCTACATCTGATTGGATTTATGAATAGCAATGAATAATGAGGCAGTTTGCAATACCCTGAGAACCTTTGATAATTTAAGAGGTTCTCTAAAAAATCATCCTGTTACCAGGCTATCGATGTGTTACCAATTTAATGTCCAGACACTCTATACCAATGAGTTTAGCAATCTACCTCCCAACACATCGAGTAGCCTGGGTTTTTAAATCAAGCAACTCTAACCCTTTCATAACCCTATATTGCATTGGGCATCATTTATATTGTAGGTTTATTTCCTGCTGTCAGCCTGTTGTATGGAATTTCTGCAATTTATAGCTGATAAGGGAACATTGGTATAACAAAAAAATTCAAAAATCTCTATTCTCCGTCAGCCAGACAGCGCCACATGATATAGCAGGGGAGGATATAGATTTGCAGCCATTTTCAACAGCGAGTTGGCAGCGCTTTCGTAAGCTGACCTGAGCACGTTAGCTGGATCTTCTTCGTTTCTATAAATTGGGCCAACCGCGTGAATCACAAACCTTGAACGAAGTTTACCGGACGGTGTAATTCTTGAGTCTCCAAAAGGACAACGAATACCGTTTACACTCTTAATCTTGCGGCACGCTTCCAATAGCTTTGGACCAGCTGCCTTATGGATAGCACCATCTACTCCACCGCCACCCAACATTTTTGGATTCGCGGCATTTACAATTGCATCTGTCTCAGCTGTAGTAATATCCCCAATTTTAATTTCGATATTAGTCATATAACTCAATTTACATAAACGGTGATTAGGGGTTGACCTTTGGTAGTTCTTGTTCATTGGATATAGCCAATTCGGAAAGCGAGACATTAGCAGAGTAACCCATACCTTGTTTTTGATAAACAATAAGCAAGGTGTTCTCGTCGATAGTGCGCTTCCCACAAATATATCAACTCCTTGAATTAATTCTTGGTATCCACTGCCATTAGGGCGGGAGATTGATATCGTTTTAAGATCCTTGCTTGTGAGCCGACTATCTTTATTTGTGTCCTTCTTTATGATCTGGTAAAGAATTGCTCTAATATTACTCTCTTCGTTTCCATATCCATGTTCAGAAAGCATAGTCTTATCGGCGATCAGATATTTATTGTTCTTGAAGAGCCAATGTTGCTCATTATTCTTACTATTTATAAACAGGTAGTTTCTCGCAGAGGACGGAGACTTGCTGTAATAAGATTGTTCATAATTTTGATCGGAGTTCAGGGGAACCACAACGTAGGACGTGCCCTGAATATCTTCCAAATAGCCCTTTAGCCATTCTTCTTTGCAATACGTGCACAACCCAGTGAGTTACTACCATTTGTAGGCTACCGGCGTAACAAAATGCCAAAAGGCTTACCCTTTAGTTATACCGATAATCTTGAGCTGGTGGATTCATTTGCCTCATCCACGAGTCTGATAAACATAAGGCAGTCTCCGCCCCGACTTGTGGCGGAGCTACAATGAAAGTTCCAACAACACTCATTGGAGACTGCCATGAAAGCACTGTATTGCGGAATCGATTTACATTCAAACAATCATTACATCTGTGTGATCAACGACCAGGATGAACGGCTGCTGGAAACCAGGTGCAGCAATGACCTATCGCTGACCCTCAAGGCTTTATCAAAATATAAGCGTCGGCTTAAA
>JBNKUM010000021.1:0-52971 GCA_050298595.1 Gammaproteobacteria bacterium | reverse complement strand
ACTGGTGCGCATTTACTGCGTCACCATTACTATGAAAAGACGGGTGCGCTGATTTAAATGTATCGATGATTATAACAGCCCGGTATATCGGGAGGATTTTTTTGTGCCTTCGCTTGACAATTTGCCTAATGGGCGACCCGGCAAGAGCTGCCTGACTTTCTTTAATGGGCGCTTTCCCTTATTGGGATAGGGTGTTTTCAGATCATTTCCAGCTTACGCTTCCTGACTTGAACGGTAGTAATCTTTCATTTACTATTCCTTCACTTCGCTAGGTGCTCTATGAATAAAAATAGATTTATGAACATTTTGTCGATGTTTTTTGCGACTCTATTTATCAGTGGTTGCACAATCATGCGCCCTGCCCCATATGACGAGCCATATGTTGCTCATGCAGTTTCCAAAATCCCGGTGCTTTTTACCGGCAAGGCCTTGGTTGTAACCAAACCGGAAGCTGACAAAGTGCGTACCGCAAAGAGGTCCAACTCCTTTATGGGCGGTGCTAACGTTATTGATTTCGAGTCCGGTCGTTTCTGTCGTGATTCTGCGATAGCCGTATTTGGGCGGGCATTCGAAGGTGGAGTTCGTCACTACTCCATGGCGCCCAGAGTCACGGGGAATGATACGGTGATTGTTGAACCCGTTCTGAAAGACTACGAGTATCGGTTGGGACCCGCCGACGCAGTGATTCGACTCGAGGCGCGAGTGGTATTGGATGTTACCGTTACGAAAAACAATGGGGCTTCCGTCGACCAACAGTGCGACTCAGGATTCGTCTCAGAAGAAATGAAATGGCATGGCTCGTCGGAAGACAAGAGCTACAACCGCGCGAGCACCACGCTGGCGCGCGCATTTGTGTCTGCATATGAGAAGTGCGTCAAGGCCATGGAATCGTACTTGCCTCGAGCGCATAAACAATCAGCCTTGAGCATGCCAGTATTGGTCTCAGGCAACAGTCAATCGTTACCTTGACCGAACCATAGTGAGGATGGCCCCGACAGGTTGATGACGTTAACCTTGCCCTTGATATTGTGCTGAGTTTCAGTATTTATGAAACCGGATTTAGCGGCAATGCAGGTAATTCGCACGATTACTCATTGTTGACCATAACCGCAGTGAATACTTTGAATTATTTAGGGAGAATATAATGAGACTCTTTTCAGCATTACTGGTATCTCTGATCGTAAGTGGTTGCATGACCATTACCTACAGCGACCTGAACTTGACTCCGAGCCCCTATACTTCCGTGGTAAGGATCGCGATACGAACGGATGAGCGAGCTGCGGGAGAATCACTATTTGGTCCAGGTTTCTACAGCAACAAGGATGTCGCGGTAATGATTCGAGACAAGGACACATCCGATATCTACACTGTTCCTGTTCGCTTGAATGCCATACGTGCGCGATTGGGGCTTGGCAGATATCAGGTATTGGGGCAGGAAGCCAGTAAAGTCATACGCGGCGACTCCGTGATTGCGCTGGTTGCCGGCCAAGGGACAAAGACGGAGTCCACTGAGATCCGCATTGAATTCTCGGTATTGCCATCGGATTTGGGCAAGGAAGTCAATCTTGGCAGCTATGATCCTGTTGCGCGGACTGTCTCAGGCGATCGACTTGCTTTGAGCAACTAGTCTTGGGGCGGTGCGGGGTAGTGAATCGATTGACTGCATTGGGCTTTGCGCTGCTCTTTCACGGTTGCGCATCCGTCGAAACTAAGGTGTTAAATGGCGACATCGCATCTCTGGGGTCAAGTCTTGTCTTTTGCCCTAACAAGAAATAAGAACATAATTTGTCCTCATTCATGGCTTTAAACCTAATAGAGATTCCAGGCTCTGCTTTAAATCTTATTTTTTTAATCCCCCTTCAAGCCCGCGGCAAAAGTGCGGTCAAATCGTGGTCAAATGGCACGACTGCAAGGACGCAGGAGGTAGGGCGACACAGGAGTCAAAGCCGAGGGATGCCATTTGAGGGACAGTCGCGTCTGGAACGCGTCTGGCCCGACCGCGATTTGACCGTGCTTTTGACGAGATAAGGGCTTGTGCGGGGCGGCTTTTCTTGGTTACTTCTTTCAGCTGTTGGAAAGAAGTGACTCGCACGCCTTTTAGAAAGACACTACGGAGCAAGGAAAGCTAAGGCGTGTGAAACCATAATCCGGTCAGGTGGTAGATTTGAAAGAGATTACATCCCTTGGTTTCGTAAACGCTACCTCCCTGTAGCACTCCTGCCGCGCTAACGCTCGCAAGGACAACCCAGCTGCGGATTAGGCCTTTGATTTTTGATCAAGATTTTATAAGTAATGTGGCCCACTGTTCTGTTTCCTAAATGGCCGTTTCGGGTCGATAGGGATCGTTCACCGTGACCTGATTTCGTGTAACTGAACGACCGCTTCTTTGACAAGACAGTCAATCACACCTATTTCACTCATCCAGGTAACTTCAGTAAGAATATTGGTGTCAATGTCTTGCTTTTAGCATTACTGGATCTCATCAAAGGCTAAAAGCATGGCCTGGCCCCGACTCTCACGCGGGGCAGCACTCCTCAAACGCATGACTCACGCATGCGTCAACCTTGGTCATCTCATTGGGAAGTTTCCAGCTTTTCCAGAGCGGTCAAAATGGCCGGATAGTCATAAACCATCACATGCCGATTTAACTCCTCCACCAAAGCCAAATCCACCGCCTCCGCCTGACTGAGCGCTTCGGCGATCAACGCGCTGTCCAGGCTTATCAGCGCCTCTTTCAGTTTGGTGCGAAGCAGTTTCGGTAATACCGCTAGCATTTCCGGTGCCACCGATCCAGCCGATTCTTCTTTCGCTTCGATGGTTTCGTGGATAAATGCGAATCCTAACTGGCGGGAGAGACAGGCGTATATTTCACTGGAGCGGTAGGGTTTTCGAATGAAATCGTCCATCCCCATCCCTCTGACTTCCCTCTCCTGCTCCAAAAAGGCTGATGCCGTAACGGCAACGACCTTCACCTCTTTCCCCCCGGGAAGCGCCCGTATGCGGCGGGTCGCCTCCACGCCATCCATGATCGGCATATACCAATCCATCCAGATTAGATCGGGATGCCACTTCTTAAAAAGTTGAATGCAAGCTTCTCCATTCTCGACGGTTTTCACTTGAAAGCCTTGCTTTTCCAATATGTGCGAGAGAAGCTGCCGGTTATCCTCCTGGTCCTCGGCAATTAACATGCGATAGGAAGGTTGATCGGGATGTATTCCGATGACTTCCTGTTCCGCCCCCCTCAGTTTCTCTATTTCGGACGCATCCGCCAACTCAAATGGCAGATCGACCTTAAACAGCGACCCTTTCCCGAGTGTACTCCGTACGCTGATATCGCCACCCATCAGTTCTACATATCGGTGGACAATGCTTAAACCAAGACCAGTGCCCCCTTTGTCCCGCCCCTCCACCAACTGGACGAACGGTTCAAAAACGTTTTCCTGCTCCTCCAGGGTAATTCCCGAACCGGTATCCTCCACTTCGATCCGCAGATGATTTTGAAGGTTCTCGTTTATCCCCAGGCGAACAGCCACTCTTCCCTTTTCGGTAAACTTCAGAGCATTGCCTATCAAATTGACCAGAATCTGGCGTATCCGAACCTGATGCCCTTTAATGTAGCGGGGAAATACAGACAGCCGCTCAAAGGCCAGCGTCAATCCTTTTTGCTGCGCGCGTATGTGCATCAAGTCAACCACATCCCTGACCATTCCTTCCAAATCAAAAAGAGCGATCTCCAGTTCCATCCTTCCCGATTCAATTTTGGCGATCTCCAGTACGTCGTTGATCAGTTCCAATAGGTGCTTGCCACTACGGTTTATGATTCCCAAAATTTTGCGCTGTTCTCTGCTTAACTCGGAATCCTTGGCCATTAACTCGGAAAAGCCGAGAATGGCGTTCAGTGGTGTGCGCAATTCATGGCTCATATTCGCCAGAAAGATACTTTTTGCCATGTTGGCTGCTTCTGCCTTTTCTTTGGCTATGGCCAGTTCACCGGCTTTGGCTTCAATTTCGATGGTCCGCTCCTTGACCAGTCCTTCCAGGTGGTCACGGTGTTTTTCCAGTTCCATCTCAGCCTGTTTTCGTTCGGTAATATCGTGTGCAAGACCTTCAACCGCTATAACCTCCCCTTGGGGGCTAAACACGGGAGACTCCACAACCTCAAGCAGTCGCACCCTGCCATCCTTGTGCCATATCTCCAGTTCATAGGGTGGCTGCTGTATCCCCTGTATACTGTTTTGTGTATAGAAAGCCACGGCATTATTCAAGGGGCTATCAGTAAGATACGTGGAAAAATGGGTCTCGAATTCCTTTTGCGAGTACCCCAGCACTTTTTCGACAGAAGGACTCAGATACGTAAAAATACCGTCCGTACCATGGGAATAGAAAAAGTATCTGGCAGAGAGTCCTTCGATTAATCGACGGAATTTTTCTTCGCTTTCACGCAACTCTTCCATAGATGTTTTAAGCTTGTCCGCCATGGCATTGAAAGCATTGGACAAACTCCCGATTTCATCATGGGTAGTTACATGTATCCTTGGAATGGCGACGTTTTCCTGAAATCCTTTGACGGACTTCTCCAAAATCCGAATGGGGTCTATGATTCTTCTGCGCACCAGGATGAACAACAGAAACAGAAACAACACACCAAGAGAGATAAAAATAATCAGGAGAAAACCGAGCGTCCTGTTCACTCGGGCGATCTCCTGGCGCAGCTTAGCGGCATATAACAACTCGCTTGAAACATACCGTTCTACGTTCGTCTTGTAGACATCAACGACAATGTTCAGCTCATCAATGTTCTCGATAAGCCTGGTTGAAAAGTCGTTGGCATCGATCTGCTTTAAAGTCTCATTGGAGATGCTTCCAAGATTACTGAGGATTTTTTTGATACCCATTGCAATAT
This sequence comes from Gammaproteobacteria bacterium, assembly GCA_050298595.1. Lineage (GTDB taxonomy): Bacteria > Pseudomonadota > Gammaproteobacteria > JACNJF01. The sequence goes on along the minus strand of JBNKUM010000021.1, from coordinate 48,068 downwards.
GGATGCTATTTTCGTGAGCGCTGTCCGTCTGCCGTAGTAGCACTCTAGAATTATTGATGAGAGTACTGATTGATCTCTGTATATTGTTTTTGCGCTCCTTTTCCGGACGTCTCTGGTAAAGCAATACCTCATTTACCACCTCTGTAACCTGCCGTGGCGTCTTGTTGATATTGCTCAGGTTCGAAATAATCCTGTCATAAACTTTCGCGTCTCTGGTTTTATAGTAATAGGCGTAACCACCCAATGCGCTCATCAATAAGACAATTGTTAAAAAAACCGCATAGAGCCGCCAGCTGATAGATGACTTGAATATATCGAAAATCATCGCATTTCACTTTACAAGCAGATATACAGCGTTTTCACTGATTGACCTCGAACTCTTCTGTTTTTCCCCAGTCTGGAACGTACTTATGCAGATTATCCATCGTCACTTGAACATCTTTTGGTAGCATGGATTTAGTGACGAGCCGCGGCGTCAGGGAGTAACGCTCTGGAATCTTCTCCCCCTTTATTGCGCGGACGAGCAACCGTAGTTGGACCTTTGCGATACTTCTAGGATCAACAGCAACCGTCTCTACCCAGGGACTATTCGGGTCTTGCAAATATTTTAAGTCTTCGTTGGAGACGTCTATACCGTAAAGCTTGATTTCTGTTCTCCCCGCATCCTTTATGGCCTGAGCCGCTCCTTTGGCAAATTCGTCCCAGGTTGCCCAAACCACGTCGATAGTGCCGACGGGATGAAAGTCCAAAACCGACTTCATGTTGATTTGCGTGTACATGGCGGTATCGGCGGTAGCTTCCCCGAATCGGACCACCTCTTTCAACCCGGGGTGTTCAGATATGAAGCTGCGATAAACCTTCATCCTTTTATCCATTGGCGCATACCCCCCCACCCATATCAAAACCAGATTAGCCTTGCCACCCGTATTTGTCAGGATCCGCCTCAGGCTCATTTCTGCGATCTGCTTGTCATCCTGGTCAATCTTTGTGACTTCGGAAAGCGGGATCTCACAGTCAAAAGCTACGACAGGGATGCCCCGGTTAATGCTGCGTTTGACGCTTGCAGTTAGCGCTTCGGGCGATCCGTGTGAGATCATGACCCCATCGGCGTCACGCAATATTGCATCGTCGATCATATGCGCCATCATTTTTCTGTTACTTTTTGCATCCAGGATCTCAAGGCGCACTCCCAGCCTTTTTGCTTCCTCGCGGGCACCCTCCAGATACTGCTTCGAATGTTCGGCGTTGGTGAACTCAATCACCAGTGCAATCCAATGATTAGAATTCTCGACAGTAATTTTTTCAGACTCAGCCACCTGGGATTCTGTCGGTTTTTCTATGTGAACGGCCTGGTAAATGATTGCGCCCAGGATTGTCAGGCCAGCAACAAATATCCCGATGCGAATCCAAACATTTCTGTTTTTCACTGTTCCTCCTTTACTCCTGCATCCACCACTTTACCAGTTAGGCAAGTGAATCGACACCAATTATCGTGTGTATTCATCGTGTTGATTTGCTCGCCTCCGACACGAAAATTTCAATAACTAATACCCCGGCAGCCAGAAGATCAACATAAAGACTTTTGGGAAGAAATCTAATTGCAGCTAACATTACCGAAGCGAACTGCGAGGTCAGGTCTAGCAATCCACGCATTTGCGGCTAAAGTAACGAGGTACGAGTAAAGGGGTCAAAACTCTTTAACTAACGGGAACAAGAATTAAGACCTTCCATGATTTTTGACAAATCAAACTGTTGACCTAAATTCAGTCTCAGTGCCATTAAACTTTAATGGGAGGAACATACCATGACACGCCCCAGGAACCAACTCATCTCGCTCGAGATTAACTGTAAGAAGAATAAACGCAACACCCTTGTACATCAAGGCAGGATACGCCTGATATAGCCCACTCTGGCCTCAATCTATTCACCCCTCTGGATTTCCGACTGAAACTGCCCACGAACTTTTCTATCGTAACTACCGCTACCAGCGCAGGATTGCTGCCCATGTGCCAGACATTGATTGACACAAACTACCAGGAGTTGGTCAGCCATTCATGCCTTCTATCTTGCGCCTAAAAACGGAGGCGTTGCGCATCCGGAATGCGCCCTGGCGACAAGGCGCGTTGACGTATATTTCGAGCGTATTCGGAATCCGATTTACTGCCTTGAAATGCAGGGATGATAAGACTATTCTCTAGTTGTACTTACAGCATTGTCCAACCACGTAAACAGCTCAGGGCAACTGAGTATTTTCTGGGGCAGAAAGGGAAAGAGGTCGGACGTCATCTCCCCTGGTGGAACAGCATCCAGCGCCTTGAACTAGAAGGGTGACTGGTGCGGATCCGGATAGGATTAGTCACCGAGAGACGAAAGCTGAAGTTGCGCCGATCTGGCGAGCCCAACCGCGTCTACACACGAACCCGATCACGAACCCGATGATGCAGGTAAGCCGAGCAGTGTGTTTATCCTATTCAACAGGGCTGGATAAAGAGTATCCCCATGTTTCTTTTGGGGTATCTATGGCAGATATAGGAGACCGTTGCACCATGGCATCTCAAGATATTGCTCATAATCCGATGCATCAGATTATCCTGCCATTGCGATGGAAGGCAATTAACCTCGACGCGCTGTGTATTGCTCCGACTGCAATTAAGAGCGTACAGGCGCTTGATGTTTCAGCCTGTGCCAACTTAAACATTCACGCTGAATACGTTGAACCTGACAAAGCAACAGCGCAAGTAAAAAAATATACCGGCTTGCGGGATGCCTACTCGCAAATCGGCATCAATTTCGAGCATGAACTTTCTGATAATCAAAAGGTAAGTTTTCATTTATTTACGCCTGTAGATCTGGCAAATCTGGAGTTTCAGGATACCTGGGATCATGATGCCGACGCCCCACAATATGAAATCTATTGGACGACACCTTTCATTGGTATCAAAACAGAGGTTTTCGACACGGAGAATTCAGGAGGCTATGGCGGCGATGGTGATCGTTCCACCGCTGCCTTTGTTTCTTACGACTATGGCAAGCAGACATCCAGGGCAATGCTGGCGGATACCGACAATTATGGAGGAGTCAGCTATACGCCTGGTTGGGATTATCACCACTCAGATACCGTAAAATTTTTTGTGGCATTTTATGCAGAAGAGGAAACCTCAGCTATTACTGCTGAGCTCGCATGTTCAGAGGTGTTTGATACAGGTGCCAGCGGAGGCCGTGCCGTCGCCGCTGGTGTCAGCCTGAATTTTGCCTGGTAAATAACGGTGGCTATCCGTCATTTACACGCAATAGGTGCATTGTTATTCGGCTTGTTGCTGTGCTTAATATCGATTAAAGGGTTCGCGCAGAGCAACCTCCAGGCACCACAAGCAGAACAACTTCTCTTTTCTCAGCTGACTGTGGAAGATGGTATCTCCAGCCCTCAAGTTTATTCGACCGTGCAGGATGCGGCAGGCTTTATCTGGTTCGGTACCCGTTTTGGGCTGAACCGCTTTGATGGCAGCGAAATCAAAACCTATTTTCATGACCCGAACGACAGCAACAGCATTGGCGACAACTGGGTCTGGGACCTGCTGTTGGATCGTGACGGCATGTTATGGACGGTCACCTGGGGTGGTGGTCTGACCCGTATCGATCTAGAGCATGAACGTTATATCCACTATCGGCACGACAAGGATGATCCCAACAGTCTGAGCCACAACAACGTCTGGGACCTGTTCCAGGATAGCGATGGCGTCATCTGGGCGGGTACCGAGTCGGGCCTGGATCGCCTCAACCCGGATGGCAGTTTCACCCGCTATATCCCGGATCCAGAAAATCCCAGCAACCTGAGTGCTGACAACATCTCCGGCATCCAGGAGGATGCCGAGGGACGGCTGTGGCTAGCAAGTTACGGCGGTGGCATTACAGTCTTCGACAAGGCAAACAACAGCTTCAAACAGTATCGGCACGATGCCGATATGCCTTACAGTCTGAGCCACAACAACCTCTGGGGGCTGTTGATCGACCGACAAGGCGCAATATGGCTTGCCACTGAAGCAGGCCTTGATCGCTATGATCCCGCCCTGGATGGATTCAAACACTACAAAAACCAGCCGGGTAACAGCGCAAGCCTGCCTTCCGATACGGTAACGCGACTGTATGAAGACAGCCGGGGGCGGCTGTGGGTTATGACCTGGGGGGGAGGATTGGCGTTGCTTGATCGGAAAACCGGGCTGTTCCAAAGCTATACGCACGATCCAACCGATCCTACTTCACTGGCGGACAATACCGTCTGGCAGGTGCTGGAAGATCGTAACGGGATAATCTGGGTAGCCTGCGAAAACAACATCAGCAAGTACGATCCGATCGAACACCGTTTTGCAAAACATTTGTACCAGGCAGGCAATCCCATAAGCCTGAGTGGGCCGAACATTAGCGCATTCTACATGGATGACTCAGGGCATCTCTGGGTCGCCACCCAGGGTTCCGGTATCAATCGACTCGACCCGGCCCGTAAGCGTTATCGCCATTTTCGCCACGATGAGCACGACGCGGATGCGATAGATCGCGATATTGTCTTCAATATCGTGCCGGATGGAGGCGGCGGCTTGTGGCTCGCCACCAAGCGGGGACTGGATCATTTCGATCCCGCCAGCGGTGAATTCAAGCGTCCGAAATACCAGTCAGTGGAAAACATCGGCATGCTCGATGGAACCTTACAGGACCTGGCAATGGATTCAGAAGGCGGTTTGTGGGGGGCAGCCTACGGTTTCGGCGTGGATCATTTCGTTCCCGAAACAGGCAAGATAACCCGCTACCGTACAAGTGATGGTGATATCAACGGGCTGGGCAGCGACCTGGCAACCACCGTTGAGGTGGCGTCAGACGGCACTATCTGGATCGGGGGCGATGGTCTGTTGAGCCGAATCGATCCCCGCAACGGTAACATCCACAACTTTGAGCCAGGGCGCAACGGGCTGATCAGTAACAATATCCTCTCCCTTCGCGAGGATCGCACGGGTAGGATGTGGATCGGTACCGACAGGCTGAGCTATTACGAAGCCACTACCGGGAATTTTGTCACGGTTGATGACAAGCAAGTCACGGCACGCGACCTGATCATGGACATTCTCGATGATGCTGAGGGAAACCTTTGGTTAAGCGGTAACAACGGCTTAACCAGATTTGCCCCAGAATCGGGTAAGTTCCGCACCTATAATCGCTACGATAACCTGCAGGGCAAGGCATTTCTTCGAAATACCGCTTATCTCAGCCCACAGGGGGAGATGTTCTTTGGCGGTAAACACGGTTACAACAGCTTTTTCCCGCAACAGGTACAAGACAACCCGCTTCGCCCCGAAGTTTTGTTGACCGACTTGCGTATCAATGGCGGCGGGAATATAGCGATAGGCCCGAATGCGCCGCTTCATACGGATATCGCCTATGCGCGGGAACTGACCTTGACTCATAAGCACTCAAGCTTCTGGCTACGGTTTTCCTCGCTCAACACCAGTAATGTGCAAAACAATCGTTATGCCTACTTGCTGGACGGGTTTGATCAGGACTGGCGCCAGGCGGATGCAAGCCGCTCGCTGGCATATACCAACCTGGATCCCGGTTCATACAGGCTGCGGATTAAAACCGCCAATAATGACGGACTGTGGAATGAACAACCCCGAGAGCTGTTGATAACGGTACTACCCGCCTGGTGGGAAACACGCTGGGCTTATGCGGCTTATCTGCTTGCCTTGTTTCTGCTCGTTGCATCGATTGTGCATGTCCGCACGCTGGTTTATCGCCAGCGTGCTGAAGAGATGGAATCGGTTGTAGCAGAAAGAACAAGCAGTCTTGCCGCCGAAATCGACGAGCGGAAAAAGGTCGAAGAAACGCTCTCGGAAACCAATGATATCCTGGAACAAGCGAAAGTGCAGGCCGAAGCTGCAAACCAGGCAAAAAGCCAGTTCCTTGCCAATATGAGCCATGAGCTGCGTACACCCCTCAACGCCATTCTCGGCTTTTCCGCCATGATGCGACGAGAGCCGGAACTCACGCAAGACCAACGCCAAAAGCTCGATATCATCAATCGCAGCGGTGATTACCTGCTGACACTCATCAACGATGTGCTCGATATCGCCAGGATCGAAGCGGGGCGCGTACAGCTTGAGAACAACGCATTTGACCTGGGCGGTATGATACGCGACATCACAGACATGATGCGCGTGCGCGCCGAAGAGAAGGCGCTGCAACTTCAGGTCGACCAGACATCACACTTTCCGCGTTACATCGTCGGCGACGAGGCCCGCCTGCGCCAGATATTGATCAACCTGGTTGGCAATGCCATTAAATACACCCGGCAGGGAGGTGTGACCTTACGCCTGAGCACGAAGAACAACAAAGCCACGCACCTGCTGATCGAGGTCGAGGATACCGGCACCGGTATCGCGCCCGAAGACCAGCAGCGTATCTTCGAACCCTTTGTGCAACTGAGCGAGCAGGGTGACAGCAAGGGTACCGGTCTCGGGCTGGCCATAACCCGCCAATTCGTGCAGATGATGGGCGGAAGCCTCCACCTGGAAAGCACCCCCGGAAAAGGCTCGCTGTTCAGGGTCGATCTGCCGCTTATCGAAGCAAAGGGAAGCGACATCACCCAACAATTGAAAACCGAAATGAGAGATGTGACGCGATTGGCCCCCGGGCAGCCTGAGTACAGGATCCTGATCGTGGAAGATCAGCTTGAAAATCAATTGCTGCTTGAGCAGTTGCTCGTGTCCGTCGGCTTCCGAGTCAAAATAGCGGAGAATGGCGCGCAGGGAATAGAACTGTTCTGCAGCTGGCATCCACACTTTATCTGGATGGATCGACGCATGCCGGGAATGGATGGAATGGAAACGACTCGGCGAATCCGTGAACTACCCGGTGGCAAGGAGGTAAAGATCGTCGCGGTGACCGCATCGGCGTTCGCCGAACAACGTGAAGAAATGCTCTCCGTCGGCATGGACGATTATGTGCGCAAGCCCTTTCGTGCGACCGAAATCTATGACATCCTGTCGAAACACCTGGGTCTGATATATCTTTACAAAGATACGCTTTTGGCGGAAGAGCAGGATTTGGACCTGACTCCAGAGATGCTGAACGGACTGCCCGAGCGATTGCTTGGTGAACTCGAGGAGGCGTTGGAAAGTCTGGACGTAAGCCTGATCGACACGGTCATCCAGCAGGTTGCGACGTACGATCCGGTACTGCAAAAACAGCTGATCCTCCTGACCGACGATTTCAACTACCCGGCCATCCTGAGGGCATTGCAGAAAGGCGGATGAATGCTGGACGCATCAGATGCAAAAAAAATCCAGGAAAAATGTAGGACCCAATACTTATTATTTTATACCACACAATGACCAACAGGCATCCACCAGGCGGCGTCAATTCCTGCTCATTCAAATGTAGCGCTTGAACCAGGTAAATCCTGATGGCAGATCACGTTTCAGCGAAATTCAGGCATGATGGAACCACCCCGAGTCTATTCCGAATTACGGTGACAGTTTACTAAATATTCTTAATATTTCATTCTGCGCCATATGGCGCGATTACCCAGGATTGTTATCCCCGGCTACCCTCACCACATAATCCAACGAGGGAACCGACGTAATAAAGTCTTCTTTGAAGAAGTAGATTATGCGCTGTACATGGATCTTCTGAGTGAAGCGGCACAAAAAGCCGAAACCGAAATCTGGTGCTACTGTATGATGCCTGACCATATTCATCTTATCGCCAGTTCCTCCCATACAGACGGATTACACGAGACCTTTGCTGACGCACATCGTCGCTATACAGGCTATATCAATACACGCATAAGGGTGACAGGTCATTTGTGACAGGGGCGTTTTGGTTCAGTTGTGATGGATGAAAAGCATCTAGAGCATGCGGCGCGTTATGTTTCTCTCAATCCTGTTCGCCAGGCTCGTTCAGCAAGCACAGGACTGGAAATGGTCAAGTGTTGCCGCCCACCTATCGTGCACAGACGATAAACAGGTAAAAGTAGGGCCTGTACTGAATGGCACTTACTTAAGCAGAAAACTGTCTTCGCGAACGTTAGCGCGGCGATCTCTAAACAGTGCTGAGACCATCTGCCGAAAGAGATTGCCACGTCGCAAGCTCCTCGCAATGACGTCGTGTTAGCCTTAAGTAAGTGCCATTCGGGCCTGTACTTGAACGTTATGGGGACTTTAAAGAATTTCTCAGCGAAACCTCAGAAGATTCAGCGGCATTCAAGTCGCTTCGTCAATCTGAAACAACGGGTCGTCCATTAGGCAGCGAAGATAGGATTGATAAGATTGAGAAAGTGATCGGCAGAACGCTAAAACCTCAAAAGAGAGGACCCAGGTAAAAGACCAAATCGAATAAATAAGTGCCTTTAGTTAACTGTCACCGTAATTCATCTGGGCAATTCGATCATCCACTTCCCAGGATGCCAGAGTCTGCAACCTCTGAACACCTTGCGTCCCTGTTGTGGTCCAACCGCGATGCGGTTACTGACCGAACAACAGTGACAGTTTGTAATTGAAATGGAAAGACAGCTATTTTCCGTTGGTCGCACTGATTTTGAGCATCACAACACCGTGGGAGGATACGTCGGCAGAGTAAGAACCATTAAATTCTCCCATATCCTGATGCGCCCAAAGGTCGCGTACCGTTGCCGCCCCACTGATACCAATATCTCTGAATGAAACTGTTATTTTCGATGTGCGACCGCCCCGGTTGAACAGCGCTACCGCTTTTTCGGTGCCGTCCGGTGTGCAAAGCGGTTTCATCCAAACTTCCTGATCGCCGTTATCCACCACACGGGTACCCTGTATTCCGGCGGGGTCCTGGTCCACATCGATGACTTCCTGGTTTGTTAGTATATTTCGGATGGTGTCGCTCATGTTTCGAAGGTCATTGCCTGCAATCAGCGGCGCCGCCATAATGGCCCACATGCTAAAGTGTGCAGTGGCTTCGGTGTCGGAAAGACCCGAATTGCCGACCTCGAGCATGTCGGGATCGTTCCAGTGCCCGGGGCCGGCGGCATCTGGAGAGTCGTTGTTCTCGTCAATAATCTGGTCAACATTTCGGAACCAGTCGCTGCAGCCGTTGTCATCGCTGAAACAAGGACCGATGTCACCTGTACTTCGCCACAGGTGCCCAACAGATGGCATCCAGCTCTTGTAGTCCCAGGCGCAGATGCTGTATACAATCGGTCTGCCTGTTGCCCGCAAAGCGGCCCCCATGGCTTCGTAATCTTCTCGCTGTGCCTGGTCACCCCCTCTACCCTGTGCCGGACCGCAGTTGTCGTATTTTAGATAGTCAACCCCCCAGGACGCGAAGGTCTGGGCATCAACTTCCTCGTGTCCGTAACTGCCGCTATTCTTAGGGATCTTATTGTAGAAATTATGGCAGGTCTCAACGCCTCGATCGCCATAGATGCCAAGTTTCAGCCCCAGACCATGAATGTAATCTGCGAGTCCGTCTATGCCATTGGGAAAACGCGACCTATCCACCGTCAACTTGCCGTTTTGCCGTGCTCCCATCCAGTTGTCGTCTAGATTGATATACTGATAACCCGCGTCCTTCATCCCCGAGCTGACCATGGCATCGGCGATTTGTTTGATCTGCTGCTCGTTGATGTTTTCATGAAACACATTCCAGCTATTCCAACCCATGGGCGGCGTCAAGGCAAGGTCGTCTCCTTTGTCGCCAATGGTGTCCCAGGCGGTGCTGCATTCGGAAGGTGCTGGAATAGGCGTCGGAGTCGGATCCGGTGCCATACCACAGGCTACCTGTGCGGCCAGTTCCTTGCCCGTACCACTGCAAGGATCACCGAAGGTATCATTGCTGGCCTGCAAGGTACAGACATCCATTCCCATACAGGCATCCGCTACCACTTTCTCCGAATTGCCTGCATTGCATGCACCCGTAGTGAAGGATCCGCAGGAACCTCCCGGTGTACCGTAGCTAGCGTATTTAACCTCATTGATGACCTGGCCGCTGGGGCAGGTCAAGGTCAGGCTGGTATTCTCACCAGCAGTGGCGCAAACCCCGGTAGTGAAACTCCAGCTTTCCCCAGCAAAGGCGTTACCCGCAACATCGGTAATGCTCTGTGCAAGATTAACTGTATAGCTGATGCCACCCGAGAGCGCTGATGTCGACTGGAACGTGACGCTGTGACTGCTACTATCATAGCTCACACTACCGGCGACTGGATTACCATCCTGGCTAACCACTAAACTCTGATTATTAACGCTGCTTGCAAGCAGTGCCTCATCAAAGTCAACACGGATCTGTACCGAGGGCGATACATCGATCTGATCCTGCTGAGGTAATCTGGAGACAATCGATGGGGCGCTATTGTCGGGTATGGGTGAGATCTGCACACTCACGCTGGTGCTATTGGAGAGTTCGCCATCATGCACGGTCAATTGAAAACTAATCAGTTGGGTTTGTGCTACTGACGGCGCTAAAAAGCTGAGGCTGCTGCCTGCAGTATTTGAAAGCATGATGTCCGGCCCTGCAGTTTTATTCCATTGGTAGCTGAGGGTGTCTCCATCCGGGTCGGATGAGCCGCTGCCATCCAGCGTGACCGTCTCACCTGAGGTAGCGCTCTGAGGTGCTGCGATCCTGGCGCTCGGCTGCTGATTGATTGGTGTGACTGGATCCTGAGTTGGAACCTGTGTTGGAACCTGTGTTGGAACCTGAGTTGGGACCTGTGTTGGAACCTGAGTTGGAACCTGTGTTGGGATCGGTGTAGGATCCGTGTTGCTGGACGAGCCATCATCCTGGGAACAGCCACTTATTATAAAAGTCAGTAAAAGAACCAGGCTTGAGAATAGCAAGCGAGGCTGTGACTGTTGACTACGATAAATCATTTGAAGACTCCATCTGGTATTGCGCTTAAACTGACCTGATCGCAGTAATTACGCAGAACAATAAATTTAAAAGTAGCCTCTTCCCAAAAGCACATTCAGGATTCTAATTCCTGATTTGTTAAACGCTCTTTATTACTTCATTCGAAAAGTTGCCCAACGCTACTAACCTAAATCCTATACGGCCAATCTCCTGAATTCAAGTAGGGTCATATGGATCGAAATTTATCGAAATAGGAACCTGTTTGATAATGAACACACTCATTTAAGTCTGTCCCCATTAACAGATACTTGACTAATTATTTATTTGACGGGGTTCTTTTATACTCATAAATTCATCTCTAATATCAACTCAAATTCATATTTTTTAAACGCATCATTCAGTCAGTCCCCATTTATAAATACCTGGCCCACTGCTACTGATAAACTGTGAAACTGAGACTGTTTTATGACGATAAATCTGCTTTAGCCCAACATTCACAGCAGGAATATCTTTACTCAAAGTTCAATAATCAAATGCTTGACATTTAAAAAATCAATATCAGTTTTCATAAAGACAGGCTCTACACATAAGAACGTAAAATATTGTGAGACTTATCGCACAAATTTAAATCAGACCTTTTAACACTTTTAACCTTTAACAATCGAGTGGGGGTATAATTTTTTTGAATGTGATTCAGCCTGACCTCTGTGATCAGTGATTGAAGCCAGGCTGTAGTTTGCCTGTTGATCAGAGGTTCTTAAGGCATATCAAATCGCGCTTTATCATGACAACCAGAGCATATGAATTTTGTAAGAAAATCGCCTTAAACTCTGCGTTGTATACATCACTTAAACTCTGCCCCCATTAAATATTTCACTGCTATCACTGAGTTATAAATACCATCCATTTCTGCTTTAAAGTCACCCAGCAAAGCCATGCTGAGGGAATATTCTGTGACATACTTGACAGGTTTTTTAGTTTTTTATTACCGCAATTTATACTGCGTGAGAATCCATCAAACGGGTTTTTGTGGCTGACCTTTCAATTGCCACTCCTATTTAGTAATTACGCTGACAGTTTGCTAAAGACACTTATTTATTCGATTTGGCCTTTTTCCTGAGTCCTCTCTTTTGAGGTTTTAGCGCTCTACCGATCACTTTCTCAATCTTATCAATCCTATCTTCGCTGCCTAATGGACGACCCGTTGTTTCAGATTGACGAAGCGACTTGAATGCCGCTGAATCTTCTGAGGTTTCGCTGAGAAATTCTTTAAAGCCCCATAACGTTCAAGTATAGTCCCGAATGGCACTTACTTAAGGCTAACACGACGTCATTGCGAGGACGCCTATATGGATGTAGGTGTTAGGGCGAAGCAGGAAGCCAGAGCCGAGCTTGCGACGTGGCAATCTCTTTCGGCAGATGGTCTCAGCACTGTTTAGAGATCGCCGCGCTAACGCTCGCGAAGACAGTTTTCTGCTTAAGTAAGTGCCATTCAGTACAGGCCCTACTTTTACCAGTTTATCGTTTTTGCACGATAGGTGGGCGGCAACACTTGACCATTTCCAGTCCTGTGCTTGCTGAACGAGCCTGGAGAACAGGATTGAGAGAAACGTAACGCGCCGCATGCTCTAGATGCTTTTCATCCATCACAACTGAACCAAAGCACCTCTGCCACAAATGTCCTGTCACCCTCATGTGTGTATTGATATGGCCTATATAACGACGATTTGCGTTAGTAAAGGTCTCACGTAATCCGTCTGTATGGGAGGGACTTGCGATAAGATGAACAAGGTCAGGCATCCGATAGTAGCACCGGATTTCGGTTTCGGCTTTTTGTGCTGCTTCACTCAGAAGATCCAGATACAGCGCATAATCTCCTTCTTCAAAGAAGACTTTATTTCGTCGGTTCCCTCGTTGAGTTACGTGGTGAGGTAGCCGGGTATAACAATCCTGGGTAATCGCGCCATATAGCGCTGAATGACATATTAAGTATATTTAGTAAACTGTCACCGTAATACTAATTTAATTGCAGCTTTCCGCTGCGGGCTGAAGCTTGCGTATCGGTTGACTATTCTCGACATAGCTACGTGCACGACTCGCGCGTTGACTCAACCAGACGCTGATGAAGACGATGAAGACTGCGCCGATCTGCATCGCGTTAAGCGTTTGATCCAGCAATAGCCAACCGATAATCACCGCTGATAGAGGACTCAAAAAGCCCAACGTGGAGATAGCTGATGGCTCGATTCTCGATAGACCTCTAAACCAGAGCATATAGGTCAATCCGGCCCCTATTGCGCCAAGATAAATCAAGCCCATCAGATTTGAGGTTGTCAGAGCCGGTAGAGGCGGTTCGAACCAGATCGTGGCGGGAAGTAGTATCAACCCACCCGCAACCAGTTGCCAACTGGTGAAGGTCAACAGGGACACAGGCGGCTGCCATTTGCGCGCCAACACCATTCCGAGCGCCATCGACATAGCGCCCGTCATTCCTGCGGCAATACCCAGTTTATCGAGACTCGCTTGCGGGGTAATGACCAGAACTGCCACACCGACAAGTCCCAGAATAGCCGCACCGATTGCCAGAGCACGTATCGGCGAGCCTAGCAGAAAACGCGCCAGGAAAACGACAATTAATGGCTGTATCGCGCCCACAGTTGCGGCAATTCCACCGGGTAAACGATAAGCTGATTCAAACAACATCCACCAGAATAACGAGAAATTGAGCCCACCCAGCAGCAAAACCCGGAACCACCAGAAGCCTGACGGTAGCTGGCGAACCACAAACAAAAACAACAGCCCGATTGGCAAGGCACGCAGCATTGCAACTGTTAATGGGTAACCTGCGGGCAGGAATTCAGTGGTAACGTAATAAGTACTGCCCCAGATTATCGGGGCAATAGCAGTCAACAAAAAATTTGAATAGCGTGGCATGGATTTATTCCGCCTATTTATCTTGACCTCAAGATATCACCGGATTTATCTTGAAGTCAAGATAAAAGCCTGAAATAATTCGCTGTATGGATAGAGTCGACAAAGTAATAAAGCAATGGGCCCAGGAGCGACCAGATCTGGATGTGAGTTCGATGGAACTCATTGGCCGTTTAGCCCGGATTTATAAATTTCTTGGTCTGGGGATGACCCTAACATTTACGGAGCACGGCCTGAATGCAGCCAACTTCGATGTGCTGGCAACTCTGCGCCGCTCTGGCCCGCCTTACGCTCTGTCACCCAATGACCTGATCAGTTCGACGATGGTCACCTCCGGCACCATGACCAACCGCATTGATCAACTGACCAGGGTCGGTCTGGTCGAGCGTATCAAAAATCCGGACGATGGTCGCAGCGTCGTCGTCTCCCTGACCAAAGCAGGTTTTAAGCTCATCGATGCTGCGGTAACGGACCATGTAGCCACGCAGGAACAACTGACCTCGGGCTTGTCAAAGGATGAACAAAAGCGCCTCAATACGCTGTTAAAAAAGTTTTTGCAAAGCCTTGAAGAATAGCGCACGCGGTTTGCTACAGTACATTAAAATATGATGGTAACCTGGATTATTATCTCTCTATGGCCTCCGTGTCCTCGGTGGTGAAATGATTTTTGAAGTTATAACGGTGAATACTTATAGGTAATCAGAAATATTATTAAATCCATAAAAAACCCCCTGTCGGGGTGACAGAGGGTGAACAGTGCTCTGAGGGGATAGATTACTGTTTAAAACTGACCTGTTTCGGTTGACCGAAACCAGGTTTAAAAAATCACTTCCAGAAAGGCTTATTGATTTCCTTTCTCACATATTCTTCATCTATACCGATATCACGCAGCATATGTGCATCTAAATCAGCTAGTTGTTTACGTTGGTGAGCCACGTCTATCCATTTCTGCATCAGGCCAGCAATGACAGAAAGAGTATGCAGCAAAGAGAAACTTTGAAACTGTTTATTATGTGCCAAAATTGTCATATCGACCTCCAAAAATCGAGTTAGTTAATTAATGATGCAATAATAGACAGCAAACTGTAATAATAACAGTTACAATCAATTAAATATGTAACCAGAACAATTAGGAAATTGTTATGCAAATATCGAGCAGTTCAGACTCAAATCAGTTTAAATACGATCAGGTTTCTGACTACATCATGAAGATGATTGGAAATGGCACCCTCAAACCAGGGGATCGCGCACCTTCATTACGCAAGTTGAGCCAGACCCTGAAGGTCAGTATTTCAACCATCAACCAGGCTTACGTGCAACTGGAAGACAAAGGCGTACTAAAGGCGCGGCCGCAATCAGGCTTTTATATCAACGCCGACATGAACCAGTCCATTGAAACCCCTAAACCTATTATTTCAGCATCCGTGCAACCTCGAAAAGTGCGTTTCGGGCAACTGTTTGAAGACATATTCATGATTTCAAACAACCCAAGAATTGCCCCTTTTGCTGCCGCCAAACCTTCGATAGAGCTGATGCCGGTCAAAGCACTGATGCGCGAAACCCGCAATGCGATAAGTCGCCATCCACACGCCTGTCTGGATTACAGTTTCCCACCCGGTGAAGAAAAACTGCGCCACCAGATCGCATTACGTTACAGTGAAATCGGTATCAATGTACCTGCCGATGACATCATTATTACCAACGGTGCTACCGAGGCCATGTCACTGTCTCTGCAAACTCTGGCCAAACGCGGGGATATTATTGCGGTTGAATCACCCACCTATTTCTCGGTGCTTAGGCTGATCGAAAAACTGGGTATGCTGGCACTGGAGATTGATACCGATCCGGAAACAGGCATTAACTTTGATTCGCTGGAATTTGCTCTGGATACGATGGATGTTACCGCCATGCTGATCGTACCCAACTTTAATAACCCTTCTGGCTCGCTAATGCCTGAGGCCAATAAGAAGCGCCTGGTGGAAACCCTGCAGGCACGAAATATACCGCTGATTGATGATGATGTTTACGGTGACCTGTATTTTGGAGATGAGCGCCCTGGCCTGACCAAGCGTTATGACAAGGATGGCAGCGTTTTAGCCTGCTCATCTTTTTCCAAGACCCTGGCCCCCGGTTTCAGAATGGGCTGGGTTATCGGCGGCAAGTACCATGATCGTCTACTGGAATGGAAGCAGGCCAGCTCATCCTCTGCTCCCTCGCTACAGCAACTGGCACTGGCTGAGTTTTTACGCAGCGGACAATACGACCGACATCTTGCACGCCTGCGCAAGGCATTCAAATCTCAGGTAGACAAGGCTCGCTTTATGATTGCCAGGGAATTCCCCGAAGGTACTCGCATCTCGGATCCACAGGGGGGATTTGTATTATGGGTAGAACTACCGCGTGGTATCAATTGCTTCGATGTATACACTCTGGCACTGGAACACAATATCGGGATTACACCAGGCATGCTGTTTTCAGCCACGCGTAAATTTCGCAATTACATCCGTATTAATTGCGGCTCACCCTGGAACGAACAAAATGAACTGGCAATACAGCAACTGGGGGGACTCATCAGCACCCTTAAGAGTTGACTCTTGTCATTTGCCACTCAGGTATCGAGTGCTAAATTACAAAAATCTTAAATAAGGGGTAAACAATGATACCGATTGATGAGTTTACGGCTGAAAACCGTGAAATAAAAGATCTATGTACAATTCTTGGCGTTTCTATAGACCATCACAGCCTGAGAAACAACAGAATTATCTGTGAATTACTTGATCGCTTTGTCACTAAAGTGAAGGCACACCTAGCTCATGAAGACCGTTCTATTTATCGAGACTTACTCAAAAAACACACCCACGAAGCTGACGTACTAGCGGATCACTTCCTGGGCAATACACAGGAATTAAAACGCCTCTTCAATATATATACACGTGACTGGTGCAGCAAACCCCACTCCGAAGCTAAACACATCAAATACGTCGATGAATCTCGTGAAATGTTTAAACTGGTGTGTGAGCGCATCACTTTTGAAGAAACCAAGATATTCCCCTGTTTCAAACAGGACTAAATATCCTTAGACGTTACAGCAACGCTTAAATTTTTTGCCGCTGCCACAGGGGCAGGTTTCATTTCTACCGGGTTTCCAGCTCTGGAAACTCGGTGTAAGCATTTCACCACTGGTATATAGCCAGCGGCCCTGCTCCAGCACAAACCTGCTTCTCTCATGCATCGCATCGACCGTACCACCAACCAGCATCCGGGCTTCAAACTCGACAATGGCATAGCCATCCTCAACAGGTGGCGCATCGATTATGGTTAAGCCCAGCCAACGGATCGAGTCATCTAGTGCCAGCTCGGCCGGACGATACAACGGCTGCCAGGTATCCAGCAGATAATCGAGCTGCTTTAGTACATAGGCGGAATATCTCGAACGCATTAACTGTTCGGCATTTTCAGGCAGCGCTTGTTGTGTTATAAAACGCTCGCAGCAGGCAGCATATTTTTTTCCCGACTGACAGGGACAGTTCACGTCGTCACCATTCATTTTAAAAGGAATACTATAACATCATGTCAGCCCTTGATATTCTAAGAGAGCGTTTCGGTTACCCAGAGTTTCGTTTTCAACAACAACAAATCGTAGACCACCTGATTAATGGTGGTGACGCCCTGGTGCTGATGCCTACCGGTGGCGGCAAATCGATTTGCTACCAACTGCCTGCGATTGCTCGAGAAGGTGTCGGTATCGTCATTTCACCACTCATCGCGTTAATGCAGGATCAGGTGGATGCGCTGGCTCAAAACGGTGTGGCAGCCTCATTTCTGAATTCAACGCAAACACCGCAGCAACAGGCTGAAGTCAAAAGACAGCTACGCGATCAGAGTATAGACCTGCTTTACGTAGCACCTGAACGAGCCATGACCGAAGACTTTCTTCAATTGCTCTCTGTCTGCAAGATTTCCTTATTCGCTATCGATGAAGCGCATTGTGTTTCGCAATGGGGCCACGATTTTCGACGCGATTACCAGAACCTGTATCGGTTACACGAGCTATTTCCCGAAGTACCCCGCATTGCCTTAACCGCAACCGCCGACAGGAGAACACGTTATGAGATCGAACAGCAGTTACAACTTCAGTCAGCAGAGAAATATATTCATAGTTTCGACCGGCCCAATATCTTTTATCAAATCAGTGAAGGGCAAAATAACAGGCAACGACTCTGGAACTTTATTAATATAAAACACCCTCATGATTCAGGTATCGTGTATTGCCTGTCGCGCAAACAGGTAGAAAGCACGGCCCAGTGGTTAGCACAAAAAGGCCGCATCGCTTTGCCCTATCATGCCGGTCTGGACAAGGAAACTCGAGCCCTGCACCAGCGCCAGTTTCTACAGCAGGAAGAGGTCATTATCGTAGCCACTATCGCCTTTGGTATGGGCATAGACAAACCCGATGTGCGTTTTGTGGCGCATTTAAACCTGCCCAAGAATATCGAATCCTATTATCAGGAAACCGGGCGTGCCGGACGCGATGGTCAACCCGCCAATGCCTGGCTCGCCTATGGCTTGCAGGATGTGATTACGCTACGCCAGATGACTCAGGATAGTGATGCTGACGAAAACTATAAACGCAATGTGCACCACA
The DNA here is from genome assembly GCA_050298595.1 of Gammaproteobacteria bacterium. Classification (GTDB taxonomy): domain Bacteria; phylum Pseudomonadota; class Gammaproteobacteria; genus JACNJF01. The sequence continues at coordinate 29,629 of JBNKUM010000021.1, read as the reverse complement.
AACTGGAAGCGATGCTGGGGTTTTGTGAACAGACACGCTGTCGACGTCAGACCATACTCAATTACTTTGATGAAGAACTGCTCGCCCCCTGCGGTCATTGTGACAACTGCCTGAGCCCACCTGAAACCTGGGATGCCACCGAAGCATCGCGCATGGCGCTGTCCTGCATCTATCGCACCGGTCAACGCTTTGGGGTGAATTACGTGATCGATGTTTTACTTGGCAAAGATCATGACCGTATCCAGAGCAATGGACATGACAAGGTCAGCACTTTTGGCATTGGTAGCTTTTTAAGCAATAGCGAGTGGCACGGCCTGTTTCGACAGTTAATCGCACTCGGCTATGTGTACAGCGATATGGAAAGTTATGGCGCTTTAAAACTCAGCGATAGCTGCAAGCCGCTGTTGCGCGGAGAAGAAACATTGACCTTGCGTCAATTACAAAAAGCAACAGAGAAAGAAGCCTCTAGCAGTAAATCAAAAAATTCACCGGTACGTGTTGTTGACCAGGCACTATTCGAAGCCCTGCGCGAATACCGTAAATCTCAGGCAGAACAACAGGGAGTGCCGCCCTACGTCATCCTGCATGATAAAACCCTGCAGGATTTATGTCGTCAACGGCCTTCACGACCTGGCGAGCTGGATGGCATCATCGGCATCGGCGGGAAAAAATTACAGCTATATGGAAAAGATTTAATCGAAATCATCCAGCAATATCCACTAGACGATGCACTGGACAATACTCTAAGCAACACAGTGAATGAAACCCTGCAACTATTCCGACAAGGGCTTAGCCCTGAATCAATCGCCGACCATCGAGGGCTTTCATTACAAACCATCTACACGCATCTGGGTGCAGCTATCGCCGCTCAGGTTATCGAACTGCAGCAGGTCATTCAAATCGAGCAGAGTGACCTGGATAACATCATCTATTGCATAGAACTCAATCAACAGGAAGAAAGCCCGAGCATGAAAACTGTTTTTGAAATGCTGGATGGAAAATACGAATACCATATCCTTAATTGCGTCAAAGCCAGCCTGATGATTGTCTAAAATAGATGTCATAGAAAAAATACAGCGTAATCGCAATACTGGAAACTATAACGAACGCCCGCACATAACGCTGTGGCAGACTACGCGACCAGTGCGCAGCAACATAACCGCCAGCCAATGTCCCCAGTAATAGCATACTGCCTTCGTACCAGACAATGACACCATCTATAACAAACAGCACAATAGCGATCAGTGAAACGGCAGTAGATACCAGTAATTTGATACCATTCATGGTATTGATATCCCGATATCCTGCCAACGCCAGATAGCTCAGAATAATAATACCCAATCCAGCATTAAAAAAACCGCCGTATATGCACACGCCCAATAACATCAGAGACAACAAAATACTGCCGACCAGCGATGCGTGCTTATGACTGGATGCGCTGCGTTTAAGCAAGCTATTTAATGACGAGCCCCAGATAAATAGCACCGAGGCAAATAGCAGCAGCCAGGGAATGGCTTTGCGAAACTGGTCATCCGGCGTCTGCAGCAACAACCAGGCTCCGACTATACCCCCCAACAGGCTGATGATGATATATCGGCCCAGCTCGTGTTTATGTGCCATCAACTCCTTGCGTAGCGCATAGGAGCCACTCAAATACCCTGAGCAGGATGAAAACGTGTTGGTAGCGTTTGCACTGACGGGTGGGACCCCTACGAACAGCAATGCAGGAAAGGTTATAAAACTCCCACCGCCAGCAATAGAATTGACTATCCCACCAAGAAAGCCAGCGACAAATAAGAATACGATTTCAAACAAATTTCAACCCTTAATAAGAGAAATTAATCAGCTAGGTTAGCATTAATAATAGAATGCTTATATATAATGTAAGCAACTTATCTATTTATTTACAGCGATACCTTTTTATAAAAAAAACAGACCACTTATCTATTTAATGTGAAAAACTATAATTTTATTTATATAAAATCACTCTATGTGTATAGACATCCATAAATAAAGTAATTAATCTTTTTGCTCGTATAACTATAAAAACCATAGATAGGGAGCCAAATATGATCACTTATCAGAAACTTCATGAACAAATCCATCAAATAACAGAAATTTCTAATGTTTTCCTGTACCTAATTGACAACAGGAAGATGTGTGACACACAAATAACCTGTGACCTGTTTTTCGACTATGTTGAAAAAGTTAAGGAACATCTGGAAGTAGAGGATAAAACTTTATATACAGTCATTCTCAAAGGCGGAGACGACCAGGCACGCAAAACTGCACAGAATTTTCTGTCTGGTTCTGTAGAAATCAAACGTATCTTTCAGGACTATCTGAGAAAATGGTCTCGTAAGGGTAAGCAAAAACTGGTCATAGATAATTACGCTGAATTTACCAATGAGACTCGTAGCATGTTTGAACTGGTGCTAAATAGATTTCAGGATGAGACTGAACAACTATATCCATTAGCGCGAAAGATCAGCGGCGATCAGCTACAGGTCGCCTAACTTTTTGCGGGAGGCCGCTCTGATGCGCATGCTGTATCTCTGACTCACAGGCTGAAGCGCAATTTAGGCACAACTTTGCAGACATGCGCCTGTCCGGCAAAAAGCTGTAAAGCTTAGCCATCTAGTACAGTCTGTTAAGTCCGTAGTGCTAAATCAGAGATGACTTAACTTAGGCATATTTTCATTCAGTACCATCCAGTATCTTTTCTGATGGTGAAAATCTGCCTTAAGTTTTTCTACTCTGGCCTTTAAAACCTCCAGATCACAGCTTGCCACCATGGATGCCTTTTTAGCCTCCACCCAGTGTTTCCTGGCCTGAGAAAACTCATTTATTCGGCCCAGCAGTGTTTCATATTCTTTGTGCAGGCGATGAAGCAACTCATCCGCATGTGGTAGCTGCTCCAGCTTACGCGATGTACTGTTCAGCAACATCTGTGCACGCGAAGCCTCTATTCGCTCCAGTGGAGTCCGATACAGATTGCTTGCCAGCCCCATCCCGGCCAGCGCACGAATCAACCATTTAGTGGGATCAAACTGCCACCAGCGTATGCCATTACGATAATCTCGCTGAAAGCTGTGATGATAATTATGATAACCCTCACCCATGGTCAGCAGAGCAATCACAGCATTATCTCTGGCAGTATTGGTATCAGAATAAGGCTGGCTTCCCCATACATGCGCCAGAGAATTTATAAAGAAGGTCATATGGTGTGCAATAGCCAGACGCGCAGCCCCCACCAGCAGTAACATACCCAGCAAATCGCCATGCCAGAATCCAAGTATGATAGGAATGCCGAAATTCGCGGCCAGCACTAGCGGCATATAATATTTATGCTGCCACATCACGATAGGATCTTTTTCCAGATCACGACAATTATCATAACGATCAAGGCCTGGTTCGGAATAGTATCGCAGCATCCAGCCGATATGAGAGTACCAGAAGCCTCGTTTAGCTGAATATGGATCGTTTTGATTGTCATCTACATATTTGTGATGCCTGCGATGATCGGCTGACCAGTGCAAGATACTGTTTTGCGTCGCAAAAGTACCGCCTATAGCCAGTATCAATCTGACCAGCCAGTGCGCTTCATAAGCCCGATGAGACCACAGGCGATGATAACCTGCAGTAATCGATATTTCGCAGAATGCGATACCCACTAGCATGGCCAAAACCTGCCAGCCATCGAAGCCATGGATAACGGCATACAGAGGAACAACAACCAGCGTAATTAAAGCGGTAATAGAAAAGACTGAAACATTCAGCCAGATCAGGGCAGGTTTTTGCATAACAACTACTCAATATTTGCAATACTCCCCAGTTTACGCATAAAACTAAAGCTTGGGAAATAAAACATACTCAATACTTCGTATCATTCTGGTATTGATAATGGTTTCAGGCAATCCGATTCTATCCCTGCCAGCCATGTGCACTGCTGGGCAGTCATACCAAAACTCTTAAAACCTTTTAGTTTCAATCTGCAACACATAGCGTGATTGATTGTTATAAATCCTTTTTGAAAATTTTCTGAGTTTTTAACTCCTGATAGCCCACAGCAAGATAAAACTGCTGCGCTTTAGCTCTGATTGAATTTGTACGTACACGAATGGTAGTGACTCTTTCTGCCAGCCACGCTTCAGCTATAGCGACCAGTGCTTTACCAACACCCATACCGCGATATTGCTCAAGAACAACAAGCGTCACTATCTCTCCAGTTGTTCCTGCTGCAAGCCTTACATCGATGATGGCATTGACACAGCCAATCAATTCATCAGCAATCTTTGCTACAAAAACCTCTCCTTGTCTTTCGCGAATTTCACTGACATTAGTTTCTATATCATTCGTATCAACCTCATAGCCTAATTGGTGTAATAGTTTTACCAGCTTAAAACTATCCCTGAGATCGATTTTTTTATAATCAATAGCGGTCATATAAATCCCTCAAAATTTCAGAATAAAAAAGATATATTTACACCAAATAAAGTCGTTTCATTTTCTGGTTCAATAGCGAAATACCCTGAAGGTAACCCATTAATAAACAGTGCTGATTGTTCACTTTGATCGAAATGCCAGTATTCAAAATAAGGCTCAATTTGTAAGGTATATCCACCGACATTCTTGATGCTTAATGGCATCTTAATAACCAGAACATCACCCTGTTCTAATTTTAGAGTAGTCCTGTCAAATCCTTCTAAATAGATATCAAGTGCAGCATTAAAAGATTTGCCATATAAAACCTGAATTTCAAAATCTTTTTTGGCCTCATTTAAAACCTGGATCGATCCACCCAACATAATATATGGCCAACGATATATTTCAGACAGCGAATTAGATATTGCAGTCTGATAGATATTCCTGTCCCAACGTCGCTCACCAATCTCAACCATCAAATGGGTCGGGTAGGGCTGCTCAAAAAGATGTCTTTTTACTTTAAAAGAATATTGATAGATAGTTTCTAATGTTCGGGTTTCTAAAGCCCTCCCTAACTGTGTCTTTCCACTATAATCCAGAGTGCTTCTCTGCTCTGAGAAACCAAGGCTATATTGATAGGGAAAATTATCAGCCTTTGCTTCTATAAATAGCCCAGGTAAAACCCCGTCCTCCCTGTCTAACAGGTTCCCATTTAAAGAAAACTCTTTATATTGAAAAGAAGAAAGATTTAAACCTGTTTCGAACTGATAAATTACGTCGTTTGCATGCAGGTTTGTGAATATAAAAAAATTAAACCCTATAAAAAATATACAGGGCAAGGCCAGCTTATTCTGCCCAAAGTTAAGCATTAGCAACTCCGCTTATTTGCATTTTCTGCCTATGCAAAAGCTGATAGACGAAAAAAAACGCGAGATAACTCGCGTTTTTCCTTAATGCGTTGATGGCTTAATTACCAGCCATAAATACTTACAGCTCCTGAGCCATCATTATAACTGCCCGAGTAATTATCACAGTCGGTAAAATTTACTGATATAGACGTTCCACCACTACCATAGGCTTCAATACTGCCTGAGTCTGGATGTCCATTGGCGCAGTCGAAAGTCAACCCAGTTGCCGTCACGTCCACATAACCATAGGTCGGATGATAGACAGTTGCAGACACATACCAGCCAGAATCATTACTACCATAAACGTCAGCATCTTGAACTTGATAAACTTCACCGCCACTGCCGGTATAGTAATTTGTTTCAGAACAGGTCATATTGTTAAAATAACCCCCATCATCCCAGCTGCATGATTCTGTATAATTCATAGGACCATAACTACCTGACCCATTCGAACCAAGATCATACTGGATCGTTAGATTTATGAAGGTGGAAGTTTCCGTTCCCGCACCATATCCATCAGGATCACCTGTACCGGAAAACTTGATAGAACCATTAAAAATAAATGTGCCGTAACCTGGCTCAGTCAGACATGCATTATTAAAAGTCATGGTTCCACTGCTAGCCGTTCGGTAATTATCAGGGACTGTTATAGAGCCACCACAGCTACTACCAGCTCCCAGTATATCGTTAAACGTTATTGTTGCACCAACTGGAAACTCGATGACTTTGCGATTTTTTAACAATTGTTTTGCAACTTCAACAACTCTGGATCTCATACCAGATAAATTTGCATCTGTGACCACAACACCAAATGGATTTACTGCCCCACCCTCAGAGTCTGTAACTGCCTGTATTGATGCTTCGGCAGAAGTTTCAGCCAGTGCTTTTGCACTAGTAGAATTGATTGTTGCCTCAGTTGTTACTCCTGAATAAGAAAGCTCGGTAACATCGACGCCACCACCACCGCCACCGCCACCGCACCCGGTAAGACCAATAGTCCCACCGACCAGTAAAGCCAGCCCAAGATTTAGAAATGATTTACTCTGTTTTTGATAAGAATACATATAAAACTCCTTGTTTTTGAATATTTAAGTAATGACTACATCCGAGGGAAAAATAAAGTGTAACAAAAGTAAATTATTCATAATATCTTTATTTCTTTATATTAAAAATATTTAAATCTATAATCCTGATCACATTAACTGACTTGTTATTTATCTTTATTATTCTTAACCAAACCACTCACTACTCAACTTATCAATCTCTTCGCTCAGCTCAAACCACTCCATTTCCAGCTCTTCCAGTTGTTTTTTATTTTCTGCCTGCGCAAACAATAGCTCTCGCAGCTCCTCTTTTTTATCATCCTGATACACCTCTGCTTCGGATAAGCGCGCTTCGGTTAGCTGCAGTTGTTGCTGGATTTTTTCTACACTACGTTCCAGTCTTTTCTGTCTTGCCAACTGCGGTTGAATCAATTTACGAAACTCTGCATCACGTTTCTTTTGATCCTTTCTATCCGGTTGCAAGGGCTTGCCATCCTTTTCTTTTTCTTTATCGATCTTTCCACCACGACGTTGCGCCAGCCATTTGGGATAGTCATCTATCTCCATTTTAAATTCCTGTACCTTTCCTGAATCCACCAGCAGTAATTCATCACATACCGTTCTTAACAGGTGTCTATCATGCGATACCAGAATGACACTGCCATCGAAGGTTTGCAGCGCATTATTCAGGGCCAGACGCATTTCCAGATCTAGATGATTGGTTGGCTCATCGAGTAGTAACAGGTTGGGTTTTTGCCAGATTAATAGCGCCAGTACCAGGCGCGCCTTTTCTCCACCGGAGAAAGGCCCAACAGGTTCCAGTACACGATCACCCTGAAAATTAAAACCTCCCAGAAAAGATCGTAACTGTTTTTCACTGGCTAAAGGATCTATACGCTGCAGGTGCAATAAAGCTGATGACTCCTTATCCAGCTGCTCCAGCTGGTGCTGGGCAAAATAACCCACCTTTAAATCCTTAGCGCTCTCTACGCTCCCTTTTAAGGGTTGTATCGTTCCGGCGATTAATTTAATCAGCGTTGATTTACCCGCGCCATTTAAACCGAGCAGTCCGATTCTTTCTCCTGCCAGTAATGTCAGTTCGATATTTTCAAGAATCTTTACATCACCATAACCTGCTGTGACCTTATCCAGGCGCATCAAATGCTGTGGCAGCACATCTGGTTTTAAAAACTTAAAGTGGAAGGGGGTATCGACATGCGCAGGTGCAATCAGTGCCATGCGCTCCAGTGCTTTAACCCTGCTCTGCGCCTGTTTGGCCTTGGTGGCCTTGGCCTTGAAGCGCTCAACAAATTGCTGCATATGTTTGATCGATGCCTGTTGTTTCACATAGCTGCTTTGCTGTTGAGCCAATTGTTCGGCTCGCAATACCTCAAATGCTGAGTAATTACCTTTATAGAGTTTGATACGTTGCTGTTCGATATGCGCAATACTTTCCACCACCGAGTCAAGAAAATCGCGATCATGCGAGATCATCAATAAGGTTCCAGGGTATTTCTTGAGCCAGTCTTCCAGCCAGATCACTGCATCCAGATCCAGGTGATTGGTGGGTTCATCCAGTAGTAACAGGTCTGATCGGCACATCAATGCGCGTGCCAGATTCAGGCGCATGCGCCAGCCACCGGAAAAATCTGTCAGTGGTCGGGTAAGATCACTATCGCTAAAGCTTAAGCCCACCAGTAATTTCGCTGCACGACTGTAAGCCTGATAGCCATCAATCTCCTGCATTCGCGCGTGGCATTGTGCAATCTCATGTCCGTCATGTTTTTGTTCTGCCTGCTGCAGGCGAGTTTGCAGCTGATGTAACTCTGTGTCACCCTCCATCACATACTCGATAGCAGGGCGGCTGCTTGCCTCAGCCTCCTGAGCTACATGTGCAATTACCCAGTCGGGTGCGATATAGCACTCACCTTCATCGGCATGCAACTCACCCATGATCAATGCCATCAGTGATGATTTACCGCAGCCATTGGCCCCGGTCAAACCCAGCTTCTGACCGCTATTAATATTCAAATTAGCTGATTCGAATAACAGTTGCGGACCACGACGAATGGCCAGATTTTCCAGCTTCAGCATGCTGTTTTTGCTCTATTATGGCCGACATGTCTGAATTGATTATCAACCATAACGGTTAATTCATGATAATATCGCGTGATTTTCTGTACGCGAAAACCCCATGAATATTGAAGATTACTATCTATTAGAGGATTCAAAGCTTTCCTTTACCCGGCAGCAAGCCAGCGATTTTGCGAAAAAGGTGGCCGGGGATTTTAACCCGATACACGATGTGGAATCCAAGCGATTTTGCGTGCCTGGTGATCTTTTATTCTCAGTCATTATCCATCACTACGGATTACGTCAGAAAATGATCTTTAATTTCTCCGGTATGGTTAGCGATGGTGTAGCGCTCAGTCTGCCCGATTGCACCGAAGAACATCTGGCGATACTGGATCAAAAAGGCAAAAAATACCTGGCTATAGAGTGTAGTGGCAAATGCACGACCAATGCTGCATTGATCGAATCTTTAAGCACTCACTATGTTGAATTTTCCAGTCAGGCCTTCCCGCACATCCTGATACCATTGATGACCGAAAAAAATGTCATGATCAATCCTGATCGACCCCTGATCATTTACGAGAGCATGAGTTTTGAATTAAACACGCTGGATATCAACGAAATCCGGCTGGAACTTGCCAACACAGAGTTGCAGGTAAATAGCAAACGAGGCGATGTGACTCTGGAATACGACCTGTTCAGCTCGGATCAGCATATCGGTCATGGATGCAAACGCATGGTGTTAAGCGGTTTACGCGAACTCGAGCAATCGGGCATTGATAAACTGATAGAAACCTATAACAACAGTAAACAGGACTTCCTGTCGCAGCAGCAATAATGCCTGAAAAGTTTCAACCGCCTTACTATGCCGTTATCTTTATTTCAAAACTAACCGATAACATCGAAGGCTACCAGCAGGCCGCTGAACGCATGGTAGAACTGGCTCAAACCATGCCGGGCTTTCTGGGCGTCGAAAGTGCTCGTGAAGACAACGGCATTACGGTTTCATTCTGGCAGGATGAGGCATCGATTCAACACTGGAAACAGCAGGCTGAACACAAACTGGCTCAGCAATCAGGCATGAGGCAATGGTATGCAAGTTACGAGATGCATATCGCGCGCGTCGAACGCTATAAAGAATTCACTGTATAGAAATGCCCGCCGAATCGGCTTCGACGGGCATTGTGATTATATAAACAAACTCACATCAGATTTTTGCGCAATCGGTAGAAAGGATGCAGCGCCCACCCAATCTACTATCTCAGGGATGAACTCATCCTTGCCATAATCAAACAAATCTACCGTCATCTGACAGGCGACCAATTTAACCTCGGCCTCAATGCACAATTCTCGCAGCTCCTGAATTGTGGCTATACCTTTTTTTTCCATAGTCTTTTTCATCATACCGCTAGCCATGGACTGAAACCCTGGCATCAATGCCATTACTGATGTCGGGATTGGTATTTCCATACCGTTAGGCATTTTCATCGGCATGGCCGGGTTGCCCAGAGGTGTAACCTGTAGATCAAGGTCACGCTTGAGCAGGTTTAATCCATAAAAGGTGAAAAAGATTGAAACATCCCAGCCTAATGCTGAAGCGGTCGAAGCCAGTATGAAGGGTGGGTAAGCCATATCCAGTGTACCCTTGGTTGCAATAATGCTCATAGAGTGCGTATGCGCAGAATCGCGCTCAGCCATTTTCTGCTCAAAGCGTTGATCAAACCATTCGTTAAAACTCTCCATCGAAGTATCTAATTGCTGTACGGCATTCATACCGACCTCCTTACTGTTTACGAATCTGAAAAACAAAATCACTACCGGCCTGACTGGATGACAGCAATTCATTACCCGTCTGAGTGCAGAAGGATTCGATATCCTTCAACGAACCGGGATCTGTCGACACTACTTCAAGTACATCACCCTGATTCAATCCAGCAATGGTTTTTTTGGTACGCAAAATGGGTAAAGGGCAGTTCAATCCACGTGCGTCTAAGGTTGCAGTTATCTCTATTGTCATGATGTCTCTCCTGTTTTCTCAAGTAAAGTTGACCGGTCAGTCAACTAATGGGGTAAAATTTTTTTAATTCATTAACTCAATACGTATACCTTTAAGCGCAGGCCCCAGATGTTGAATTAAATCAGGATCATTGCGTGATTTGGCGAGCAAAATCATGCCTTCCAGATAAGACAACATAGCATCTGCAGTTAGATCAGTATCCAGCGCCGATATAGCACCTGCTTCAACTGCCTCGATCAAGGTGTGTTCAAAACGGGATTTGGTTTTATCGAATACCGCGCTCAGCTTGGCTCGTAGTACATCATCGCGGGTACTCACTTCCAGCACCAGATTACCGAACAGACAGCCCGGCATACGCCCTTCGAGATCTTTGGCGGCTTTTTGCCAGTAATAGGCTGCATCAATCAGGTAATCCAGACGCTCCATGGGCGGTAAATTCTGATCAAAGGCTTCATGTACAAAACCGTGCGCCCAGTCATCCGCCATATCATCGATCACGGCCAATGCCAGATCACGTTTGGAAGGGAAAAAATGGTAAAAGCTGCCTTTTTGAACCCTGGCGGCTTCACAGATTTGCTTAATGCCGATATCTGCGTAGTTGTTGCCATGAAACAGTTCGCGGGCGGTGCTTAAGATTCGTTGACGGGTGTCGAGGGTAGCTTTCATGACAAGAGATTATAGTTGACCGGTCGGTCTAGTCAAGTCTGGATTTTAATCAGTACTAAAACTCTCGAGCCAGACTGATTAAAAAAGATCGGTATGCACCACCACTAAGGCGCAGACGCACAAACGCAGTTTGCTCAACAAAGTAATCTAGTATCAGGCCAGTACTGTAATGTTTATCCAGCTCCAGCAATCGAGCCGAAGAGGGGCCGGTAATATCACCATCCACATATCGATAATCAGCAAATGGTCGAATGGAAAAACGCCCCAGTTGCGCGCTAATGCCCAGCTCCAGGGATATTTCAGTCCAGTTAATTTCATTCTCAAGGTCATCAGTTTGATTACCCATGTGGTACTCATAATTAAACTGCGAATGCACTCTAATCGAATCAGATAATTGCTCTGGCCAACGCAGATAGAAGGAGAGAAACTGCCCCTCGTACTTTTCAAACGGCATCACAGCTGCTTTATCCAGAAACTTCAGATCAAACACCCCGGCACTAGCACCGATACGAAGATTGACCTCGGTTTTTTCTTCAATTCTCAGGCCAAATTTAGTGAAATCGTTTTCCAGTACATTGCTTCCCAGCAACCAGTCCGACTCGCCATCTATCACAAACGCAGCTATGCCGGTCCAGGCGGCATTAACCGGCATGACTACAAACAGACACAATAGTAATAGGCTAATACGCACCGATAATCTCGCTCAGGGTCCCACTGGCCCTTGAGGTAGATGTTGATTGAGTTCGAGCTGCTCGTTGAGAAGTGCTACAGCTGCCGTTTTCTGCCAGATATATGGCTTCTGATAGCATTGGATCTGATGTATCACCAAAACTGCTATGGATATCGTCACTTGCGGTACAGTCAGCTTGAATACCATCGAAGTACCCTCCCTCGCCGTTACGATTTTCCGCTTTAAAGGTAATCGGCAGCATGGTTTTGCCACAAAAACCGAAGCCATTCATTCCTACTGGCTTTCCACAAGTGGTACTGCCCACGGTTTTCACTGGCAGATAGGTATTCAGACCGTTAATAATCATTTCACTCGCAGAACAGGTTTGCCCTGTTGTAATGACAATCAGTTTATCAAGAGTTAGTCCATCAGCAAATTGCTGTAAGAAATAGTTCGTATTCTGAGACTGGTTTTTATCGTTGAATACCAGTCGATTAAACAGATTATCGCTAGTGCTTACCTGATTGAGATAACTGGCCAGATTATTCGCCACCGAGACTCTGCCTCCACTGTTATAGCGTAAATCGAGGATTACCCTGTTCACCCCTTTAGCCTTGAAATCGGCAAAAACCTGCTCAAATTCTGCATTTGATGTCTCCAGAAAGCTATTGAAAACCAGATAACCAGTCTTGATCGCTCCGTTATCTATGATACTACTGTGAAGTATAGTATTGATGTTTACCGTGGTTTTTTGCATATGGATAGACGAGGTAGAACCATCTGCCTTGCCTAACACGATATTAAGATTAGACTGTCCAATGATAGCCTCCAGTTCTGCGCTAGACGAAATACTACTTACTGCCTGCCCATTTACAGAAACGATTTCATCACCACGTTGCATGCCGGCATAACCTGCGGGAGCATCATCATATACAAAACGTACCCACACCCGCCCACTGTTATCTGTTTCGAATGAAAATCCATACCCCAGATACTGCCCTTCGTTAAACAGGCTATCGTAGGTCGATTGTTGAGTGATATAGGAAAAACGATCTGGCCCGGGGCTCTGGTAACGAAGGTAATCCAGAGTCTCTTCGGGAGAGTTAAATGCATAGTAATCAATGACCGGCTCAACCTGCTGATACCAGAGATAATACTCCTTCAATATTTCATGCACATACTGATTCTGCCGAGGGGTTTCGCATTCGTTTAACCCGACCTGCTGATCGCCAGGACCTTCATCCGAGCCACCCCCACAGGAGAGCAACAACACACCACTAATCAGTACAACGATATATCCAGTAAATTTTTTCATCAGCTCTCCTTAATTATGCAGATAAACCTGACATGGGATCAGGCTTCAATACCCAGCTTGCGTAACTGCTCCTTATCACTGATGCGTTCACCGGTTTGAGTAATCCAGTTCTCAACTTCACCAATAATCTGGTCTGGCTTTTTGTCTCCGGGCTCAATGGGCTTTCCAATGACAACTTTAATCTTGCCTGGCCATTTAATCCAGCTATGTCTAGGCCAGAATTCACCGGCATTATGTGCAACTGGCAAAATCGAGTAGCCAGTTTTCTGCGCCAGAATTGCTCCCCCCAGCTTGAACGGTTTGTATTGCCCCGGCATCACTCGTGTTCCCTCAGGGAATATCATTACGATACGGCCTTCATCCATGCGTTTACGGCCTTCTACTATCAGTTGCCGGATAGCCTGGCGCCCGGTGCCACGGTTGATCGCAATCGCATTCATAACCTTTAGTCCCCAGCCAAAGAACGGTATCCAGATCAACTCGCGTTTTACGATCCACACCAGAGGACGAAACCATAACTGCAAAGCTATGGTTTCCCAGGTTGATGAGTGCTTACTCATCACGATAAACCCCTTTTCGGGAATATTTTCCAGCCCTTCAACCTCGTAACCCAGGCCGCAGGTCAACCATATCCAGCCCAGGTTTAAGCGGATCCACAGCTTGATCAACGACACTCGAAAGCGGACGGGAAAAAGAAAGGAGAGTGATAGAAAGATAGATAACAGCAGCACCGATGGTAAAAACACAAACCAGAACAGGCTGCTGCGTAAAACCAGCCAGAATTTATAGATAGGGTTCAAACCTCGCTTCCTCTCAATAATTCGCGCACAAAATGTGCAAGATCGGTATATATCCGAGTATCCTCGAAGAAACCGTGTTTTTCTATAGTGCGTATACCTTTGCCGGTTTGCACCAGTGCAGGTATCGCCCCCGCCATACGGGCGGCCTGTATGTCGCTGAAGCTGTCACCGACAAATATCGTTTGCTTTAAATTGATGTCAAATTTCTGCGCAATCTGTAATAGCAAACCGGGCTTGGGTTTACGACAGACGCAATTATCATTCGGGCGATGTGGGCAGAAGAAAATACCATCAATCTCAGTGCCACGTTGTGCCAGTAATCCGGCAAATTTTTCGTGTATGTCATGCAAAGTTTCCAGGCTGAACATGCCGCGTCCAATGCCTGATTGATTGGTAGCAACCGTCACCAGATAACCTGCTTTCTTCAATCGTTTGATCGCTTCCAGACTGCCATTTATCGGTAGCCATTCTTCAGGCGACTTGATGTAATCATCCGAATCGTGGTTAATCACACCATCGCGGTCCAGGATTATCATTTTATTCATCGCAACAGCCTACTGGATACGAGAAAAATCGGCCACCTGTAAGAATTGTCCTGACAGTTTCTGCAACAGTGCCAGTCGGTTCTGCTTCAGCCTTTCATCCTCCGCCATCACCATGACGTGATCAAAAAATTCATCCACCGATGGACGTAATCCAGCCAGTGCGTTGAGTCCGGCCAGATAATCACGTTCGGCAAAAAAGGCTGCTGCTTTTGCTTCCAGTTGTGTTAATTGCTGATACAGACTTTGCTCTGCCGCTTCAACAAGCAGCTCTGCATCAATAGACTCAGCCACTGCTTTTTCCTGTTTCCGCAGGATATTACTGATACGTTTATTGGCTGCTGCCAGTGCCACAGCAGCATCCTGCTGTAGGAACTCATTCACCGCTACAACTCGATTATTCAAATCGGTTAATTCGGTAGGCGCAGTAGCCAGCACGGCCTCAACCACATCAAAACGAATCTGCTGATCCTGATAATAGGCTTTCAGACGATCATAGATATACTCAACCACTTCATCTACCGAAGCCGTAGCATCCAGTTTATCTGCCAGACCCTGCGCTGCCTTGCGGCAGACATCGGCGATATCCAGCGCCAGTTCTTTTTCAATCAGGATACGGATAATACCCAGTGCTGAGCGCCTTAGAGCAAAGGGATCTTTAACACCTGTCGGCTTCTGTCCGATGGCAAAAATGCCCAGCATGGTATCGATACGGTCGGCCAATGCAACAATTTGCCCGGCGGCACCTTGAGGCAGCTTATCGCCTGCATAGCGCGGCCAGTAATGTTGCTCAATGGCATCGGCGACTTCGCCCGCTTCACCATCCAGACGCGCATAGTAATTACCCATGATGCCCTGCAGCTTGGGGAATTCTCCAACCATATCGGTCATCAAATCGCATTTACACAGCTCGGCTGCACGTTCTGCCTGACTCACATCAGCAGACAGCTTTTCGGCCAGATAACCCGCTAGCGCACGTACTCGAATGACTTTCTCGGCTATGGTGCCCAACTGCTGCTGGAAAACCACCGTTTCCAGGCTTTGCAGACGAGATGATAATGTCACCTTCTGATCCTGCTCCCAGAAGAATTTGGCATCTGAAAAACGTGGACGAATGACGCGCTCGTTGCCGTGCGAGACCATTTCCGGCTGACTGCTTTCGATATTAGAAATGGTGATAAAGTGTGGCAACAGTTTTTGCTCAGCATCAAATACCGCAAAATATTTTTGATTATCCTGCATGGTCGTGACCAGTGCTTCCGCAGGCACCTGCAGGAATTCGTCATCAAAACGGCCACTGATCGCGGCAGGCCATTCTACCAGTGCAGTAACCTCGTCCAGCAGATCTTCATCCATCTGTACAACGCCACTCAGTTGCTCAGCGCTAGTTTCTATCTGCTGGCGGATTTTTGCGCGACGCCTGTCAAAGCTTGCTATTACATAGGCAGAGGCCTCCAGTTGCTGTTCATAATCCGTAGCCTGCGCCAGCGCAATCGCCTGCGGGGCATGGAATCTATGACCATAGGTCTGTGAGCCGGCATCGGTACCCAGAATATTGGCTTCGATAACACTGTCATCCAGCATCATCACCAACCAGTGTACCGGACGTACAAATTCATCGGCCCGATCTCCCCAGCGCATGCGTTTGGGAATCGGCAGTTTTGCCAAAGACTCAGACACGATAGCAGGTAACAGCGCCTGTATGCTCTGACCTTTTTGTAGCTGTTCAAAATACAGCCAGGTGCCCTTATCGGTTTGCTTCTGCTGTAACTCGGAGACATCAACCCCGCAACCGCGTGCAAAGCCCTGTAATGCCTTACTAGGATTACCTTCGGCATCATAAGCCGCCTGAAGCGCAGGTCCGCGTTTTTCAACCACCTGATCATCCTGTTTTAGCGGTACATCGCGCAGTAACATGGCCAGACGTCTTGGGGTGGCGAATGATTCTACCTCTGGCACTTCAAGCCCTGCGGCCTTTAACCCATTGATGACACCATCGGTAAATGCATTTGACAGTTTCTGTAACGCTTTTGGTGGCAGCTCTTCAGTACCCAGTTCGATGAGACAATCACTCATGCTGCACCTCCCTTAAGTAAAGGAAAACCAAGGCTTTCGCGTGACTGGTAAAAAGCTTCGGCCACACCTCGAGCCAGCGTACGCACACGTAGAATAAAGCGTTGACGTTCGGTGACTGAGATGGCATGTCTTGCATCCAGCAGATTAAACGTATGCGAGGCTTTCATCACCTGCTCGTAAGCTGGTAGCGGTAATCCTGCCTCAATCAGTTTCTGGCTTTCTGCTTCGCACACGTCGAACCAGTGGAATAATTCATCGGTATTGGCGTATTCAAAATTATAAGTCGACTGCTCAACCTCATTCTGATGGTATATATCGCCATAGGTAACAGCGCCATGTGGCCCATGTGTCCACACCAGATCATAGATACTTTCCACCCCCTGTACGTACATCGCAATACGTTCCAGGCCATAGGTGATTTCTCCCGGTATCGGGCGGCATTCCAGCCCACCGACCTGCTGAAAATAGGTAAACTGGGTCACTTCCATACCATTCAACCAAACTTCCCAGCCCAACCCCCAGGCGCCCAGCGTTGGCGATTCCCAGTTATCTTCGACAAAACGAATATCATGAACCAACGGGTCAAAACCTAATGCGCGTAATGAATCCAGATACAGCTCCTGAATATTGTCCGGGCTTGGCTTGAGTAAAACCTGAAATTGAAAATAATGCTGCAGGCGGTTGGGATTTTCACCATAGCGACCATCAGTAGGACGACGACTGGACTGCACATAGGCGGCATTCCATGGCTCGGGACCAATAGATCGCAGGAATGTGGCTGGGTGAAAGGTGCCCGCGCCAACTTCCATATCCAGTGGTTGCAACACTACGCAACCCTGTTCAGACCAGAATGTCTGCAGGGCCTGTATCAAACCCTGAAAGGTGCTAACATCGTATTCGGATAATTCACTCATAAATGACTTCTTAGGTATCGGGATAAATTAGCGCGTGAGTATATCTAAATGAGCCAGATGGGTCATGTGCTATGTCAACCGACCATGCATGCTCATCCGGTTTTTATATTGCAAATTCTGTCTGAGACCCTGCGAATGCACGAATCACCATCAATTACACTGTATTACGTGCACGATCCGATGTGCAGCTGGTGCTGGGGCTTTAGTCCCGTGTGGAACCAGATCAAGCAGCAATTACCCGAGCAGATTAACCTGATAAGCTGGGTGGGTGGCCTGGCGCCCGATAGCGATGAACCTATGGCCCAGTCGATGCGTGATCATCTTCAGGCTACCTGGAAGCGGATTAGCGATGTTATCCCCGGCACCCAGTTCAACTTTGATTTCTGGACCCTCAACACGCCACGTCGCTCTACCTATGCCGCCTGCCGTGCGGTCATAGCGGCACGTCAGATGGCAGATATGGAATATGAAATGACCTCCGCCATCCAGCAAGCTTACTATTTGCAGGCCAAAAACCCTTCTGACCTGGAAACCCTCAACGCAGCTGCGCTTAGCATAGGACTGGATCTGGCGCAGTTCAGACAGCGTATGTTTTCTACCCAACTAATGCAGGATTTTGAGTCCGAATTACACAGTGTGCGCAATATCGGTGTGAACAGCTTCCCCAGTCTGGTACTTAAATCTGGCACTTCACGCTTTAATATTCCCATCAATTACACCTCTGCTGAGGTGGTGCTGCAGGACATACAACGTCTTCTTAATAGCTGGAACAGGAATTAATAAAAACTCGATGTCTCATGTACTAAAACTTTGGCTGGTATGCCTGAAACACTATCTAAAAATGTGCCTGTTTCTATCATCCCCATCCAATCTGCCATTTAACCCCTATACTGTTGTACTCACCCTGCTGGCCTATGTGATAGCTGGCTATGCGTTACTGGGTAGTGAACGCAGTCTGATTTCAATTTCCGGCCAGATCCTGATTGAAATCGGCCTTTTATACGCTATAAGTAGTGTCGTGCTTAAGCTGGTAAAAAAACCTGAACGCTTGATACAAACCATGTCTGCACTGATTGGTATTAACCTGATCGTCAGCCTGGTCAGCATCCCGATATTTTATCTGCTATCGGCACCCACACCCGATCAGCTTAGCCCAATAGCATTTCAGATAGACATTATTTTTCGGCTATGGAACCTTGCAATTATTTCTCTGATCTTTATACGCTCATTTCAGATTAATACCTTGCTGGCCGGGTTTATGGCGATTAATTATTTTCTATTTTACATAATTTTAATGAAAGTTTTTTTATGAAAATTTATATCCTGGGCATCTGTGGCACCTTTATGGCAGGACTTGCTTTACTGGCGCGTGAACTGGGGCATGAGGTTTACGGTTCCGATGCCAATGTATACCCCCCCATGAGCACACAGCTGGCCGAGGCAGGTATAACGTTACGCGATGGTTATCTGGAAAACAACCTGGATCTGGATGCCGATCTGTATG
Organism: Gammaproteobacteria bacterium; assembly: GCA_050298595.1. Classification (GTDB taxonomy): domain Bacteria; phylum Pseudomonadota; class Gammaproteobacteria; genus JACNJF01. The sequence continues at coordinate 10,676 of JBNKUM010000021.1, read as the reverse complement.
TCATCGGCAATGCGATCTCACGTGGCAACCCGCAGATTGAACTCATCCTGGAAAGAGGCCTTCCATACATCTCTGGACCGCAATGGCTGCATGACCATCTACTCAAAGATCGCTGGGTACTGGCTGTCGCAGGCACACATGGTAAAACCACAACCAGTAGTATGCTGGCCTGGATTCTTGAATACGCCAATCTACAACCGGGTTTTTTGATTGGAGGTCTTAACCAGAACTTTAATCAATCGGCACGTCTGGGTAACGCACCATTTTTTGTCATCGAAGCGGACGAATACGACACTGCATTTTTCGACAAGCGCAGCAAGTTTGTTCATTACCAGCCACGCACGCTAATCCTGAATAATCTGGAATATGATCACGCAGACATCTTCGAAGACCTGCAGGCAATTAAGAAACAGTTTCACCACCTGATGCGCATCGTACCGCGCAATGGCCTGGTTATCTATAACACGCAGGATGAAAATCTTCAGCAAGTGCTCAAGATGGGCTGCTGGTCTGGAACCTTAAGCTTTGGTTTAGAGCTGGCCGACCTGGCTATACAATCTCAAAAACAGATAATCCATGATCGAAAGTCCGGTCAAAACTGGTCGCTGGAAGGTTTGCCACATGGCCTGTTCAATCGGCAAAACGCCTGTGCCGCATTACTCGCTGCGCAACATGCTGGAGTTCCTCTAACCGTCGGTATGGAAGCCCTGCAATCCTACAAAGGCGTTAAAAGACGCCAGGAAGTGATTGCCGAAATTGATGGCATCAGCATTATTGATGACTTTGCGCATCACCCAACAGCGATTAAAGTAACCCTTGAAGCATTAAAGCAACAAACTAAAGGACGCCTGATAGCAGTATTTGAACCACGTTCTAACACCATGAAGGCGGGGGTACATGAAAAAACACTGGGCGCATCTTTTGACGCAGCCGACAGAGTATTACTATTTGATAATGGTCAGCTACAATGGAATATACAATCTCTTATTAATGAACAGCCTTCACGCATGCAGATATTTCATCATATCGATCAAATCATTAACTCGCTAACCCACTATGCAAGCGACGGGGATCAGATAGTGATCATGAGTAATGGAGGTTTTGAAGGCATCCATCAGAAATTAATTCAGGCGTTAAAGGATCGTTGAGATGGCAAAAACAACACCCAAACCGGCGAAAATATCCAAGTATGAAATCAAAAGAACCATCGGCAAGGGTTCTATGGGAGTAGTGTATGAAGCTTACGACCCTTTTGTTCAACGCCCAGTCGCGATCAAGGTTGCACATCTAAACGATGAGGATAACCCGCAACAGGCGCAGAAAAATAGCGAGAATTTTTTTGCCGAAGTTTATTCGGCTGGGCGCATGCACCATCCAGCTGTGGTTGCCGTGTACGATGCCGGCCAACAGGATGACTGGAATTACATCGTGATGGAATACGTCGATGGTGTTACCCTGCAGGAATACGTCACAGGTGATCGCTCCCTGACCACCAACCAGGTGATTGATGTGATGTATCAATGCGCCAAGGGACTGGATTATGTTCACCGCCAGGGGGTTATCCATCGCGACCTGAAACCCGGCAACATCATGCTCAGCGCTGATGGCGAGGTTAAGATCATGGACTTCAGTATCGCGCATTTTGATTTTGGTGTATCAGCACCTACATCGGTCCAGGGAAGCCCAATGTACCTGCCCCCCGAACAACTTACCCCTGAAAAAAGACTGGTTGAACAATCCGATATCTACTCTCTGGGTGCAGTCATGTATGCGCTACTGGCACGACGCCCCTTATTCAAGGCCAACAGCCTGGAATCTCTGATTTATCAGATTACTAATATTGACCCTGACCCACTTAAACTGATTCGTCCTGATCTGCCCCAGCAGGTAGTTGATATCGCTGAAAAATGCCTGAGTAAAATCATCTATGATCGCTACGATACCGCGGCGCATCTGGCTACTGAACTCTCTAAAGCCTTTGGTCGCTTACGCGGAATCGGTGAACGTATCGACATGCAGGAAAAATGGACGACCCTGCGTTATCTGAAATTTTTCAAGGACTTCAACGATGAACAGATTACCGAAGTCGTGGATGCCAGTGAATGGCTGGACTTTAAGAAAGGCGAGCTTATTCTTTCAGAAGGCGAGTTAGAAACTGCCTTTTACATCATCACCAAAGGCGGTGTAGAAGTAAGAAAAGATCGTGTCGTGATTGGCACCATGCATCAGGGTGACTGTTTTGGAGAAATTGCTTTCATCACTAAAGAACCCAGGCAGGCATCGATATTTGCAAGAACCGATGTATCATTAATGATGGTGAGTGGATCACTGCTGGATAAAGCGACGGTGGAAACTCAGTTAAGATACTACCGGGTGTTTCTGGAGAACCTGATCACCCGTTTATCCAATGCCAACCTGAAACTCGCCGAGCATGAAAAATCCAAGTTTAAACCATGAATAAAATCACCCTGGCGATGACCGGTGCAACCGGTGCGCCCTATACCATACGCCTGATGCAGGAGTTGCTTAAATGCGGCGTGCAAATTCAGTTTATCTGTTCGCAACCAGGACAGGTTGTGATGGCGATGGAAACTGATCTCAAGCTACAACCGAAACCACAACAAATGCAGACGCAACTCTGCGAATATTTCAGCTGTGACCCTGAACAGATGCAGGTGTATGGAAAAGATCAATGGACCGCACCAGTCGCCAGTGGATCATCAGTATCTGACGCCATGGTAGTGTGCCCCTGTTCCATGGGTAGTCTGGCGGCGATAGCCTATGGATTAAGCAACAACCTGATTCATCGAGCAGCAGACGTCATACTCAAGGAACGCCGCAAACTCATTCTGGTACCACGCGAAACACCCTTGTCCAGCATCCATCTGGAGAATATGCTCAAACTATCGAATCTGGGTGCAGTCATACTGCCACCCAGCCCGGGATTTTATCAGGGTGTAAACAGCGTGGATGATCTGCTAGATTTTGTCGTTAGCCGCATACTTGATCAATTGCATATAGAGAACCAGCTTTCGCCACGCTGGGCCAATCACAGCGAGTCATAGCATTGATAGAACTGTCATTATTTCCACTAAAAACCGTATTGCTTCCTGGCAATAAATTACCCCTGAAAATTTTCGAACCCCGTTACACCGATATGATCGCAAACTGTATGCGTGACCATAAACCATTTGGCGTAGTACTGATTTTTCAGGGTGAAGAAAGCGTCAGTGATATTGAGATCTTTACCACCGGCACCACCGCTACCATCATCGATTTTCAAAATCGTGCGGATGGATTATTGGGCATCACGGTAGAAGGGATGCAACGCTTCAGAATCAATGCTACGCGCAGCCTCCCTGGCGGCCTGCTCATTGCCGAGGTTGAGATCCTGCATGAAGAAGTCATCGAACACATTCCAGACCAGTACTACTACATGTTTGAACTGCTCAAGCATGTCACCTCATCTCAATTTCTCACACCTGAAGCAGATGATTTCAATACCATCATCTATCAGCTCATTTATCTGTTACCGCTGGAAAACACGCTCAAACAACAACTACTCGAAGTCCCTGATTGCATGGAGCGCGCTGTCATTTTACATGCCGAACTCATACGCCTTGGCGTCATCCAGTACGTTAAACCAGAAAGCAGGTAATTAATCCTCAACTTGACCGTATTTCACAGTTTATGCGTTACAGTACGAACTGTCATCGGCTATAATCCACTCACTATATTTTATGCATACTGGAGTAACACGTGACAGTTGTGGTCGCAACAAGAGAAACAATTGAGGCGCTGGTTGAAGAGAATAACATTGTCATTTTTGATTTCTGGGCCCCCTGGTGCGCCCCTTGTCGACAGTTTGCCCCTATCTTTGAAGCAGCTTCTAAAAAATACAATGACATCATTTTTGCCAAGGTAAACACGGAAGAAGAAAAAGAAATTGCAGCGCATTTTAGAATTCGCTCCATCCCCACCATCATGGTTTTTAGAGAAGCCATGCTGGTATATTCCCAACCAGGCAGCATCCCTGAAAAAGCGATTGGTGAACTGATTGATAAAATCAACGCGCTTGATATGGATGAAGTCAAAAAAACAAAAGGTGTAGTATAAATGATCAAAAAGCTAGGCATTTTAATCTTATTAAGTACATTCATTACTTCAATACATGCTTCGGAACTGGCAGGTATTTCAGTTCCAGATAACATCACACTAAGTAATGGAAACACTCTGCAGCTGAATGGTATGGGATTACGCGAAAAGCTGTGGATTGATGTATACGTCGGCTCTTTGTATCTTCCAGCAAAGGTAAAAACCGTTGCAGATGTTTTATCGCAGCCTGGCGCTTTCCGGATCCAGATGGATATTATCTACAATGAAATCTCCAGCAGTAAACTTATCGACGCCTGGAACGAAGGCTTTGAAAAAAATCAGTCCGAAGAAACCCTGAAATCCATTGCAGACCGGGTCAGTCGCTTTAATCAACTATTCGAAGAAAGTGCAAAAAAAGGTGACCAGTACATCATCGACTACATTCCAGGCGAAGGCTGCCTGATCAGCAAAAATAAAGTCGCTCTGGGCCGCATTGAAGGCGAAGATTTCAAAACTGCCCTGCTTGAAATATGGCTGGGAAATTATCCCGCTGATAAAGGCCTTAAAAGAGGCATGTTAGGCCAGTAACCCCCCTGATGCCTGGGGTAGGTAGCGTATTAGCCAGGTAGTTTGTATGGGAATCAAAAGCCCCCATACAAACTACTGAATTCTGATGTGACAGACCACAGTAAATTACATTCAAAGAAATTAAACCAATACTGAATTTTTTATTTACTTTTATTAGACGATCGGTCTAATATTATCCCATGACCGCATCTGTACCCATCACCCGCCGCCGCGGACGTCCACCTGCCGACGCAGGCCTTCATAATGAAACACGAGCCTCTTTGTTACGGGCGGGTATCGAGCTGCTCACTGAAAAAGGGTTTTCATCCACCGGTCTGGATGAAATTCTCAAGCGTGTCAGCGTACCTAAAGGCTCTTTCTATCATTACTTCAAAAGCAAAGATGACTTTGGCTGTGCCCTGATTACTCAATACGATACCTACTTCGCGCACAAGCTTGATCGCTTTTTTCTGGATGAGGCATTACCCCCATTACAACGCATACAGGCGTTTACCAGAGATGCTGAAGCAGGTATGGCGCGCCATCAATTCAAGCGTGGCTGCCTGATCGGAAACCTGGGACAGGAAATGGGAACGCTACCCGATCATTTCAGGGCTCAGATTAAGGATGTATTTCAACGCTGGGAGCAAAAGCTGGAACACTGCCTGCTTGAGGCTAAAGCTGCAAAACAAATTCCCGACAACAGCGACTGTAGAATGCTTAGCGAAATATTCTGGATTGGCTGGGAAGGCGCAGTATTACGCGCCAAACTCGAACTCAATGCTGATGCTTTACAGGCTTTCAGCGATTTTTATTTCAACGCATTAACTAGAAAATATAACATAGAGGATACTAACCATGTTTAAAGGCATACTTATTAATAAAGACGACGCTGGATACCGCGCCGAACTTAGTGATATCGAAGAGTCTCAACTTGCCGATAATGGTGTAAGTATCAATGTCGAATACTCCACTCTGAATTACAAAGACGCTCTCGCAATAACAGGTAAATCACCCATTATCCGTCAGTTTCCCCTGATACCAGGTATCGATCTCGCTGGTACCGTAGAGCATAGCAACCACCCAGATTACAATCCAGGCGACGCAGTAGTTCTTAATGGCTGGGGTGTTGGAGAGTCGCATAATGGAGGCCTTGCACAGAAAGCCAATCTCAAAGCCGAATGGCTTGTTCCTTTGCCTGCTAATTTCACCACCAAACAGGCTATGGCGATTGGCACTGCAGGCTATACTGCCATGTTATGTGTCATGGCTCTGGAAAAACATGGGGTTACACCTGATAGTGGTGAAATTCTGGTCACTGGAGCTACTGGCGGTGTAGGCAGTGTAGCCGTTGCAGTACTGGCTAAACTTGGCTATCAGGTTATCGCAATGACAGGGCGTAGCGAAGAAGCTGACTATGTCAAATCATTAGGCGCGATAGAGATTATGTCACGTTCTGAATACTCAGAAGCTGGAAGACCATTAGCCAGAGAGCGTTGGGCCGGAGTAGTCGATGTAGTCGGTAGTCATGTCCTAACTAACGCTATCGCTGCCACCCGCTACAACGGCGTAGTCACTGCCTGCGGACTGGCTGGCGGTATGGACTTACCTGCTACCGTAGCACCTTTCATCCTACGTGGCGTTACCCTTGCAGGTGTTGAATCTGTCATGTGCCCACTTGAAACTCGCCTCGAAGCATGGCGTCGCCTGGGGGAAGACCTGGATATTTCAAAACTGGATGCTATTGCTCACGACATCAAGCTATCCGATACTATCGATGCGGCGGAGCAGTTACTGGATGGTAAGATTCGTGGTCGTGTTATCGTGGATGTTAATCGCTAGATCCTTAAACAAAGCATTACCCAGCCACCCAACCCTGCCATCGAGTAATGTAGATGACTAAAACCTCCTTAAATTTGCAGGTAGTTTATGGTTAGCGGCTGCAAATACACATAATCATTTGTTTTTCACTAAGACCTGTTAACACGTATTAGCAGGCCTTAGTATATTGATAAGAATCGTTATATCTTCACAGGAGATCCTCAACAACGCGAAAGCTCAGATTAAATCGATGATAGAGCCAAACTGCATGACTGATGATTTCGGGAGGAAAGCGATATCCGTCTACTGTCGATTTTCCTGATTCAGGACTTTAGTTTGAATGATATCCCCTTAAGTTAACAATACCAGTCCGTGACCGAAGAAGAAGCATTGCTGGCACTGGATCAAATTGCTCAACGATGGGACAGCAAATACCCTAGATCAGACGTTGCTGGAAAGCCTGCTAGCCGAACCTGAACACCTTGTTCAATTCTCCTGAAGAAATCCGTCGGGTAATTTATTCCACGAATGTCATTGAATCACTTAACAGTGTCATCCATAAAGTGATCTAAAAGCTAAACCTGTTTGCGACAGACGACCCTGTTAAAAAGGTGATTTATCCGGCCGTTCAGCAGACTTCCAAAAAATGGGCGATGCCCATCAGAAACTGGAAGATGGCGATCAACCGGTTATGAGTGAATTTTAAGAGCGTTTAACTGACTATATTTAACCGAAGCGGTTACGCAGAATTATTTACAGGCTCCGTAGAATCTTATGATTTGAAAAACTCGTAGTAGCTGCCCAACCCTTTTTTCAACGCCGCCTTATACAGCATGGCTACAGTAACGGTGTCTTGAATTGCCATGCCAACCGAGTCAAACAAGGTTATCTCTTGTGCGTTTTCACGACCAGCCTTTGTGCCCAGCAATACTTCGCCAATTTCGGCATGAATATCCTCAGGTCTAATGATGCCCTGCCCCACTGCGTGCTGGGTATCACCGTATTTAATGCAAAGCTCAACCGAGTCGTTCACTACTTTTGCATCTTTAAACAGGTCTGCACTCAGCTCCTGCTTACCCTGCATATCAGAGCCTATAGCCACAATATGGGTACCTGGTTGCACCCAGGCTTTTTGCACAATGGGGCCACGGTAAGCACGCGTCGTAGTTACCACCACATCGGCGGCACGCACAGCTTCTTCCGCGCTCTCACAGGCCTGAATATCAAGCCCGGTTTCAGCCGACATTTCACTCACATAGCTATGCAGGGCTTCCGATGAGGCATTCCACACCAGCACCCTGGTAAAATCTCTTACCCGGATGATGGCCCGCAGCTGCCTGCGCGCCTGATTTCCCGCCCCCATGATACACAGAGTTTTGGCATCCTCGCGTGCCAGGTATTTGACCGATATGGCTCCCGCTGCTGCGGTACGACAGCCCGTAATCCAGGTGCCATCCATTACACACTTAAGCGCTCCGGTATGGGCCTCAAACAACATCACCGTATTCATACCCGTGGGCAAACCTAAGGCGGGATTACCTTTGTATCCACCAGCGGAAGACTTTAACGAGATATAACCTCCGTCCAGGTCCAGTCCGCCCTTAAAATCGATGCAGGCCCGTGAATCCGGCAATTCCACCCCCATAAAATCAGGCTGAACTACCTTGCCACTGTTAAATGCGCGGTAGCCGCTTTCAACGGCTGTTAATACTTCATCCAGGTCGATGAGCTCGCCCACTTCATCCTTATTTAACAGTAGTGTTTGCATATTCTGTCTCCTGTTTTGCCGCCGCTTAGAAAATGCCCTGTACGTGCTCGCCCTTTAGCAGGCTGCCAATACGGTCTATATCCCAGTTGCCAGAAGTCAGCACGACACAAACCTTTTCATCTGGGCGAGTCTTCACCAGGCCAGTCTGTAAAGCAGCAATACCCACACAGGAGGAAGGCTCGGCAATCAGTTTTGCATCGTTGGCGACCATGCGTAATGCATCTTCAATCGCTTCCTCAGAAACGGCGACAATCTCGTCTACATACTTTTCGATAATCGGGTAGGGATTATTACCCGGCCAGTCACAGGCCAGCCCATCGGCCAGAGTTTGCTTAACCGTTACCCGGGTGCGCTCACCGTTTTTTCGGCTCATATAGTAGGGGCAACAGGCTTCGGCCTGAACACCCACCACTCTAATATGGGGGTTGGATTGTTTTATGGCAGTAGAAATGCCTGAAATCAGACCACCGCCGCCTATCGGTACCAGAATGGTATCCACATCGGGAAGATCCTCCATCACTTCGAGGGCGATGGTGCCTTGCCCTGCCATCACATCAAAGTCTTCGTAGTTGTGAACGATGGTGTAGCCATGGGCTTCTACCTCGGCATGCACTTTGTTCCAGCGTTCGGTGTAGCTGCGATCCCATAAAATGACATTAGCACCCATTGAGCGAGCATTTTCGACCTTAACCGCCGGGGTATCTTCTGGCACGATGACCGTCGCTGGAATACCCAGTACCTGCCCTGCATAGGCTAAAGCCTGACCATGGTTACCGGACGAACTGGTGATAATCCCCCGGCTCAGCTCCTCTTTCGACAGAGAGAGAATCTTACTTAGCGCCCCTCTCAGCTTGAATGCCCCGGTAATCTGAAGCATTTCGGGTTTCACATAGACCTGGCAGCCCAGTGCCCTGTCCATTTTGCTTTCGCGTAAAAGCGGCGTATGACGTATATACGACTGGATACGCTCTGCTGCTTTTTTTATATCATCGAAGGTCACTGCTGTCTTTTGCATCATCATTCCCGTTATTTTCCAGGCTATTTAGTTTGTGCGAACGTTAGCGCCTCATCGAGAGTCTCTATCACCATGCCAGCCTGTTCGGCGGACAACACCAGTGGCGGACGAATCTTGAGTACATTGTGGCCAATAGCACAGGCACTCAGCAAAACGCCTTTTTCACGCATGCGATTGACTACACGGCTGGTGAACTCGCGATCATGTGCGCGTGTTGCGCGATCAGATACCAGCTCTACACCAACAAACATACCTACGCCGCGTACATCACCAATGGCTTCATGCCGTTCGGCAAGACCAGTGATACCGTCGCGCAGGATCTTGCCCACATTGGCCGCATGCTGAATCAGGCCTTCTTTTTCAATGGTATTCAGTACTGCCACAGCTGCCGCACAGGAAACGGTATTGCCGGCAAAGGTATTGAAATAGCGTGAATTCTGCCCGAACTCCGCCACCGCGTCGTTGGTTGCCATCAGGCCTGCAATTGGCTGGCCATTGCCCATGGGTTTGCCCACGGTAACAATGTCCGGCTTAAGACCGTGACGCTGAAAGCCCCACATATGTTCACCTGTACGCCCGAAGCCAGGTTGCACCTCGTCAGCAATGAACAGGCCACCGGCGCGCTTGATAGCCTCGACCGCGCCCTTCAAAAAGCCAGCGGGCTCCGGCAGGATGCCATCACTGGTAAAGACTGAGTCGACCAGAAGCATCGCAGGCTTAATACCGTGGCGCTTGAGATCGGCAATAGCTGCTTCAACATCGCGCGTAAAACTCTCGGCCAGGTCGGCACCATCGGCATGATATTGACGCGGTGCCGGAACCAGGCGAACGTGAGCGCCGAGATCAACAGTGGGACCGAGCGATGGCGAAAATTTCGCTACCGCATCGGTAAAACCGTGATAGGCAGTTTCGGTTACGATAACGCCTGTGCCACCGGTTCGAACCTGTGCAATACGGTAGGCAACGTCGTTCGCCTCACTGCCGGTACAGGTTAGCATGAGGTGCGCCAGATCCGTTTCTGGTACGGTTGCGAGCATGCGTTCAGCCAGCTCCAGAATGGTGTCGTGCAGATAGCGAGTGTTGGTGGCTAAAGTTTTTACTTGTGTACAAATCGCCTCTGTGACCGCTGGATGGCAGTGCCCCAGCGACGCGACATTATTGTAAATGTCGAGATAGCGGCGGCCTTCCGGATCGATCAACCATACACCTTCGCCGCGGACAATGTGCAGCGGATGCTCGTACATCAGGCGATAAGCCGGGCCAAGCAACGCGTCACGTCGCTTAATCATGGCGGCAGTTGCAGGGTCTACGTTGGCTCTGCCGGGAATATAGGCGTTGACCATATTGAGGTCAGTTGTACTCTTCATTGTTATATCCTCTTCATACTTCGGTCAATAGTCGGTCGCGCTC
>JBNKUM010000020.1:0-5525 GCA_050298595.1 Gammaproteobacteria bacterium | reverse complement strand
TGTTAGCGTTATGATGGCGCATGTGACTGGTCCCTGATGTTGGTGAATGATTTGGCGATTTGAAGCCTAATATTACACCAGTCACTTTTACAATCTATTCTAATTATTTCAATGACTTGGGCTTAAGTCAGTGCCATTCTGGTCTGTCCCCTATTATTTATTATTTAGTATTTAGTGGTCTGTCCCCTATTATTTCTTGGTCTGCACCCTATTATTAAACCGTGGTCTGTCCCCTATTGGTCTGCACCCTATTATTAAACCGTGGTCTGTCCCCTATTATTTTACCCTATTATTTTAGTGGTCTCGCCATGGTTTTGAACTATATATCAACAACCAAACTATGGCAAATAACAAGACCTGACCCCAAATATAAAACGAGCATTCCACACGTGCCCAAAGCCTCTAGCATGATCTGCACCGAACACAACACCTCTCGCCCCATCACCACTTTTGCTAAGGATGCTACCGATCTCCATCATCCCAGACACGTTTTCAAAGGAACCACCAAATTCATCTGCAATTTGTGAAATCGGCAACGGTCCTGATGTCTGAGATGCTACCGCGCTTGTATCTCCAGCAAAGCGCTTCTCGGTAGCGATTACACATTGTACGCAGTTTTGGGTAAACCCAGAATCTGGGAAATTGGGATTGACTGTTCTAATTGAACCAGCTGTCAAACCGTCTACTGACGTGTTTGGAACTACTCCCTAATCCATTTTTCTCCATCATGCTTTAAACGATCTATAAAAGGATCAAAAACTATTTGTCCGTTCTTTAAGCTAGAGCACTTAATACACATATCAACAACCTCTCTAAGATACTCTTTCTCAGACTCAACCTCTGCCAATTCTATCAGAGATTCAAAATCTTTAATTAAACTCTCCATTTCGTGAGCAAAAAAACGCTCAATATCAACTTCTGTTATTTCACATAGATTAGGAAACTTTTCCTCATCTTCTCGACATAACAGACTCTCATTGCCCTCCATCACACTTTCTTGGAGCACTACCGTTTTCCCATCTGCAACGTCAATAAGTTTGATATTAATCATTGTTTGCTCCTCTTACAGGTCATCCAGATAACCAGGGAATACATTTTTAAGGTTACCAAAACCATCGGTTATTATGGTGACTTTAGAAGTACGCGTACCGTTAAAAGCAGGGTTTTGTGGCAACTTGCCTATAGGCCCATAGCCATGATCAGCCAAGTCAACTTGCCTAACCAAAGACAAACCGCCAACCCTATTTGAACTAGCATTTGCAATTGACACTGGACTCACAATAACATTTTTATCTTGAAGAATAGAAATTACTTCTTGATTAGAAATAGTAAACTGCGACTTCTTAGCTGCTTTCGCAGCATTTGCATGATTGTTAAACGCGTAGTTTAGTCCGTTACCGTTGTATCTATTAGGTAAGCCTGCTGCTCCTTCCCGAAGGACAATCCGGTTTTGAGCAACGTCTGGTATTCGGCCAGTATCAATAGCTTTTCTTATGATCTGATCGGACCTTGCAAAAGTCACATCAAGCTGTTCCATAACAGCCTGTTGTTTCTGAGCACTTAGGCTTTTCGGATAGACATTACCGTTTGGAACAACATTCCCATTCAAAGTATACTTAGTTTTAACGACATCACCAACAAAAGCTCTATCAAATCTCCCTAGTTTACTCAAAGCTCCCATATACTTACCGGTCAACGCTTCCGCAATTAAACCGCCGCCAGCATTGTATCTTTCACTTAAAGGAGCGCCTGAATCAATAGCGGTTCTAAATTGCTCAACAGGAGTACCGATGCCTGTAGCTACTATACCTAAACCGCCGAAAATCACCTTACTGAATCCCTGGTAAAAACCCTCAGCAGTTCCAGCATTATCAGGGCTATCCGAAAAAGCATATTTAAGCGCATCCCTTCCAAATTCAGCAGCAAAAAATTGATTTGCTTCTTGTGAGCGTAAAGAGTTAGCCAAAAAGAATTGTGACACATCAACAACCTGCCCTACTTGTAAGTCATCACGTAAATTATTAAAGGCTCTATTTTCATCTTGGGTAAGATAACTTCTATTCCCAAGTTCTTTGGTCATAGCATAACTTCCATCCCGGCCATTATCGCCGACGAAAGCAACATAAGTCGGTATTTTTCCATCGCTTGATATTGAAACAATTTGATTAGCTAACTCCAGAGTAGACTCTCTGGAATACTCAAACTCTATCGAGTTACCACTTGTACTTAGGTCGGAACCTAAATTATTGTAATCAAGACCATAAGCATCGGCAATTCTTGCATAATTAACTCCACTACCAGCAAACCTTAATCCAGGGGCCTCAGGATCCTCAGCAATTCTATCAGCGAAAGCTAATACCCTGGCAACCTCTTTTGGCCCTAATATCTGAGCTCCGAATAATTTAGCAGGATCTTGTAAATTCAGTATTTGTCCTGCACTGGTGTCTATCGGGTTCCCATCTTCATCAATCATAACTGGCTCATGATATTCCGATTGAGCTAATGGAAATACTTTAACACCTTTATCCTTAGCTTCATCAACCTTAGCACTGTTTACCTGCCCCCCATCTCCCAAAGCCTTCTCACGCAATGTCATCTGCTTAGCACGCAGATCAGCAAAGGCCGTGCTGGTATCCATAATCTCATTCGCCAACGCCCCCCCTATCGCATTAGTCGCGATACCAGTCTTGTCGATATCGTAATACTCATCGTTCGACAGCGCATCGCCCAACAACGCCTGGGTAGCACTTCTTACATAGCTGATACCGGCGTTTTTCAGCGCACGACTAAAATTAAAGGATTCATTTGCTGCATCAATTTTTGGCTGATTAGTTGTGTAACTCAACGACTCCATACCCTTGATGTTACTCAGCCCTTCCACTGCGTACACCGTAGCAGCCGCAAGTGCCGCATCCTGCAGTGCATGTTGCAGGTTGAACTCATCTTCGTACACCAACTGCTGCACCGCAGAACTGACAAACTGATGTGTCGCATTATTAAGTGCCGCCTGAGCAAGCTTCTCCGTTGCGCTAGCACTTTCAGATCCAGCACTGCTTCCACCGGGCAAAATCAGGTTGAGCAGAAATTCCTTCTCACCCGCATCATGCGCCGCACCCCAGTCGATCTTATCCTGGTATCCCGCCATCACCGACAGACCCTGGCCAGCCGCACTACCCACATAAGCGCCTACATAGGCTCCTATGGCTTCACCCATCAAACTACCACCAAGGGCATTACCCACAGCCATTCCCACATAGGCGGACACCACCACAACCACCACGATCATGACAATCATTTCCAGCGAACTACATTGCCTGGAAGATGGCGGATCCGGCAGCGTCGGATTAACATCCCCTAACGTCTGGCTGGCATCGTAGGGCCTGAAGGTCTCACTGGTATTGTGGATATTGTTAACCGAGGGCGGTATCAGCAGTTCCATGCCCTGGCTGAGCTTAACGCTGGCATCCAGTCCATTCGCATCGGCGATCAGGTACCACAGGCTGCCATCTCCAAACAGGCTGCGCGCAATGCTTTGCAGGCTATCCCCAGCCTGCACCTGATAGTGCCCAGGGCTGCTGGATTGCGGGTTCAACACAGAGAAATTGGCATCGAAGTCAGCTGAGTAGCTGGCTTTGGTTTTTCTGCTCTCACGCTCATCCCGGATAGTGTCGGATAATCTCTCCTGTGTCCTATTCGCTTTACTGCCCTTATCACCGATGTAGTTGAGCTTATAACTATCGGCATTCTCGGCGATGTTTTTCGCATAGTCAGTGCGTGAAGGGCCAAAGTCACCTACATCACCGATACCGACACCGTTGGCATAGTAATAATGCACCTTACGATGGTAGCTTTGACCTTCTACACTACCGATTTCTTCGCGCTTGAGGATTTGCCCCTGGCGATTGGTGGCATACACCATACGACGGCTCTGGAAGGCGTCTACAACTTCACGTATATGCCCATTGGCGTCGTATTCAAAGCGGGAGTAACCGGGACTGGTTTCCTCACTGTTGATGCCTATGTTACTGCGCTTGTAGTCATCCCATAACACGTAGCTATAGGTGGTCGTGTTATTGTTGCTTTCACCAAAGGTGGAGTTGCTGCGTAATACCCCAGCGGCATCATAGTTGCTGGTGGTTCCCTTGCCTGATCTATGTAGAAAATCGACCCGCGTCTGCAATCCATCGGCATTGTACTGATAGTTTTCGTTTTTGCTGGTTCTGAGATCATTTTGCCGGCCAGAGGCTATCAACTTTTCTCGCTCTGTCCTGGTGGTAGACAGTTCCATCTCAGTATGATACTCCCTGTAGTTTCGGAGAGTACCGTCTTCAGCATACAGACTCTCTGCGCGCACTATGCCATCAACAGTTAACTGATTGAGATTGCCGTTGGCGTCGTATCCATAGGTTTCTGTCGTCCCATCGCTACCATATACCGCTATGCTGCGACGACTGCCCTGGTCATAGCCTATTTGATACCCCGTACCCCGCACGACTTCGGTACCGGCTTCACCCGGTGCACCACTGAGAGCACCCTGGCTGATGATAAAACGATTCAGGCTATCGTATTTATACCAGTAGTCCTGTTTGGCGGTTTCCGTTGTATTCGGATTATAACCTTCACCCACGAGTCGGTATTCGGACAGCACATGGATGCGATTGCCAGCGGCATCAAATTCATAGCTGATCGTGTAATTCGGGTCATTGATTGCGACCAGTCGATTCAATTCGTCATATTTCATATGACTTTGCTGCAGGAACTTGCGCGTGCCATTGTCGTCTATCTGTGAATAGGCTTCGTAAGTCATATTGCCGTTTCCGTCGTATTCGTAGGTAACGAAACTGTTGCCGCCGAGGTCGTCCACCTGGCTGAGGCGTCCATTGCTGGTATAGCGATAGCGGATATCCTGCCCGGTAAAGGCAGCACCTACCCCCAGACTGGTTTGTTGCATCAACCAGCCATCGGCATTGTACTGATAGGTGAATTGATGGCCGCCCATATCCTGATGAAACAGGTTACGTCCAAAATAATCGGCATGGTCTATCATGACATTATTATTCGCGTCGACCCTGGTGGTTATAGTGCCACCCACACCACCATTGCCTCCATTGCTATAGCTATAGGTCAGGCTGTCTACGCCACTGAAATTATTCAATGTGAGCAATCGACCCAGGGCATCATACGCCATGGATTGGTTGACGCTGGTCAGGGCGCCATCCACCCAGGCCTGTTTACTGGTAGATAGCAATTTGCCATCTGAGTCATAGGTTTTCACCAGATCGCCAATCACACCAACGCCACTCTGAGTAACCACCAGATTGCCATTGCCATAGCTGTAGCTGAAGTCACGGATATAGCCACCAAAATCATTGGTGCTTCTCAGATCGCCCAGGGCATCGTAGGTAGAGGTATGTGTGCCGCCATCCGGGTTATACTGGGTGGCCACCTTGTCGATGCTCCAGCTTTGGGTGACCAGGTTGCCGTTGGGGTCTCGTTGGCCGATATTGCGCCCGAAGATGTCGTAG
>JBNKUM010000019.1:0-48661 GCA_050298595.1 Gammaproteobacteria bacterium | reverse complement strand
TGGAGCGGTAGCACAGATTGATGTGGCGACACTGGGAGAGCATACCTTAAACGTATGGATGCGAGAAGACGGGGTGATTATTGATAAGATAGTGATTACGACAGATGCGGGATTTGATCCAGTGGTAAGCTATGGCGATGCAGGTCCGCCAGAAAGTCCGCAGGGTGTAGCTACAATGTCAGCACCTGTGATCAGCCCGGCGGGAGGAACATTTTATATGAATCGCATTATATCAATAACAACTACTGGAGTTGGTACTATACGGTATACTACCGATGGAACAGAACCAAATGAGTTTTCGCCTGCATATCAAGGACCTTTTTCTATATCAAGTGATGTGACTATAAAGGCGATAACTATAAGTGATGACTCTAATGTCTTAGATAGTGCTGTTTCTGAGGCGGTTTTTCAAAATACTTCATGTCCAGATACGCGAATAATGCCACTAGGTGATTCCATTACGCTAGGAAAGGATTCCTTTTCACTTCCAGCTGACGGTTTTAGGGTAAGTTACAGAAGGGAATTGTACTATTCTTTGGCAGAAGCTGGTTTCAATGTTGACTTTGTTGGGTCTCAAAATGGTGGTGATGCCGCTATTCCTACCTTTGATTCTGAGCATGAAGGGCATGCGGGTTGGACTGATGATCAGGTAGCAGCGAATGTGTTTTATTGGTTATCAATAAATCCAGCTGATGTGGTTTTGCTACATATTGGAACCAATTCACTTGATACTAACACTTCGGACGTGGAATTTATTTTAAATGAAATTGATAGGTTTGATCCAAATATTGAGGTTGTTCTAGCTAGAATAATCAACAGGCAAAGTTATAGTGCTCTGACCACAACTTTTAATGATAATATAGAATCTATGGCTTTAGCGCGCATAGCCAGTGGTGACAAAATAAAGATTGTAGATATGGAAAGTGCACTAATTTCGACAGAAGATTTTTCAGATTATCTTCATCCAAACATATCGGGTTACTCGAAAATGTCTGAACAATGGTTCAATATTTTGACGACTGAAGTTCTTCCTGTGTGTGGAGGTTAAATCATATTTTCATCAAATTCATTAATAAAGTTAACAATATTATGGAAATTTGAAAAGGATGGAAGATTAATAGGAATATTGTTTGTTAATAGTTAGATATTAATCCTGTTTTCATGGTACTTATATAGTAAAGTGCTTAGAAATCTTTATATACACTTTGTCGATTTTTATGTATTTATATCAACACAAATATTTTTAAAAAATTAATTTGAAAATATTATTAATTTAAAATTTCATAATATGGATTCTGGAAAGCCACTTTTAAAGAAAACTAAAATTCATGAACAGATATCAGATGAATCGAAGTCCCCATTGAATCGTTATCAAGATATTGTCTTATGTTCTTACAGTAAAAAGTATTTATTAAAATATGAATTGATAAACTTTTTTTTCTCAGGAATGAAAGGGATTCTTGGTTTAGGTTTAAGGCAGAAATTATATCCGGGTTTATTTTTGTCTTGCGGAAGTAAAGTGATATTTGGATGCGATACGCTTATACGTTGCCCACCAAAAATTGAAATAGGTAATAAGGTTGTAGTATCTGATGGCGCTATTATTGATGGCCGAAGCAATTTCGATGTCGGGATGAAAATAGGTGATAGAACTATTATAGGTCAACGCGCTTTAGTACTATGCAAAGGTGGCCAGATTAATATAGGTAATGATGTTGGAGTTGGTGCGTACGCTGGACTCTATGCCGTTGGCAGCAATGTTCTCGAGATAGGGAACGATTGCATGATTGGTCCTTATACTTACTTCGGTGGTACTCGATATCATTTTCAGCAGGAGGATCAACTGATTCGTTTACAGGGTCATGATCTCCGAGGTGGGATCAAGATAGGAAATGACTGTTGGTTTGGAGCTGGCGTTTCCGTTATGGATGGTGTAACGATTGGTAATGGTGTTGTCGTTGCGTCAGGAGCAGTGGTTACCAAGGATGTGCCAGATTATGCTGTTGTAGGTGGAGTACCTGCACGTGTACTGAAATATCGTGGCCAGGATGAAGTCGGTGACTGATATAACGGAGCGGGATACAGTTACACTCGAAGAACACCCGGCCCAAACTGCCCAGAAGCGACGGGCCTTGTTGATCAAGTCAGTAGTCTCTATCGCATTGATCACATTCATCCTTAGTCGGGTTGACATGGGTCAGACGGTAGATGTTCTGTTAGAGGCACACATTGGTCTTTTAGCCTTAGCGTGGTCCTTAACTTTCGTAGGTGCCTTGCTGACCGCTAGCCGATGGAGGATCTTGTTGGCTGCTCAGGAGGTTTTCACTACTACACGTCATCTGATCAAGTGCTGGATGACAGCGTGCTTTTTTAATCAATTTTTACCATCGACTATAGGTGGTGATGCTATTAGGATTTACGACTCATGGAAACTTGGTGCAAGTAAAGTCGGTGCTGTGTCAGTGATAGGAGTTGATAGGCTGCTTGGGTTGTTTGCACTTATGATATTTGGTGTAATTGCTCTATATTTATCATCCTTGCAGGTTGAGCAACATCTAGAGATGCGGATTTTGGTTGTCGGAGCTGCAATAGTGCTTGGCCTGATCTCAGCGTGGATTTTTTTCCCAAGCAAGTATGTTGGTGCTATTGTTAACCGAGTATTAGCAGTTCTACCTACCAGGATAATGCGCATTGGAGATAAATTTCGTCTTGCATTGGCGGTATATCAGGGTCGTATGGGAGTCTTGGTCAAGGCGCTTCTGCTGTCAGCGTTATTACAGATTAATGTCATTTTTTTCTACTTTTTAGTTGGTTCTGCTCTGGACCTGCCGATTACTTTCCTTGATTGTATGCTGATAATACCGGTAGCGAATATTGCATTATTGTTGCCGATTACGATCAACGGAGTTGGGCTAAGGGAAGGGATATTTGTCTTATTATTATCAGCTTATGGTGTACCTGCTGCAACAGGTATTGCATTTGCATGGGCGTCCTTTGTTCTTTTTACCTTATACGGATTGCTTGGTGGTATAGTGTATGCTCTTCGAAAAGATCATCATCAGACTGTGTGATAGTCGTGTATCAGGATAACTATAGTATATCGACATAATTTTTTAGGAATAAAGTGAACGCCAGTCTAGTTTTAATACTCCTCCTTGTAATAGCCTTTTCTTTTCAGAGTGACAGCCTGTATGCAAACTCGCTACCCGGACAGATCATTGTGGATCCAGACAATAGAGCATGGCTAAAGTATCATGATGGAGGAAGTTTTTTTCTTGCAAGTCCTGGTGATCCAGAAGATTTTTTATATCGCGGTAATATGAAAGAAGATGGAACGAGAGAGGGAGATCAGGTTTCTTTGATAAATAAGTTAAAAGGGACAGGGGCTAACGCCATCTATTTTCAGATAATTCGTTCTCACGGAGGTGATGGTGACGCTACCCATAATCCTTTCGTTAATAATAATCCAAGCATGGGATTAAACGATTTAGTTCTAGATCAATGGGAAGAATGGTTTCAAATTATGGATTCAAACGGGATTGTTATTTATCTTTTTTTTTATGATGACAGTGCAAATATTTGGCCTACTGGGGATAGGGTTAGTGCGGAAGAGCAAGCTTTTTTTGAAAATATTGTTAATCGATTTGAGCATCATCGGCATTTAATATGGATAATTGCTGAAGAGTATGAAGAAAAGCTGACTTCTACAAGAGTTTCAACCCTTGCATCTATAATTAAAAAATCTGACGATTATAAACATCCTGTAGCTGTACATAAGAATAATGGTTTAGCATTCAATGAATTTGCTAGCGATGTCAATATTGATCAATTTACTATCCAATACAATGAAGTTAATTCTGAAGCTCTTCATGATGGAATGGTGAAAGCTTGGAATGATGCTAATGGCAGATATAATTTAAACATGTCGGAGGCTGAAAAGTGGGGTACCGGCGCCGAGGCTCGACAAAAAGCCTGGTCAGTTGCACTTGGAGGGGCTTATGTTATGGCGTTAGGTATGAATGTTGCGTCAACACCAATTTCCGATTTAGAGGATTTGGGTCGTTTACGTCATTTTATGGAGTCAACAAATTTTAATAAGATGGCTCCTTATGATGAATTAGCTGCTGCGGATACGCTTTATGTTTTAGCTAACCCTGGAAAGTCTTATATTGCTTATGGAAAAAATTCAGTCACTGGGTTAGGCATTAAATCTATGGTAGGAGGAGTGTATGAGCTTAAATGGTTTGATCCAGAGAATGGTGAAACTATACATCAAGAATCTGTGCTAGTTAATAATGGTTTAAATGTCTTTACAAAACCAAACGAATTAGGTGATGAAGCAGCCCTCTATATTTATAACAGTACTTTAAATTCTGTACCAAAACCACCAACCGATATCTTTGTTGAATAAAGAATACTGATTCTATCCGGGGCCCTTAACTTGCTATAATAGATATATAGCTATAATCGTTGCTACGCTTTTTCCTCATATGCACGGAATAAACATCCAGGGGTGTAATCATAAACCTATTATTGAGCATGTTTTTTCAGAGTGTCAGATATTCTGCATAATTTGATACTCGATAAAAGCTCTCTACTATAAAATTCTGTTATAAAAGGGGATTGTTGGGTCTCTTCAAGAAATACTGTACTTCTCAAGGCTAAAATCTAAAGATTGGTCAGGTTTTAAGCCAAAACTGTTTTAAAATGGGTTCTAGAAAAACGGTGAAATGGTATGACCAACAAGGGCTGCTCTGAGTTGTGTGAATAGGCTGTATAAACCGTTCCTGTAAATTTAGATTCAGGTCACATTTTGTCCAGGTTAAAAAAATTAGCAACTATTTAAAGTGAGTTATAATCACTTTTTTAATTAATTCGTGCAGGCTGAGAAAAACACAGGAATGGCTTCAACCATATTAAGTATTAATAACTATGAAGTTGAAATTTCTCAGGGTTACATATTCGAGCAATTAGAAAATCAGTGGCTTGATATCCAGAATAAACAGGATGTTCCTTTTTTTCTGACCTGGGCATGGATTTCATGCTGGCTTAAAACCTATTCTCCAGATATTTTTGTTGTATCTGCCAGTTTTAAAGGGAAGCTAGTTTCAATTGGCTTACTTACTCAATCAATTGAAAAACGGCATGGGTTGTTAAAATCGAGGCAATACAGACTGCACCAGATGGGGGATCAATTACTGGATCAAATCTGGATGGAGTATAATGATTTTATCTCTTATACAGAGCATAGGGTACCCGCAGTTAATGCATGTCTCGAGGCCTTACAACGAAGTTTACAAAATTGGGATGAAATTATCATATCTATGATGGAAGCTAAGAGGAGTAGAGATGTACAGTCAAATATGAAAAATTGTCATATCCTGTTAAGAACCCCCTGTTATACGACAACGGTTGATAGTATATCTAAGGGGAGGGATTACTTGTCCTCTTTAAAATCAAATACGCGATATCAAATTAAGCGCTCTTTAAGGCTTTATAAGGAATTGCATGGAGAAATCAATTTGACTTCAGCTGAATCTACTTCAGAGGCTTTAGATTTTTTCCGGCTAGCTGGGGTGTACCATAAGCAAAGGTGGTCCGATAGCGGTTTTAAAAATCCGAAGTTTATTTTATTCCACGAAAATCTGATTAAAAATATATTTACTCAAAACTCAGTAGAGTTAATAAAAATCACCTCGGGCGAAACAGTTATAGGTATTCTTTATTTTCATATAGTAAATAGAAAAGTCTTTTTTTATCTTCATGGTTTGAGGTATGAAGAGGATAAAAAACTGAAACCTGGTCTGGTTTCCCACGCACTGGCTACCCAATATTTTTTTGACCGGGGATTTCATCAGTATGATTATATGGGAGGGTATAGTCAGTATAAGTGTCAATTGGCGACAGAGTCTGAAGATATGGTTTCACTATGTATACAGAGACCTCTGCTCAAATTCAGAGTTGAAAATATAGCCCGAAAACTCAAACATCAATTGACGAGAAGTGCTGAGGAAGAAGGGTTTATAAAATGAATTCCTTACTATCTAATTCGAGAAATATAGTTTTAATACTCGTTTTTTTAACTATTCTGGTTATTCCATTAATCTATTTAGACTCGACTACTGCAATGATCAAGGTCTGGATGGTGAACGAAACCTTTACCCATGGATTTTTGATATTTCCACTATCGTTCTGGTTGATCTGGCAAAAAAGAAGCATTTTAAATAGCTTAAAACCTGTCCCCGAACCACGAGTGTTCTCTCTCCTGATAGCTGCAATTCTTTGCTGGATCATAGCTGCTGCTGTGGATGTACAAATAGTTCAACAGTTCAGTATGGTTTCTATTATCATCATCTCTGTATGGATATTACTCGGTTGGCAGGTTTTGAGAATAATCCTGTTCCCCCTGGCTTTTTTATTTTTTGCAGTTCCATTTGGACAAAGCTTTATTCCACCATTAATGGTTTTGACTGCAGATTTTACAGTTAAACTGTTACAACTATCAGGAATTCCCGTTTTTCAGGAAGGCTTAAATTTCTCATTACCTTCTGGTTCCTGGTCAGTGATCGAAGAGTGTAGTGGAGTTCGATATCTGATTGCATCATTCAGTCTCGGATCAATATATGCATATCTAAATTATTCGTCACCTTATAAAAGAATTATTTTTATTACACTGTCTCTGATAGTACCTGTTATAGGAAATATTTTACGAGCATACGGCATTGTTTTGATCGGGCACTTTAGTGGTATGACTTTAGCGACTGGAGTAGATCATTTATTGTATGGGTGGGTATTCTTTGGAGTGCTTATTTTTATGATGTTTTTCATTGGTAGTTTTTGGTGGGATTCAGAGGGTTCATTTACTGATTCATCCGATACGAATAACATTGCTGTTACAAATAACTACACTGCTTATGCAGGCTTATTTCTCTTCGTCACTATCGCATTAACCTTATCTTCCAGTATTTTTGTTAGCTATCTTAAACCCGAATCAGGTGATTATGAAACCCCTGTAACTCTTGATTTGCCTCCAAATTTTGCTGGTTGGCAGTTTTATAATGATCGAAAATTGGATTGGGAACCTATCTTTACAAACCCTGATGCAACAATCTCGCGTGGGTATGCGTTCGGAGATGACTTTGTTCAAATTAATATCGCATACTACCGGGTTCAACGGCAGGGAGCGGAGGTAATATCATCAAATAATCGGATCGTTAGCCAGGTTGGCGGTGAGTGGAAAAAAATTAGATCTACGACTATTCAGGAAAAGGATATGTATTTTTCTGAAACTCAGGTTAGAAGGGCGGGCACTGACATTCTGGTATGGCATTGGTATAAAATGGGAGATTTTGTGACACCAGATCAGTATATAGCCAAGGCATTAGATGCATATAATTTAATAGTAGAACGTAGAACCGATGCCGCTATGATAACTTTGGCTACTCGGATAAATGGTGACATTGAAGAGAGTCGGCGAAGATTACAGGAATTCTGGCTTGAGGCTAGCTCGCCTCTGAATCAGGTTTTTAAACAATTAGAAAACAAAGATTAAAGGACTATCTTTATGATACCTATTTCAAATCAACCGATATCTTTATCAACAGAGCAAGCACCTCTGCTGATAGTGGTAATCGATACAGAAGAAGAGTTTAACTGGAATAAGCCAGTAGACCGAAACTCTACTTCTGTAGAATCCATGCAATATATCTATCGGGTACAGGATATATTTGATGAATATTCGATAAAGCCATGCTATGTGATTGACTATCCAATCGCTTCTCAGGAATTAAGCTTTAAGATTCTGAAGCAGATATACGATGATGGACGTTGCGAAATCGGTGCACATCTGCATCCGTGGGTTACCCCTCCCGAGATAGAGGAATTAAAACCTGCTAATACTTATCCCGGGAATTTGCCTGGATCTTTAGAGTTTGAAAAGTTGAAGAATTTGTCAGATACCATTAGCGACAACTTCAATTTACAACCAACTATTTATAAAGCAGGACGTTACGGGTATGGGGAGAATACAGCAGGTATACTCAAGGAGCTGGGGTACCAAATTGACCTTTCATTTTGTCCATCTTTCAATCATGGGGCAGATGGTGGTCCAGATTATAGTCGGTCACATGCTGAACCCTTCTGGATAGATGAGGAGGAGCAGTTATTGGAAATCCCTATTTCTGGTTCATTTGTAGGTTTGGCCGGTAGTTCATCTCGCTCATTATTTAATTTTGCACAATCTAATAAAAGATTTAGGTTACCTGGAATATTTTCCAAATTTGGGATTGTGGATCGGCTGGCGCTATCACCAGAAGGGTATACTCCTCAGGAGCATGTGAATTTAACCAAATTTCTTTATAACAAAGGTGTACGCACCTTTACCTGGAGTTTCCATAGTCCAACAGTTATGCCGGGAACTACTGACTACGTAAGGAATGAGAAGGATTTAAAATATTTTCTCGATTCATTCCGTCACTATTTTGATTTTTTCTTTAACACGATGAGGGGTGAAACAACAACGCCAACCTCACTAAAAGTTTTTCTGGAGTCACAAAAATGAAAATTTTAGGCATATCACCATTAGATAAGGATGCCACGGTGTCTATCGTTGAAGATGGACAAATTCTATTCGCTGCTGGTGAAGAACGCTTTACTCGAGTGAAGCAACAGAGTGGTTTCCCTTACCAGGCATTGGAGAATGCTCTGTTATACACAGGTGTTAAAGCTGATCAAATTGATCAGGTTGCTTATGCCTTCACTGATTTTAATGATGAGCAATCGATCATTGACAAGAATATTGAAATTGAAAAACAATTTATTGACAGTTTTCAACCAGGCAGCATGTCCCAGTTGTTATCGGAGGCTAGACGCAAAAAGCATGACTATCATGAAGCAATACATGGGTTAAAAAATCCAAATGAAAGGATGGAAAAAGGTTTTTTATACAATGCCTTTTACAACCTGGCTGGTACAAATTCAACGTTATCTAGAATAGCAGCAAATAAAGGATCACAGGACTGGCGCAATACAGCAGTTGATTCTTTACGTCATTGGCAACAGGTTCTAGATAAAGGGTTAAGCCAGTACGGCCTGCAGGATAAACTCAAGCGCATGGATCACCATATGAGTCATGCTGCCAACAGCTTTATAACTAGTGGATATGAGCGTGCATTATGCATCACTCTTGATGGTTATGGGACGGGATTAGCCGGTTCTATTAGTGAAGCAGCTGATGGGAAAATTCGAAGATTGCATGGTGTAAACTACCCTAACTCATTGGGTACCCTGTATGAACATGTTACTTCAAGTTTGGGATTCAAACCCAGTCGCCATGAAGGAAAAATTGTAGGGCTTGCTTCATATGGAGACCCTGAAGTATTGAGTAAAATTTTGCTTAGTCATATCGAACAGACAGATGGTGATTTTAAAATTTTTGGTTCAAATAATATTTATTTATCACGGTATCTCGCGTCACACTTTTCCAAAATCGATGTGGCGGCAGCATATCAACATGTGCTGGAAGTTGTAGCAACTAGATTTATTGAATACTGGGTTAAAAAAACAGGTATAGATACTGTTGTGTTATCAGGTGGTGTAACTGCAAATGTGAAGCTTAATCAAAGAATTTTTGAAATTGAAGAGGTAAAGAATATCTATATTTATCCTAATATGGGCGATGGAGGTTGTGGAACAGGGGCCGCACTTTATCAGGGATGGAACGGGAAAACTTCTGAAACAATTAGTAACGCTTACTTTGGCCCTGAATTTTCTGATGATGAAATTGAAAAAGAACTTAAAGCAAATAACCTGGAATACAGCAGACCAGAGGACCTGGCTGAACAGGTCGCTAATCTAATTTTTAATGGATCAGTTGTCGCAAGATTTAGCGGACGTATGGAGTATGGTCCAAGGGCTTTGGGTAATCGTTCTATCATGTATCATGGTCAGGAGCCTGAGGTAAATCAATGGCTAAATAAGAGGCTCGGGAGAACGGAGTTCATGCCCTTTGCTCCTGTAACCTTATACGAAGCTCGAGAAAAATATTATCACAATATAAAAGGGGCGGAGCATACCGCAGAATTTATGACAATTACTTTTGATTGCACGGATGAAATGAAACGTGATTGTCCCGCTGCCGTCCACATAGATGGGACGGCCAGACCTCAGTTAATTCGTAGAGAGGTTAATCCAGGTTATTATGATATTTTAAAAGAATATGAAAAGCTAAGCGGGATCTCCAGTCTCATTAATACCAGCTTTAATATGCATGAAGAGCCAATAGTCTGTAGCCCGCATGATGCTGTAAGAGCCTTTCTTGATGGAAAGCTTGATGTGCTTGTAGCCGGACCTTTTCTTATCAAATCACCCAAGCCCTAATAATTAGCACCTCCACTTATCTGGAAAGTTGACCTGACAAAGAGTTATATCTTGAAGCCAGTACATATTGAAGTCACTAATAATAGCCTGATAGATCGTACATTTGAGCCTGTCTCTATTGGGGTGCCGATATCAAAGGGTGTATTTTTTGACAAATCAGATCTGTGTTTAATTGATCAAGATGACTTTTTTGTACCTTGTCAAATAAATGTACTGGCACGTTGGGGTGACCTTAGCTTGAAGTGGGTATATCTGAATTTTCAGGCCAATGTAAAAGGTAATACTAGCACTGTGTTCAAGTTGCTAGATAAAGATAAATACAATCGATCAACTTCTGCGTTGACTGATTTCGGTGGTGTACTGAAAATTACTGACAGTGAAGATGTTATTCAAGTGGATACCGGGAAGGCTAAATTCATGTTAGATAAACATCTATTAAAGCCATTCGGCCACGTATCTATCACAGGAACCAAAGCACCTGTATTAAATAACACACATGTAATACTTAAAGGTCATAACGGACGTTATTTAAAACCTGTGATTAATTCTACTGAAATTACTGATCTTGCTGATCAGCTATTCAATAAGATAATTTTAAAGGGCGATTTTATTGACGAACATGGAAATCAAGGTCTGAAATTTACTATGGTAATGAGTTTTTTTGCTGGAAAATCAACAGTGAAGTGTGATTTTACGGTGACGAACCCTCGTGCTGCAAGGCATCAAAAAGGTGTTTGGGATCTTGGTGATAGCGGTTCATTCTTCTTTGATTCACTAAAACTGGAATTACCCTTTGAAAATAAAAGCCATGATATTCATGCTGATATTAGGATCACAGCTGATTCCACTTTTAGGCCAGTTGAGGGGCTTCCAATAAAAATCTATCAGGATTCTAGTGGTGGTACCAATTGGCAAAGCAACAATCATGTGAATTTTGAAGGAGTTGTTAAGAATTCCTTTAAGGGGTATAGATTTTATATTAATGACAAACTTATGTCTGAAGGAGATCGAGCAGAACCGGTTTTATATGCCAGATCTAATTACTTTTATCTATCTACCTTTATACCTGATTTCTGGCAAAACTTTCCTAAAGCTTTAACTTTGGAAGAACAATCCATTTTCGTTCATTTATTTCCAGATGATTATTCTGACTGTTATGAGTTACAGGGAGGTGAACAGAAAACGCATTCATTCTATCTAGACGTTAACGATGAATATCCTGATTTGAGTTGGTGTACAGATCCTTTAGAAATAAAAATGCCTCTTGATGTTTACACTGACTCAGCTTGTGTACCTTTTTTATCTAATTTCTATGAAGAAACAGATATACAGAAATTAATTCTAAGGGGTATTCAGGGGGATAATAATTTCTTTGAAAAAAGAGAAGATATTGATGAATTTGGATGGAGAAATTACGGTGATATCTATGCAGATCATGAGATTCACGAATATAAAGGTAGCGAGCCACTGATCTCACATTATAACAATCAATATGACGCTTTAAATGGGTTATTGAAGCAATACCTGATGACCGGCAATCGAAAATGGTATGAACTGGCTGCACCACTGGCTAAGCATATAATTGATATTGATATATATCACACTGATGAAGACAGAGATGAATATGTAGGGGGGCTCTTCTGGCATACTGATCATTACCTTTCAGCTCATACATCAACGCACAGGACATTTTCAGCTAAACATGCAGATGACTATCTATATGGTGAGATCGGTGGAGGCCCTGGTGGAGAGCATTGCTACACTACCGGATTGATGAATATGTATTTTATGACAAATGATTTCAGGTATAAGGAATCGGTATTAGAACTAACAGATTGGATGACTCGGTTATACGAAGGATCTGGTACCATTCTCGAAAGAATATATCAATTCAAGAATCGGGATTTACCAAATCTTAAAAAGTTAATCTCCGGGGAGACAGTTCAAAAATATAAATACCCTTTTACAAGAGGTACAGGAAATTATATTACCGCACTTCTAGATGCAAATATTTTAACCGGAGATAAAGAGTATCTATCCAGAGTTGAGACGATTATACGCGATACCATTCATCCGAATGATGTAATTGAAAAAAGACATCTTAATGATATCGAAAATTCCTGGTCATATTTAATATTACTTCAATCAATAGCGCGTTATTTGGAAGAAAAATCAAAAGAAAATGAATATGATAGTAATTTTTTCTATGCAAGGGATAGTTTTATTCATTATGTAGATTGGATTGCCGAAAATGAAAAACCTTTCCTGGATCAGTCGGAATTATTGGAATTTCCCAACCATACTTGGGTTGCACAGGATTTGCGTAAAGCAAATCTGTTAAAGATTGCAGCGATGTATCATCCAGGTAGAGGTCAAAAATATAAGGAGAAAAGTACGTTTTTTACATCCTATGTATCTAAAACTTTGGGAGAGGAGACGACGCGTTATTATGCCAGAATATTGATTATTCTAATGCAGAATGATATCAATCTCATTGATGATCGTAAGAGTTCTGTAGTAGCTGATAATAACTCCCATAATTATAAATTCCACAATCAACAACCTCCAAAATATAGCATACCTTCAATTATTTTCACTTTCGTGATGGATATTGTCAAAAGGGTTATCCATGTTTCATGGGAAAAAGAAAAGCGCTGGTTGAGTTACCGATTAAATTCCTGATCGAAACTGAAAATAATGGCAGCACTGGTCAATTATGTTGTGTCTTTTCGAGATCTGAAGTATGCGGATTCAAAGCGCGCTTCACAGGTAAAGGTTGCACCCTAAGAAGTACAACGCGGATGTAGTATGCTTCATCTCCCGCTCTGCGAGGGGTATATAAGATAATCACCACTCATCATTGCAGCTTCTTACTATAGTCTCAGACGCGTCTCTGCAAAGTTGCGCCTAGATTGCGCTACTGTCTGTGAGCCAGAGATACAACAAAATTGATCAGAAGTGCCTTAACAATTTTATAACCAGGCTCTACTCACGATTTGTTTGTACAGGCAGGGTAATAGTACCTTTTATCTCGCCGTTCCGAGAAAATAGGGAGGTTTCGCGTAAGATTGCAGGAAGTGATTTTCATGAAATCTATCGTGACTGTTCTCAGGATGACTGAGAGCAACGTGACGTTAAAGGTTTATACAAGCGTGCTCGGGCCGGTGAAATACCTAATTTCGCCGGGATATCTTCTTCCTACGAAGCTTCCGAAGACCTCGAATTGTCAACTTGAATAGAGGCTAATCTGGATGCAAATATTGACGAAGTCTATAAATACACTCAGCAGGCAGTGCAGATTAAAACAGGATAACGTTTTTCATATATAATTCGCCTCTTTTAATACCTAACTAGGAACCAATGGCATCTCCTGCATGGGGGCGAACAGAAAAGCCTCATTCTAATCGTGACGATTGGCAAAATATCCGCCAGATGTTTCCATTTATCTGGATCTATCGAGGTAGGGTATTGGCCGCTCTATTGAGTCTTGTTATCTCTAAACTGGCGATGGTTGGCATTCCTATCGTCTTGAAGTATATCGTTGATACCCTGGATCGAGGCCCTCAGGAGACGGCTGTATTACCCGTCCTGCTGTTACTTACCTATGGCCTGTTGCGCTTTATCAACTCAGGGTTCAATGAGTTGCGAGATGCCATTTTTGCTCGGGTAAGGTTTCATGCCATGCGTGTACTATCCGAATCGGTACTGCAACACCTGCATAAACTGTCGTTAAGATTCCATCTCGAACGCAATACAGGGGGGATCTCGCGCGATATGGAGCGCGGTGCCCAGAGTATAAGTTCTATCCTCAACTATCTGGTGTTTAATATCGTCCCCACTGCTGCTGAATTTTTACTGGTTGCAGGCATTTTGCTCAATCAGTACGACAGCCATTTTGCGATCACCGTATTTTCTACTGTATTCATCTATATCGGTTTTACTTTTCTGGTCACCGAGTGGCGTATGCATTTTCGCTTTGAAATGAATGCGCTGGATTCATCTGCTAATGGCAAGGCGATGGATAGCCTGATGAATTATGAGACGGTCAAATACTTCAATAATGAGGCTCATGAAATTCGAAGGTACAAGCAGGATATGTCGGGCTGGGAAGAGGCGGCAGTAAAAAGTCAGTCGACTATGTCTACGCTCAATTTCGGGCAAGGTGCCATCATTGCGATTGGGGTAACAGTAGTTATGTTTTATGCGGCCAATGGCGTGGTTGAAAAGCAATTATCACTGGGTGATCTGGTATTAATCAATGCCATGATGTTGCAATTATTTTTACCGTTGAATTTCCTGGGCATTATCTATCGGTCTTTAAAATATGCTCTGGCTGATATGGATATGGTGCTAAAGCTTTTAAAAAAGCCGCTTGAGATTACGGATGCTGAACATGCGATCGATCTTGTTATACAACAGGCAACTGTAGAGTTTGATCAGGTCAGCTTTGCTTATAACGAAAATCGCGAAATTATTCGAGATATCAGCTTTAAAGTACCGGCGGGAAAGAAATTCGCCATTGTCGGGCCGTCAGGGGCGGGTAAATCTACTATGGCTCGGTTGCTTTTTCGTTTTTACGATACGACCAGTGGACAGATAAAAATCAGTGGTCATCCCATCAAAGATGTGACTCAACATAGTTTACGCAAGCAAATAGGGATTGTACCTCAGGATACGGTATTATTTAACGACAGCATTTTCTATAACATTCAATACGCATACCCTGAGGCTAGTAGGGAACAGGTGTATGAGGCGGCTAAAATGGCCGATATCCATGAGTTTATTGTTAACCTTCCAGAGGGTTACGAAACCGTAGTCGGAGAACGTGGTCTTAAGCTTTCTGGTGGAGAGAAACAGCGGGTATCCATAGCAAGAGTACTGTTGAAGAACCCTCCAATTCTGGTATTTGATGAGGCTACCTCGAGCCTGGATAGTAAATCTGAAAAGAATATACTATCAGCCCTCAACAAAATTGCTCAGAACAAGACCACTCTGGTCATCGCTCATCGTCTCTCTACTATTGTCGATGCCGATGAGATTTTGGTGTTAGAACATGGCGAAATCAAGGAGCAGGGTAGTCATGAGCAATTACTGGAATGCAATGGTATCTATGCATCGCTGTGGGAAATCCAGCAAAAGAAACAAAAGACCCAGCAGTTAGAACAGGCAATAGATAGTTGAACCCCGTATAATTAAGCGATCTCATTATCATGATTTCAATAACTACGAACATTGAACAATTTTATCTATGACTACTTTTAATTTTGACCCTGAGCAATCGAGTTGTGCAGCCAGTGAGCCCTTTGCGTTACGTGTATTGGGTAACGATATGCTACCTGAATTTGAGGAAGGTCATATCATAGTAATTGACCCAGGTGGCACAGTAAAGAATGGCTGTTATGTCGTGGCCAACCCCAATAATGAATTTATCTTTCGGCAATTATTTATTGAAGATGAGCGATATGTGCTTAGAGCCACTCAACCAGGCTTCGAAGAAATTATCTTAACCAATGGTGTAGATGACATTGTAGGCGTAATCAGTCAGCGTTCAGGTCGGCGTCGCAGTGAACATAAGCGTTATGATATTTAATCAAGCTCAATAAATCAGCCTGCATTTTGTTTGCAGGCTGATTTAATTCAGAATAGTTATTGAGCAGGTTGAGGTTGATTTTGTGGGTTTTGTGATGGTTGAGGTGGCGCATTAAATTGCCCACCTGGACCTGGACCTGGGGCAGGACGACCATAAGGCGGTGGGCCATAGCTACGTGGGCCATTCCCCCAACCGGAACCATTATTTCCCCAACGAGGGCCATTCCCCCAACCGGAACCATTATTTCCCCAGCGAGGGCCATTCCCCCAACCAGAACGATTGTTCCCCCAGCGTGGGCCGTTACTGCCCCACCCCATACGAGGCATACTCATATTGTTACCCCAGCCGTTGTTACCCCAGTTAGGGCCGCCCCCCCAGCCTGGGCCATTGTTCCAGCCGTTACCCCAGCGAGGTCCACTGTTCCAGCCGTTACCCCAGCGAGGACCACTGTTCCAGCTGTTTCCCCAGCTTTGGCCATCATTCCAGTCCATATTTCCAAAATTAAATGCCTCAGCTTTCATCGGTATGGTAATGCTGCTTCCGGCTACCAATGCTGCGGCAACCGCTAATGTAGATATTTTTTTCATTTTTATTTCCTGTGTCTTAAGTTGACAGTATGTCCGGATGTTGCCTTGTAACACCCTGATGATAGACAAATATTAAATCAATGCCCAGTACTTTAATAATTAAATGCTCTGATATAAGCTCTATATAATCAGTGACTTATATAGAAAAACTTAATAAAAAATCAGCTTTGTAAAGGCTTGATATGATCAGTCCATATATAGGCAATCTTTAAACCTGGATTCCGCAGTTGACTGCTCGCGTTAGAGGGTAACCCACTGTTTCCTAAAACATTACCATAGATTTATCTTTTCACGCTCCTATGCATCCATACATTTGCGAAATAACGGCATCCATGCTGAAAACCCAGAAGGTGAATCCCGCTACGAGCAGAATTGCACGTTTGCGGCGGCGTATCTCTGCGTTGCCTATAGGGACATAGGTAAGGGGCGAGAGCAGGACGCGGCAGCCTTGTAACTCCCTGGAATAGCCCGCTATTCCGCGTCGTCACGCCTTGATCTACACCACCGCAAACGCACACTTCAGATCATCCAACTGCGGATTCTAGTTAAATCTTTTTGAGAGTGCCCATCTGGCATTTAATAAACGACTGAGTGAGATATTCAGAATCAGCTAGAGCGGTTTTTAAACAGTAGTTATAAGCCTTATGAATCATGCGGGTTTTTGATCTTAGTCAAGTACATAGTAAAGACTCGGTCAGAACCCATGGAAATTAACCTTAGTTATAGATAATACGTCGAGCTTGATCTAATATTCACCTGCCTCCAATATGGTTAATAGATGGCAATTTTTACCACCTGTATTTTATATGCAGGTGGTTTTTTTATGGATGAAGCAAATCTAATCGCAAGATAGATCTATTCTGAAATGATGTTTTTTAGTAAAGCTAATTGATTAGCTGGTCAGGTTTTTCTGGCTTTCGCGCATACCATGTTCCACCGCCAGTACGGCTGCTTCTACTCTTGAGTGTACATTCAATTTTCGCAAAATCGCTTTTACGTGTAGCTTGACGGTACCATCAGATATACCCAGATTTCTAGCAATAACCTTATTACTTTGACCTTCAGCTAAAAGGCCAAGGATTTCGGTTTCACGAGGTGTTAAATCCTCAAATGGGCTGTCATTATCATCAGTATTGGGTGAATTACCCTGAACTACTTTGGCCAGTACGGGGGCCAGAGTAGGGGCTACTATCGTTTTGCCGTTGACGATATCTCGTAGTGCGACCACTAATGAGTCAGGTTCCATATCCTTAAGCAGATAGCCCCTGGCTCCATTACGTAAGGCCTCAACCAGATCACGCTCTTCGGTACTGGTCGTTAGCATAGAGATAGGCATGGTCATGCCCGATTCATTCAAACGTGACAGTACCCCAAGGCCGTTAATGTCTGGCATACGCATATCCAGTAGCACAATGTCCGGATTTAACTCCTGTGCCAGACGTATGCCTTCTTCACCATCACCAACAGAAGCGATGACATCAATCTCTCGACGAGTTAACAGGCCCTCAAGTCCTTCGCGAAACAGGGTGTGGTCGTCGATAATAAGTACACGTAAATTCATAGGGTCAGGTCAGGTTAAAGAAGGTTTCTATGTTGATTGAGGGAGGAGCTGTCTGAGCTTTAGACAGATTGAATTCGAGTATTATACGGGTTCCTTCACCTGGGTCACTTTCTAATATGTAATCGGCTTTGATACGGGATGCGCGCTCTTTCATACTGTTTAAGCCGATCTGCTCACCGGGTTTAGCATGTGCGTTATTTTCAGATAAGCCTACGCCATCGTCTTCGACCAGAATTTGAATTCGATCTGGAGAAGGTTGACGGATCATGATACGAGCAACATTAGCTTCACTGTGTTTACGGATATTATTCAAAGCTTCCTGAATAATACGCATAACTTCCAGATGATGCTTATCAGAAAGTTTGATCGGGTCGCTGATGGTGTGTTGAAAGAAAATATGGATATCCGATTCGGTGCGAAATCGTTTTACGATTTCCTGAACCGCTGGAATTAGCGCCTGTTTGCGGATTGGCGCCTGGAAGTGTGCTATCAGGCTTCTTAACTCGGTATTAGCCTCATCAACCGTATTCTCTATACGCTCTAATTGTTGCCAGGTAGAGGCTTCATCATCCTGATGCAGAATTTCGTCTAGTACGCGAACCTGAAAACGAATACTGGCTAATGTCTGGGCGAGTGAATCATGCAGTTCGTAGGAAAGGCGATTTCGCTCCTTCATGATGGAGAGTTTAGTGGACTCTTCATCCAGCCTGGCTTTGGCTATTGCCATACCCAGATGTCGACCTATGCTGGTGAACAGCTCACGAAAATCATCGGTGTTTTTACTGGCGAAAATATCCTTGTGCACAAAAAGATTAAAAACCCCTAGCATCTTGCCCTGATACTGTAAAGGAACCACGATCAGTCCCTGGTCATTGCCAAAAAATTTATGATGAACATTTTTACTACAGGGTAGCAGCGTATCCTGATATACCAGATCATCACAGTTATCAACCCGACCACAAACACAGCTCTCTGCAGGCAGTATCTTTTCCATCGCTATCAGTTCACTATCAAAACCAATGCTGGCGACTAGCTCCATTTTATTATCCTGGTTTAACAGGCGTACAGCCCCCGCATTTGCGTGAATGACCTCGGTCAGGGTTTTGAGAAAACGTTTGAGTAAATCTTCCAGGCTGTTTGATACATTGATGCTCGCAGCAACATCGTAGAGAATGCTCAGAGACTGGGTTTTTTGCTCTGTATGCATGGTGTGTTGAAGCAATTGTTCTTCAGTATCCCTGGCCAGGTGGAACATCATGGTACCCA
Source organism: Gammaproteobacteria bacterium (assembly GCA_050298595.1). GTDB lineage: Bacteria > Pseudomonadota > Gammaproteobacteria > JACNJF01. Next base: position 29,280 of record JBNKUM010000019.1, on the reverse strand, counting down.
GATCATTTAGATCTTCGGATAGCTGCGATAACTCACCATGTTCTGGGATATCAATTTTGTGATCCAGATGGCCGCTACGCATCTGTTGAGACCATACCTTAATGCTGAGTATGGGCTTCAATAAATCCATCCATACCATATAAACACTGACCGCTAATAATACAAAAGATAACAATATCAATAGCTTAAAAAGCAAACTTCCTGTTTCACTTTCACTGGGTGGCAGCAGGACTTCGGTGAAAAAGAGGGATATGAGACTCAACCCTAATAGAAATAAAAGGGTGATAGCACGACATTGAACGATACATCTAGACGCTCTCTGTAGAGAGTTTAACTCAGGTAAAAATCGGAATGCCAGTTGAACTGTGCCTTCTGAATCCTGTTGAGTTGAAGGTGGCATGGGTTTTAGAAATTACTCTTCGACGGGTGGGGAGTAATTTTTATCATTGGGATTGAGGAAGATAAAGTTCATTTCACCGTTGTCCAGCTCGACATAATCAATGGTCATATCTTTGGCAAATTTTTGAGAGGATTCTGCTATCACCATTTGTACGCCCTCGGCTTCAAAGCGTAAATCATCCTCTGAAATTGCGTCATCAAATCCAATTGCATAATGTAATGAACCATCCGGCTGTTGCTTAATAGCAATCCGAAGCACAGCATCCTGAATACCGGATTCATTAGCAGAAAATTGAATTTGGGAAGCAGCGTTTGGCGTTACATTTATCATAAATCGTTAGGAGCTCTTACATTTGACTATAAATGATACAAAATCATCGACCCAGGAACACTCATCAGTCTGGCGCAGATGCACATAGCTGGCCAGCAAATTATACAATACTATACCATCATATATACCATCAATACCTGTTCCTCTTTTTACGGTATAAGCAAAGGTTAAATTTTCAGGTAAATGTTTCAATGAAGAATAGTGAAATTCATGGGCTTTGACTGATACCCGAGCTTGACTAGTGTGGCGACACCAAAGGTGGTTTGGGGTTGGTTCTAGCACCACATAACCTCGTCCCTGAGGGCGTTGATTCATAATAACCTGTGCCGGTATTAAGTCGCACAGGGGATAGTTTTGGCCATCTAATAGCATCTCTGAACACAGATACATCAGGCCACCACATTCGGCATAACTGGGTAATCCCTGTTCGATATGTGTCTTAATACTCTGTCGTAGGGATGAATTGGCCGAGATCGACGCAAGTCGAGCCTCAGGAAAACCACCACCGATGAACAGGCCGTCTATATTGTCGGGTAATTGTTGGCTGCAACTGGTGTCGAATGGGACCAGTTCTACGCCCAGTTGCCTGAATCTGTGCAGATCATTTGGGTAATAGAAGCCAAATGCCTCATCTCGAGCGTAGGCAATTCGAAGTTTTTTTGGTACTGCTGCCTGGGTAAAGGGTTGAGAGTTCTCCAGCAAGTGAGGTGAATTAGACAGGGCCTTCAGGCTATCCAGATCAATTGACTGTGTCATCAGATCGGCTAGTCGATCTATCACTATATCAGCCTGTACACTCATCTCATGACTGGGCATCAATCCCAGATGTCGTTCGGTGAGTTGAATGTCCGTATTTCGATGCACGACGCCCAGAACCTTGAAATCAGTATGTGCCTCAATGACCTGTCGTAGTTTGGTCTCGTGACGAGAGCCGGCTACTTTATTCAGAATTACGCCAGCGTAGCTGACATCAGAATCAAACATCTGGTAACCAAGCAGCAGGGGAGCGATGCCGCGGCTTGTGCCAGAACAGTCAACAACTAGTACTACCGGAAGTTTGAGCAACTTGGCCATCGCCGCATTGCTATCGCTACCATCCGGGGAGATACCGTCGAAAAGCCCCATATTGCCTTCGACCATGACGATATCTTTCAGTTGAGAGAACTCCTTGAATTGCTGGATATTAAAGTTTGGACTTGCGCTAAAGAAGTCAAGGTTGTGACAGTCGTTACCCGATGCCTGCGCAAGCCAGATTGGATCGATGTAATCAGGACCTTTTTTAAAGGCCTGAACCGCATAGCCCTGTTTGCGAAATGCGGCAGCTAGACCGATAGATATCGTGGTCTTTCCAGATGATTTATGGGCAGCGGAGACGTAGAAAGAAGACATGGCCTGGATTATACAAACAAAACGCCTGTCCAGAACTTAAATCATTCTGGGCAGGCGTAGGGTAATTGCAAAAGCGCGAAGTTAAAAATTCCTGATCAGGAATGATGTGGATCAGCCACAGAATCTTCCAGGCTCTCAGGCAGGAGACGGAAAATTTTCAGCGCCATGGTAACGATCAGCAAAGATACTGCAACACCCCCCAGGCCCAGCATGAGTTCCCAGTGACTGGGACTGTACTGTCCAACGATGCCATCCGAAAAGCTTGAACTTGCTTCATAGCCGGGAAGCAGGGTCATTGGAAAGCTTTGGCCGCCTATTACGATGACATATAAGGAAGCCATGCCTCCAAGGATTACAAGCACAGAAGCTACGCCAGTCATAAAACGCTTTTTAGCCGGTCTAGGGCAATAAAGTAATGCCATAGGCAGGATGGATCCCAGCAGGATTTGACCGATCCAGAACATCTGTGTGTAAATACCGCCGTCGACCAGAATATATCTTTCGATACCATGATGCTCTGTGGCATACAGATTGGTGAGATGATAAGCCAGAGTGAAATACAGAGTGGCAGCAATGAAGACACCCAGAAGATTCTTTAGTCGAGTAACCACCACATCACCCAGCTTTCGATCTGTGTATTTATATGAGGCCATCAATACCAGCAGATAAATCGCCAGTCCAAAAGAAAATGACATAATAACAAACATCGGCGCCATAATGGCCGCATCATAAGCCTGACGGGAAACCAGAAAGCCAAAGATTGAACCAGTACCAGTAGTTAATATCAGTCGCCAGATAAAGGCAGCAGTACCTGCTATGCGGCTGTATTTATAAACCTGCCAGTCCAGCATGGTCCACAAATAAATACCAACAATGCCGAAAAAACCGGAATATAGGATGATGTTCCAGGCAAAGATAGATTTAAAATTATAACTGGTGATTGCAACAATTAATCGATCGGGACGACCTAAATCCAGCAATAAAACAACCAGTCCACCCGCTAACAAAGCCAGTGCCAGAACTGCCGATAAGCGTGACAATGGCTTGTAGAACTTCTTGTTGAAAACTGATGCGATAGATGCAACATTTAGTGCACCTGAAGCCGCAACGATCAGGAATATGGCAAATACATGTGGTAGCCCCCAGACAATCTGATTATTCATGCCAGTGATATGGTGACCTTCGTGTTCCATGGTCACAAAGGCTATAAAACCTAATAGAATCAAAAGCCCAAGGCCGCCAAGAAGCCCAAGAAAGCCGGTTGAATTACCATCTATTGAAGTATAACGAAGATTTTTCATAAGCTTACAAACCCTTATAACGGACGCCCGGATTCAGGCCGAGTTCTGCACGTAATTGATAACCACCATGTTTTTCAAGCATCTTGGAAATATCGCTATTGGGGTCATTCAAATCGCCGAATGTGATTGCATTGTGAGTACATGCCTCAGCGCAGGCCGTCGTTCCATCTCCTTTGTCTACCTTGTGAACGCAAAGCGTACAGGCTTCAACGGTGCCTTTGCCCCGTGGTGCTGTGGGTAACTGGTCAGTTAGTGTTTCGTGGATGAAGTTTCTGGCTTTATAGGGGCAGGCCATCATGCAATATCGACAACCGATACAGATATGCTTATCCACCAGAACAATACCATCATCACGCTTAAAAGATGCACCGGTAGGACAGACATCCTGGCAAGGTGGGTTTTCACAGTGCTGGCACATCATCGGCATGTTGATGACGTGTCCAGTAGATTTATTTTTTAGTGTAACTTTACGTATCCATTGCGAATCTGTTGCTTCGCCGTGTATTGGACGTAGTCCATGCTCAGTATTACAGGCAGTTACGCAGTCGGAGCAGCCATCGGCGCATTTAGTGGTATCAATCAACAGTCCCCAGCGATTTTTACTGCTAACGGCCTGGTCAACAGGTTTTGCCTGAGCGGTTTGCAAAATAATGCCTGGAGCAATTGTCAGGCCTGCAACTACAGCTGCTCCACCGATAAAACTACGGCGATATTGGTCAATCTTATTATCGTTTTGTTCAGAGGAGTTATTCAATTTTTCCTGTCCCATGATTATTCAACCGTCCCGCTTATAGCTGCTTGAGGTTTTAACGAATCACTGAGAGTACTATCGAGATTTATTCCAACTGGATTTATGCTGGAATGTTGATTCTGGCTAAATGCAGATACCGGTCGATCTGCATGACATTCAAAACAGTCAAGTTTAACGCTGGCGGCCTGATGGCAACTGGCACAGAAGTGCTTTTCATCGGTGACACGAGCGATCTTTCCATCCTTATCAGGGGTTGCGTGACAGTTGATGCACTCCACCAGACTATGCTTAGAGGTTCTTATGCCCTGGTGCATGGTTTTATCGCGTTTATGCAGCAGATATTTCATGTGATTTGCACGCATATCAGCTGTAGGTTCAACGCAGGCCTCACCTTTAGGAGTGGGTACGATATTGCCATTGTCATCACGATCAGGCCCACTGTAGTTGCCACTGGCAAAGCCGGTTACCGACCACAGCAACAGGGCCGTGCTCAGTAACTGTTTTGAGAGTCGATTAATATTCACAGATAATTCCGATAATTGATTAATGATCGCCCATAGCCATATCGATGTAACCCGTTGGGCAGACATCGGCGCAGATATGACAACCGATACATCTTGAATAGTCAGTATCGACATAACGTCCGGTTGTTTTCTGGTCTTTCTTAACACGGAATACCGCATCCTGGGGGCAGTAGATAACGCAGTTATCACACTCAAAACACATACCGCAGCTCATACAGCGACCAGCTTCGGCAATCGCCTGTTCTTCGGTAAGAGGAACCAGACGATCTTCAAAGTGCCCAAGTACATCTGAGGCATTGGGCACGACCTGATCGCGTATGTGGCGTGGGCTGTAACCAAAGTGCCCTAGAAAAAGATGGTCGGAGGATATGATTTCCTGAGAAGAGCGGTCCTCATAGTTGTGGATCGCATAGTTTGCATTGTTGGTACCACGATCATCATTCACATGCACATACTGTTCAGGTTCTAAACCTGCTTCCTGTAGCTTATTCAATAGATCGAAGTGATGGACATCAACCTTGGGACGTTTTTTCATCTCAGAGGCTGAAAGATAAGCATTAACTGTTTCAGCACACACTGAAGCCTGACCGATAGCGGTAGTCAACAAGTGAGGGCGAATAATATCACCAGCAACGAAGTGACCTTCTTTGCCAGGTACACGGTAGAAACTATCTGAATCAATCAGACCGCGTCCATTGTCCAGTTCTTCAATACCTGTCATATCGCCTGACTGCCCAATAGCAGAAACGATGAGGTCACATTCGATTTCATATTCAGTGCCCTCAACGGCGACGGGACGTCCATCTACCATTTCACACTTGGCCATTTTCAGTGCAATAGCACGGCCAGAATCATCTACCACAACTTCTAGTGGCATTACGCCATCATGGATTGCAACACCTTCGCGCAGCGCATCTTCAACTTCGTGTTCTGAAGCTGTCATCTCCGCACGTGGAAATAATGAAGTCAGGGTTACTTCGGCGCCATCGCGAGAAGCGGCATATGCAGCGTCATGTGCGACATAGCCACCTATAACATGTTCAGGTAATTCATTTTCGGGCAGAGAATCAATCTTACCCAGACGACGCGCTACTGAAACTACGTCAATAGAGGTATCACCACCACCTACACAGACTACCTTATTTGCCGTAACATGCATGCTGCCTTTATTAAAGGCTTCAAGGAAGGCAACACCACTGACACAGTTAGGGGCATCAGCATTAGGTACAGGAAGGCCACGACCTGATTTACAGCCGATAGCCCAGATGATGGCATCATAATCTTTTTCCAGGTCGGCGATTTTGATGTCTTCTCCGATACGGGTTGAAAGTTTAACTTCAATGCCACCCATATCTACAATACGTTGAATTTCATGATTCAGAAATTCACGTGGGGTACGATAGCCAGGAATACCATATTTAAACATGCCGCCTAATTCATCATGATCATCGAAGATAACCGATTCGTGACCGAGACGACGTAGTTGGTATGCAGCTGCCAGACCAGCAGGGCCACCGCCTACGATAGCAACCTTTTTACCACTTAAAGGAGCGCTGTTATCAAATGCAAAACCTTCTTTCTTGGCTGTATCACCGATATATTGTTCAACGGAGTTAATGCCGACGAAGTCTTCAACCTGGTTACGGTTACATCCATCCTGACACGGAGCTGGACAAACACGACCCATCATAGACGGGAAGGGGTTTGCATCTGTAGAACGACGGAAAGCATACTCTTGCATGCTCACGCCTTCGGGTGGTGTCTCAATACCGCGAACAATGTCCAGCCAGCCACGGATATCTTCACCAGAAGGGCAACTACCCTGGCAAGGGGGGGTACGATGTACATAGGTTGGACATTTATGGGACTTATCCTGATTAAAGATATTGTCGCCTAAATTACGGTACTTACTGACACCGTCTTCGAACTTACGAAATGTGAGTTTAGTATTCATTTCTTTTGTTGTTGTAGCCATTTTTAGCTCCTGTGACCAACAGTTTTCACTGGGAAGTTAAATTCAAAAATTTATTCAGTTTATTCGTTTGCTGCTTCAGCCGATTCAGCAGTTGCCTCAGATTCATCGTCTTCATCTTCGTCATCATTCTGACCGGTCAGGATAATGGCGTTGGAAACCAGTTGATGTACGCAGACGACCATATCCATACCCATGTTGTAGTAGGGTAATACCTTGCTGAACTGAGTTTTACAGATGGCACAAATAGCCGCCAGATGGGTAACACCTTCTTCTTCAATGACGTTATTGAGAGCGGTCATTCTAGGCATAGCACCTTTAACACGAACAGGCATCAGGTCATCGGTTAGCAAACCGCCACCGCCACCACAGCAGTAAGTACCTTCACCGATGGTTTCAGGGGCCATATCGACATAGTTGTTACAGACAGTTTTAATAATTTCACGGGGAATAGTGAGCTGCCCACCGGGTTTATCACCCATCCGAGACCCTCGAGCTACATTGCAGGAGTCATGGAACGTCACAGTCATCCAGTCATTTTCAGAAGGATCAAACTTGAGCTTGTCTTTCTGTATTAAATCGTGGGTAAATTCGCAGATATGCTGTGGAATGGGATAATTCTGGTCAAGAAAATCAAAAGGACCAGCCAATGTATTTAAGAAGCTATAAGCTACACGCCAGGCATGTCCACACTCGCCGAATATGATGCGCTTTACACCCAGTTCAAGGGCTGCTTCACGAATGCGCAATGAAATTTTACGCATGTTTTCGTAGCTGCCAATGAACAGGCCGAAGTTCGCTGCCTCTGAAGCTTTAGAACTGATAGTCCAGCTAACGCCGGCTTCATGAAAAACCTTGGCGTAGCCCATCAAGCCATCCACATGGGGTTCAGCAAAGAAATCTGCAGAAGGTGTAACCAGCAGGATGTCACAACCTTTACGATCAAGAGGTAGTTCAACCTTTACTCCGGTTTCATCTTCGATATCTTCTTCCAGACCTTCCAGGGTATCGGCTAGAGCAGGCCCAGGTAACCCCAGGTTATTGCCTACGGAGAAAACCTTGCCGATAATCTCGTTGTTGTATTTCTGGCCCTTACCGACCTGAGCCATGATATCTCGTGCAGCCATGGTGATTTCGGCAGTATCGATACCATAGGGGCAGTAGACCGAGCAGCGTCGACATTCTGAACACTGATGATAATAATTATACCAGTCATCGAGAACCTCCTTGGTCATCGATTTTGCGCCGATCAAACCTTCCAGGCCGACCTTGCTCAGGAGCTTGCCTGCAGGGGTGTAGTACTTTCGATAAACAGCGCGGAATAGATCCTGTCGTCCAACTGGCATATTTTTAGGGTCGCTGGTCCCCAGATAGTAATGGCACTTATCTGTACAGGCACCACATTTGACGCATGAATCCATAAATACACGTAAGCCACGGTATTTTTTAAGCGTTTCACCCATGGCCTCGACAGCCTTTTGCTCCCAGTTATCAACCAGTTCTTCTGGAAATCCGAGCGCTTTCTGATGATCAGGTTTTGCAACAAAAGGCCCATCCGATTGCATGGCACCGGGTTGGATCTTCGGCACATGGATATTCTTAAATAATTCAGGGGTATCAAAATCAGCCACGTATTTTCTCCTAGCCCTTATTCTGAGTTTCTAGTTCTGCCGCCCACTTTGAGATATGCCTCTTTTCACGTGGATTATCTACCTGATTCCTGGTAGGGCTGAAGAATACGCCAGGGGCGTGTAGTAATTTGCTAAAAGGGAATACGATCATCAGCAGGGCTACAAAAGATAAATGAATAACCAAAGGTGTGCTGATCGGCAATTCAGCTATCGATAGTCCCATCCAGGCGAGGAAAAATTCTTTAATTGCGATAATGTCTGGGTGAACTACAAACTGCATCACTAAGCCGCTGATACCAATAAACATCAGCATGATCAGCATCAGGTAGTCTGAAGGTGCAGAGATGTAACGAACGCGATCTACAACAATGCGACGTAGTAATAGTCCAGCAAGTCCAATCACCATGCCGAAGGCTGCATATTTACCGAAAGGCTGAATAATATTGACAAGAAACCAGGGCTGTTCCTGAAAATAACGTAGATGTCGTGCCAGTACCAGAAACAGCGACATGTGGAATATCCAGCCAAAAATCCAGATCCATTTATTGGATTTGAAAAGACTTTCAAAGATAACGACTTCTCTGGCCATACGTAACACAACACCGGTTTGAGTAGTCGGTGCTGGTGTTGTAGGTATCTTCAGGGGGGCTGGGGTGATCCAGTATTGCCTGATTTTGAAGGCCAGGCCGAGAATTATCACAGCTAAGGCAAACCAGAATAAAAGTGCAAAAAATGTACTCATCGACAATCAATCTCTCAGAAGGCTTGTTGGTTCAGGAAGTAAAGAATTTTGATATTCAAAATTATTGTTTTTAAGAATGACACCGAGACATTCTGTACTTCCTCAAACAACAGATAAGTTGCTTGGTGACACTCTGCCAGAACACCTGAGTGAACTGGCAGCAATAGTGTCAGGTATGCGTTACACGCAACCAGTAGGCTTAGGCAAGCCAGCGTATTTACAGGCTTGCTTTGCTGGGCCGTAAGGGAACAGTTCGTACAGGTACTTGCTGTTTCCTTTGTCTTTACCCAGTTTTTTACCAATGGCTTTGGTTAAAACGCGTACTGCAGGAGCAATTTGATACTCTTCGTAGTATTCACGCAGGAAGTTAATGACTTCCCAATGGCTTGAAGTCAGTTCTGCATCATCAGCAGCAGCTAATGCTGCAGCAACTTCTTCGTTCCACTCATTCAGGTTAGCCAGGTAACCTTCTTCATCAGTTTCGTAACTCTTACCATTCACTTCTAAAGGCATGATATTTCTCCAAAATTTGCTTTAAATAAAGCTTAAAAAATTAAACGTTTACAACCAGCTTTGAACGTTGTCGTGATCAGCTGCTAGCTGAACAAATCCGGCATAATCAACTACAGATATACCATCTAAAACTCGGTCTGTTGATAGACCACGAGCACCCAGATCTTCACCCAGAACGGCGAATTTTACTCCTTTACTCATCGCATCCGAAATGCTTGAGCTGGCTGTCGTATTTTGTAATGCACCAGAAACACCATCTTCAATTAGCAATACAGTTGAATCATTGCTGACCAGAGACAAACAGGTGTCGAGTGAATTTCTTTCAAAAGGCGACTTGTTTACAGTGTGTAATGTTGACATATCAGTTCTCCTTAGAAATTTAACAACACGTCAGCATTGCTGATTAAATCAGCTAACTGTTCTCGGTTAACCAGATGCATAGAACTTTTCTCTGCATAATCGTCGTCTTCATCTTCATAGGTTAATGCCTGAAGATCATCCATGGTCAGGCCACGATCTTTCAGTGACTGCTCATCGACATAAATCTGATTAACATCATAGTCACCCAGTGCTGCGTAAGTCTTGGAAAAGTTCTTCATTCCAACACCTTCCGTAGACTGGCCCTTGGTTAACTGATAAACACCATCATCAATGAATAACAACTGAACTTCCTGTTCAAAAGCTGCACCGATCAGAACAACTTCCAGTGATTCCAAAGCGTAAACGGTACCGTAAGGAGCTTTTCTGTTTACATATACGAATTTTTTTGTTTCTGACATAACTAACTCCTAATCACCAAATACCAGAAGACGATCAGCCTGAATACCGGCTTCGATCAACTGACCCAATCCTGAAATACGAAATCCAGGGGCGATATTGGATGCACCTTTGCCGTGACGCTTGGCTTCATCTTCATCCATGATGCCGCGACGTTGAGCCGCCGCCACACAGACCACGAGATCAAGGTCATATTTCTCAGCAAGTTCCGACCAGATGGCCGAAACATTGCGATCATCAACAGGTGGTACACCGTACATGGTGCCGTTATTTACGCCATCGTGGTAAAAGAACACACGGAAGATTTCATGACCATTCTCCAGTGCTGCCTTGGTAAACTGATAAGCAGTATCTGCAGCCTGATGGGTAAAAGGCCCTTCGTTAATTTGAATAGCAAATTTCATCTATATTCCTCAGTCCCTTAGAAACGGATATGAGCAGATGCATTAAGACTATTGCGAGCACCACGCCAGTTATCGATATGGAACTTGGTGAACGGCAGTTCAGTCAGTTCGAAGAAACGAGGCCAGCCCACACGATCGATCCAGTCATTGATACGCTCCCAATCCTTAGCGTCTTCTTTGTAAACCTTCAGAATCTTTTTAACGATTGCAGTAGCTTCAGGCCAACGAGGAGGGTTGTTTGGAATACCAGCAGCCACTAACTTCTGGAAAGTTGGTTTGCTACGAGCATTGGAGTGATTACCACCAACCCAGATAGCCAGTTTTGAATGCTCTGCATCATTGATTTGCATTGGAGGACAAGGAGGGAAACAGGCACCACAGCAGATGCATTTCTTCTCATCAACTTCCAGAGATGGCTTGCCATCAACCATTGCAGGCCGAATCGCAGCAACCGGGCAACGTGCCACAACAGAAGGACGTTCACAGATGTTGGCAACCAGATCGTGGTTAATCTTGGGCGGCTTGGTGTGCTGAACATTAATAGCGATGTCACCCTGACCACCACAGTTAATCTGACAGCAGGAAGTAGTCAAATGAACGCGGTTAGGCATGTTCCAGTTTTTGAATTCGCCGATCAGCTCATCCATCATGGACTTAACAACACCAGAGGCGTCAGTACCAGGGATATCACAATGTAACCAGCCCTGAGTATGAGAGATCATCGCAACTGAGTTACGAGTTCCGCCAACAACAAAGCCATGGGATTCAAGCTTTTCAATCAGAGGTTGCACACGAGATTCATCGCTAACCATAAATTCCATGTTACTACGAATAGTAAAGTGAACATGACCGTCAGCGAATTCATCGCCGATATCGCATAACAGGCGCAATGTGTATACATCAAGAATACGTTGAGTACCTGCACGAACGGTGTATAGCGCATCACCATTCTTGGCAACGTGTTTCAGGACACCTGGCTGAGGATCTTCATGATAATCCCAGTTGCCATAGTGTTTACGCATCATGGGATGCATGTATTGGAAACCATCAGGACAGCCTGATTCAATAGGTGGACGTGGAGCGTCTGACATATCTTTAACCTATAGTTTATAAATTATTTTAAAAAATCGGAAAGAAGAGTTGAATCCAGCGCTTAGGCGCTAGCTTCTTCTGCTTTACGCTCAAACCATTTCTCGGCTTCCTGGTCCCATTCATCCATACGGACGTAGGAGCTTTGGCGAGGGTTGTTAACCATATTCGGATCAACATCAACGCCAATACCTTCCAGAAAATTAGCCAGACCAATACGTTCGATCATCTCACCACAACGTTCGTGTTCCAGACCGTTTTCAGCCCAGAAGTCGATGATTTCTTCAGCCAACTCAACGATTTCTTCGTAATCTTCTTCTGTATCCAGCTTTTTGAATGGCACTACAACCGTACCCATCAAATCACCAATCTTCAGTGTACGCTTTCCACCAATACAAATAGTTGCACCCTTGTCATCTCCAGGAGAGAGCGCTTTAGGCAGAACATTCAGGCAATGCATGCAGCGAACACAGTTGCGGTTTTCAACAACCAGCGCATCGTCATCAGCCAGGCTTAAGGCCTGAGTTGGGCAACGGGTGATTACATTATCGATAATGTACTGGCGACCTTTAGTATCGAGATAGCCCTTGAAGGCTTCCTGGTTAACCTTCATGTCATCGCGCCAGGTGCCGATAACTGCAAAATCAGAGCGTTCAATGGCGTTCTGACAATCATTACCACAACCAGAGATTTTGAATTTGAATTTATATGGCAGAGCAGGGCGGTGAACATCATCGGTGAAGTTGTTCTGCAATGAGCGGTGTACTCTTTGCTCATCAAGGCAAGACTGTTCACAGCGTGAAGCACCGACACAGGACATACCTGTACGTACACAAGGACCAGCACCACCCAGATCCCAGCCGTAATCATTGATTTCATCAAAGAAATGCTGGGTAGATTCGGTATCAACACCAATAAACATAATGTTACCGGTTTGTCCGTGGAAGGTTACCAGGCCTGAACCATGCTTTTCCCAGCTATCAGCTAACTGACGTAACATACCAGTCGTGTAGTGATTACCCGCAGGTGGTTGAACGCGAACAGTGTGGAATTCTTTAGATTCCGGGAAAGCCTTACCTACTTCAGAGAAGCGAGGAATAATGCCTGAACCGTAACCGAATACAGAAACAGTACCGCCTTTCCAGTAACCTTTACGAGTTTCGTAAGAATGTTCCAGCTGGCCTAACAGGCTGCCGGCAACTTCATTAATACGTTTTTCCGGGTGATCGTCGCGTAAACGTTTGATGCCTGAAATAAAGCTGGGCCATGGGCCGTTTTCAAGCTCGTCAAGCATTGGAGTATCATACTTTGCCATTGCATAGTCTCCTTTAAGACTCTAATTAACTGATGAGTTATAGTTTATTGGTCCTGTAACAAGGTATTACAAGAATGCGAGGATTTTAGACAGGTCGGCTGTAATAAGTAACTCACCTGATGGGGGGGCGTATTGGCATATCATTACCCCCATAGGGATATACATTCAATTTATGATAAAGCCTATTTTAATCACAATTTATTAATAAACTAATATTAAGGCCTCTATGGGACACCTGGATTTAAACGATGAAGCAGCCTACCTCCAATGGGTTGAATACAAGCAGGCTGCTTATGAAAAGAGAAAATCAAATGATTTTCCTCTCATTATAGATATCCAGAATGACGGTACTATCGATGATTTGGCATTAAATATTATCGATGAGCACATCCGTGCCTATAACTTTGTTTTATACCGCATGGCTGGTGAGATAGACAATCACCTGGATGCTGTAAAGTATATAGGTCAACAAATGGGGCTGCATGAACTGGATAAAAATCTCTGTGCGCGCGAAGATAGAACCACAAAGCTCACCGTACAGGACAATGGCCGCGCACATCAGTATATCCCTTATTCGAATAAAGCGATCGGCTGGCATACCGATGGATACTATAATCCTTTACATCAGCGGGTACTGGCGATGGTGCTGCATTGCGAGCAACCGGCTGCTGAAGGAGGAGAGAACCAGTTACTGGATCCTGATATGCTGTATATCCATCTGCGCAATCAAAATCCGGAATTTATCAAAGCCCTGTCTCAGCCTCAGGTTATGTGTATACCCGAAAACATAGAGAATGGTGTGCTAATCCGTCCCCAGACCTGTAGTGCTGTGTTTCTACAGGAGCAAGACCATGCTCTAGCTATGCGATATAGTAAAAGAAAGCGCAATATAATATGGGCCGATGATGGATTGACCCGCGAAGCTCTGGCTTGTCTGGAGCAGTATCTGGAATTAGACTCCCCCTATCATATACGCTATCGCCTTAATGCCGGCGAGGGCGTTATCAATAATAATGTATTGCACACACGTAGTGGATTTACTGATAGTCCTGATAGCAAACGCGTTTTCTATCGCGCGCGTTATTACAATCGAATCAATATCCATTGATTAGACATTAGAATTTATACCCGAGGTCTTTATATGCTGTGGTTAAGCGAAATTTTATTACAAAACCCTGAAATGGAATCATTTGAGGATTTAAAGGAAGAGATATCCAGACGAGCAGCAGCGGGTGAACGATTTTTTCGTATGGATATAAAACCTCCATACTCAGATACCCCGCCTGACTGGGAAGATCGACTGGAAGCGACATTCACATCGGTGTGTTGAACATGTATTGGCAGGACGATGATGATAATAATGATACAGAGCAGCTTCATGAAGATGTTCAGGATTTGCTGTTCTCCATAGAGTGCAAAACATTACCGCTGGATCATGGCTTCGTTTTATCCCAACAAATTCAGCAATACCTTCCCTGGATTGGCGACGAACCACTGGCAGCTATCCATCAAATCCATGTTGCCGAATCCGCTCATGGGTGGATGCGCCCAGATGATCCAGAGCAGGATGTGCTCTGCGTATCCAGGCGCACAAAATTGATGATTCGACTACCTCAAAGTCGTCTCGAAGATGCCCGGGCACTAACCGGTAAAACACTCGATATCCACGGCCATGCGCTGAAGATCGGTGACTTTCGTACCCGCAAACTCAGCCGACTTACAACCCTGTTTGCACGCTATATGGATACCGAGGGCACAGAGGATGAAACGCTATTTTTAAATAATATGGCGCAACAGTTACGTGAGATGGGGATACAGGTTAAAAAAATGATGAGTGGTAAGTTACTCTCGCACCAGACCTCCAGTGGCATCGTATTAACCCGAAAACTCATGGTGAGTGATCTGGATGTGGCTCAATCGTTAATGCTACAGGAACAGGGAATGGGTGATAGGCAATTGATGGGAATAGGTATCTTTATTCCGCATAAGGGAATAGATGCGGTGAATAAAAAACAGCAATAAATCACCAGTCTAGACAGGCTTAGGCAGGCTAAGACGGGTTATACACCTCCTTTATGAATCATTTCATAATAGAGCTTTTCAAGCTCATTTTTATGTTCAAGTTCTTCATGAGCCAGGTACTGAAATAGATCAGCTATAGCTCCAGCAGGTGTCTCTTCGGCTAGTGCAGAGTACTGTTCCATCGCAGCCTGTTCACGCCCCAGAGCATACAGCAAAATATCCTGATCGCTCGGATCCTTGCCCAGGTCGGGTTGCTTCAGATAGTCGCTAAAGCGGTGGTCATTAGGTGGTGTCTGGATTTTATCGCTGATATGCTGTTGGATATCTGCTCTTTCTTTTAATTCAGTAAACAGTCGGTAATGCTCAGCTTCTTCATCAGCCAACTCCTGAATCAAGCCACGTATAGGTTTGCTTACAGTGTCACATAATTCGCTATAGAAATCACGCGCCGTTCTCTCAAAGCCAATGGCGGTTTCAAGTATCTCTTCAATCGTCTGCTTTTTTTTCAGTTTGGCGTAGCCTTTACTGCCTTCAGAACTGTGTTTTTTGCTCATTCTTTTGATCTCTCCGCACTTACTGTCAGGCTTGCATGGATGCTCTCGGCGGCTCTATGGCCAGCAGCTATGGCATGAACCACATCTGGTCCTTCGACCATATCTCCAGCGGCCCATAGCCAGGGTTCGGCAGTTTGACCGTTGCTGTCTATGACCAGTCTTCCGCGATTCCAGTCAAGCGCTTCGGTTACTTCATAACCCAGATAGGTGACGTCAGCAGCCTGGCCAATCGCTTCAACCACCATGTCAACGTCATGTATGCAGATATCGGATTCATCATAAGTGGGGTGAAAGCGCCCTTCTTCATCAAAAATCGAGGTACAGCATACCGTTTCCAGGCCGGTTAATTTTTTATTCTCGATGATGCACTGGCGCGGTCCACGTCCAGGTAAAATTGTTAAGCCTTCTTCTTTGGCCTCACGTATTTCATCCTCGTCTGCGAGCATATGATGCTCATCTTCCAGAGCCGTTACCGTGACATGTATTTCACCATATTTCTTTTTCTGTAATCTGGCCAGGCTGCGTGCTATATCCATGGCCACATTACCACCACCTATGACCACTGCTTTTTGGGGAACAGCGAAGCGGGACTTGTCGGTGATTTTTCTTAACAGCTCAATGGCTGATACGGTTTTAGAATGTTCAGATCCAGGTATGCGTGTGGATCGTCCCTGATGTAGACCGCTGGCGAGTAATACCGCATCAAACTGCTTATGAAGCTCCTCCATACTGATATCTTTACCGATTTGAGTATTGAGTTTTAATTCGACTCCATACGACAGAATCATATTAATATCAGCATCCAGACGATCATAGGGCAGGCGATATTCAGGGATACCATAGCGCATCATGCCCCCCGGTTTTTTTCGTGATTCAAATACTGTCACGCTATGGCCCTTTTTAGCAAGGTCGAAAGCAGTCGTTAGTCCTGCCGGTCCGGCACCGATGATTGCTACTTTTCGGCCTGTCGCTTCGGCGGGTTCACCCACTATGGTTCTATAACGGTCATAAGGCACCTGCTCGGTGATATGACGTTTGAGCCAGCGGATGGCAATTGGATCACCCTCATGACGTGCGGCACAGGAGGTTTCGCACTTGCGTGTACAGACTCGGCCACAAACCTGGGAAAACGGATTACTGTCGTACAACAGGCGTAGTCCTTCCTCATAGTCTCCTGCACGAACCGCAGCAATATAATCGGGTATCGCCATGTGGATAGGGCAGGTGGCCACGCACAGGCCGCAGGCTACGCAACGATCGGCTTCGGCTTTGGCCTGTTCGACATCGTAGCCCTTAACGATTTCAGCAAAGGAATCGAGCCGTTGCTCCGGATCCATTTCTTCCATCTCGACCCGAACCCGACCGCTTAACTGATGACCTTCGGGGCGGTGATAACCGAGTGCTGAGTGATCCCAGAATTTTTTGTCGACACCCGGGGTGAAGCGAAACTTGTCGGGGTCACTTTCGATCCATTTGTATTCGTTGGACATGGTCAGCGAACCGGTCATACAGATATCCACGCACAGCGCACACCAGCAACAGCGACCGTAATCTATATGCGGGCGTAATCCGGAATCTTCCTTAGTGGTTTGTATGCCTTCGACTGGAACCATGTCGATAGCGGCATTCTGACAAATCGCTTCACAGGTGCCACAGCCTATGCACTTATCCATGTCGTTCTGGTGGAAGCCCCGATAGCGCATACTGCCAGGGCGATCATTAAATGGATCAGCGATACTGACTGGGTCGCGGAACAGGTTTTTCCAGGCAGTGAATGGAGAAAGGATATTACGAATACTCATGGCATCAGGCTCTTAACGTTCGATCTCCGGTGGATAGGTATGTAGAGACACCAGTAGTGCCGCAACATCGGCGATATTGCAATTCACTACCATGCGTTCAAACAATGCCATCGCATGGGTGTAGGAGGGGCCTCGTACATTGACTCGTCGCGGATAACCGCTTCCATCGGTGACCAGATAATAACCGTACTCACCACGAGAACATTCACCTCGCACATAGGTTTCACCCGGCGGGATCTTCCAGTGCAATACGTTAGGAATAGTCGCCATCATGGCTTCCTTACGCTCCGGCATGCGTGACAGAATCTGTCGGATCAGGTCGACCGACATCAGCAGGTCGCGACGGCGTACATCTGCTCGGGTGTAAATATCGGAGTTGTGACCGATAACGGGGTCAAAGTCGAGATGCTGGTAAACCAGATAAGGCTGGTCTTTACGCACATCACGCGCCACACCGGCCGCACGTATGCAGGGGCCGCTAACACCGTAGCGATCCAGCCAACGGTTTTCTATTACTCCAACACCTACAGTTCTTTTGTGGAAGACCGCATTGCAGAACATCACGTTGTAGATATCCTGCATTGTTTTTTCAATCTCCTTCAGGGTATCTTTCATGCGCTTTTTAAAGCCAACGGGCAGGTCGTCGCGTACCCCACCAGGTATGATGAACATGTGATAGATACGGGCTCCGGTAAGTTCTTCGAAGCGGTCCAGCATCAGGTCGCGTACATAGGTTGCCCACTGGCCTATTACCGCCTGACCCAGAGCTCCGGATTGACCACCCAGATACATCAGATAACTGTTGATACGACCCATCTCCAGGATCAGTGTGCGGATCCAGTTGGCGCGTTCGGGTACTTCTACATCCGCCAGTTCCTCAACCGCAGCGGCATAACAGTACTCATTGAAATCTGGTTCCGGTACGCAGATACGACAGACGATAGGAAAGCACTGGATAAAACTGCGTCGTTCCATCAGTTTTTCGAAGCCGCGGTGCAGATAACCGACATGGGTGATACCTTCGACAACCTCGTCACCACACACGGTTAGTTCAATCGACATATTGCCGGTAAT
Organism: Gammaproteobacteria bacterium; assembly: GCA_050298595.1. GTDB lineage: Bacteria > Pseudomonadota > Gammaproteobacteria > JACNJF01. The sequence goes on along the minus strand of JBNKUM010000019.1, from coordinate 10,690 downwards.
ACCGGGATGCTGTGGGCCCTGCCAGAGTTTCAGGTATTTGCCCGAAGTGAGATCGATATCAAGCGTGCCATCGGACTTCTTTTGCGGGTATTGACTGCGATCAGGGGTATAGGCCATATCAGTCCTCCGCATCCGGGTAAAGTTGTTGCTTCATGTGTTGAGTCGGATCATGGGTAACCCGGCCCGGTCGGTCGCGATAGGTTTCTTCACTGTATTTTAAGGTGTCAAAGTCACGTCGATAAGGCGGAATGTCCTGCCAGCCTTCGAGAATAAAGTCTTCGTCAATACGAGGACTGCCGGGGAAATCGATACCAAACATTTCTTTCAATTCGCGCTGATAGGTTGCGGCGGTCGGCCATAGATGATGGATACTTTCCATACTCGCTGGATTGCGGTCGATGATCACGCGCAATCCAATATCAGTTGCTGCCAGACGATTGTTGACCAGGTAGGTCAACTGGAACTGGTCCTGCTCAATCCAGTCTACTGCTGTCAGCAGTACCAGGTGGGTATAACCCTCTACGTCACGCAGATAAAGCAATAAGGATGACAGGTGTTCCCGTGGCACATTGAAGAAGCACAGGTTGGAGCGTTGCTGGATAAATTCACCCAGCGCGTAGTGTTGTTTGAGTTTGTCGTAAAGTGCCTGCATATCTGCTACCAACTATAATCGGGCATATCCCAATCCTTGATGACCCGTTTCTGGTTTGCCTTGTACCATTCAAAATTCTCCGCATACTGGTTCGCACCTTCTGCATTGCCTGCACGGATTATTTTTTTCAAATCCATAAAACCCTGTAACAGTGCCTCGGGTCTTGGCATACAGCCAGTGATATAGAGGTCGACGGGCAGGTAGTCATCAAGACGTTTGATTGTGTTGTAGGAATCCCAGTACATGCCGCCATTAATGGTGCAGGAACCGAGGCCAACCACGTATTTGGGGTTTTGCATCTGTTCATAGGAACGGATTGCACGCTTCAGGGTTTTCACTGAGAGATAACCGGAAATTACGAACAGATTAGCCTGACGTGGGGTTGGGCGCCACTGAATACCGTAGCGGTAGGCATCAAAACGCGGGGTCATCAGCGGGCGCATTTCAATCGCACCACAACCGGTACCGAAACCGAGAATCCAGATCGATTCCGAGCGCGCCCAGTTAAACAGATCCTCGACGATACGGCTGTAGGCTGCTGGCATGACCGAAGGTGGAGCCTCGCAGTAATAATCCTTCAGTGGTTCAACCTCTATATCGACGCCACCAGGCCCTTTGACGATTCGTTTTTGCAATTCTTGTTTCATTACTTACACCACCATGATCGCAATGATACCCAGAGGCACAGCCCAAACCAGGAACCAGCGAATCGAATGTTCCACATGGAAGCGAGGGAAGACTACGCCCACCACAACTGACACCATATAGATCAGGAAAACCTTGAGGAAGAAAACAGGCCAGCTTAGCGCGCCACCAAAAAACAGATTCATGTAGACCACCATCTTGGCAATCGGGAAGATTGCGCGATTGGTTTGCATCATGGCCAGATATGACGAGTGATATTCGGTAGGTGGTCCGATAGGAATTTCCTGTGGCGCCAGTACTACGTCAAATGGTGGCCGCATCATTGAACCGAGAAAAGACAGCATCGCTGCAGTCACTGCGAATGGGTTGGTAAACAGGGTCCAGTTAAGGTAGCTGCCCTGTTGAGCAGCGACGATATCGGTGATCGACAGAGTCTGGTATTGTAACGCGATGGAAAAAATGGCAAGTGCAAACGGCAATTCGGCTGCAGTCACCTGTGCCAGTCCACGCGAAACGCCGATAGCAGCAAAGGGATGGCCGCTTTCACCCGCACCCAGTGCCATGCCCAGAGTACCGAAGAAAACAAAATAAAGTGCCAGAATCAAATCTCCGGCAAAAGACAGGTTAGAGAACATCACCGAACCGTAAATAGTCGGTACAAACAGTATCAGGCCAACGCCTCCGGAAAGTCTGAACACAGGCCCTAGATAGAACATGACACCGTGGGTAATCGAACTACGGATAGAATAGTTTTTGATCAGGTCAAGGTAGTTCTGCCAGATAGGGATACCATGACGGCGTCCAACGCGGGCGGCAATCTTGGCGATTAAAGCATTTAGAATAAAACCATAGTTCACCACGATAAACAGGGTTAACAGAGAGTAGGGTATCTGGATCCATTCAAAACTCATCTTACACCCCACTGCTTAGAAAATAGACCGCGACCACAAAGGCCAGCAACTGCACCGCATAGGTCTGACCATCACCGGTATATAGCCGACGAAACAATTCGGCCATGGTGTGAAATGAGTCTGCAACTGTATCCCAGAAGTGGGTAACGAAGGGCTGGGTCATAAAGCCCAGTGCCTTACGGTAGGGTGCAAAAAAGTTCCAGGCAAAGTGTGTGGTCTCGGGGCGGTAGGGTCTTTCGGCCGCATACACGATATTGAACTGCTTAACCTTTTGTGCACGGCGATTGACAAACAACAGCCAGCTAAACAGGGTGACAAAAATCACTCCGATGATAATCATGATCGATACAGGACTCCAGTAACCAAAATCGCTGGTGATGGTAAGCCCTTCCCAGTTCAAACCGTTATTCGGGAAAAACTGGCTGATATAGGCATCCACCCGGCGTAACGCGAGACCCGGTACCAGAGCAAAAATCATCAGGAACGCCACGTAAATCATCTGCGGCAGGATGATCCAGAAAGGGGCTTCCTTAAGCTTGCGGTGTTCATCCTTGAGCTGGCCAAGAAAGACAGTGTGAATCAGGCGAAACAGGTATAGAAATGCAATCGGGCCAGCGAGAAAGATGATGACCATCGGCAGGCGGTATTCTGCGCTCATAATGGCGTTGTAAAAAATCCAGCGCCCACCGAAGCCGGACAGTGGAGGCACACCAGAAACCGCAATGATACCGATCAGTACTGCAATGAAGGATAGTGGCATCAGTGTGATCAACCCGCCCATACGGTACATTTCCTTGGTTCCGGTACGCTTGGCAACACCACCAATTGACAGGAACAACATCGACTTATAGATATAGTGATTGACCACAAACATCAGCGTCATTAACCAGCCCAGATGGTTCATCAGGGCCAGACCAAACAGCGCATAACCCATCTGTGCAATTGATGAGTAAGCCAGCAGGCGCTTGGCATCTTCCTGATAGATGGCCATCATATTGCCCAGCAGGGCGGATAGGGCTCCTATCCATAGCAATACATGAGTCAGTTCCACGCCGTATAGCTGTTGTTTACCCATGTTTATCAATAATACGAATAGACCAAACAGCCCCGCTTTGAGCAGGATACCGGAGAGCAACGGTGATACGTCAGACTCCGCCTCTGCATGCGCGCCCGGCAGCCAGATGTGCACACCAATGGAGGCGGTTTTAGTCATAAAACCAATCGCCAGCAGGATGAATATCCACGGTGCAAATTCGCTGGGTGCATCTGTCAGAGAGGTGAGCAGGAATATCGGGTTGCCCTGTGCAGCCAGTGCAAACCCCAGCATCATTAGAAAGGCACCGCCCAGTGAAAACATAATGTAGGACAGGGCATGCGGTTGTGAATGCTTGCCACGCAGAATCAGGAAATAGGAACCGATGGTCAGGGTTTCCCAGGCGGCGAAGAAGCTGAATGAATCTTTGGCCACGATCAACATACTCAGGCCGGCAAACATCCACAGGCTGGCCGGGTAAAATCCCAGTCTGCGCCCCTGGTTGTGGAAGCTGGACAATAGTATCAGTGCACCACCGGGCAGGATGATGGCTGCGAAGATTAATTGCAGCGCATCGTAAGCGGGGAATTGAACTATAAACCAGGCCACCAGACCGATGATGGCGAGCAGATTCTTGATTTTGGCTGGTAGCCATTCCAACGGCAACAAAAGCAATGCAAATAACAGAGGAATAGCGGATAGCTGGTTACCAAAACCGGATAGTTCACCCCAGATGAAAGCCAGCCCCCAGGCGAGCAGGACCGCGCTATAGATGACGCTTACCTTCTGTGGTGGGCAGCCAGCAGTTGGCGCTACCTCTTCATGTTTGAGGATCAGGCCAAACCAGCGAAACAGGTAAGCCGTTTCAAGTAAAGCACCAAACAGGATCAGCACGATAAGCGCGATACGCCCTTCACTGGCCAGGATATGCACCAGCTCCCATTTCGCGTAAAACCCGGGGAAAGGTGGCAGACCGATCAATAGCGCAATGAAAGTGACGAAGGCAAAGATTAGTAATGGACGCCCGCGCAAGGCAGTCCAGGCAGTCAGTTCACGTTCGTTGATTAAACCGGATAACCAGAACAGCCCTGCTTTGGCTACCGCATGGGCGAGCAGGATACCACCGGCAATGAACAGGTAGCTTTCGCCCAGAATGTCACGCTGGCCAATGATAGTTAGCAGCAGGCCAATCTGAGCCACGGAAGAATAACCCAGCAGACGACGGTCATGGTTTTGTGCCAAAGCAAACAGATTGGCACCAATGAAACTGAGCAGACCGACACCGGTCGCCAGTGGTAGCCAGCTATCACCACCGATGGTTAATACCTTATCAATCATAAACAGACTGGCAGTGCCCGTGGCGGCGGAAAGAATGGCAGAAAAGGCTGGATGCGCCGATTCATAAATATCTAGTGCCCAGCCGTTGGCGGGAAAGGGTTTGAGTTCGATGATGAGTGCAATGATAAGCAGGAAAAACGCCAATGGGGCTGTTTTGATCAGCAGTTCAGACTGTGCCGCCATACCATCAATGTTTAAGGTGCCGGTGCTGTGGTAGCTGAAGATAATGCCCACGAGTAACAGAATGGAAACTACCTGTGAAGCGATCAGGTATTTGAACCCGGCACCAAGCGACAGCTTATTACTGGAAAGTAAGACGAGACCGCCGGTGGCGATTACGATCAGTTCCTGAAACACAAAAAGGTTAAAGATATCGCGCGTCATGATAATGCCGCACATGGCCATAATAAATACCAGCAATACCGCCATTGCGCGTCTGCCTAATCGGAACAGGGTGTCACGCAGATAAATGCTTGACAACAGACCGGTGACGGTGACTATCAATAGCGCAACAGATTCCGTCAGGCCCATACGCAGATTGATGGCAAAAGGTGGTTGACTGCCAGCAGTCAGGATTTCTACTGGTGGGCGCGGATCAAAGACAAACAACCATAACCAGCTGGCGGATACCCAGCTAATAAATCCCAGGGTCAGCAGGGTGATGATATAAGCTGTGGTGCGCCACTCATCACGCAGTAATCCGAGCAAAAATGCCGCGCCCAGCGTGGTGGTAATGATGTTCAGTGCGTCTACCATTTCAGCTCCCTGATCCTGGAGATATCCAGACTGCCTTTCATGGTATAGAGCTTATAGGCATAGGCCAGCATCAATGCAGTAATGCCCACGCCAATGACAATTGCCGTCAGAACCAGGGCCTGTGGCAGAGGATCGATGATACGTGATGCGGCTTCACTAGCCGCCAGGGTTTTATCGATGATGGGAGCACTACGACCGCGGATATAGCCGACAGATATCAGTACCAGATTGACACCGGTATTGGCGATAGCGAAAGCCACGATCATGCGCAGGATATTGCTCCTGGTCAGTGCTCCGTAGAGCCCAATCAAGATCAGCATAAAGCCAGTTGCAAGGGCAATGTATTCCATCAGGATTCCTCTGTTTCAGCCAGTTTAAGCAGCATGGAACTGAACTCGGCACCGACCTTCAGCCCGATGAGAGAATAGATGATCGGGATAGTTCCAGCAGAAAACAGATCACCCAGTTCACCGACAGGCAGGATACGGTTATCCAGAAAGCCGCCGGCCAGGACTATGCCTAATAGACCAATACCCACGAACAGCAGCCCGGAAATCGATTCGAGCATGGTAATCAATCTATGGCTGAAGTGTTTAACCGGGCGTGTTAGCAAGAGCAACAGCACTGCAGAAGCGAGGATTGCACCACCCTGAAAGCCACCGCCTGGGGTAAGGTGCCCATTGGTAAAGATATAGGCACCGAACAATAAAATGAGTGGTGCCAGCAACTGACTACCGGTGATTAAAAGTTCGCCCGGACCGGGTCTATTCTCAACACGATGGGTAGCCTTTTTGTAATCATGCGACAACACCAATCCGACAATGGCTGCGGTGAGAAACAGCACGGTGACTTCACCAAGCGTATCCAGACCGCGATAGGTGACGATGATGGCGGTAACAATGTTAGCGGCACCCACTTCCTGAGTCGAGTTTTCGGCATAGTAAAGGCCGCTCTGGTTAAGTGTTGTATCAGGCTGGTATTGCATCAGCATTTGAACAAAGATAGCACCCAGACCTAGAATAATCAGCAGTACGGTGAATCGTTTAATCATGTTCACCCCGGCGTACCTTGCCCAGAACAAAAAAGAACAGAAAGGTTGTTAAGCCACTGCCGATGGCTGCTTCGGTCATGGCCACATCCGGTGCTGCAAGTATCAGGAACTGTACCGAGGCCAACAAGCTAACCAGACCGGCCGCCAGGATGGAAATAGGCAGGCTTCTTTCTCGATGGATGGAAATCAGTGCAGCGATTACCATGGTAATCGCAAGCAGCAGAGTTATCGCCAGCAATAAACCATTCATTCTTTTTTACTCCGATCTTCAGCTAAGTGGTCTACGGTGACCAGGTCACTCTGGCGGGTTTTGTTGCGATGAGCAGCATTAGCCAGTACCTGTGATGACAAAGGATTAGTAAACAACAGGAATACCCCAATCAATAACAGTTTTAAGCCCCATCCGGGGTGAATGAATGTGGTTCCTAACAACACCAGCAATGTCCCCAGCGTGGTGGATTTGGTGCCTGCCTGTATGCGATTGAAGACATCCGGCATGCGCATGAGCCCCAGGCTGCCAAGAAACAGGAAAAAAGATCCTGCGGCCAGTAATAATGCGCCGAAAATATCCATTAACTCTGCCACAGATTAAAACCCCTTTTCAAGATAGCGAGCAATGACGATAACCCCGAGGAAAGATAGTAGAGCGTAAACCAGCGCCACATCAAGATAGATACCACGCCCTTCGGCGAGTGCCACGAGAATAATGCCAGTGATGGCAACGATGGTCAGTACATCAAAGGCGACCACACGATCAGCCGGGGTTGGTCCCTTGATGAAGCGTAACAGTGCGAGTAGAAAAGCCAGTGCGCTGAGTATTGCCGCAAAGTAAATGAGTGCTTCAGCCATACATTACCTCAAGATAGGACTCGAAACCCGCCACAATCTCACGAGTGGCGGTATCCATCTCACTGCTGTCCAGGTAAACGCAGTGGATATATAACCACTCACCCTCCATGTTAACGGTCAGGGTGCCAGGGGTCAGAGTGATTGAATTAGCCAGCATCAGGCGCCCCATGCGAGTTTTCAGTCTTGTCTTCACCCTGACTATGGTGGGCTTGATAGGCAGAGAAGGGGAGAGTACGATGGCGGCCATTCTCAGATTTGAGAGCACTAGTTCTTTGAAGAAATAGCCATAGTAAAGAAATCCGGCACGAAAAGCTTCGGGTGTCAATCGCAGTTCAGTAAAGAAGGATAGCCCCTGATAAAACAGCAGGCTGATCACTGCAGATACGATGACACCAACCATAATAAAATCCAGATCCATTGATCCGTTTAATAAAAACCAGAACAGGAGCAGGGTGGAAAACAGGATCAACCGATCCCGTTTATTAGTGATGTGGGTAATTTCAGAATCCATGTAATTCGTTCTCTGATAGACAGTGTGTATTTATATTGCAATAAAAAAAAACCGTCTTGATATAGGTCAATATATTTCATACAAGTTAAATTTTAATTACCAGGACTGATTTATTAGAATCAAACTAATACCCTGAAACAAGGTTCTGAGATAGAAAATATCCTGATACACCATGTACGTGATCGGTTCAACCCATATAACTAAAGGGGTAAGGACATTTGACTGTTTATATGGAAAATTACCGTCCTAAAATTTCATTAATCATAATTCAACGAAGTTGAGGTCAATATTATGGCACTTGAGTCGGTCGAGAGAACTGAAAATGGTTATCTGGTTAACGCCAATGACTGGAATGAAGAGATTGCAATTGAACTGTTTGCAGAAGAAGGCATTGAGCCCACAGAAGGGCATTGGGACATTGTGAAATACGTTCGTGCACAAACACTGGATGGTAATGAGCCCAACGAACGCAGTATCATGAAAGAAATGGGTAAGCTATGGGGTCGCAAGGTTAGCTCAAAGGAAATGTATGAAATGTTTCCGTTAATGCCTTCAAAACAGGGACTTAAGATCGGTGGTTGCCCACAAAGTACCCGTAAAGGTGGATATTAAGCCGCATAGGCTTATCACTGAGGTAATGCAATAACGTTACCTCTCTACCACCATAGTGGTAGTGACGGGGCGGTAATAATCCCTTATATTTCCGTCCACTTAAGATTTTATTCAGATTGACTGGCACAGTGTGCAGAGGAAAATTATGAGCGATAAAGCAGCAAGAATTCAGGAACTGATCGCAATGCAAAAGAAATTCATTGCTTACGAACAGGAAAATGGCGTTAATTTTAAAGATTATTTCACGCCAGAAGCTGGTCATCCATTAGACGGCTATCGTCAAACTTATATGGAAAAAGCGATGGAACTGGTTGATATTGCTCATGCAGAAAAAGGTTCACACCGTTAATTTCTACTGAACTACCAGTTAATCTAAAAAGCCACTTATTCGAGTGGCTTTTTTGTGAACAGCATTATTTGTCTACTTTAAGCCGCTTACCCTGACCGATATCAGGTCATTCTAGAAGCTTTGTTTCGCATAATATTAAATAGCATATCAATAACCTTAGCGAATTTGCAATTTAGCTTGTGGTTGCCGGGATGTGAAAAAAGGAGGTGTTTATCTTAGGATCTTCTGATCGTTATTTACCAAAATATCGTCTCAAGTATAGAGATTCTTAAAAGCTGTTATGTGAAAAAATCTTTTCCACAGCTCTACGAGAGCCACCTGATGATCTTACGGACACTGTTACCCATTCAGTGAGCCTCTTCAAAGCCGATATGTTCCTTAAACTTATACACTTTAATAGTCTCAAAGAGGTCAACTACGGTTTTTAGTTTCAACCATCTTTATGCTGCTCGCTTTTAGCGAGGCCAAAGTGCTGAGCAAAATGAATATCTAGATTTGGGGCATGCAAGCGCTACTGATTTCCATGCCAACCTCCCTTTATTTGTATCATCAAGAATAGAAAGGAACTGACTGATTGAAATTAGGGTAAATGGTTATGCATCAAAATCATGTCATGTCATTGCGAGCGGTTAGCGCGGCAGAAGTGGCACATGGAAGTGCCGTTTACGAACCCGAGGATGGAATCTATATGGTTTTGCAGAATTGAACTGCCTTAGATTCTAGAGCTGCCGTTCGGAATAAAAGAATTTTTTTATTAAAATTAGAAAAATTTTGAGCCGCATGATTTCCATACAGAGCCATTTTAGTGTATATCTTAACTCAAAAGTTGGTCCGCCTGTTGCGAGCAAGCCAATCAAACAAAGATAGCAGTGATGATGTGACTCTCAAAAGTTTGCAGCGGGTGAACGATCAGCTCAGGGTTCACGATGGCAGAGGGAAGTTTGAGATACCAGGTAACCCAAAAATGGATACCTGTAGTTGAGATGATTTTGGGTGCCTTACGCTAAAAAGCTTATATGATTTCCTTGTTTACGCTATTTAGCTAATTGCAAGAAGACAGTCAATCATCTAAATTTTATCGCTGCATATTTTCTTAGTAGTGGTAGTTCAAATATTGATTAATCCAGCGGGTTACTCATTTAGTGAACCTGAATAAAGTCCTCTCGCCGGATATCTGGGTTATTTGGTTTTAACGTTTTTCATCAATATAAAATTGGAGTTTTAGAAGTTTTAGATATGGATACCGGCCTGCATTCATTGGTTGCCATTGCAAGGTTTCATCAACTGCCTGCCGAAATCGATCAGCTAACTCATCAGTTTGCTGAGCCAGGAAAGGCATTTTCAAATACTGAAATACTATTAGCAGCTAAAGCCTTAACCTTAAGGGCTAAGCTGATTACTCCTGCCTTATCAGAAATAAATAGCGGCATATTACCAGCGATTGCAAAATCTAAGGATGGTGAATACTTCATGCTCGCTCGATTTGCACAAGATACCAAAAATGATGACTCACAAGATGAGAATACTAAAACCACTTCAGGTGTTTTGATTCACGACCTTCGTGACGATGCACTCAAAGTCCTGTCCATTGACGAATTCAAAGCCCTGTGGTCAGGTGAGCTGATAGCGTTAACAAGACGCCATGGCCTGGCAGAAAGCCTGCAACAGAAATTTGATATCTCCTGGTTTATCCCTTCACTGATCAAGTACCGAAAGATCTTTTCTGAAGTCCTGATTGTCTCGTTTTTTCTGCAGATATTTGCACTGGTAACCCCACTGTTCTTTCAGGTGGTGATGGATAAGGTCCTGGTGCATCGGGGGTTTACAACGCTGGATGTACTTGCCGTTGGTTTTTTTGTAGTCGTCGTGTTTGAATCCGTATTAGGTGGGATCAGAAATTATCTGTTCAGTCATACAACTAATCGTGTGGATGTCGAACTGGGTTCACGCTTGTACAACCACTTGATGGGTTTACCCCTGGCC
>JBNKUM010000018.1:0-23175 GCA_050298595.1 Gammaproteobacteria bacterium | reverse complement strand
CCCGTCTCGCCCGAAGGGAAGCCCCCAAATCCCCCAATCCGGCGTTGCAGTTCTTGACAAGGGAGGCGCCATTGCCTGCGAACTGCGCCTTGTCTTGGGAAATTTGGGGGCTTCTATAATCTACATACAGTTTAGGACAGTACACTAGATTGGCGGTTTTTAAACCTCAACAGAGCTAATTAACACGTGTTAACAGGCCCGACATGAGGATATCTGTTAATACCATAGTGCTTTCTCTGCAGAGCGGATAACGGACATTCTGTCGGCTACCCATTTTAACTTCTCTACCAAAGAGCTGATTTTCATCTTTTCTGTCAGGGAGTTTGTTGTATTGTTTTTTGTGGCGTGGATGCCCGCCAAACTACGGCAATAAAATTCCAAAAGGTAGAAAAAATCTACCTCGCAATAAGAAAATATCTCACTTTAGAGTAGTGGCATCCCTATAACATAAGTCAATTAATGGGCGTATAGTCGATAAAATAAACATAATTGTGAGCTGCGTCTACAACAATGCAGCCATAAGAAGTTTGATCTTTATGTTCCAGGGGGGGATAAATGAAGATTCATGTAAGACTATTATGGGTGAATTTATTCCTCGCCTTGACACCATTTGCTGCACAGGCAGCTATTGGTATTAATGCTGACACATACAGTATACCTGCTGACGGTATTCTGGCAGTAGAACCTGATGGTGTCCTTGCCAATGACACCATGAATGACGTTGATAATACCCCTCAATTTGTACTTGATATTGCAAAGAATCATACCATTACGGTTGTAACACCTCCAACAGAAGGTACTTTGAAGTGTGGCACTGAGGTTAATACCATCTGTGCTGATGGCTCTTTCAATTTTACAGTTTCTCCCACTACATTCAGTGGTGTTGATAGTTTCACCTATAAGCTCGAAGTGGATGTTGGATTAGGCACTTATGAATTTGCCGAAACTACGGTCTTTCTCAAAGCCTGTTCAACCACAGGCACAGAAACTATATGTTGGACTGAAGGCTCTTTTTTCGATGCACTGGCTGCAACTGAAGATCCACAAAATCCTTACTATGTTAAGCACGAAGGCTTTGAAGGGGCAGCATGGAACAATTACAGGTCTTACCAGGATGCAAATTTTAACTGGATATATAATCAGGCAACAACTATCACTAGCAAGGGAATTGACTGGTCCTCAAACCATCCTGCCACCAACTTTATTTCTACTTCAACAGGCAGCGCTTATACAGGTACCTATGGGATTTTTGATCCAGATCACGGCTATGCAACTAATACCTCAACAGGAGAATGCCAGGCTCTTGAAACAGCGAATAATGGTGTCGTTCCTCCAGAATGTTTGCCCTACGATGGGGTCAGTGGTACGAGCACGACTTTGCTATATGCTGCAGGCGGTTATATTAAGGGTAGCAATAGTGCTGCCAATATCGAAATTATTACTGACGGCGGGGTACCCAACAATATCGGCAAGCTGGTGACACCAGCTCACCAGTTCTACGGTGTTATCAATACTGCGGGTTTTAACAGTTTCCAGTTCCGTGACATCGACGGTAAAACTGGACAACCGCTATTCATTTTTGGAGATGATTTTTATCTGGTCTCTCGCAATGCGGCTGATGCGAATCAGGCACCGGTGATAGCCGCTGTTACTGATCAAACCATAGAGGCTGGAGGTGTATTCGATATTACTATTCCAGTTAGTGACCCTGATGGCGACGCTATAAGTACTACCTTCACTGGAATACCCATCGCGAGTACTACGAACCCACGTTTATTTGAAAATGATGGCAGTATCAGAATACGATGGTTTTCACCTGTAGATGCGACTGGAACTTACCCAGTAACTATCACTATTACAGACAATGGATATCCAGGATTAAGCACTGTATTGAACTTCCAGTTAACGGTTACACAACCTCCGCCGACGTTAAACTTACCGGGCAACATCACAGCAGAGGCGACTTCTGCTTCGGGTGCTACTGTAAACTATACATCAAGTGCCACCGACGTTACTGATGGCGACCTTCCATCGGGATGTTCTCCAGCCAGTGGCAGTAACTTTGCTCTTGGGACAACTACGGTAAATTGTAGTGTCACCAATAGCAGCAACCTGACTACCACAGGTAGTTTCACTGTTTTGGTAAGTGATACTACCGCGCCTGTTGTAACTGCACCCCCTGCAATTGTCCGTGAGGCAACAGCTGTAACTACCGCTGTGACTCTGGATAGTGGTAATGTAGCTGCCGCGAGTGATCTAGTGAGTGGGACACTAACTCCTTTACCGAATAATACGGGTCCTTTTTCTGTTGGAGTGCATACCATCATCTGGAGCGCCATAGATAGTGCCGGGAATATTGGCAGTGCCACTCAAACTGTCACAATAATTGACACTTCAGCACCTTCAATAAGTTTACCCGCGAATATGACAGTAGAGGCCACGGGTCCCACTGGCGCCATTGTAAGTTACTCAGTAACGGGAACAGATACGGTTGATGGCTCAATTACTGGAGTCTGTACACCGGCCAGTGGCGTGAACTTTGGTCTGGTATTAACTACAGTAAATTGCAGTGTGAATGACACAGCAGGTAATTCAGCTTCAGGTAGTTTTACTGTCAATGTTGTCGATACCACAGCACCAGTTGTGACAGCACCTTTGAATATCACCATGGAAGCTACGGGGGCAACCACCGCTGTGACCCTTGGTAGTGCAAGTGCCAGTGATGTCGTGAGTGGCACTTTAACTCCATCAGCTAATAATACAGGCCCCTTTGCCGTAGGTGTTCATACTATTACCTGGAGTGCTACTGATTTAGCTAATAATACGGGTACTGCTACTCAGATCGTTACTATCACAGATACAGCAGCGCCAACCTTAAACTTACCTGCAAATATCAGTCAGGGGGCAACTTCAACAACCGGCGCAGTGGTTAACTATACTGTTACAGCAAACGATATAGCTGAGGGTATCGTCGCGGCCAGTTGTGCTCCTGTATCAGGTAGTACCTTTACGCTGGGCACAACTGCGGTCAACTGTAGTGCAAGTGATAGCTCTAATAATTCAACGACAGGAAGCTTTAACGTCACCATTACCGATACCGGGGCACCCACGTTAAGCTTACCGGCTAATATTTCGACCGAAGCCACCGCATCTACCGGTGCCATAGTGACCTACTCAGCTACAGCAAGTGATGTCATTGATGGTCCACTAGCAGCGAGCTGCTTACCAGCTTCGGGCAGTACATTTGCCCTGGGAGATCATGTCGTTAACTGTAGTGCACAGGATCTGCAAGGAAACACATCGAATGGCAGTTTTATCGTTTCAGTAGTGGATACCACTACACCGGATGTTACAGCTCCAGCCAATGTCAATGTGGAAGCTACTGGAGCCACTACGCCAGTTACTCTGGGTATTGCTACAGCCAGTGACCTGGTGAGCGGCACCCTGACTCCAGTTGCCAGTAACAGCGGCCCATTTACCGTAGGTGTGCATACCATAACCTGGAGTGCAACAGACGCTGCCAATAACACTGGTACAGCGATACAAACAGTAACTATTACGGACTCAACAGCACCGGTGTTATCTATGCCTACAGGTATCACTCAGGAAGCTACCTCAGCAGCAGGCGCTGTAGTCAACTATAGCGTTTCAGCAAACGATATCGTTGATGGCGCTATGACTGCCAGCTGTTTACCGGTATCGGGCAGTACCTTTGCCTTAGGTATCACCGCTGTGAGCTGTAGTGTCACAGATGCTGCGAAACTAACCACAACAGGTAGCTTCAACGTCACTATTGTAGATACTCAGGCACCCACGGTTACCGCACCGGCCAATATTTCAATGGAAGCTTCTGGTACGACTACCGTGGTAGCGCTGGGCACTGCAACTGCAACTGATATTGTAAGCGGCGTATTACCAGCAACGGCTGATAACACTGGCCCCTTTGTCGTCGGTGTTCATACCATAAACTGGTCAGCTACAGATAACGCGAATAATACTGGAAGCGCAACTCAAATCGTTACCATTACCGACATCGGTTCACCAACATTAAGCTTGCCAGCCAATATCACAGCAGAAGCAACATCAGCAAGTGGTGTATTAGTGAGTTACACTGTAACCGCCAGTGATGTAGTGGATGGTGCCTTAACAGCTTCTTGCACACCTTTGTCTGGGACTACTTTTGCACTGGGAGATACCATTGTAAACTGTAGTGCAACCGACAGCTCTAATCAGACCACATCAGGCAGCTTCAGCGTAACAGTGGTCGATACCACTGGGCCAGCTTTAACACTACCTGCGGATATCAGTGTTAAAAGCACTGCATCAACAGGTGCTATCGTTAGCTTTACCGCTTCCGCAACTGATGCTGTTGATGGACCTATCGTGCCTAATTGTTCACCAGTCAGTGGTAGCAATTTCGTATTAGGCGCAACAATCGTGAACTGTAGTGCAACTGATGGAGCAAATAACACGACTGTCGGTAGCTTTAACGTCACAGTGATAGATGCCACTGTCAATCATGCTCCTATAGCGAATGCAGGTAGCCCACAAACAGTATCTGCCGGAAGCCCTGCGACACTTAATGGCAGTGCTTCCAGTGATCCTGATGGGGACGTAATTACCTACCAGTGGACTCTGGTCTCTAAACCGCAGGGCAGTGTGAGTGAGATAGATGTAGTTCAGGCAACTATGCAAATTGCATCTTTTAACCCGGACAAGTCTGGTGTCTATGAAGCTCAACTGATCGTAACCGATAGTAACAATTCAAGAAGTCTTGCCAGCAGAGTAACCATCACAGTGGTTAACAACGCACCTGTAGCCAATGCAGGTACTGACAGGACAGTAGTTGTTGGTGACTCTGTCATTCTGGATGGAGCTCTATCCAGTGATGCTAACGGAGATAATATGACTTACCAATGGGCGCTGACTGTACCCACTGGCAGTGCAGCAGCATTAACTCAGGCGACTTCGGTAACCTCTCAGTTCACTGCTGATGTAGCGGGTGTTTATACTTCACAACTGATTGTTGATGATGGTAACGTAAAGAGTACTGCAGATACCGTCGTCATAACTGCTCAGGAACCTGTAGACGTTGCACCAACTATCACAGTACCTGCAGATATCAGTGTGGATTCAACGGGTTATTTGACTCCTGTCAATCTGGGTGTTGCGACAGCCACTGACCCTGAAGATGGCGCTCTACAACCAACTGCCGATAACACCGGCCCCTTTACCACAGGCCGTCATGTAATCACCTGGAGTGTTACTGACAGTGGTAATAACACGGTTACAGCTACTCAGACGGTGGATGTGCTACCAATGGTGAATTTCCAGCTTGATCAACAGGCTGAAATCGGGCAGGCTTCGGTTCAGATCGCATTGACTATGAATGGATTAGCTCCAGAGTACCCTGTCACTATTGACTATAACTGGAGTATTAATGGAATCATCGCGGGCAGTGATGTGGTAACGATATCAGGTGCCAAATCTGGTGTTATTGATTATCAACTACCACCAAATCTAGTTACTACAGATACCATTACATTCAGCCTGGTCAGTGTACAGAATGCTGTCGTTGGATTTGATGATACTCATACGATTACACTGATTGACACTAATGTTGCACCTATAGTTGATATCGAAGTGACACAGAATGGTAAGCCGACCAAAAACCTGCATACCAATGATGGGCCGGTTACAGTTACGGCTAATATCCATGATACTAATCAGGGCGATACACATAGTCTGGATTGGTCAACAACAGACAATAATCTTTCAGTTCCTGCTACAGGTTCAGTTAACACGTTTGAGATTGATCCCAGTAACCTGCTTGATGGCAACTACAGAATAGGTATCAAAGTCGTCGATAGCGGTGCTCTTAAAGCTGAGAATGAAATCTACCTACGCATTAAAACGCAGGATTTTAATCCACCCGCAGGAACAGACTCCGATCATGATGGTATAGAAGATGCTCTGGAAGGAGACTATGACGACGATAACGATGGAGTACCAAACTATCTCGATGCTATTGATGGGCAACCTGAGCTACTGCAAATGCAGGTGGGTCAATCAAACAAGTCGGTTCTCGCTACACAATCAGGCCTGAGCTTACGTCTGGGAAAAATTGCTCAGCTCAGTGAAAAATACGCTGCTAATTTAACACCGGCTGAATTGGCACAGTTTGCTAATTTAGGACGAGTTACTGATGCATTAGATCCTAATGATAGTGACTTCACCGCAGATGATGGATATCTGGATTTCACCATCAACGGGCTAACAACACACGGGCAATCAGTCAAGCTGGTCATCCCATTGTTATCGCCCATTCCTGATCAGGCGGCTTATCGGAAATACAGCCCTGATACAGGCTGGTCGAACTTTGTAGAAGATGCAGCGAATGAACTGTCATCAGCTCCAGGAGCCGATGGGGTCTGTCCATCACCTGGGTCCAGTGATTATCTACCCGGCTTAGAACCTGGCGAATACTGCATACAGATGCTGATTGAAGATGGAGGTCCAAATGATAGTGATCTACTCAGAAATGGTGTCATCACAGATCCTGGTGGTGTAGCGGTGGCTAAAGCACCAACTACACCCACACCAACTACACCTGCGACATCAGGCAGCTCAGGCAGCGGCGGTGGAGGCGGAGCCATAGACATCCAGTTGTTACTCAGTATGATGATGCTGTTGACTTTATCGATTGGAAATCAAGTATGGATGACTCGCAACAAAATTACGATGGGGAGAAATAGGGGTAATAAACCCCAGGGCTAAGAAAAGGAAATTGACTATAAAAAGGTGACAAACCCGTGACTATTCAGCCGGGTGTTTTGCTTTTTAAGCTATAAAGGATCCTATGTAGAGGATAGATTTTAACCAGCCAATATAGAGCCCGCGTAGATCACCGCGTATTAATTCTTCACGTAACGGGGCCAGGCGGGCCATCCAGCCGCTACCTTCTATATCGCAAAAATGATCGTAATCCTCTGTTTCCTCCAGTGACCAGGTCAACAGTCAGTGTTTTGGCAATGCCTCGAACTCCAAATGTGGATTGTCGCAGAAGGCCTTGAGCGTCTTCTGATCGATGGCTTCTCTGGGCAGGCGTAGCATGAAGATGGCATCGCCCCAGTTGGCAAGAAATACATGTGCATCGAAATATCGCCGCATGAAAAAGAAAATTTCTTTACAAACCTCTCAAGCTATATATCGGCCAAAATTGTAGATTGATATCTGAGGTGATTCGTCTAAGTGTAAGTTTAAACTCGTCCAATTGAAAGTTTAGCTCCGTCCAAATGAAAATATTGCATTGGTAAAATTAAAGTCTTTGATGACTTGTAGCTACGCAGAGTAGCAGGTTGGAAAAGGAAAATGTCCCTTCTTACAGGGATTATTCGATGTATATTTATTTACAAGTTGGTTAGGAGGAAGTATTGGTTAGGGGCTTGGAGGATAAGTAGTTAACTGATCTGTATACTCAATTTTGTAGCCCATAGCTTTATATCCCTTTTCTCGTTTATTGAACATACGCTGAAGCATGGGGAGTGAGCAGTCAACGTAGTCGTGAATAGTGACACAGTCTTTGCCATCTGACTCTCGATGAATACGGCCTGCGTATTGTGCGAGCGATCCCTTCCAGGCAATTGGCATTGCTAGAAACAGGGTATCCAACCTGGGCAAATCAAAACCTTCACCAATATATTTTCCTGTAGCAACAACCACCTGTGCTGTAGGAAGAGACTTTTCAACTTTTTTACGCTCGGCTGCCCCCATTGCACCTTTCAAAACGACGGAGTCGATATCCTGTTCAAGAAGAATGGAGTTGATCGCCTCTGCATGCTCACGTCTTTCGGTCAAGACAATAGGGTGTTTGGTTTGTTCGATGCTTTTCACCACATCCCGAACGAGTCGCTGAGTTCGATCTTCGTTTTCCATGATCCAGCGGTATGCATCTGAAATCTTGGGGCGTTCATCAGATTGGCGTAGTAGTATTGGTGGCGCATCATATAACTGATGTACTTTGACTTCTTGAGTAAATTTGTCCTGGTGCGTGTTTTTTACTTTATGACGGATAGGGCCAGCAGCCATGAAGATGATTTTCTGGTGACCATCTTGTCTTTCTGGAGTGGCAGTAAGGCCAAGTATGTATTTGGCTCTGACTTCATTTAATACCATTTCGAAACGCGGTGCTGATACATGATGACATTCATCTACTATGACATGCCCGTAATCTTGAATAATTTCCGATACAGTATTGTCTTTCTTGTTGAGCAAACTTTGGTAAGTTGCAATATCGATAACACCGCTGGGCTTTTTCTTTCCGCCTCGGATAACACCCACTTCGGTTTCGGGTAAAAAGGAGTGAAGCCTTTCCTGCCATTGGTCAAGCAACTGGCGGCTATGTACCAGTATTAGAGTGTTTGTTTTTCGTTTAACTATAAGACCGATAGCGGTAACTGTTTTACCGAATGCAGTGGGTGCGTGAAGTATTCCTGCATCGTGTATGCTCATTGCTCTTACAGCTGATTGTTGGTTTTTCCGTAGCTTCACCAACGATTTCAATCCTTTAAGTTTCATTCCTGACTCTCGCTTGTCATCAATTTCGACAGCTATACGGTTCTCTCTCAATAACGAAAGAGCATCGTCCAGACAACCACGCGGTATGGCCAGATAGCCTTGCTCAATTTGAGCACATGAAATAAATCGTGGGATGCCATGAGTTGAAAAGCGAAGTGCCTGAGTTTTGAAGAAAAGAGGATTCGAAAAGCTGGCTAATCGCCTTAATCTAGCGGCAAGAGTGGTAGGCAGTTCACTAAGGTTGAAATATATATGGTTAGCTAGAGTTATCGTTACCTTTTGTGGCGGATTGTCCAATATCAAAGGTTTAGACTTAGACGTAATCTCCCAGGGTGGTCTAGTTTCAACGACCTCTTGTTCAGTAAAGAGATTGGAGCGGGGTGAAACTTTTGTGAGTAGATGAACCAGGTCCTGAGCGGTTATTGTTTTCATCTGAGCCAGATGCTGCCATTGATCCTGGATGACGTTCAAGTTAGCGTCTACAAACGAACTATTGCCAGATAGTCTTGCTTCACGTTGCAGTGGTAGCGCTATTAAATTGCCGAACCCGCCCTCAGGCAGAATATCCTGGTTGGGAAATAACCTGTCATAGGAATCAAAAGACAGGTTTGGGTATATCTCCATTGCTTTGTCGAGAAGTCCGAAACCCAATAATCGAGCGTCCTTTGCCTGCACCTTTTGGTCAAAAAATAACCAAAGATGCGCACCGTTTCCAGATCGGGATATTTCAATCGTATGGGGGATGTCGTAATTGCTGCAGGCTCGGGACATTGCCTTGACTTCTTCTTGCCAGCCTGTCTTATCAAAGTCGGCGGCAAGAAAGTAGCAGGTATTGTCATGCAGCAAAGGATAAAGCCCCACAACCTGTTGGCCAGCGAGATGGTTATAAATAGTTTTGTCGTTCAGATCACTAAATTGTCGGTGTTTGCAATCGGTACATTTAACTCTAGGTTTGTGGCAGATCCCCTTACCCCATTCATTGTTGCAAGCAACCGAGTAGCCACTTCGACCTTGCTTGTTTTGCCAACGATTAGCAAAGATATCTGTACGGCCACGAAACAAGTTTCTGAAAATAGAGATTTTTTGTTCTGGTGTTAAAGAGTCGGAGACAGGAGACGTTCGCTTCGATTTCTGCAGCTCGTCTTTGAGTGCAATTAGATTCTGTTTTTCTTGTTCGAGTTCAACTAGCCGAGCATCAATGGCAGAAATATCATGAAACGTATCTTCGCAGGGTTTGCTCTCATCCACATTATCCACGATGCTTTTTGTTCCAGAGGCGAAGCGGTCCAAAACCAAAGTCCTGTCGTTATTTAAGCCTGGAGTTGCGGTGGCTTAATCAAAGACTCGGCTGGAATACCCAGTCCTTCGTGAAGTTTCCAGATCATTTTCAGGGTAAGAGTACGTTTGTGATTTAGAATCTCATAAACACGATTGCTTTTGCCTATCATGGGTTCTAAATCTTTCACTGTTAAGCCTTTGCGTTCCATCTCGAATTTGATTGCCTCAACAGGGTCAGGCAGTTCCATTGGGAAATGTTTTGCTTCGTAGGCCTCAATAAGCGTAACCATCACATCCAGCTTTTCTCCCTCTGGTGTATCAGGTGTAGCTATCATCAGGTTTTCAACTTCTTTCAATGCCGCTCGGTAGTCGGCATCAGTTTTAATGGGTTTGATGTCCATAGTTAGTCCTCCGGTGCATTAGGTTAAATAGTTTGTATATCAATCTTTTTCTTCGGCTCTTCCCTGAGCCTCACCCTTCAGGCTTGCTGCGCTCGTTAAAATTAGTTCCAGACGAATTTTTCATACTGGGCATGAGTACCGATGAAGCGGATATAAACAACCCGGTAGGTGTAGTTAATCCAAACCACAAGACGATACTTGTTGCCAGCAATATTAAATACAACTCGACCATACCCAAAACAATCGCTTCGCTCATGGGGCAAGCTTTCTTTTAATATGCTGGCATTCCTGAAGTCCTGTTTTACATCAGCAGGCGAGCTCCAGTCAGCATGCAATGTATGGCGATACCAGGCCAGGGCTTGCTGTAGTGGTCTAATAGCACCGGACACTTTCATAAGAGATAATATTTATCAATTATCAAGGTGTCAGAATGAGTCAGAAACGAACCTCTAAACTATATTCTAAAGAATATAAAGAAGAAGCAGTAGCACTGGTTTTAGACCTTCCGGTGAAAATTTAACCTATTAGGCAAGTATCCTGCCCTGAAATGTCGTACTAGTCGGCATTGATAACATGTCCATTGTACCCGATATCTCTATACGAGCCTTCATGTACAGTACTCAATTTTGAACACAGTGTGTACTGAGTTGAGCTTGGCTGACTATTTGGGTTCTTTAAAACGAGAGACACTGTCTATCGAATTTGAAGGATATGCTGAGCTTTTCGAAATGCATCAATTGTGATGGTGTTGGGAAGATGCGCCTCGTTCCTCAGCACCCTTCAGTGGCATACAACAGGGAAGGGAAGAACTCCGAAGCAAAGTGGCCGTTAATCTGGGGGTGGGTTCACACCGACCCCTTTAACGTTGCCCATTCCCAATATTCTTTCATCCATGTAGCCGTCCCTGGCTTATTGGATACTATATTTTGGATTTACAGCTTATTTTTATGGCAAAGACTACAGGTAATAACCTCTCCTTTTGCCACATTCACCGTTTTACCTTCATTACTCAGGTTACGGTCGGCAGCAGCTCTGGATAACACTGAACCTTCACCATTCATTCCATGACAGGTTCGGCAGGCATCGCCATTGTTTTCTGCGATATTTTCATGACCTCCATCGGAGAATGAGGTATTTCCGACTGGGTGCATACCATGTGGCCCTTCCAGAGTATTCCCGAGATTGCCCTCATGACAGCTACTGCATTCAATGATCGGACCCGTATGACCCTGAATATCATTTGCAGCCTTGTTATCGTTTGAATAGGGGTTTTTATTGGGCCAGATAGCATGTGTACTACCATGACAACCTTCACAACTCAAACCGCCATGACCCTTCTTCAGACCACCATCGGTACTGTTATCTGCACCACTTAAACGATATAGAGCTTCTGTGGTTGCAAAACGAGACTCAGGGAACTTCATGATCGGCAGATTATCTGGACCATTGTTGGACTTATGGTTAGATAACTTGTATGTCATCAACAGGCGTAAACCGTCAGCATTATTCAGTGCATCATTAACATTGACTACTGTGTCTGCCAGCATGCCGGTTTGCTTTAACTGGGCTACCTGCATCACATCACCTACATGACAGCTATCACAGGAAGGCTCTGAACCCCATGGCACACGTTTCGTCAAATCAGCACCTGCTGGAAATCCCTTATCTGGGAATCCTTCGCTAAAGTCATCACCCACCTGGGTTAACTGACCATGGCAATCCTGACACACGGTTCCTGAGCCACCCATCGCTCCACGCAGGCATTTCGCTTTTTTGCCTGGATGACAGTTGTAACAGGTATTCATCAGTATTTCTTCAGTGACAACCGGGTCCCGACTGGGCCCTGGAGGTGGCATAATTGGAAATAAATCTTTATACAGGGGATCACTACTCTGCGGCAACGAGCCATGTACACCGTGCATTGCACGCGACATAGTGATGTGCTGGGTTTGCTCTTTACCATTCGCATCATTAGGACCTAAATGGGCCAGATCCAGCGCTGGAGAATAATGGCAGTTGGCGCAAACTATATTCGGTGTTGTTGCTCCATTCGACCCATCTGTTTCAGTTCCTGCGAGGGTGGTACCATGTTTTTGATCATGTAAACGTAAGATATTTATCTTCGCACTATTGATGACCTTTTGCTCTGGAGTTGCACCTATTACCGCTTCAGCCTGTGACGCTGTATTCACGAAAATCTCTTCCGGATAATTTGTGTTAGCAATTTCATTACACGCCAGGCCTTGTAAAGTATCAACATCGCACACTTCCTGGCTCGCATGACAGATTGCGCAATTCGCTTCAGCAGCCACTGGCACTACCGTATCCACTGACGCCAGAACATTGTCCGCTGCATCTCTTGCTTCTATTCTGAGTAATGGGTACGGATTGGAACGGCCCTTATCATCCACTGGCGTGATAGGCACACCTTCAGCGGTGTATCGATTGAAGTTATTCACTACTGTGCCAAAAGGAAAACTGCTGAAGAATGGCAAATTTTCAACATAACCGTGGAATTCCTGAGGTGTATTGGAAGCACCAGGCATAGCAGCCTGTTCAGCCTGTAGAGTACCACCCAGCAGGTGTAACTCGGCAAGATCGGGCGCCGGCAATCCTAAGTCAGGAGTCGATGGAAATGTCGACAGGACTTCAGGCGGATACAAAGGCTCGTAGGCCTGAAATCCGATTTTATCGATGCCTGTAGCAGAGGGTTCCGTGACATCCCAGAAATTGCTCTTATAGTAATTCAGAGTATTCAATGAAGTTGTTGTGACTGAATCGGTAGCATCCGGCGCTCGATTTGCATCGTTAAAATCAGTGAAGTAATTTGAATCTACTGCCTTATAGGTAACATGAATACCATCCACTGGTGACATCAATTTTGGCTCACCACCTTTCTGCAATACCTGAGCATTGATAACGTTGTAAGGAGGAAGAATACTGAAGATACGATAATCCTGATCAGCACAATGCATACCCAGATCATTGGCAGCTAAGACAGTATAATTTCCGGTATTTCCGCCGTTACCAGTATTTCCACCATCACCAGTATTTCCACCATCATCAGAATGATCGTTATCAGAATGGTCGTTATCAGAATGGTCGTCATCAGAATGGTCATCATGTGAATGATCGTTATCAGAAACGACGGTATCATCACAGTTTGAAGGAGCATTTTTAACATCCTTTTCTTCTGACTTACCATTTTCCTGTTCGGCTCTTACTCGACAGGGAATACTGTCCAGGTCTGACTCTCTAATTCTCCATTCGTCATTATCTACTCTATCCCTTCCGATTAGCGTATTTGATGCCACGCTATAGACGGTTACCCGTCGCCCGTCATCACCCTTGCCTGTAACAGTGATACGATTTCTTTTGCTGTCCCATTTCGCTTCTTTAATACTGAAAGATGAGCTTTTGCGGCCATCTCGACTACTCTTAGTTTTGTCGTTGCCTGAATCGGATACTGAAACTCCCGAATAGGCTGCAAGCATTAGACTGGTCAATCCGAGCAAACCTGCCCGGCCCATAAATATGATAGATTTATTTTTTAACAGCATGTTAAATACCTCTGAAAATTATTAATTTATCAGGGATTTGAAAAATACTGGTTAACACAATCCCTTTTGGTTTCGAGCCCGATTTGACAGTTATATCAAATAAAAAATTATCCCTATAAAACACAAGGTATTTGGGAACCTTATCCCAATTTAAATATTTTTTCAACACGTATCTAATTTCAAAAATGATAATTATTTTTGTTTTGCAGCTATTGATAGCGGTGCTGGGTACATTTGATTTTGGCCGCAAATGGTATTTTCAGGCTGGTTTGTTATCGATTTGTTAATGAAAACCATGGGGTTAACGATCGTACCCTGGAATCGTAACCTGAAACCCGGATTCGTAGGTTTGAACAGGAGTTACGACGCCTTCCAACATTTTTACGAGGGTGAGTTACTGGCTGAGGCAACTATCAAGGATTCCTTAACAGATCCACCTGACGGCAATGCAGCGTAGAAGATCTACGTCAGTCGCTATGGTCTGACATGCCAGGCGGAAGGTTGGGGAAATATCTTTTACATTCGCACGAACTTCTTCATTCTTTGGTAATTTGCCGATTGACTTGAGAACCGTTCTCTCTTTGTCGGTCAGTGCTACGGCTTTGACGTACTCGCCATCAAGATGACTGATTTTTTACCAGGCATGAGCCGCATTCATCGTCTTCACACTCGAAGGAGATTCTGATGTTGTTATACTTTGCGACACCTGGCAGGGTATCGCGCTTACCTGCAACAACAGCTATCACTTTTATGTTTTTGCTCATGATGGGGGATAAAAATACTGGGTCGCCATACGAGCTCCATTTCGTAATATATTAAAAAAATTTGGGAAAAATGCCCTATAAAAGGTCTTTGTAGAGTCCATAATACGTAAAACCCTTGCTATATGGGGCCACAATAGAATGGCACTTACTTAAGACTTGATGCACCGTCATTACGAGGAGCTTGCGACGCGGTAATCTACTAAAGGTGGCGTCATGCCGTTGAGATTGCCACGTCGCGCACTCCTCGCAATGACGAATTCTTTTAGCTTTGAGCTTAAGTAAGTGCCATTCGGGCCACAATATTTTTTCACTTCGAGGAGGCTTAACAGGCGTCTATATTGTTGCAATGTATTTCTTCATACACAGGTAACATGAGGAAAGTCTGCTCATGTTGTCATGAACTTCGCTCATCGCCTCTATTGTTGATTGAATTATCGCAACATTTTTTTTAAACAACTCTATGCTAATAAGATGTCTTAAGCCTGAAACCACGTATTCGGGTTAAATTTATTTTTTGTTACTAATTAATCACTGGACTACATCTTGAGAGAAAGATTGTTTATATGAGCCTTAGCCAAAAGCGACACACCAGAAGGCTGTTTTTTATTTTAGCGTCATGCTGGTTTACCCTTAACACGCCCTCTGTATTTTCCCAATCATCAACTGATATTGGATTGACTCAGGCTGAACGAGCCTATTTGATCGATAAGAAAGAGTTACGTGTTTGTGTGGATCCTGACCGCTTGCCTTTTGATGGGGTAGATGAAAACGGCAAACATGAAGGCCTTTCAAAAGATTATTTTGAAATTTTTTCGCGCATGTTAAATGTCGACATGGTTTTGACGGAGGTGCGTGACAGGGATGATCTGATGGTAAAGGCAAAGAGTCGTGACTGTGACGTGGTTTCTCAGATTAATACGAGTGAAGCATGTAAAGCCTTTCTGGATTTTACCACCCCGTATCTCTACCTGCCTTTAGCTGTTGTTACTCGCTCTGACCATATTTTTGTTGAAGAAAGCCTTGAAAGTGCCGGGGCTCGATTTGCGGTGATCAAGGGCGATATTGCGATTGAAAAAATTATGCAACGATATCCAGCAGCCGAACTGGTCGAGGTTAAGAATAATATTGAGGCTTTGAGTCTGGTACATGACGGTGAGGTCTTTGGCTATATCGCTGCACAGGGTGCTGTTGCCTTTGCCATTCAGTCGCTTGATCTGGATAAACTGGCGGTAACGGGTAGCCTGCCGCTACGCTACGAATTGTCTGTTGCTACGCGCAAAGATGAGCCGTTGCTGGGAAGCGCATTTGAAAAAGCGGTTTTACACCTTGATCCAAAGGAAGCGCAGCGTATTCGCGATAAGTGGATCGGAATCACGATTGAGAAGGTAACGGACTATACCGTGTTATGGCAAACCCTGGCGGTGTTAGGAACGATCCTGATTGTTTCGCTTTACTGGATCCGACATCTGGTTAAGGCGAACAGGAAAATTCGTGAGACTGTTAGCGAGTTGCATGATGTTCAGAGACAGCTAAAGGTTCAAAACAGGCTGTTTAGAAAGCAGTCGCTTACTGACAGACTAACCGGAGTTTACAATCGTATTAAGCTGGATGATGACATCAATTATGCCATCAAAAGGAAGAAACGTATGAAAGGTGATTTTTCAGTCATCATGCTGGATATAGATAATTTCAAACAGGTTAATGATACTTTTGGCCATCTCATTGGGGATTTAGTACTGAAAACGGTTTGTTTTCTGATAAAAAAATCTATCCGTGAAAGCGATATTATCGGGCGCTGGGGCGGTGAAGAGTTTCTCATCATTTGTCCTGATACTGGCTTAGAAGGCTGTCAGATCCTGGCCGAGAGGCTTCGCAAACGGATTGCGGAATATAATTTTTCCGAAATTGGTACAATCTATGCGAGCTTCGGGGTTGCAGTCCATCAAGGTCATGAAGATACCAACACACTTTTGGCCCGCGTTGATAAGGCGCTTTGTCGTGCGAAGGAGGGGGGGCGTAATCGGGTTGAGTTTTAGGCTGGTTGATGTTCGAATTTGATCCAGTTTAATTTGTTATCCACTCTACTTTATAAATAAAAAAGGGCTACCCTAAACGGGTAACCCTTTTTTAATTTGGTGGAGACGGGGGGAAACGGACCCCTCGATTAAATATAGTATAACCAATTGATTTATAAGGTTAAATATATTTTCGCATCTTTTAGTGTGACACCAAAGTGTGACACTTTAGTGAATAATAAAAAAAGAACTTACTATAAAGCTGCACAAGTTGTAAATGAATAAATCTTACTTATAAATTTTAAGCAAAATATAATATTTAGGACGCAGGTTCGATTCCCCAATAGGTGGTGTCGTGAGCGGTTGCATACGGTCGATGATGCTATTAAAGCAAATTCAGGCGACTCAGCTAAGGGGTAAATCCAAGCGTCTGAAATCGAAGATATGGAAGCCTCAGAAGGCCGGGTGTTAACCCGTGTTCATCAGGCCAGAGAGCGTAATCAGAGAATTGTCAAAAAGAAAAAAACAGAGGCGCTTAATGACACAGGTAAGCTTGAATGTGAAGCCTGTGGTTTTGATTTTCAAGAGGTATATGGAGATTTGGGTCAGGGTTTTGCTGAGTGTCATCATACAAAGGCGGTCTCGTCTTTAGTGCCGGGCGAGAAAACGAAATTGAGGGATTTTGCTATCGTGTGCGCTAACTGTCATAGAATGATCCATAGGTCGAAACCGTGGTTATCTATCGAAGAGTTGAAGGCTCGAATTTTATGAGGGCTTCTATATTAAGCTGCCTGTTACTAATTTTTTCAACTCAGGCATTTTCAGATTGGCTTCAATGTCCGTGTAAAGTTGTGAAAGTGACAGACGGGGATACAGTCCATGTCCTTGATCAAAAAAGTGTGAGGCACAAGATAAGACTGGCTGGTATAGATGCACCAGAAAAAAAGCAAGCTTTCGGTAAAAGGTCGAGTGAGAATCTTGCCGGGTATGTTGCAGGTAAGAGCGTCGAAGTTGAATATGATAAGCGTGATCGTTATGGACGTATTATAGGGAAGCTTGTTTTGAATGGGAGAGATATCAACCTGCAACAGATAAAGGATGGCCTTGCCTGGCACTATAAGCAATATGAGAAAGAGCAGTCAGTTGAGGATAGGAAACTATATAGCTCTTCTGAGGTTCGAGCTAGGCGGAGCCGACTTGGGTTATGGTCTGAATCGGCTGTTGCTCCCTGGGAATTTCGAAGAGCTAAACGAAAATAAACCAGTCATTCATCAATACAGACTAGACGGCAATTTACGACCCAATCCGGACATTTAACTGTAGTAGTTCAGACCTTCAATAACTTCTGATAAACCAAAGCTACATTTTAACGCCCTGCGTGAGCGGCATTCCGTAGTGGTGCTAATTTTGTGCTATTTTTAAGCACAAAATTAGCACCGCGGAGGTATGTCCGACTCAACGCGATTGTTATGCCCATTTTAACCGACACCATTTACCTAAAAGAAATATTGTGTTTTTTGCGGACATTAGTAAATAAAAGAATACAATCACACCAATTATCTGATAGAGGGTTATCATAAAATCGAAATCCCATAATTCTAGTTTGTAATGGGAAATATGCTTTACAAACTGGGGCAACATGACAAACGCTATTGCTAAAAGCATTACGAGGTTTGGCAAGCTATTTACGGTAATTACCCTGACAATATCCCCCCTAAGTTGTTCTCTGGCTTTTTCTAGAGTCTTAGACGGGTTTTCTATATTTAAGGTTGATTTTATAACTTCTGATGAAGCCCCCAAGTGAAATACAGCAACACCAAACACTACACTTAGAGCAGATATCGAATTTGCGACATTAGTTTCCAAAATGATTTCCTAATGCTGTATGGGTATCGGCGGCAATAAAATATTTTCTTGTTCCAACAGAGCGTTTTTTTACAGGATTGTATTCGGGCCCCTCTTTAGCCACTATCAAATTCAATTGCTCCACAAAAATTTCAGAACTTATAGTAACCTCCCAGCCTTCCTTGTTATGTATAGCAGAACGGAATATATTTTCTAATGTCTCATTCAACTCGCTACTCAGTTTTGTTCTATACCTTGAAAGGGTGTTTCTTAGTAGAGTTTTAGACTGTGTGCTAGTTAGTTGAAACATCATCGATATCTCGTCTTCTCCAGGAAGCCTTGGAGAATAAACCTTTTTTATAAGATAAAGCAGCCTATCTTGTTTTGACTCATCTGCCCGGTTGGGCATTCCTTTGCCAACTAGCATTTCAATATAGTCAGCAAGACTAGCCTGAGCTAAATTATTTAATATTGGCTGTAGTTGTGAGTCGTCATTGATATTAAGAGAAGCTTTAAGTAAGTCCACTTTATCTTCAGGAATATCAGAACCATCTAATTCCTTAAGCTTGAAATTTATATCCATAATTTCTCCTTAAGAGGAATAACGTCAGCAATGAGGGGCAAACCGTAGTGGCGTGATTTTTGTGCTATTCAAGCACAAAAATTCGCTCCGCGGAGGTTTGTCCCTCTCGATTGCTCTTGTGTACGCCCGACATGGGCATTAACTAATGAGGTGAAAGTCCTCTGTAGGAAGATCACCATCTTTAACCTGATGGTTATTAGATGATAACTACTAGCGAATGGCAAGGGCCGATCCGTGAGGAAAGGTCTGAAGGAAGCCGCTAGCAAAACTGCGAGCTGATGAACAAGAACATCATATGAGGCGTAGGCTGGAGGCGAGTTGGCACAAGACGACGAAGCCATGTGATTTAACGGCCACCGTAAATGATGCAGTTGTGCAGAGAAAGTTAATGTTCTTATTCGGGGAGATCTGCTTAACGGGGCGATCGGTAAAATACCAGAAAGGGCTACTGGTTGATCAAAAGTCCAGGCACGCCGGAATCATCGACCGGTCTGAGCGAACGAGATGGAAACCGATAGCGCCAGCAGGGGTAACTCTGAGGGTGATTAAGCAGAAGTCAGCAGACGGCATAGTAGCCCAACGCCCAGTGTAATGGCTGGGACATGGTGAAGGCCTGAACCTGAAGATCAGTGAGGAGCCTGTGCAGCTCAATTCTCCGTACCCGACCGGGCTTAGGGGCATTGGCGCAAAAACAGAAGCCAGCATTGGGGTAAGTCGGAGCTAATCGGCCAGCTTGCTTTAAACATTTTTGGGAAACGCCCTGTGCGGACCCGCATGCAGGGTGTTGTGGGGACTGGGGGTTAGAGACCCCCAGTTACCCGATTAGCCTTGCTGTCATTATTTAGCCTGCACAGGAACAGATGGCTTTGAATCCTGATAGCCGTGAAAATCATCAAAAGTATTTATTTTGTCATCTCGATGAATTAATGGAGAAATTCGAAATTTATCATCTTCCCCTGAAATATTTGTAAGCCTCTCGCTTCCATCTGTTTTTATCCCACCGCTTGAGACAAGACTGATCAGAGGACTTTGAGCGTTAAAGGTAAATTGTTTGGCAAGTTGTAAAGTAAAACTGAGTTTAATGGTCAGAGCTGGATATATTAATGAGGCCAAACTATTTTGTTCATTGGTTATAACTGATGCACCGCCAAGATTTATACCACATATGTTGCCGTAGGAATTAAACACAGGTCCACCGCTTTGACCATGTCTTACATTTGAGTCCATTAGAAAACATGGCCCATCTGCATAACCTTGTGCAAAACGACGAACAAATAAAGCCTTAACTTTTCCTTCAGAGACATGGAAGAGATGTGAAAAATTTTCATTCCAATTGAAGGTGCTATTCTTAATTTCTTGTAAAGGAATGCCATCCTCGGGAAATTGATTGTCACAGTAACCAAGAGAAAAAACGGTTTCTCCTATTCGAGGAGCTGCAGGACTAAGAGTGAAAGACATGTATTGAAACGATTGTTGGACTTTTAAAAAACCAAAAGCAAGATCGGTTGGGTGGGCAATTTGAACATTTTCTAATGGCCAAATATTAAATTGAGTGGTTTCACTGCTAATCATCCTATGATGCAAAACTGCAAGTTGTACATGCTTTACTTGATGTTCTTTTTCACAATTTCCTTTCAATACCTCTTTATGAACTGTGGGGTCATTACGTAGTGCTTCCGAAATTACATGAGCTGCAGTGGCAATTACACCAAGTTTACTAATAATAACAGCAGTGCCAATAGGGATTAAATGTTGGTTAACGATTGCACAAAGCGGCATAATGCCTTGCGCCAAAGGATGATTCCAAGAAGGCAAGTCCCACTCAACCTCACCTGGCGATTGAAAATCACGAACATTAATATTCGTTTGTTGATTGCTTACGCTTTCAAATTCTTGATTCATTATAAATAGTGTCTAGATTTTAGGCTAACGTCTAAATCACCGGAACAGTGAAATTGGTCGCGGCTTTTGCGACAGCAAAATGGCGTGCCAATTTTGCTGTTTCCGTGTGAATTTTAATTGTTAGACTGATCTTCACTTTCACTTTGTCCTTCTTGGTTGTCTGGCTTTACCTTCGGAAGTAGGGATTTCCCTGCATTAGCGACATTAGCGCCAAATATAGTCATACAGTAAAACAATCCGTTAGTTTTTTCATTTTTAGCAACTGACTCGATACAACCTTTAATTAGCAACGAAGAAATTGCTCTTTCAAGAGGAATGCTCAATTGTCCTGAGTCTTTTAATGAAAAGTCTCGGGCCACGCCAGGCTGAAGCAATGTTAGTGATTCTAAAACTTGTAGTTCTAGCGGAGTCAACCCTTTCATTGCGATTGAAACCCTTGCATCGTATATTTTATTCGTTTCAGTAATACGATCAGATAATGCGAGTCTAATTGTTTTAGCCGCAGTATCATGATCAGTAAAATCGATTGTAATATGAGGTATTGTACTTACATCAAATAAAAATTTCTTAGCATCATCTCTAATTAGTAATACCTCAGAAGGTTGACGGCTTGCTAGCGCTAAGCCCACCTCATACATAACGTTACCATTTCTAATCGGTTGTTCCGCGTAACGACCTTCATCTATTACTGATACATCTGCTAGAAATAATGCAGAGTGAACTATACCATCAGCTATATCAGTTAATATTGAATCGCCAGTTTGAGAATTATCTACTTTGAAAGCCGATAATTGAACTCCAGCAATCAATTCATTCTCTATAGCCGGTTTAATAATATTATCAAACCGCTCTGTAAAGCGTTGCTCAAAACTCATAGCTACAAAAACTTGATTTTTTGTCTTTGGCTGCCAAAAAGATCTAAGGTAAGTGTTTGGGTGCATAATATTTTCGACTGAAGTCTAACGCCTCGCCTCAGCGGATGAGCGACAGCGAGTTCCGCTGAAGGCATTTGTTAAGTGTGTTTTCATGAAATTGCTTTCATAGCTTCGGAAATCAGGTGTTCTCGCAAATTTGTAAGTTCTTCAACGCCCAAAATCGACCTCACTTTTTTCTTAGCCGCCTCAACTGCATACTTTTCATTTATTTCTTTTTTTTCGTCAATACCCAGTATCTCGATAAAAAGCTTGTGGTTGCTACTTATGAATTTTTGGCGTTGTTCCGCATAATCAGTACTTCCATGTGTTGAACGAACAAACTCAGAACCAGCTCCAAGCTTTCTTAACCCACTCTCAAAAACCTCAAGATCTGAATTTATTTTACTAGTTAACCACACTGCATGATCCAAGCGTAATTGAAAAAGCCTCCCAGCATGTTCTAATGCCTTTGGAGTGGAGCCTTCTCGAAATATCGTTAAAAACGCTTCGTGGATTTCAGTCACATAAAGCTCACAAAACCGAACATGCTTATCAAAGGCCGTGTTAGCCATATGTGATGCAGCCCCAAGCGTGAATTTGAATTGTTTGTTCTGTATGTCCAGTTGCTTTTCATAAGCTGCTTGATCCCTGAGCAATTGGAATAGAGCAGAAAGCAATGCAACAACTCCTGGAGAAGCTACTACTGCCTGCAATAAATCATCACTATCGTCAGTTACTAACATGCCAATCAATGACAATAAAAAAATGCCTAACAATATTCCATATGTCTTAAGGTCATGTTTCATAGTCTTTTACACTTAACGCTTGGCTAAGCGGCTCGCGCCGCCTTTGGTAACGTGAGCGGAACCCTGGTGCCGCGAGTCCGTTTTAAGCCACTTGTTATAACCGCTAATGTGCATGTTGCCTCAGACCCTTGAAGCGGGTAGGTTTTGTTTTTTTCGATTTATGAAAACTACCGCTCTACTCGAATAAAAGCAAGAACTTAGTTTCGTAAGCCTTTTCTCTTTAACGGTTACCGAGACTCAAATGCTTTTTTGTTACCGAGACCGTTCTGGTTCAAAGCTCGCCAGTTAATGATTATACCCGCATGCTTTTGACTGTTTGTTTTGAAACCGATATTTCAAAACCTGTGATTGTTTTTAAGAAACAACCTGACCAATTTTCTTTTTAGTTATAACGTTTACCGTAACCGGCGTGCAAAAGTATAGCGAAGCGGCTCTTTTGCACGTCCGAGTTGATGACGTTGTTGAGCGTCATATATGCTTCAAAGAGCACGACCGTTGAAATGTTTAACGGGGAGAGATGAAAGCTCAAC
>JBNKUM010000017.1:0-55476 GCA_050298595.1 Gammaproteobacteria bacterium | reverse complement strand
ACTGGTGCGCATTTACTGCGTCACCATTACTATGAAAAGACGGGTGCGCTGATTTAAATGTATCGATGATTATAACAGCCCGGTATATCGGGAGGATTTTTTTGTGCCTTCGCTTGACAATTTGCCTAATGGGCGACCCGGTTTTGTCCGTTTTGTCCGTTCGAGGACCCATGGTGACAACGGGGTCGCCCATTTGATTTCGATGTTTTCTAGCCTAAACCCTCCTACCTCTGTAAAATCCCGCCTTCGGCCATGGCTTTTGGTTGGCCCCGGCATCATCCGGGAAGAAGTTTGATCAACTACGATAACGAGAAATTTCATGAAAAAGCGTCCTGTAATTATTGCCGGTGGGGGTATTGGTGGCTTGAGTGTCGCGCTAACCCTGCATCAAATTGGCATCGAATGTGTTGTTTTTGAATCCGTAAAGCAACTGCAACCTCTGGGAGTAGGTATTAACCTGCAGCCCAATGCGGTAAGAGAGCTCTATGAATTAGGCTTCAATGAGCAGGCGCTGGATGGCATCGGTGTCAAGGCAAAGGAATGGGCGCTGGTGGGCCTGAACGGCAAAGAGGTCTATTCCGAGCCACGTGGATTGGAAGCGGGCTACAACTGGCCGCAATATGCGGTGCACCGCGGGCAGTTGCAAATGCTGCTTTACCGAACCTGCAAAGAAAGGCTTGGAGAAGCATCTGTTCAGACAGGGCATAAAGTCGTGGCTTATAAAAACCAGGATGATGGTGTCACCGCCACCATCGAGACCCGCGACGGAGAACGGTTTGATGTCGAAGGGAGTCTGCTGATTGCCGCGGATGGATTACACTCGGCCGTGCGCGCGCAAATGCATCCGGACCAGCCGCCGATTCAATGGGGTGGCACGATTATGTGGCGCGGCACCTCGCCGGGCGTACCGATCCGAACCGGTTCCTCTTTTGTCGGACTGGGCAGCCATCATCACCGCGTCGTGTTTTATCCGATTTCGCCTGTCGATCCCGAAACGGGAATGGCAACCATCAACTGGATTGCCGAAGTGACCAATCCAGACAATTCCGCAGACTGGACCAGTGGTGACTGGAATAAAAAGGTCGAGCTTGAAGATTTTATTCACCACTTCGAGGATTGGGATTATGACTGGATCAATGTGCCGGAGATGTTGAGTAAAGCGGACAGTGCCTATGAGTACCCTATGATCGATCGGGACCCCATACCCAGTTGGATCGATGGCAATGTGGCGTTACTGGGCGACGCAGCACATGTGATGTACCCCACCGGATCAAACGGCGCGACTCAGGCCATTGTCGATGCGCGCGTATTAGGTGCCGCCATGCTCGAACACGGTGCCAGTAGCGAGGCATTGAATGCCTACAACGAACAGCAATGCGAAAAAATCAATGCCGTTGTGTTGCGTAACCGGGGAGCCGGTCCATTCCAGTTACTGAATATCCTCGATGAACGCTGCGGCGGAGTATTCGATGATATTGAGGCAGTATTCCCGGCCGCCGAGCGAGAAAAAGTGATGCATAAATACAAAGCCGCAGCGGGTTTTGCCATTGAAACCCTGAATGCCTCACCGTCGATCATCGAGACTGGCGCCAAAGTGCAAAAGGCGGTGGCATGATAAAGCACTTCGTCTTCATCAAATACAAAACCGGGACAGACGAACAGCATATCGAACAATTCTGCCAAAAAATCCGGGCGCTATCGGATGAGATCGATGAAATCGAGGCACTGGAAGTAGGCCGTGATGTTCTGCGGGAAGCTCGCAGTTGGGATGTCCTGCTGAGCATAAAATTCGCGTCGATAGAAGCACTCAGGGTTTACCAACAGCATCCCGCCCACCAGGCGGTGATGAAATTCAATAATCCATTCGTTGCGGAAATTGGTGCGGTTGATTTTTGAGAGGTCATTCCGACCACCCAAAAAAACGGGGCAGGAGGCACTGATATTTAAAAAGATTGCTCTCCGCCCTGGCTTTCTAATCCCTGCTTTCTAAGGGCTAAACTTGCCCCCCCATAAAGGTTAAAGGTTTATAGCTAACCAATGCCTCGCGGCTGAATATCCAGCCCGCTGCGGCAATTAATGTACAGGTCGGCCCTGTGATATCCCTGTTGCATAAATTAAGCCCTGTCGGGATAGCTTCCCCGATTATATGTTTAAATGCTCGATTATGAGTGGCAGCGCCTGTTTATTTCCCGGAAGGCGTATCACCAGCCTCAAGATTGCGCACAAATCGGTGGCTCATCGCCTCATCTTTCATCCGATATAAGGTCGCAGGACGCCCTCCTTCGTGCTGTTTTTCACCGCTATCGATCAGTAAATCGGCCTGCTCTATTCTTCTTCTGAAGGATCGCTTCTGAATAGGCTTTCCAATCAGCAGCTCATGCAAATGCTGCAGATCGGTTAAGGTAAACTTTTCTGGCAGGGCAAAACCAGGCGCAATGGAATACAGCGCTCTCTGCCGCATACGTTCTCGTGCGCTTAAAACCAGGTCATGATGATCAAAGGCCAGCTGCATATTAAGCGCTTTGTCCAGCTCAACCCAGCGCACATCCGATACATGACTGACATGCTGCTGACAATCCTGATAGGCCATCAAGGCCGTATAACAAACCGTAACCGACCACCCTCTTGGGTCACGCGACTGATTGCCAACCGTTTCTAATTGATCCAGATACGGCGGTGTCACGCTCGTTTTCTCAACCAGTTTGCGTAATGCCGTATCCTTCAAATCCTCATCTTTCTCAACATCCACAATACCGCCAGGTAATCCCCACTTACCCTGCTCAGGCGCTGAAGATCGCTCCACCAGCAGAATTTTTAACGCTCTGTCATGGTAGGTAAACAGGACTGAATCCACGGTCAGTAATGGCTTTTGAATATTATCTGTGGTTTTTCTGGTCGTCATCTGGCGGCTCTCATACTCATCAGAAGTTGCATACAACGAGGTCATTTTAACCCAAAATAAATTTATTTGTGACTTTTTGTCACTTTCTCCTTGACTTTTAGTGACTATAAGTCACAATCTAATTGTGTCCAATAGTCACTAAGGAGAAATATCATGTTTGGTATTCAATATTTTAAAGCCGATCCTTCCACCTATGTGGTGAAAACCAGAAATGGGCGCATAGTGAAACAGGGTAAAGGGCTAAGTTTTTTCTACCTGTCCGCCACTTCATCCATTGCAGCAGTCCCAGTGAATGCACAGGAGGCGCCATTTATTTTTGGGCTGCAAACCTCAGATTTTCAGGAGGTCAGGGTTCAGGGGCAAATCACCTTTCGCATCGAAGATGCAGAAAAGACCGCCAGTATGTTGAACTTCGTTCTAAAAAAAGATGGTCAATCCTATATCTCAGATGACCCCATGAAACTATCCGATCGAGTCATCCAGTCAGCTCAGGCCATTGTGCAGGAAAAGGTGCAAACACTTTCATTGAGATCAGCCTTAGCAATCAATGTAGAGCTTGCCAATGATCTCAAGCAACGCCTGGCCAACGATGAATCATTAGAAGCCATGGGTATAGTGATCTTAAAGACTTCGGTAATTGCTATCACCCCTACTCCAGAAACCCGCAAGGCCTTAGAAGCCGAAGCCAGGGAATCAATTCTGAAGGAAGCGGATGATGCCATCTATGCGCGTCGTAAATCATCAGTGGAACAGGAACGAACCATTAAAGAGGCAGAGTTGCAAACTCAACACGACATACAGCAAAAAGAGCAACAGATCGAAGAATCTCGAATCCAGAATGAACGCCAGCTACAACGCGGTAAGGCAGAAACTGAACGCGAACGCATCCAGGCCGAGATTGATAATGAAACCGAGAGACAGAAACTGGTCGAACGCTCGGTAGCAAACCGTAAGGAAGAATCGGATGCAGATGCCTATGCAGTGGCGAGTAAAATGAAAGCCTTCAAAGAGCTGCCGGTGGAGAATCTGAAAGCTATGGCGCTAGCTAATATGCAGCCAGAACAGTTAATGGCAATGGCCTTTGAATCACTGGCGCAAAACTCAGACAAGATCGGCGAGTTAACCATTACACCCGACCTGTTCGGTCAAATGATGAAAAGGGGTTAAGTGATGTCATCCAGAGACCAACGCTTTATCCTGATTACCCGTAAAACCCGCCTGCAGGAATTGATCGAACGCTTCAATACCTGGCCCCAGGCGAAGTTTTACCTGGAGCACAATCAGGTCGATGTAAAGGATTACCTGGACGAGCATGACCTCTACACACAGCGAATCACCACAGCAAAGGTCATGCTTCGCTCCAAAGGTATCTTTCAACAACTGGAGCGCAGCTTCTTACCCAACTATCAGTTCGGTAAACAGGACATAGTCATCGTCATCGGACAGGATGGTCTGGTCGCAAACACCTTAAAGTATCTTGATGGTCAACCCGTGATCGGGATCAATCCAGATCCCGAGCGCTGGGACGGCAAGCTACTCCCTTTTGAAATCGATGATCTGGACAAAGCCGTTCAACAAACCCTGAGCGGGAATGCTGATCAGAGAAGGGTAACCTTTGCTGAAGCTAAAACAAATCTTGGGCAAAGCATGCTGGCGGTGAATGATCTATTTATCGGCCCCAAATCACACACCTCAGCCCGCTACCTGATCGAATGGAATGGCCAATCAGAGATGCAAAGCTCATCCGGCATTATTGTATCCACCGGGTTTGGCTCAACCGGATGGTTCCAGTCTGTACTGGCCGGTGCTATCGGCGTAGTCGGCCAAAAGGCACACCCCATGTCAGAGGGCTTTGCCTGGGATGAGAAAAAGCTCCAGTTCGCCGTGCGTGAGCCCTTCCCTAGTCAGGCTACTGGCACGGATCTGGTTTTTGGAAAAGTGACCAATAAAAACACCCTGAAACTGGAATCATACATGCCGGAACAGGGGGTAATTTTTTCTGATGGTATTGAGGGGGATGCGATAGCTTTTAATTCGGGGTGTATAGCGGAGATTAAGGTTTCGGATATTGAGGGGGTTTTGGTGGGTTAGGTGGTGTCAGCTGTCTCCGGTTTTTCAATCGATTTACCAATATCATGGCAAAATGCTGTAATATTCCGGGAGTTAAAACAAGAATAAAAAGGATGTGAAATTTACAACCTTTTGAATTTAAAAAGGAAAGATAGGATTTTCACTTTTAAAAAACAGCTCAACTTCAAAAGTCATATATGGATTGTGAGGTTTTTAAACACCGCAATTTTCCACATATTTAGAATATTAGGGAGAGAGATATGGGAGACGATCAAAATTCAAAGTCAGAAAAAACTCAGCTCAGCCAGTCGGAAGTCGACGCAATTAATAGTTATCTTCTGAAATGGCTCGGCTTGCTTGGAGCTGCCAATTTCCTTGCCATCATAGCTGGGCTAGGTTACGTGTTTGGAATCATTCCTCAGCAAGCTGCTAGTCAAGCGACAGCCTTGGTTAAATCAGAAATTCGTTCTGAAATATCTCCCTTGTTAGCAGAGAAATTGAATTCTCTTGCTACTGCATTGCAAGAAAGCGCCAAAGTGCAAGAAAGAGCTAGGTTTGTTGGTGAGGAAGCCAATAGATTAACGCGCGATGTCGCAAATCTTAGAAGTCAAGTCAATCAACTGGATAAGGACGGAGTATTAGCCGTCGCCAGTGCAGCCGATAAATTGAAGGACGGTGCGGATAAGCTCGATGTTCTTTTCAATCTTCAAGAAAAGGTAAGCATGCTGGAATCAAAGCAAGGTGATTGGCCCGATGGACACTACTGTATTTTAAAAAGCGGATCTTGCCCAACAGGTTTTAAGGAAGACAGGGGGGCTCTGAACGCATTATGGATGTATAAGAGCGCTAGCAGTTACCTGATAGAAAGCACATTCGGTGATAGCTGGATTAGGCATCATGGCGCAAAAGATCGAAATCCAAATGCAAATGATTGGCATGGCGAACTGGTTATATCTACATGTTGCAAGTAGTACGGGAATACGAACTCCCTAACCAAGCCATTAAGCCGACGCCAAAATGCGGCACGGCCTATGGCAAACGTTAGTTACCAAAAAGAACTAGCTCAGATGAAGGATTAGAATGAGAAAGCCCAAGCCACGGAAAGAGAAATTATCAATATATCTCGCCAAATCTGGTATTGGGTGTGACGTTTCAAAGGCAATAAACTTGGAGAATTCTCAGCCTCCCATTGGAATGGAGGTGCCGGATCTTGAGGCAATACTCTATGTTAAGAAAGAACCACCAAAACCCCCACCTCCTTGGACTAAACTATTTACAGACCATCAGAATTTACCAGAAGATACATTTGGTGGTAGAAAAGCTGTAGGTGCTGCATTAGTAGTAAAACTAAAAGAAAATCTCTTTGTGTTAACTTTTGGAACGGGATTTCATCTACTTAAAAATGAAGCTATAGAAAGAGACTTTGGACTCCGCGTGACGCTCAACTCTGTTGATCCAGATAAGTTAAGAAGTTTGGATAAAGCCAACTATGATCATAACCCTTTAAACTCAAGAACCCAAAGTTCAATTGATTTAGGCGTATTTGACCTTGATGTCGATTCAGAAATGGATATGTTGTACGCGCTTACAGGTGTATCAAGGGTCTCAATATTGGGCTCGCACGTAACAGGGAGAGATGCACTAACTCTTGTTTTAGAAGTTAATCTCAACGGATTGAGAGATATTCTTCTTGAGTGTCTATCCATGTATAAAACTTCACTTCCGAAGGAATTCGAGTGGGTTGAAAATATTCAAAGAGTTAAGGACAAAGATCTCCATGAAGTTTTAGACCTAGAGCTTGATGATATTCTAGATAAACGCGAGCTTAATAAAATGTGGCTTGGGGAACCTGAGATTATCGATTGGGAATCGCAAGTTGGATATTCGTTTGACCTATATCAAAAGACACCCAGGCACGTCGTTTTAACTATTGATAATTTGATTCAGTATTTTTCAGAAAAAGAAATTTCATTAACTACAGAAAATCTCAAACATCAAGTTATACATATTAACGATAGCGAATATAATTCAATCCAAAAGTGGTCCGCATACCGGTGCTTATATGCGGAAGTGTCGACTGGATTAGAGCAATATATTCTAAGAAATGGCCAGTGGTACATTGTTAATACCGACTTTGTTAATCGTATTGATAAGTACCTAGAAGGATTTGATGTTTGCGATTTTGAATTCCCTATTTATTCCCATGATAGGGAGGAGGACTATAATCAATTCGTTTCTGATACTTATAACAATATCGAACTAATGGATAAAAAGTTTGTAAAAATAGGTGGCCCCTATGACAAACTAGAGTTCTGTGACCTAATTAGAGACTCCTCTGAATTTATTCATGTTAAATATTACCGAAGTTCAGCAACTTTAAGTCATTTGTTTTCGCAAGGATTTGTTGCATCTGAGGCATTTATTGGTGATGTTGACTTTAGGAAGCGGCTAAATGAAAAGCTTCCCAAATCATCAAAGCTTTCGTGTGTTGATGCAAGGCCTGATCCGAGTTCATATAAAATTGTTTACGCTATAGCGACAAATAAGAAAATACCTGAAGAGCTTCCTTTTTTTTCCAAAGTTACATTGAAAAACGCGTTGAAAACGCTCAAGACATTGAACTACAGTGTATCTATTTCTGCTATAAAAGTTGACCCTGCACTTGAACTAAAGAAAAAGGGAAAACCCGAGAAGGAAAAGAAACTGGTATGATTCGAGTACCAC
The DNA here is from genome assembly GCA_050298595.1 of Gammaproteobacteria bacterium. Lineage (GTDB taxonomy): Bacteria > Pseudomonadota > Gammaproteobacteria > JACNJF01. The sequence goes on along the minus strand of JBNKUM010000017.1, from coordinate 47,780 downwards.
ATCTAAACTCACTTTTTAAAGTTGAGACATGATTAATATACTGAGGGTCATATTTGTGAAAATCGGGGTCAGATCACAGTATATTCTAATATTAGAGTAAATTGTGATCTGACCCCGGTTTCCGGAGAGAGCCAGTGAATACTGTCAGCCAGTTGGCGATGACAGGTTTCGCAAGACAATAGAAGAACGATATGGAATCAAGCCAGGACAGTTACATCGCGGAACAAAATCGGGGTCAAGAACAAAATCGGGGTCAGATCACAGTATATTCTAATATTAGAGTAAATTGCAGAAAATCGGGGGCAGATCACAGTATATTCTAATATTAGAGTAAATTGTGATCTGACCCCGGTTTCTGTTACCGGTTTCTGGACCCCGTTTTTGCAGTCAATGGTCAGTATGATGACCGGGCTATACTGGCAATTATTCATATAACACCCAGGTACGAGGTGAGCTTGTACAAAAGGAAGCCCTTTTTTTCAGAGAGCATCCCTCCTGTCGGGGTGGATTATTTACGCGTCAGTATCACCCCGTTATTTCCTTCAAGGTTCCCCCACCAAAGACTACAAAAAGAATCAGATTAGGCCAGATTAGCAGCTTTTTGATCCTTTGTGTAAAGTAAAGCTCCACAGGTTGCTCTACTATAGAGGTCCTGATCACTTAAGAGGGATATAATGAAAAAACTCACCATAACACTACTTCTAGCACTCGTCGCCACTCAGGCTGCCGCCCTGGAATTGAAAAGCAGCGATATGAGCGAGGGCCGCCTGCTCACCAATGACCAAGTGTTCAACGGATTTGGCTGTACCGGTAAAAACATTTCGCCGCAATTGAGCTGGAGCGGCGTACCGGCGGGCACCAAGAGTATCGCGATTACAGCCTACGACCCGGATGCTCCTACCGGCAGTGGCTGGTGGCATTGGGTGGTGGTTAATCTACCGGCCGACACCCGCGAACTGCCGCGCGGCGTTTCCGGTAATCTCAAGCAGGGCCTGGAGGTGGAAACCGACTTCGGCAAACCCGGCTTTGGTGGCGCCTGCCCCCCAGAGGGTCACGGCATGCACCGCTACCAGTTCACTGTGTGGGCCCTCAAAGCCGGGAAGGTGGATGTGAATGCCAACAGCCCGGCCGCGCTGGTGGGTTTCATGCTCAACAGCATGGCGATCGACAAGGCCACGCTCACCGCTACCTACTTCCGCTGATCGTCATGGCTGCGCCTCCGGTTTACCTGAGTCATTTTTTGGGCCGGAGGCGCCAGTCGCTTCGCAACGTCTACATATCCACGCCTTCGGTGGTGCGGGTCGACCGGGGCTGCAAACAGTTACTCTGGCGCGGACAGACTCTGGAGGTTGCCGCTCATCGCTGGCTCGCCGTACCCGGCAACCAGTACCTTACATTCGTAAACCTGCCGGATGACAGCGGCTTTCAATCCCGCGCACTCGCCTTCGTCGCCACGCCACCAGCGGATTGGCTGACGTCAAACCCGACACTGGTCCGGCCACCCATAGTACATGCCAGCAAGGCTCTGGAATACGCCTTTGAACTCTTGACGGAAAGCCTGGATGCGGGGCTGAGCATAGATGCGCAATACCACCTGACCCTGGCAATGTTTGCCGAACTGCGCGAGGCTGGCGCACTGTCCCAGTTGTTTCCCGGAACAGAATTGAGCTGGTGCGACCGGGTCAGCCGTTTCCTGGCCGCCAATCCTGGAGACGACCACACACTGGAAACTGTCAGCCGCCATCTGCTGGTCAGCCGCGCCACCCTCAACCGCAGGCTGGCCGCAGAGGGCCGTTCCTTCCGCCGAGTACTTGCCGATGTGCGGATGGGCTATGGCCTTACCCTGTTGCAGCGAGGTTATTCCGTGCTGGAAACGTCGCTGGCCTGCGGCTACAGGTCCGAGGCCCGCTTTAGCGAGCGTTTCCGCCAGCAACTGGGTATCAGCCCTGCACAATACCGCCAGACACTGGGGCGCGAGGGTGACGAAGCGGCTGTTGCCGGTTGATCGGTCAGTTTAATCCGCTAAACTGACGGCGGTAATCCACCCCATCAACAGGGAATGTGCGCCTGTGAATGAAGGAGACGGAGGGATTAAAAAATGAAGGTAAACGTGGACCCATATATTGAAGATTCAACATACAATCAAAATCGTAGTTTTTAAAGCCTGATCAAAAAGAAAAGCCCCAACATGTAGCCAGGGCTTGTAAAAAGTTAAGATGTTTTATCTAGTGCTAAGGTAATGACTATATGATCAGTGCCCGGTAAAACTTGAAGTTGTTTGCCAATCTCAAAACCTATTTGGTTAAGCCAATAGCCTTTGAGTTCAATTTTGGGGACGCGAGGCGGTTGAGGCCATTTCTTCAGATGGTGTTCATAATATGTATCACGAACTTTAATATGTCGTTTTTTCATGGTTATTCCTTGCAGTAATTTCGACGTTACTATTCACCCATTAAGGGTGGCCAGGAGGGTCGAAACAGCTACAAGAACTGCTCTAGGTATTTCCCTTTCGGGTATTGTATTCCCCAGAACTCCCGGCCATAACTAAAGAAACGGCCAAATATCAGGCAAAAAAAACCGCATAATCATACAATTCCTAAGCTATCCTGCATACGATGAGTCTGATAGAACAAGAATCAGCAAAATAATGTGTAGCGTTTCATTTGAGCATGCTGAGAGTTTTAAAATATTATTAGCATCTCGCAATTTCACTTCAGCTATCGGAATGCTTCGCCTTCAATTTGAATCATTGGTTCATGGTATGTGGGTTTTATATGTGGCATCAAAAATAGCATTGGGAAAATTAACAGCTGAATTAAATAACGAGAATTCAAAACGAGCTGAAAAATTACCAGGATTTAGTGTAATGGTTGGGATGTTTGCGTCTGTTTAAACGGGAAATCAACTTCTTGTAAAAGAAGTATCAAAGTCATATCAAGAATATTCTGATATATTTCAAATGAAACAAAGCTAAACTAATAAGTAAAATACACATGGATCAATTTAAGCCGCTCCACTCTATTACGCAACTAAATTTCCCAGTTATTTGGGTTGTTAGCTCCCGAAAGGCTAGTGTCTTATTACACAAAACATTATTAAGGAGTAATAGACTTGTTAAGTTATAAAGTATATAAAATAATCGTAAAAACATTTTGTGTTTATGATGTTCTTGCGCTGTTACCTATGGCTGTTCCAGTTATTAATTCTGAGCATATCGCCACATTATCTAAGATTAATGTTTTGCTTGGAGGAACAGATTGGGACACTTTTTTACCTATGAATTTACTTTTTGTTCAAATGTTAGGGATATTAGGCGTTGGGTGGGCTATTTGGCGTTGGAAAAATATTTCAGTTGAGATAGGTCGGTATGAAGGTTATTTAAGAATATTATTTTCTGCGGCTTTGTTCTGGGCATACTTCTTAACACAACACCCAATTATCCTTATCTTTGCCGTTATTGATCTTATCGCTTCAATTTTACATTTAATAAAATGTGAAGGTAGTGAATTTAAAACATAAAAATGCTAACAATAAGCCCCAAGCCCCCCTTTGTTTAGTTAAAAGTTTAGCGTAGATTTCAAGCTCAGTGGCTTTGTTAATAAGTGCCACTCGGGTCTGGTCTTTGATTTATGATCAAGGGCTTTTCATGCATTACATTTCACTTTCATATTTCCGCAGAGCCTGCTTCCAGAGCCTCCCAACGGTGAAAAACAGCAGCTTGACCACAATACACACCTTTCCCGTTAACCAGGTTCCACACCGTAGCGTCTTCTATCCAGAATCGGTTACCCGTCGAAGAGATCCGAATACCACGATAGTCGTCGATAAAACCATCCTGGGTTACTCGAGTCAAAAGGGATTCTCGTTCAGCTCTGTTTTGAGGCTCTGCCGACTTTCGGGAAGGTAAAATAGTAAATTCCTGCCACTCCATTTGAAACACCCTGAGCGCTGTCCGGTTTCCATAGTTGAAGACGGGATCATCCTCGGTGCCGTGTGAGACAACCGCATAAGGTGCATCATAGAGCGCTCTATATTTTTCTGTACCAACCAGTCCTTTTTTTACCAAATCTTTTCCTGTAATACGGTGATAGCTCGATATCAGTAATTCTGCGTGCTCACCAAGATAATCGTTCTTTTGTCCCGGTTCATTCATTGCTTCTGTATTCCCATAAATCTATCGCTCAATCTCCTCAGGCTTCTAACCCTAATGGCACTTACTTAAGCTCATAACTAAAAAAATTCGTCATTGCGAGGAGCTTGCGACGTGGCAATCTCAATGGCATGACGTCACTTTTAGAAGATTACCGCGTCGCAAGCTCCTCGTAATGACGGTGTATCAAGTCTTAAGTAAGTGCCACTCGCTTCTAACCCCAATTAGTTACTCTGGTTTTCATTTAATTATATTCTCTGATAATACGCGGAGTCGATCCGCTAAAGCGTGTTTCCCACAACTTGTCTCTATCCTGGTCCCTTGTTAAGGAATAAATGGCATGTTTAATCGGAGTCCATGCGGAAAATATTCGTCTCCTGCGTCCAAGCTCTCGAGCCCACCCCCGATAAAATTTTGAAAAATAATGAAACCGAACACTACGCTCAACTTCCGACTCAACTTTTTTCAACCGTTGCTTAATTCGTATGCTATTTTACTTTCATAAAAGCACATACAACAATTCGGGAATTTCACAGAAAGGACGGTAAAAGTACAATGAATCTCATTTTTTCTATGTATTTGAACAACGCACGTTTGTTGACCAGGGTGATGTTGTGTGCCATGTTTCTCGGCTGCACTGCGTGTCAGTCGTCGGACGGAGACACCCGATCGAATGACAGCACTAACAGCGGAAGCGAGACGCCGTCACCTTGTCTGGGAGCCGATGCCCAAACGGAAGGTTGCGGAGGCCTTCTACCGTCACGCATTGAAGGCGTGGCGCCCCTTTATGTCTTTTTTGAGCCCACTTTTGATACGGATCGAGCTGCGTTTCGAACAAAGATTGTTAAATGGGACTTTGGAGACGCAAGCGCAGGGAGCTGGTCCACAACCGGCGGGAACAAGAATACGCACACCGGTCCAATCGCGGCCCACGTTTTTGAGACGCCGGGTACCTTTGTTACCACAGCCGCAACAGTTGGACCTGACGGAAAAGAGATCACCCAGACTGCCACGATTGTGGTGACCGATCCCGATGAAGTGTTTTCCGGTGAAGCAACCATTTGTATTTCTCAGACCGCTGACTTCAGCGGTGCGCCTGCCGGTTGCCAGCAAATACAAACAGTTGATATCAGCACAGTGAATTCGTACATTCAGCCTGAGACGCGGATTCTCTTTCGCAGAGGTGAAACCTGGTCTATGCCCCAGTCGCTTGTCATCAATGCCGCGGGACCAGGTCTCATCGGCGCGTTTGGAGCGGGTGAAGATCCAGTCTTCAACCCTACCAGGACTGGTATCTCCTTCGGAGATCGGACCCCCCTTACCGCCAATGACTGGCGCATCACGGATCTGCAAATCGTTGGAGAAGAAACCTCCGCAGGTGCGATAGGGCTGGGTGTTCAGACAAATAACCTGTTGCTGCATAAGCTCACCATACGGAACGTTCACAGCGCGGTATCGGCCGGTGATTCGATATTGAGTTACTGGAACAACCAGGGGGAAGGGACTCATGATTTGCACGATGGGCTCGCCCTGTCGGAACTCGACGTTCGAAACATCGTCGGTGGAAACGGCGGCAACGGTGTGTATCTAGTGGGACGACGCATGGCCGCCATGGGATGTTCCTTCGAGGATTCCACTGCGGCGGAGCATGTCTGGCGCATGCCTCACATCGAAAAAGGGCTGCTTACCCACAACATCGTGAGCAAGGCGGCGATTGGCAAGCATCTCTTGAAGCTCCACGGACCGAAATTTGATGATGGTCTTCTTGGCAATGGGCAGTACACTGAGCGGGTTCAGATTTCGGACAACATTTTTCGCGCCGGGGTCGAGGCCTGGCCCCTGGCCATCGGTCCGCAGAACGAAGCAAATGATGAACGCATACGTGACATTGTGCTGGAACGGAATCAATTCATAGCGGGTTCCTCAAATGCGGTCATGGTGGTCCTTTGGGCTCAATCCGTCACCGTGCGCAACAATCTGTTTGATACTTCGACTTCTACCGGTGATGTGCGTTGTGTTGGAGCAACCCAGAGAGGCGTCGAACCAGCCCCAGTGAACATCGATCTCTATAACAACACCTGCTATTCGAGTTCTAACCGCAAGGTTACTCTATTGAGAATGGATGGTGCGACCATGTCCAGTGCAAGAAACAATTTGGTTGTATCGACGGGCGGAGTAGCCGAACTGGGTCTCATGGGAAGCAATGACGATTCCAATAACATTATTAGCACCACTACGCTCTTTGCCGGTGCCGCGCCATCGTCCCCCGAAGACTTCGTACCGTCTCAAGGATCGCAGGCAGACGACGGCGGTGTGCCGATTGAGGGATTGCTGGAGGACTACTTCGGAAAGGCGCGTTCACAAAGCGCCCCGGACGTCGGGGCATTCGAGAATTGAAAGATGCCGTTCACTGTTTGCCCACGGGCGGTGGATCAAAACCAGGCGAACTCTACTGATTACTTGAATACCAGGGCCTGTTATCACGTGTTGATTGAAAACCTGTACACCACCAGATATCAATAGTGTAACGAGACACCAACATACGGACCTTGAAGCGTTTCATGCAAGGCCTGAAGTTTGCGATACCCCAACCTTACGGAAAAATATTTTCGTACAACAGCAACTGAAGCATCGTAATCTCTGATTTCATTCGACCCTATTTTACTCCATGTTGGCGTGAAACGAATCTGCAGGTTGGATGCTGTATAAAAGCTGGTAGGTATGGTGAATGACATACCGCTGTGCTGCTCTTTACCCGTTAAGGTCACTTCACCCAGACCTAAATCCATCTCGAATTGCGGGCTTCCAGACATTCGAAAGAGTCCATGAAAATACGTCATGCGTAAATTGGTAGCAGAGTCCTCAACAAAATTCGTCTCGCGGTATTGCAAAGCGAGTGGGCCAAATCCCCCTTCAATGCTGAAATCTGAAGCTGATAGGTTCTGATCGATATGTTGTCGGTTTAAATCCAACCTCAACATGGGCAGGTCAGGTGAGCCTGGCATGCGCAATGGAATATCTTCATACACTGGGTCTGCCGTACCTTGCACGCGCGCCAGGGTTGCTTTCGAAGATTCAGTGATGATGATGCCGATGATATCGGTAATAAACCTTCCTGATGAGGAATCATCCAGGTGATTCTCATCATTGTAATGCTCGTCATGGCAATGCCTATGCCTGCATTTCCTGACATCTATCTCTTCCAAATCATCCTCCGTGGCAGCTTTTTCAAAATCATCGAGCTGGCCTGCATTCAACGTTGTTAAAAACACCAGGCATACCACAGGTACAACCCATTTAAAAAAGAACGATGTTATACGAAACATGTAATATCTCTCGCTTCAATCCCACTTATTTCCGCAATCTACGGAAGCCCCTGTACACGTTCCCTGTGGCGAGTAGAATGCCTACGAAACGGATATCCTGATTAAATCATAAGAACCTGAATAGAAAGTGAACCGAGCAGGTAGACTGACTATAAAGCTCAACAATCGCTTCGTATTTATTATGCTTGTTGTAACAAGTGAATCAGTTTTGTTCGTAATGAACTGTGTTGATTTAAAGGAAGGCCCTGAGGGAACGTCTTTTGCCCTTTGGGATTTTTAGCCTGGTAGGTCTGAACACCGAATTAAGGCAGACTTAAACCATCCATTTGACTATCAAAGTCACCTCGATAATGCTTTGGCAATTCTCGAAATATATGTTGTTCGTCGATTACCGCTTTAATCAATCCCACAAACACTCCTGGACAAAAAACGATCTGTTTGGAGTTTCGTCTTCTTCCTTAGAGCTTTTATCTTTCTTGATAAATTCACCCTTTAAGGTGAAAGCCATAGGATTAAATAATCAATAAATTCTTAGAATCAAAGAGTTACTTAGTTCTGACCCAGTTTGGAGTACCCAGCTCTTTCTCCCGAAAGAGGAAGCAAGGGTCAGGCCTTAATGGCACTTACTTAAGGCGACCAAACTGTCTTTGCGAGGAGCTTGCGACGTGGCAATCTCTTCGGTAGTGGGGCTCCGACAAGGTTTGAGATCGCCGCGCTGTCGCTCGCGATGACCTTTTTCGCTTAAGTAAGTGCCATTCGGGTCACCCATTAGGCAAATTGTCAAGCGAAGGCACAAAAAAATCCTCCCGATATACCGGGCTGTTATAATCATCGATACATTTAAATCAGCGCACCCGTCTTTTCATAGTAATGGTGACGCAGTAAATGCGCACCAGTCACCCATCAGGATCAAGCTGTAATTTTACAGCCCTGGCTATTGCCCCAGAAAAACCTCGGTACCATGTGCAGTCCAAATGAATGACAGATCTGTGGCCTGTAACGACCAACCTGTTGTGGCTCTACACATGGGCACAAACTTAAATAATCGATTTATATTGAAAGGACTGGTCCAATCAGACCTGATGGTTATTAACCAACCCGGTACATGGTTAACCAGCCCTTTCAAACTTTAGCCAAAGATTTTCTCTTCGTTGTACGCTTCTCCATTTTTCAGGATCCAGTAGCAGGCTCGGCATAACTTGTGTGCCAGCGCTTTTCTAGCAACGATGGGTTTCGTTGCTTTTGATTTCTTAAGATAAAACTGATTGGCTTTTTCACTACGACGGATGGCGAAGTTGGCCGCTTCAATAAAGGCCCAGGCCAGGTATTTGTTGCCATTCTTGCGGTTGTTTTCACCTTTCTTTTTACCGTTACTTTCACGTCGGCTATCGACACAACGCGAATAGGAGGCGTAGTTACCGAGGCCTTTGAAACGTGAGATAGGTCCGGTCTCCAACAATATAGTTTCCGCCAGGATATCCCCGATACCCGGTGCAGTCTTCAGGTCCTCAAACCCAGGTTTGGGTTCCACCTGAGCCATAATGGCTTTCTCCAGCGCTTTGATCTGTTGGGTTATTGCCCTGATTAGCATCAGGTGACTCTGAAGGGCAAGTTGGACATTGGCATCACCAACTAGCGGCAGGGAGAATTTTTTGGTCTTAATTTTGTCCGCCCCTATAGTTTGCCCAGTATGCATCTGAAATTGGGATTTAAACCGGATGATATGGCTGCTTCTATCTTGTACCAGCTGTATTCTCTTTCGTACTAAATCGCGTAAACCACGAGTAGGTTTTGGATAGATAAATCCGGTAGGGAGAATATTCAGGCGCATCAGGTGCGCGAGGTGAAAAGCATCTGATCGGTCATTGCTACGTTTTAGGCCGCTATACTGAATTACCTTGGCTGTATTGACCAACTCAACGTGAAACCCTGCTTCCATCAAAGCATCAACCAGCCAATACCAATTAAAAGTGGACTCAATAGCTACTCCTTTAAGACGTTTTTTGTAGCGAGATAAAGCCTGAATAGTGAGCTCTGAAAAATTATCCAGCTTAACTTCCAGGAGCCGTTTATCTTTATCATCAATCACGCAGATGAAATGATTATTTGAATGTAAATCGATTCCGCAATACAGTGTCATGGCAGTCTCCAATGGTGAGTGTAGGAACTTTCATTGTAGCCCCCGCCCTCGTGTGGGGCGAGACTGCCTTATGTTTATCAGGCCTTACATTTGACACACCAGCAAAGTAACAGGCCCTAATAACTTCACTAACGCAGCAAAATCAATTTCAAAAAACTCTTAACAAGGCTTCACTAATAGCCCCAGCACTTTCTTTAGAATACCCTCCGCCACTTTTAATGGCAAAGCGTTTACGAAGAGTGAATGCTACACTGCAACATCGGCGGCAAAATCACGGAGTCGGCGAAATTCCTGAAAAGTAACTGTTTATGGATGGGCACTAGTTAGCTCCGACCCGGTTCAGGATTGAATGCAGGCCCGATTTACTGTCGCTTCGGGCGGGATTCTGAAGGTCTGTTGCCGGCTTTATATGCCGGGATGTTGCGTTTATTATTCTTATACCTGGTGTTCTAAAATCATGCCCAATGATTTAGGACTCAGGGTCCTATACCGAAAGTACTCTATCTAAAAAGAGGTTTCCAGCGTATAGCTACCCGGCTCGGGATCATATGAATTAGCGATAATTATATAACTACCCGCATTCAGAGATATCGTGATCTGAGCATCTAAACCGCTTGCACCACCACCGCTATCATCATCTGAAGCTAGGAGATTAGCTTCCGCTGCGGTACATCCCGAGGCACAAGACGTGGATCGACCAAGCACTCCCAGATACGAGTCTAGATCATTTGACCTCATAGTGATCGTCATTGTTGCCGGAGAACTCAGGGTAAGAAGGTATTCATCGACAAAAGAAGTGTCGGCTGAAGTTGGATCAAGATCTGACATTCTGCAATCGCTGGCGTCAAGTTCACCATTAAGAAGGCTACTAGTGCCTATATCGGTTACCGTACCACAGCCACTATCACTGGATGAGCTACTGCTGCCACCGCAGGATACCAGGAATAGAGAAATCAGGGCCAATAAAAGAAGATCCGAAATAAGGTTCCTGTATCGTTTTTGCATAATTATACTTTCCTGTAAATATTCAAAGTGTCTCAAGCTATCACTCATTAGAATTGAGTAAATTGATCTGAATCATTCGGTTTCTATTTGACGAGCACCCCATCCCGACAATGAGCATGAATACTCCGATGGTAATCACTGTTTCGGTAAGATTCTCAGCTCTTTTCCCTTCGACAACACCAGAATAACGAAGGCGGAAAAACTGAATAATGAAGAAGCGGCAAGCAAGCTGCCCGGGGAACCGAACTCTTAGCTCCGACCTGCTCGAGTAACACCAGCCAAACGGTGAAAGGGCCGAACCTATCGGAAAGCGAAGACAGGACGCCGGAGCAGAAACACAAAGCGATGAACTGGGCGCAACGCTTGAAGCGAGTGTTCAAAGCTTCCGCTCCTGCTCACGCCCCTGACCTATATCCATGTAGGCCGCATCGAGGTCTCGGTATGCCCAAAGCGTAAGGGTGAAGCCAGGCGATTGCCTGTATCGAGGATCAAGCGGTGATCGACAAGATTCCATCCTTAGGTCGGTAAACGGTGCATATATGCACCACTTCTCTGGATTACCTCATGAAGAAAGGCGCATTACCACCGCCACCCGAGTTACTGATTGCTCGCGGTCTGGTCAGAACCAGGAGGTCTAAAAATGCCGAACAGTGAGAAAATTCCGTGCGGAATATGAATGCTGGCCCGATTTACTGTCGTTTCGGGTGGGATTCTGAAGGTCTGTTGCCGGCTTTATATGCCGGGATGTTGCGTTTATTCTTCTTATACCTTGCCCCTGTTGTTTTCAGGCTTCAAAATCTGTTCTCATACCTGAACAGTAGCTCTTAACACAGGTATCGATTGTTATATTATTATTTATTTGTGCGACAATGTTTCCATCAACAGGGTGAATGTTCACATATTTCAATCTATTGACTGGGTAGGATAATTAGAATGATGAAAAGCAGGATTTCATTTAACGAACTGGATAAAACAAAACAACAGCAACCGTCGAGACCTATGGGGGTCGCCTATATAATCGGCCGGCTGGAAAGAGGTCTTTACCGACAGATTCGAACGGCTCTCTCCCCTCTGGGTGTGACTGTTAGCCAGTATACTGCGCTTTCCGTTTTTAGTGCACGAGGCAATATGTCAAACGCTCAACTGGCCGACCTCACAATGGTTTCGCCGCAGGCGGCTAACGAATTGATTAAGTCTATGGAAGCGGAGGGGTGGATCAAGCGTGAGCCGGATAAGACACATAAACGTATCATACAAATCAGTCTCACCGAATCAGGTAAGGAGTTACTTAACAGGTGTGATGAGATTATTTCCGTCATGGAAGGTCATATGATGGAAGAGTTAAGCGAGGATGAGAGGTCCCTCCTGAAAAGCCAGCTGCGTAGTATGCTACGTTTATTACTGGAGCCTTAAGACGGCACTGGTCAACTACATGCTTCGCTTTCTCTGTTAGATTCTCCTTCCCAATATTTTCCCGGTGATTCAGCAGCGCGTTTCAGTCGTGCGATGTTGTTGTGTGGTCCTGCAGGCCCGTTGTAAGCTGGAATTGGAAACAACATCAGTGCGGGCATTACAATATCGTAAAACCGCTTTTTATAGGCAAGATAACTAATCGTTAACAGAATAGGAACAACCGCAAACAGATGAATTCTCAGCATCAAAATCTGAGCCTGCTCTGACGCCCAGGACTTATCCAGAAAAGTAAAGATAATGTATAAAAGTGCTGTTAAAAATGTAATCGCAGAAATCTGAATCTGCCTGGTAGGTTCGTCCCACTTTCTATACAGTTGACAGGTTGCCTCATCCGAAAAACTTTGTGGTAATTCAAACGGGAGGATAGATTGTAGTATTTTTTGCATAGTATCTAAGGCATCATCTTCAATAACAGGACAAGAACAGATGGCATCATCCCAACAACAAAACAACCCACTTTACTCGGAAAATCGGGGGGGGGGTGGGGCGAAAATCAGGGTCATACGAAATTAGGGGCCAGATCACAGAATATTCTAGTAATAGAGTAAATTGTGATCTGACCCAGTTATAGATTTCGACGACGGTCAATCACGGAGTGAGGAGCGAATTAAACACCGTATTCTGGATGATTGATCGGTCTCGGAATCTCAATTTTGTGACAACGGGAGATTAAGTAGTGGAGCAGCTAATTGAATATGTAAAAGATCAAATATGGATTCTGGAGTATCCGGTACGTTACGCGGGCATTGATTTGTTCGGACGTATGACCGTAATCAAGATGGGTGATGGCGACTTGCTTGTGCATGACCCCTGTGCCATCAGTGAGCAGATAAAGGAACGGCTAGATTCTATCGGTACTGTCAGGTACATCGTGGTACCGGGTTCTTACCATCATTTATTCGTACCCGATTTTCAGCGCATGTATCCAGACGCTGAGACGTTCATTTGTCCCGGACTGGAGAGAAAAAGACCCGATATAGCATTTGACTGGATTCTCGGGAACAGGCCGGATCCTCGCTGGGATGGTGAGTTGCAGCAAGTTGTCGTTCAGGGTACTAAGTACATGTGGGAAGTCGCGTTTTTTCATAAACCTTCCAGAACGCTTATTCTGGTTGATTTACTCGAGAACATTGGTGACGACTACAGGCATACAGCAAGCCTGTACCTGAGGTTCTGGTGGAAGATTGTATTTAGAATGTGGAACAACCCAAAGGCTGCTCCAGAATACCAAATGGGGTGGGGCCAAAAAGCTATCGTCAAAAAATCACTGGAAACGATCTTGGGCTGGGATGCGGAGAGAGTGATTCTGGCTCATGGTGAACTGGTGGAGAGCAACGTATCCGATGTGCTGCGTACAGCATGGAGGAACGTCCTGTAAAAGCATTAAAGCGTAGAGAAAGGGCTCCAGGGATATTTACGCCCGAATGGAACAGAACGGCGGGTGGCAAAGTGAAATCACGCCCGATCTGGCTGGTTTTATCGCTGCGCAGAGAAGTTTTTTCTGGCGACCGTTAATGCTAACGGTCAACCATACATCCAGCATCGTGGCGATCCGCCGGGCTTTCTGATGGTTATCGACAGGCAAATCCTCATTTTTTCAAGTGAAGTGTCAGATTAAGTCTGAACTAATTCATTTTAACCAATTCATGTAATTGCTCATTTTTTAATCCCTCCGTCCCCTTTACTCTTTACAACTTTTTTTTGCTCGCATCTACTCGTTGACATGTTGCCAGATAATGGCAGGATATGTTTACAACACCCTGTCACCAACATAGTTACTCATGTCTCGCACCGAAAGATTATTCGACCTGATACAGACCTTACGAAATCATCGTTTTCCAGTTACCGGTGCTCATTTAGCCAAAGAACTAGGGATAAGCCTGCGCACACTTTACCGGGATATTGCCACCCTGCAAGGGCAAGGAGCCAACATTGAAGGTGAACCAGGGCTCGGTTATGTATTACGCCCTGGATTTATGCTACCTCCATTGATGTTTAGCGAAGAGGAAATAGAAGCGCTTGTGTTAGGCTCTCGTTGGGTATCTGAACGGGGAGACCTGCAGCTGAGCAGGGCCGCAAAAGGTGCACTATCAAAAATAGCTTCTGTTTTACCCCAGGATCTGCGAAATACACTCGAGACCAATTCTCTGATGGTAGCCAAAGGAGACCAAAAAGATATCGAGGCAATCGATCTTTCTCAGATTCGAAAGGCCATTCGACTAGAGCATAAGGTACTGATTGAATATCTTGATCTGAAAGGAAATATTTCCGAAAGAATCATCTGGCCTATTTCACTAGGCTACTTTGATCATACTCGGATGCTTGCTGGATGGTGTGAACTACGGCAGGAGTTCCGTCATTTTAGGACTGACCGTATATCCGCTTTGACGATCAAGACAGAGCGCTACCCTCGGCGCCGGCAAATCTTACTTAAAGAATGGCATGAAGTGGACATTCTTCAGAAAAAAAACAGGCACAAAGCACTCACCTGAAAGGAAGTGCCTGCAGTCTGTAGCCCAAGATTTCTGGGAACATGCTAAAGGTGATAAATCACTACTGACACTTTCTGTCATTATGTAGAAATACCATGCCGCTGTTTATCAATAACCAAGGAGTTTTAAACATGCGTCTTTACTATCACCCTGTCTCAACTTGTAGCCGCCGAGTCCTGATGACAGCAGATCACCTTAAAATCAAACTCAACCTCAGTCTGGTGGATTTATTTAAGGGGGAGCAAAACTCAGCGGAATTTCTTAAACTGAACCCGAATCATCTGGTCCCTGTTCTAGAACACGACGGATTCATAGTTTGGGAGTCTTACGCAATCATGCAGTACCTGGCTGATATTACTCCCAGCCAGACTCTTTTGCCCATCGACCCGCGTGGTCGTGCGGACGTTAACCGGTGGCTCTTTTGGTGTGGGCAAAATTTCATGCCGGGTATCGGCATACTCAACTGGGAGAATTCAATCAAATCTTTAGCTGGAATAGGTTCACCCGATCCCGTTGAGGTTACTCGTGGCGAAAATCTTTTAATGGAAGCTGCAAACGTTCTTGAGCATCATCTCATCAACCGTGAGTGGATTTGCGACAGCGGCCTGTCACTCGCCGATTTCGCCATAGCCGCACCGTTAGCCGACCAGCAAAGCGCCAAACTCCCCGTAACGGATCTGCCCAACCTTCAACGCTGGCTCAAACAAGTCCAGGCAATCAACGCCTGGAAAAACACAGAGGCGGGTTCCCTTTGACCGTGTGTACCTCGTTATAGATTCTATAACGAGGTACACCAGGGCCTGTTAACACGTGTTGATTGACACTGCTGGAGACCATTTTTTCTTCCAGCAAGGTAGAAGGAGTGCTGTGTAGTTATTCTACATAAGCGACTGAAAACACCGCTGGAGGAAAAATGTTCCCAGCCTTTATGCCCTTTGGGTGCTTCGGGTTGTGGCTAAAATACCGCCACTCGTTGTTACCTACATGGACGTAGGTAAGGAGCGTGAGCAGGAGCGGAAGCTTTGCCTACATGGACGTAGGTAAGGAGCGTGAGCAGGAGCGGAAGCTTTGCTCGTCGTTTATTTGGAGTAAGCCTGGCAGGAAGTTGTAACGCAGAGTGCGCATCAGCCGGTGAGCCAGAGATACAACATAATTGATCAGAGGTGCCCTAGTCGCCGCCACGGCTGATGTAGTGCTGCTTAGTCTTTCCAATAAGCAGTCCTCCATCCGTCTCCACATTGGTTTGCGCAGTTTCGCCGCTACCAAACAGCATACCTACCACATGGGCATCACGCACTTCAGCGATGTGGGAAAAAAGCAGCTCCACACGATGGTCTTTGTAGTGCTGGTAAGTGTTGTCCTGGTAGGAATTGCCCAGTGGCAGTTGCCAGAGGAAGAATGGCTTGCCCACTGCCATCGAAACATCTTTCGTCCACTGCAAGAAGGTAGTCATCTTGGCGATATCCCAATCATGCCCTGGCTGTCCTTGCACCAGGCGGTACCAATCAGCGTCGCGATCGCTAGGGTCTGTCACCAAAAAATCACCCTGATCAGCACCCAAAGCTATCATGTAGTTGGCCCATGAGTCAGCATCACCCAAACTGGTAAGGGTCCAGGGTGATACATGCAAGCCCACCGAGGCGTTGGGCGCATAGCTGCGCACCATGTGGATCATGCACTTGGTAAAGCCGGTAGCATCGTTGTCGTATCCGCTGCAGTCGGTTGGGTTGCTCTGCGTCACTTTGGCGGGAATCGCGCTGGGTTGGTCTCTGGCTTTCAGGTACCCGAACAGGTCGGGCTCGATATGCAACATGGCTTGTTCGTTACCAATTTTCTGCAACAGGAAACGCCAATCATCGAAGTAGCTGGTCAAAAACGTTTGGTCGTCCAGCGCATACGTTTCTGCTACACCTTCACTCAGCCCGGAAGCGGGCAACACCATGTAATAGGTGAAAAACGGAATTTGTGCACGGGACACGGAGTTCCAGGTGCGTGACCTGGCCGTGTCGATAAAGCGTGTCACGAATAAACCACGTTCAGCGACGTCCTCCTGCCAGGCACCCCACCAGGAGCACGATGATACGGGCTCCGTGCCATTCATGCACCCTGCGTGGTCATAGGTACTGAAGCTACCCGCGTTCAGATATTGGTACTGCATGTCGAAAGGTGCCTGGTCTCCAGAACTGCTGCCCCCTGAGAAACCTACCATCACCTTGGTATGCCCCATGAATGGCGTACTTAGCGTAGCGTTGTCTGATGTTGTGCTCACTCTGAAATCCATACCTGAGCTGCCACTTTCTGATGAACCACCACCGCTTTCCGATGAACCACCGCTGCTTGTCGATGGACCACCGCCGCCTCCACCGCAAGCAGACAAAATCAGACAAAACAGTAAAAAAACTACACGCATACATTGCTCTCACGAACTTAATACAAAAAGACCACCTATGTTAGCGGGTGCTCGGAGGATAGGAAACCTAACCACCTGAGTCAAAAATTCAATAATAGGGGACAGAGAAGACTATTGAGTTAGGTCTTTGATTCATGATCCCTGATAACTCCACTGACTGTCGAATAATGCCTCACTCCCAGTTTTAGGTATCACAGACATCGTTCTACAATTTCAGAAACTGTTGTCGATCCTCATCATTCTCATAAATATCATCTCTTCGATTTCCTCGCTAGGTGATGTAGTAAAGCGCTCCGGCAAATTCCAGTCTTATTGGACGAGCCATGATTTTTCCTAAATTATGAAAAGATTGGAGTCTAGCTTAGAGTCAATCATAAATCTAAGACCTGCCCCACAGTCTGACCCCATAAATGACTGAAATCATTTGAGAACTATCCCTGGATATTATCCACCTGTAAGCATTAGCGTTACCGAACCCTGATTTTTCAGTAAGAAGAGAGCTGCTCTAAAAGAAGCCAGCCCCACGCCGAGAAGCAAGTAAACAGCCCCTGAAATTCCTGCCTCCATTCATAAATCCTGCCACTCCCGACGCAGCAGTCCTGACATAAAGCCTGATATACCGCCTCCCAACAATCCACCAATAATAGCGGCTGGCATAAATTCACGAATCTGATTAGTAACTTCCACCAACGCTCCAGCAGTTTCTGGTGTGACTCCAGTAACCATGATAAACAGAACCAACCCTACGAACATCGAGGTTCCCCCTCCTGCAATAGCCCCATCACCAATCGGCGGCAACAGATTATCCAGATGCTCGACACAGAATGGCGCGACGAGTACATACAGGGAGCCTGTCAAAAGGCACATGATAGCGATTAGAAAAAACAGCGGAAAACCGGGATAAACTTCATAGAACAACGCAAATACCAGAGACACTATCGAACCTGAAAAAATACCGGCTATCGTTTTGGCATCGGCTCGATAGACTCGAGACTGTTTAGCCATCACACCATAAATTGCCCCGGTAATGACACCGACAATCCCTGTCACAATCAGCAGGCTAGTTATTTCGACAACCTGCCCCTGATAAATAATGGTTGCGATGCTGGTTACCGAAGCCAAAGGTGCGACAATCGCTGCCAGTCGCATGCTGCTATAGATTAGCGCGGCAATACAACCCGAAAGCGTACCTGCGATAAATAATGGGTAGTAACCTGGCGCGAAATGAATCGCTAAACTATAAACCAGCACGAACAACATGCCATAAAGCACACCAATAAAGGACCAGATCACTGTGCGGAGTAAGATTTCTTTGGACCGCTGGGCGACTTGTTGAGAATCGAAGGAGGTGTTTTCACTCATAACCGGATACCCTGACTGGATTACTCTTGAGCATAGCAGAAGATTATTGCATCACAGGGGAGCACAGGGCACTAGTCTATCATTTAGCCTTAAATCTGGATTCCACTGTTGACCGCTAGCATTAGAGTGTAACCCACTATTTCCTAGACCATTACAGTCGATATCCTTGCATTCTCGAGATAACAGTATCTCTGCTTTACCTATAGGGACATAGGTAAGGGGCGAGCGCAGGACGCGGTAGCCCTGTGACTCCTTGGAATAGCTGACTATATCAGGGGTTGAATTTATCAGTCATGACCACTATATTAGTTATTACTAATATTCTACAGAGATCGAGGTGCCCTATGGTTATGGAAGTAACAAAAGAAAATTTTACTGAAGTCATTGAAGGCAATGATATTATTATCGTTGATTTTTGGGCGCCCTGGTGCGGACCATGCCGTTCATTTGCTCCGACCTTTGAGAAGGTCGCTGAAGCCAATCCTGATATGACATTTGCGAAAATCAACACAGAACAGGAGCAGGAACTAGCCGCTCAATTCCAGATTCGCTCAATCCCCACCCTGATGGTATTCCGAGAAAAAGTCATCATTTTTTCCCAACCTGGTGTGTTACCCGAATCCGCCCTGACGGAGTTGTTATCCCAGGTTAAAGCGCTGGATATGGAACAGGTACACAAGGAAATTGCAGAACAGCAGGCACAGCAAGCCAAAACGGCAACGGCCACTGCATAAGCAGCAAGCAAAACGACTATTCAAGGCCCTGTAATCGCTCAGGGCCTTTTTAATTGTGACTGCGCGAGGGCTTGATATCGTTAACCACTTTATTCTTGCCTGTACGCCTTTTCCGTGCGCAAGGCGCAGAAAGGCATTCAATCAGTCTTTCGACCTGTTGTACACAACAGCCAGCTCCCGTAGCGGCATAGGTTTCCTTTTTCACTGCTTCCAGCGTCATCGCGCCTTTGATTATGGCATCTATAACCTGCCTTTTCGGCACATCCATGCAGGTGCAGAGATTCCTGTCTAAATCCTGCTTTAGAGCTGTCGGGAGGTTGTCGAGGAGACTGGCTTCTGAATCGGTTTTCAATATATCAATACGGGTTTAAATTTTGAAAGAGGGTTGCCCTCATTATACGCAGCATAAAGCCGTGAAATGCAAGCAGTTAATAATCACCTGCTACTTTCGATAAGGCCTGTTGATACGTTGAGCTCTCTGCCTTGTTTTTTAAGAAAATTTCGGGGCAGTTCTTACAATTGACACTCCCCTTGCGCTTGCTAGCTTTATTGATTCAGAAAGAAATTTCATTTATCGCATGCGCAAATTCAAATGGCCAGGGAGTCAGGATTGAATCCTTAAAATATTGGCAGAATGGCAAATAGAAAACAAGAGCAATGGAAAGAGTCTTTTCCAGGCTATATTGAGCACTCATATGAGAAGAGTTTTAATAAAAAGACGCTCGAAGATATTAGACCATTAGAAGTTAAATATGCTGAAAAACAAAAGAGAAAATCCCAAAACAAGGTTCCTGGAATATCTGATAAAATACTTATCTCATAACAATTCACATGCGCTCGGAAAGACAAAAGCTACTCCGCTCATACCTCTCTATGCAGTTTTTTCTGCCAGTGATTTGCAGCTTTAGTAGAACAGGATAAGTAGTATGAAACAAAGATACAGCCAAAATGGATATTATCTGGTAAAAGATGTTTTTAATGAGGAGCAAATATCCTTATTGATTAATGCGACGTCAGAGTTTGAAGGAAAAATGAATAACTATGGGGTGAGGAGCTTGATGAACAAAGTTCCCCATATAAAACAGCTGGCAACCTCATTACCTTTAATAAATTTCGCTAAAGAAATATTAGGGGATGATGCTCATCCAATAAGGTCAGTATTCTTTGATAAGGTAGCAGGCGCCAACTGGAACGTTGCCTGGCACCAGGATACATCAATAGCTGTAAAATCAAAACACGAGATAACAGGCTTTGGGTCCTGGAGTGAAAAACAGGGCGTTATCCATGCAGAACCACCTGAAGAATATCTGGCTAACACTTTAACATTGAGAATTCATCTAGATAAGGCTAATGCTGAAACAGGAGTGTTACGTGTTGTACCGGGCACTCATAAACAGGGAAGAATAAAATCAAACGAGATAATTAAAATTGTAGAAGACTCAAAGGTGATAGAGTGCAATGCAAACGCAGGGGATGTGTTGTTAATGAACCCCCTTCTTTTTCACTCATCACGTAAAGCGACCATTCCATCTCACAGAAGGATCATTCATATAGAATATTCAGCTATGGAACTGCCAGAGCCGTTGCAGTGGTTTGAATGCACATAGATTCTTCTGGAAACGAAATTGTTCAGAGGTGCCCTGGAGACTTATTTGTCTAACTCTCTACTACACCCAGCAATTTTTCGCAGATACGTGCCTTTCATTGCCGCTTCAAATTCTTCATTGGATGCATACTCGAAACCAAACACTGGCTCCCATAACTCCGCACTTTCCATGCACAGATAAAACAATACATCGTGTTTCCAGCTATCAGGAAAGCTCTGATACAGATGCTTGAACATCGCGAGTTTGATTTCATCTGGGTAGGACTTTTTACCTGCTGCGTCAACCATGGGCATTTTCAGGATCTGACTGGGTATCGCTCGTTTACGAATCTCGCTCATCACTGATTTGATATAGGTTAGTGTGCCTATCGAAACCAGTGCGACTTCATCCGGAGTAAACATTTCAGTAAGTGTTTCGACCACGGCCTGATAATCTTCTGCCCAGCCCTGATAATGAACCATAGGATGAAAATGAAAACCGACGATATAACCCGCATCGGCCATCTTCCGTGCGGCCTGTAAACGTTTATCAAGGGATGCAGTGCCATGCTCTTCATGTTCAATAATAGTCGGTGTATTCAATGACCAGGTGCATAGAATATTCCGGCTGGGCTTTGCCTTTAGCAGATGACTGACGTTCGCCGACTTGGTTTTCAATTCCAGTATCACATTGGGATGATCAGCGGCAAATTCTATCACCGCATCGAGCACCCCGTGACTATTGCCCCACATCAATGAGTCGGAAGATTGTCCGGTACCGATATGGTAGGTTTTATCTGGATCGAGCTGGAGATTTTTTAGTTTGTCGGCAAAACCTCGATCAAAGCTGATTTGTTTTCCATCAAAAAAGGATTGAATACTGCAATAACTACAGCCATATCCACAGTTATCAACCGCATCCAGTGTTTGCAGATTGCAGCATAGTGTTTTCGGTGAAGCGACCGGACAGCGCCCCAGTCCCAGACCCTGCTTTTCGATACTACAGGGCTCAGCGGCGGCACTGATTTTAGGTGCATCACTATCTGCGGGATATGCATTCAGTTGTGCCTTTTGCTGTTCCCAGCGCTCGCGCAACTGGATCATCAGTTGCTGTTTATGCGCTTTTCCACTGGCCGTGATGCTGGATTCATCAGGCCATAATTCCTCAATCGAAGGGCCACCCCACATTTGCAGATCCAGCGCTATCTCACTGGCCTGCCGACAATCCTGCAGCGACAGGCGTAATGCCTGTGACTTATGTTCGAGGAAGGCCTTAAGCTTCGGTTCCAGGTGTTCAAAGCAGGGTTGATTGATGAGTAGGCTGTCAGACACAGTCATAGCTATCCGCAAAAAGTGAGGCGGGATTTTACCTGATCCGCGACTAAGGCACCAACCCGACAGCTAGTAGGGGCATGATTAGATAGCTTTAATCAGAGCAAAAACTATCAGGCCTGACAAAATCGTAAACAACATGCTCCGACTAAATAGTGATATAGCAAATGCAACTACCGCAGCGACCAGGTGAGCATTTTGCAAACTCAAATCCATATTATCTGCACCATGAAATAAAACCACGGGTGCGATTATGGCGGTCAGTGCCGCAACAGGCACATAGGACAAAGCCTGCTGTAACCAGAGTGGAAATGAGATTTTATGCGCATAGGCAAAAGGTAGATATCGAATGCTGTAAGTGGCTACAAACATACCGGCTATTAAAAACACATCATGCATTAGATGAACTCCTCAGTCGTGCCACCAGAACAGCTACCCCAATCGATAACAACATAGAAAATATCAATCCACTTTGGTAGGGCCAGTCTTTAGTGATAAGGCTGCAACAGAATGCACTGATGGCACAAACCCACATGGCGGATGTTTTGAGCAAAGGTACGACAATACCAATGAATGCGAGCACCATTGCGATATCCAGTCCCCATGTCTGTGCATCAGGAATCTGGGTGCCTAGCTGATAGCCGATTAAACTGTAAATCTGCCAGCTACTATACATAGTCAGCGCCGAACCGAGGTAATACAGGTGAATAGAGGATGGGTCATATGAAGTGCTCGTTTTTTTTGCTACCACGGCAAAGGTTTCATCGGTTAACCAGAAAGCCATGATCGCCCTTAATGGCGCGGGGGTTTGCTTTACATGTTCAAGCAGATTAGCGCTATACATCAAGTGGCGTAAATTAACAAAGAAGGTCGCAATCACTATCACCAGCACAGGCGCCGCAGTGAGTAATAGATTAACAGCGACAAACTGCGCGGAGCCTGCAAACACAAAAAATGACATCGCCATCGATGTCCACAGAGTAAGACCGGAAGCCTGAGCCAATGCACCATATAAGATACCAAAAGGCATTGCAGCCAGAATGAGAGGGAGGATATCTATCGCGCCATCGATAAAACGGTGACGAGTAATAGCTGATTGAGACATGAGTTATTCTTCTTTCAATAAAAAAAGAAGAATGATAACGATAACCTGGCGTTAAGATTGAACGATACTGACCTTACAATTTTGTGAATTTACCCGGAGTGGTTCCATAAAAACGTTTGAAATACATATTCATATGGCTCTGATCAGCAAAGCCACAATCAACGGCCGCATCACTGAGTGAAACGCCTAGCCGAATGAGTTCTTTAGCCTTATGAATTCGAGTCTGGACCTGATAGGCATGTGGCGGCATACCGACATGTTTGCGGAAAAGTCTAACCAGATATTGAGGGTTTAACTGAACCAGGTCGCTCAGCTCATTGAGCGATACATTTTTCTGAAAGTTATCATTCAGGTATTGTTTTATAGTGTCAATTTTGTCAGGGGAGCGCTTTGTATCCAACAGTGTTGAAGCGCTTTTACCATGGCGTAAAATCAATGCCGATATTGTTGTGACAAACCATGATTGTCGCTCAAGCGTGTTGTCAGACTGATCGAGTATATTAAAAAACTGGCGTAACATATAAGCCAGCTCAGGATCATGAACAACAGGCTCAGTAAAATAAGGTATGCCTCGACTGAGCCCTTCCATTTCACAGCCCACCTCCCCTAATTGCTCAGGCATAGGATAGATTGCTTTATAAGACCAGCCATTTTCAGTTATTGAGTGGCCATCGTGAACTTCTTCAGCATTCACCAGAATGATACTGTCACAGGAAGCAATATGATTGGCCCCGCTACGATAAAACCCCTGAGCACCTTGCTCTATTACGCCCACGCAAGCGCCCTGGTGAACATGGCGTGAAAAGTTCTGATGATAAAAACTTGCTTTCAGATACTCTAAGCCGCCTATATCACTGGCATAGCTATAATGTGCACGTTCTAGACTCATAGATCAGGATTTATAAAACTCATCTGGAAAATAGTTATTGAGTGTAATAAGAACATAGCAGCTTGTTTAGAAAGAAAATGACATTTTTTTTCGTGATATAGCTAAAACCTTTCCTATTAAAATCTCATCACTCAGCTTTAAGGGTAATAATCTGCTTGAATTTTCATCTCTGTGGTCTCTGTGTCCTCTGTGGTGAAATTGTTTTTTTAAGCTTGTCCATATCCGCCACCACCAGGAGTTTTGATCACAAATACATCACCCGGCATCATATCCACCTGCCCTCGGGCTGGCAGCTGTGTTTCGCGGCCATCACTGTGTGTTACATAATTGATACCCAATGCTCCCGGCTCGCCTCCTGCAACACCGTATGGCGCAACCTTGCGATGTCCGGCCAGAATATTGGCTGTCATTTGTTCAAGAAAACGCAGGCGTCGTTCAACACCAGCGCCACCATGATGTTTTCCCTTACCACCGGAACCTTTGCGTATCTCAAACGACTCCAGTCTTACCGGAAAACGCCACTCCAGAACCTCAGGATCAGTCAGACGTGAGTTGGTCATATGGGTATGAACCGCATCAGTTCCAGCCTGCGTGGCTGTGGCACCGGAACCGCCACACAGAGTTTCATAGTACTGATATTCTGCATTACCCCAGGTAAAGTTGTTCATGGTTCCCTGTGAAGCTGCAGCTACGCCAAGTGCGCCCAACAGGGTATCGACTATAACCTGTGAGGTTTCGACATTGCCAGCAACCACCGCCGCAGGATAACGCGGATTAATCATCGAGCCTTCAGGAATAATGATATCCAGTGGTTTGAGACAGCCTTCATTGAGAGGGATCATGTCATCCACCAGGCAACGGAATACATACAATACAGCGGCTTTGCATACTGCAGCCGGGGCATTGTAATTGCCAGGATGCTGTTCGCTGGTACCGGTGAAATCAATAACTGCGCGACGCGCCTCTTTATGCAGAGTGATTTTCACGCAGACCTTATTACCATCATCCATCGAATAACAGAACTCTCCATCGCTGAGTACATCCAGCACTCGGCGTACAGATTCTTCGGCATTGTCCTGTACATGCCGCATATAGGCATGCACCACGTCCAGCCCAAAGTGGGTGACCATGCGCTGCAGTTCCTGCATGCCTTTTTCACAGGCAGCGAGCTGGGCCTGAAAGTCTGCGATATTGGCATCAGGATTACGCGAGGGATAGTCTCCAGAATTGAGCAGGTCGCGCATTTCCTGCTCCAGAAAACGTCCCTGATCCACCAGCTTTACATTGTCGATCAGGATCCCTTCCTGTTCTACCGAACTTGAATCAGGTGGCATCGAGCCCGGCGTGATGCCTCCGATATCTGCATGATGTCCACGCGCGGCGACATAGAAGATGACCTGCTCACCTGTGTCATCGAATACCGGTTTAATGATGGTGACATCGGGTAGATGAGTTCCCCCGTTGTAGGGGGCATTCAGCGCATAAGCATCACCCTTTTGCATAGTGCCGTTGCGCTCACGTATGACCGTTTTGATGCTCTCGCTCATCGAGCCCAGATGGACTGGCATATGTGGCGCATTGGCGATCAACTCTCCTGCCTGATCAAATACCGCGCAGGAGAAATCGAGGCGTTCCTTGATATTTACTGAGGCTGCAGTGTTTTCCAGCACCATCCCCATCTGCTCGGCAATAGACATGAACAGGTTATTGAAGATCTCCAGCATCACCGGATCGACCTGAGTGCCGATAGCAACCCGTTTAGGCAAGGCCTGGTAGCGTTCGAGCAGGATGTCATTGTGTTCAGAGAGCGTGGCCTGCCAGCCCGGCTCAACCACGATAGTGCCGGTTTTCTCGACAATCACTGCGGGGCCTTTAATCGCTGTTGCGACAGGCAGGGAATCCCGTTCATAGAATGGTGTATTGTGGGGTTCACCATTCATCACGGACTGATGCATGGTTTTAACAGAAACTTCCATTGATGGCTGCGCATGGACTTCAACAGCTGGTGAATCAGATTCCCCAATCACTTCCACCTGTAGCGCCTCTACAATCAGTGGTTTGTCGGCGGAGATAAAACCGAAACGCTGACGGTGAGCCTGTTCAAAGGTATCGATAATCTCTGCCAGCTCTGCGTAAGCAACCACCAGCGCGGTATCCGACCCGGAATAACGTAGATGTAACTTCCATTCACTGCGTATGCGAGAGGCTGGCACACCCTGAGCCAGCATCCCCTGTTCACCATCCTGCTGTAATTCAAGCAACTGCTGCCTGAGACTAGCCATCACCGAGTTCTCAAGAACAGCTTCCACGGCTTTCTCTCGCATCAGTCGTAGATCTGCCAGCCCCATACCAAACGCTGACAGTACTCCAGAATAAGGATGCAGATAAACGCGCTTCATCCCCAGAGCATCAGCCACCAGACAGGCATGCTGCCCCCCTGCCCCGCCAAAGCAGCACAGGGTATATTCGGAGATATCATAGCCACGTTGAACCGAAATCTTCTTGATGGCATTCGCCATATTCTCTACCGCGATGGCGAGAAAACCCTCGGCTACCTGCTCTGCAGTGCGTCGCGTACTGGTCGCTGCAAATATTTCGTCAGCCAGCTCGCTAAATTTTTTTCTAACTACCTCAGCATCCAGCGGCTGATCGGCGTTCGGACCAAATACCGGGGGAAAATGATCCGGCTGTAGCTTGCCCAGCATCACATTACAATCTGTGACAGTAAGCGGCCCACCATTGCGATAGCTGGCAGGTCCGGGATTGGCGCCTGCAGAGTCAGGTCCTACCCGGAAGCGCGCGCCATCAAACTGCAAGATAGAGCCACCACCGGCTGCAACCGTATGGATTTGCATCATCGGCGCGCGAATTCTTACGCCAGCAACTTCGGTCTCAAAAGCGCGTTCGTATTCACCGGCATAATGGCTGACATCGGTTGACGTCCCCCCCATATCAAAGCCGATCAAGCGGTCAAACCCGGCGGCTTCGGCAGTACGCACCATGCCCACCACGCCACCAGCAGGACCGGAAAGTATCGCATCCTTGCCCTGAAAGCTGTGCGCATCGGTCAGACCACCGTTAGACTGCATAAACATCAGGCGACCTCCTGATGCCTGCATAGCTGATAATTCATCAGCTACTCGATTAATATATCGTCGCAGGATGGGTGACAGATAGGCATCTACCACGGTGGTGTCACCCCGGCTCACCAGTTTCATCAATGGACTGACCTGTGAGCTGACCGAAACCTGAGTAAAGCCTATCTCTCGGGCTATCTCCGCCACTCTCAATTCGTGCTCGGGATAACGATAGCCATGCATAAACAGAATGGCTACAGAATGAAGGCCCTGCTTGTATGCCCGTGTTAATTCAACTCGGGCCTGTTGTTCGTCCACAGTTCTGACCACTTCACCCTGTGCAGCGATGCGCTCATCAATCTCAACTACCTGGGTATATAGCATTTCTGGTAATTCAATATTGAGCGCAAAAAGATCAGGTCGAGTCTGGTAGCCAATACGCAGAGCATCTGCATAACCTCTGGTGGTCACCAGCAGGGTCGGATCACCCTGTCGCTCCAGTAATGCATTAGTTGCTACGGTAGTACCCATCTTGACAGCTTCGATTTGCTCTGCAGGCAAACTTTCACCGGCCTTTACACCCAGTAGATCGCGTATCCCCTGAATCGCTGCATCTGGATATTGCTGAGGATTCTCGGACAGCAGCTTATGGGTTAGCAATACACCATCGGGGCGTCGCGCAACCAGATCAGTAAAGGTACCCCCTCGATCTACCCAGAACTGCCAACCAGAAGACAGGGGTGTTTGTACAGGTGTCGTTAAATCAGTCATTTGAAATTCGATGTGATTGAATGGGATTTGAACAGCCGGCGATCATTGTCAAACCTTGCTGCAGCCAGGTCAACAATCTGGTCTATGTAAGCTATTATTTGTGGAGTGAGGAAGGAGTAATCTACATCCAGAAAACAGCGCTGGAACGCCATGCTTCATCCCTGTTCACATGATTTCGTAGTTGGCCATTCCACGTTTGGAAACTAGAATAGCCCTATCTGCCCTGTCGAGCACAGCATATTCATTCTTGTCACTTTTTCTGAGTTCAGTCATACCAATAGATAAGGAATAATTAATTTTTTTATCCCCTACCATGAGTACATCCTGCTTCATCGCTTCAATTATCGGAGCCATAAATTGAGCTGTATTTTTTATCGTATACCCTGGTAAAACATACAAAAACTCATCTCCAGAAATTCGTCCTAACACCTTTGGAAAAAGCGTATACACCCTCAACAAAGTTGCAACCTGCTTTATCAGCGTATCTCCATACATATACCCAAACCGTTCATTCACCTTTTTGGTTCCCTTGATATCAATCATGACCAGAGAGAGGGATGATTTATTTGCACGCGCCGTTAGATAGTGACGATGAAGATCATCCATCAGAGCTCTGCGATTGGGTAACTGCGTCAGACTGTCGGTTAGGGCGAGCGTTTCGAGTTTTTGTTCAAGTTTCTTCTGATAGGTTACATCGTGCCCTATTCCCTCTATTCCTATCGGCTCTCCTTTATCGTCTTTAATTAAATGTGCATTGGTTGATATCCATACAGGAGATCCATCTTTATGACGCATGACAGTGTCTATCTGGGCCACATTGCCATTTTGTCCCTCAATTTCCTGAATTGAGCGCTCCCTGTCCTCGGGTGTCCAGAAATAACTCGATAATCTGGTACCAATGACTTCCTCGCGTGTATACCCCATGAGCTCCTTAACATTGTCTGAAATAATTGTGATAAAACCATCCTTATCGGTTCGAAAAATGGTGTTACTGAAACTATCGAGAATCGCATTCAATTGCTGGCGAGTGTCTGCAAGCTCCTGCTCTGCAGCCAGATTCGTATTAAAATTTGGAATAACTCCAACGATGAGCTTTAAACCCAGAATTTCATGCTGTTGAAATTCCACATTTAAAGGTTGCGAGTGACTGGGTTGATGCTTGATAAGACTGAGTTGCAAACTTAGCCTGTTTTCCGATTCTGATTGAAGCTCCTGAATGGATTCACTTAAAGAAGTCTTATTTTGCAGATAGAAAAAGTCATCGCAGGGACGGCCAAACAGGTCATCGTAGGCCACACCCAGCAAATCACTAAAAGTTGAGCCCACATATATCAGACGATAACCATCTGTTAGCAGACAGTTATCACTTAATAATGTCGATAACGATTTCCAGAAATGCAGGTTATCCGTTTCTATTTCCACTACCCGTCTCAACCTGAGTTCGATGTTTTTTTGAAAAGGGATTCATTCAAATTCTCGATTTAGCAAGATACGTCTGCTAACTACACAGTTAAGCACAATTCATAATCATAAAAACATTTCATTTTTTGAATAAAACACAATTTAAGATCAATAGGACAGTTTATGATCGAAGCAAAGGTAAACGCCAGTTATTTCAGGTGAAAGGCGATATTTTCGATTCGATCTGCTGAATCCTTCATCTCATTCCATAATTCATTATAGGTTTTCCCAACTACCGGATGTCTCTCGTTGCCCATAATATCGCTTAAAGGCTTGAGTACAAAGGCATTTTTAAGGATTTCATGACGCGGAATCTGCACCCCATTTTCATCGATAACCTGACTATCGTAAGTGAGTAGGTCAAGATCTATGCTTCGTGCAGAAAACCTGGGTAAGGAGCGATCACGCCCCATGCTATCTTCTATCTGTTTAAGTGCTCTGACAATATCGCTAACCTCGTCAGATGCGGAAAACAGTACCACCAGATTAAGGAAATCATCGCCTTCAAATCCGACCGATGCAGTTTGATAGACGGGTGAAATGATTAATTCCCCGTAATGCTGCTGAAGTAAAGCTATCGCTCGACGGATATTTCGTTCTCTATCTATATTGCTGCCTAAGCTCACACTCACCTGGGCCATGATTATTGCCTTTGTCCACGTTCAATTCTAACACCTACCGACCTGGAACCACTCACAGCCCCCGGCTTATTCAGCGTGAGTCTTACCCAGGGCACATCAAATTCCTGCATAATAATGCTGCAAATTTTTTCAGCCAAGGTTTCCACCAGCTCATATTCACTTTCGCTGACAAAGGAAATCAGCCGTTTGGCAACAGCCTTATAATTAAGCGTGTCGTCAATATTATCCGAGCTAGCAGCCTTTCTAATATCTGTAGCCATTTCCAGGTCAAGGCTGATCATCTGGCGAATCTTACGCTCCCAGTCATAAATCCCAATAATGGTTTCAATCTGCAGGTCTTTTATAAATACGATATCCATCAACATCTTCTACTTTTTAGTCCACCTTATTATTGCTTGATTTGATGGATCATTAAATGAATATTTCATAGAAAAGCTATCTGGACTGGGCACAGCAAATATTGTTACCCGATGAATCCAAAAAGCGGCTTGAATCATCTCTTTTGATCTGGTAGAGTGCGCGCCCTTACGCAATTGACCAAACATTCGGAGTAGACCATGTCCCGGGTATGTCAAGTGACAGGCAAGAAACCTGTTACTGGAAACAATGTATCACATGCACACAATAAGACGCGTCGCCGCTTCTTACCAAATTTGCATACCCATAAATTCTGGGTAGAAGCTGAAAATCGCTGGGTAAAACTGCGTCTTTCAACAAAAGGCATGCGAATTATCGATAAAAACGGTATCGAAGCAGTACTTGCGGATATGCGCAAGCGTGGCGAAAAGGTATAGGTGACTTATGAGAGATAAAATCAAACTGGTTTCAACTGCTGGTACGGGTCATTATTACACCACAGATAAAAACAAGAAGAACACTCCAGACAAGATGGTCATGAAAAAATATGATCCTGTTGTGCGTAAACATGTTGAATACAAGGAAGCCAAGATCAAGTAATTTCATCTTGTTATCCTGATTCAAAAAAACCGGCTTTATGCCGGTTTTTTTTGCCCGGAATACACATAATATCCAAATTCCGGGCCTGTACTACTAATGTCGCTTAAAGCCAGAGGTAATCGGATAACGCCGCTCCTTACCAAAGGCGCGCTGAGTAACCCTTACTCCCGGAGGTGACTGACGCCGCTTGTATTCGTTAATATCCACCAGCCAGGCAACTCGTTTGACCATATCCGTGTCATAGCCCTGTGCGATAATCTCGTCCACTGATAAGTCCTGCTCAATATACATCTGTAAAATCGGATCAAGGATTTCGTAAGGCGGCAATGAATCTTCATCTTTCTGATCCGGTGCCAGCTCTGCGGAAGGCGGCCTATCTATCACCCTTTGCGGGATCGCTGGACTCAAACTGTTTCTATACCTGGCTAAAGCAAATACCCTCAATTTGGAAACATCCTTTAAAGGTGCAAAGCCACCCGCCATATCTCCATACAACGTGGCATAACCCACCGACATTTCACTTTTGTTGCCGGTGGTTAGCAGCATAGCGCCTTTTTTATTGGATACTGCCATCAGAATCACGCCGCGACTACGCGCCTGCAGGTTTTCTTCGGTGACATCGTTCTGCAAGCCGCTGAATTCATCCTGCAGTACATCCATAAAGGCCTGCACTGGATTCGCAATAGCAATCTCGGAATAGGCCACTCCCAGCATGCGCGCCTGCTCAGCGGCATCTGACACACTCATATCCGAAGTATAGTGATAGGGCATCATAATCGCCTGTACTGCATCAGCACCTAGCGCATCTACTGCGATAGCCAGTACCATTGCCGAATCGATGCCACCGGATAAGCCAAGTACCACTTTTTTAAATCCATTTTTAAGCACATAATCTCTGGTTGCCAGCACCAGCGCCTGATAAAGCTGCGCCAGCTCACTCCGCTCTGGGCAGGATTCAGTGATGGCTCTTATACCTGACGCCTGATCATATTCAACCGCCATTAATGACTCTGCAAAACCTTCGCCTTCAAGGATAAGTTCATTGTTGGCATCAATAACAAAGCTATGGCCATCGAAAACCAGTTCATCCTGACCGCCGACCATATTCACGTAACAAACCGGTACTGCATTTTCTGCCACACGCAGATTCACCTGTTGAACTCGCTCAGCTGTTTTGCTCGCGTGAAAGGGAGAGGCATTCAGGTTGATAATGATTTCTGCCCCAGCCTGCACCGATAAACTCGCAGGTTCAGAAAACCAGATATCCTCACAGACGGTGATACCCAGCTTAATACCTTTGACATTAACCACACAAGGTTGATCACCAGGCGTAAAATAACGCTGCTCGTCAAAAACACCGTAGTTAGGCAATTTATGCTTATGGTAAAAGATGGGGGGCTGACCAGGCTGCAGAAACAGCGCGCTATTGTATAAACGCCCATCCACCTGCTGAACGCTGCCTAGCACCAGACACACATCCCTTAACTCCTGCTGCAACTGCTTAATCGCCTCTTCAGCCTGATGAATAAACTGTGGACGCAACAGTAGATCTTCTGGAGGATAACCGGTTAAAGCCAGTTCAGGGAATAACACCACATCTGCGTTATACTGCTCACATGCCTGCCTGGCCAGTAGCAGGACTTTCTGCAAATTGCCTTGTATATCCCCGACTTTGGGATTCATTTGCGCTAGTGCGATACGAATAGAGGGCGACTGTGACATGGGCTAAGAAAAAAAGAGTAGTATACCTTTGATAAAACAATAAAATAACTTTTTCGGCCGCCACTGAAAAAACTTTCAAATAACTATCGCGAAAAGATATGCAAAAAAGCAAAAAATTAATGATTCTCTTCTGGAGCCAGACCATCCTGTTTAATCATATTGCGCTGAGATCTACGCCTTTTCCCTTTCAATCGAAACAACTGAATCCACTCTAATATGAAAATCTACGGCGACATTCTGTCTGGCAATTGTTACAAGATTAAACTACTCACTTCTTTGCTGGATATCGAGCATCAATGGATAAGCATAGAGAGTCTCAGTGGTGAAACCAAATCTGCTGAGTTTCTGCAAAAAAACCCGAATGGGCAAATCCCCCTGCTAGAACTGGACGATGGCCGCTACCTGAGTGAATCGAATGCCATACTGAATTTTCTTGCCGAAGGTAGCGAGCTAATACCCAAAGACCCTTATCAACGCGCGCTGGTTTTACAATGGCAATTCTTTGAGCAGTATAGCCATGAACCCTATATCGCAGTAGCTCGTTTCATTGCCAGATTTCTTGGTCTACCCGAAGATAGACGCGCGGAATATGAATCACTACATCCCGGTGGGCATAAAGCGCTTAAAGTGATGCAACAACAATTACAGAAAACACCCTATCTGGTTGGTGACCGGCTTAGCATTGCGGATATTTCTCTGTATGGTTACACCCATGTTGCAGATGAAGGTGGTTTTGATTTAGTGGCATACCCGGAAATTAGCGACTGGATAACTCGCATAAAAAATCATCCTCGATATACAGGCATGCAGTAAGTGCAACAATACACCCCTTAAAATTCTCATGCCTTACAAGAGTTTTTTTGCATGATAAAGATCATGGTCAGCGCCTGCTTTATGGGACAGAAAGTGAGATACAATGGTAGTGATCTTGCGATTAATACGCAGCTATTCAGCGATTTGTTAAATCTTGTAGAAGTGATCCCCTTTTGCCCTGAAGTATCAGGCGGGCTTCCAATACCTCGCGCTCCTGCTGAGATTATCAAGGGTAGTGGTTACGAGGTATTAGCAGGCAGCTCAAGAGTAATCAATAATGAGAATATTGATATCACCGATGCCTTTCTCCGAGGCGCCGAATTAGCCCTGCAGTGTTGTCAGCAGCATGGCATTAGCTTCGCACTATTAACCGAATCCAGCCCCTCATGCGGAAGCAATACCATTCACAATGGCGAATTCAAAGGCATCAAAATACCCGGTAAAGGCGTTACTACAGCTTTACTTGAGAAAAATGGCATCAGGGTATTCAATCAGTTTCAGCTTGATGCACTGATGCAGGTGATTCATCAATCCAATGCTACAGTTAATACTATATAAAATCCTCGTAACAACTTTAACTACAGACTGACCGATTGAAAACCAAACTATTTGATGTCAGCAGCCTTGCCATGACCGTAGGATTATCACAACCATTGAGCAACAGTATTAATGGGTTTGGTCGTATCGGAGTTCATTTGTGGGATGTATCCAAAGGTACGAATAACGATAATAGCTTAGGTAACGCGGTCGATCTGACCTATGGACTGGGCCTGGATATCAATGTATACGGCGATCGTAGCAGGCAGATGCGCTTACAGTGGAACCACTATAATTACGACGGAGTATACATCGATTCAAACGATACATTTTCTTTAAGCCTGTTATTTTTATTCGGTGAGAAACGCTAATGTTATCTGCAAAAATAGAAACCGGTTTTCCCTCAATCTAATATTTTAAGAGCAACATAAAACAAATAATCAAATCAGGGAATGCCTGAATAATGCTTTTTCAGAGACTCAAGATCAAACAGTTATTCCAACAACTTACTTACCGCTCGTCAGAAAATTTGGGCCGTAGAGTATATATTAAAAAAACCCCACAAAGATAACTGGTATAACTTTGATCTTTAATCCCTTCATGGAAGTTTGAGGCGATCATAATATGACCTTAAAAAAAAATACACACATAGTCATCTTGAACTTAATCACTCTGCTGATTGCGACCTTTCTATTCCTACCTGGACAGGTATTGGCGCTCACTGAAATCAATGATTCAGTACTCACATGGGCTGGTTGTGGAATCACTCAAAAGTCTTTTATGAAAGAACTCGCACAGGGCTTTGAAAAAGAGACCGGGATAAAAATACAAATTGAAGGCGGCGGTGCAACCAGAGGAATAAGAGATACCGCCAGGGGTTTAGTCATGATGGGTGGCACCTGTAGAATGACCCTGCCTATGTCAGATAGTGTTGAAAGTTACGTAACACTTCATCCTGTAGCCTGGGATGCATTAGCTGTTATTCTGAACAAAAATAATCCAGTAGAGAATATTACTTCTGACAATATCAGCAAGGTATATAGCGGAGAAATAACCAACTGGAAACAACTCGGTGGTGTAGACAAACCCATTCATCTTTATATTCGAGAAGGTAAGATTTCAGGTGTGGGTTACGCGATACGCCAATATATTTTTAAAGAAGGCGACTTTAACTTCGTGACATCAAAAAAATATATAAAAAAATCATCCGGCCCCATAGAAAAAGCGGTAGAAGTAGATCCTGATGCAATCGCCATTACCGGAGTCAGTAGTGCGAGAAAACGTGATGTAAAAATAATCGGTATCGATGACTATGTACCAACCTATGATAATGTTAAATCCGGTAATTATATTTTTTATCGACCTCTCTATCTGGTTACCGGTGCCAAATCAAACAAAATGGTTAAAGACTTTGTTAAATTCGCCAGCTCCAAAAAGGGAAAACAAATAATACGTGATAACGGAACCGTTCCTTATTCTGATGCCTGGTACCTTATGCGCAAACCACTAATTTATGGGGAAGGTGTCAGATAACTGTTATAAGATATTTTTTAAGCCCCTCTAAGTCTATAATTGTTCTGATTAATGAACTGATTGCTCAGTGCAAATTCACCATTTCCTCCATCTTCCCGAGGCCATTCATTCGATGAAGATGAGTGGTGATAAAGTCGCATAATTTACCCCTATATATACTTAAAATTTAATCTCCACAGCCTCCTGATAACATTTTATCTACGTAAAAATACTCTTTGTTCTAGCCAGCGATACGACTATTCCGTATTGACAATACGACTACTCCAGTGCGACAAAATGCCGCGCGACAATTTGTCTCTTTCGCTTTAATTCCTCCTCTCTAATATTCCCGCATCAGATTTTCTAATATATGTAAGAACTAACAGGGCTGTACCAAATGATGCACACTTTCCAAACTAAGAATAAACCAAATCACTACCTTACTTCGGCATACTTCCTTTTTATTACTTCACTAGTCCCATTACCCAGCTACGCGGAAACAGAAGGTGGAGATATCCTTGATGAAGTTACCATCACAGCAACAAGAACTGAACGGGGAAGTAAGACGGTTCCCTCAGCCATATCCAGTATGGGGGAGGAAAAATTAGACCAGCTAAAAATGAATACCATCAGTGATGCATTACAGGATATTCCCGGTGTAGTCACTTATTCAAAAAATGGCTTAAGTAGCACCAAGCTGATTATTCGTGGTTCAGGGCTTAAGGCACGTTATGGCATTCGAGAAATTATGGTTCTGCGCGATGGTATCCCGCTTACCGAACCCGATAGTTTTACCCGTCTGGATACAATCGATGGTCAGGACATTGAACGCCTTGAGGTCACCCGTGGACCCGGCAATATGTATGCATCAGGTTCTGCAGGCGGCACTATTCATATCATCACCAAATCAGTATTTGACCAGGATAAGGGCCGTATAAAAATTGGAATTAACGATGACGATGGCAGTGACCTGCATTTTCGTACAGGTGGTGACATCAACGAAAACCAGGCCATGTCAGTCACCTTCAGCCACCGTGAATTAAATAACAGTTGGCGTAAACGAAATGAACAGTCCAGTGATCACCTGAGTATCAAACACGGCCTTGAATTTGGCGAAGACAATGTGCTGGAAAGCGAGATAGGTTTCGCGAAAATTGATATGCAATTATCCGGTGGTATGGACGAAGCCATGTGGGAAGAATACAAGCGTACGGGTGAACAGAATGACGTGGATAGCATCTTCAAACATACCGGTCGCTATTCCGAGAATGTTTTCTTTAACACCAAGGCAGAGATAGCGATGGGTGATTATATGCTGGAACCCAAGCTCTATTACAGCCAGTACCACCACTACCATCCTGTTACAGGATTCATCAATGATAACTCTGGCAACCCACCCAACATGCTGGGCGCAGAGATAGC
The DNA here is from genome assembly GCA_050298595.1 of Gammaproteobacteria bacterium. GTDB lineage: Bacteria > Pseudomonadota > Gammaproteobacteria > JACNJF01. Next base: position 10,864 of record JBNKUM010000017.1, on the reverse strand, counting down.
CATTAAGAATGAACATCAGATAGGCGGACGAGATGCAAATACGGTATTTGGTATTGCTTATCGGGTTAACACCACAAAAGATGCTGAAAAGTATACCTATGCAGATGTTCAAACCATTCCATCTGGGCGCATCGTTAGCACCCTGTCAGATGATAAGGGCGAACTGGCACAGGTTAGCAGTACCAAAGGAACCCTGCTGGGTCTTTTCGCATCTGAACACCTGAATTTGACTGATCGACTCAGCATGGATTTAACTGCTCGTGTGGATGATGTCAAACTCACTATCGATGAAAACGAAATCATTGCCTATAACTACAGTACAGGTAATTATGGCTCAGGCGCCGGGGTTACTCATAACACCCATGACCTGACTCTAGGCTCAGCCAGCATTGGAGTAAGTTATGTGTTAACAAAAGAGATCAACACATTTGTATCCCTCGCCAAAGCTGATCAAATTCCCGCTGACAGCGAACTCAATAGTAACCCTGATCTAAACAAATCCAGCAATACCAATATAGAGATCGGATTAAAGGGCCGTAGTGGTAACTGGTCTTTTGATACCTCAATATACGACATCACCGGCAAGGATGAAGTCATTCAAATTCGTCAGGCAGATGGAGAAAGCCAGTATGTGAATGCCGGCCAGACCAGTAAACAGGGACTGGAATTTTCAGGCCAGTATGCAGCTTCTGCTCAGTTAACCTTTGGCGCCGGATTAAATTTTACCAGCTATAAATATGACGATTTCCAGGAACAGGTTCGTGTAGGACCTACAGTTACTAACGTTGATCGTAGTGGAAATTACCTGCCGTTAATACCCCGTCAACAAACCAATATGTTCGTTGAATATCAATTCACAGAAGGGTTCTCTTCACAGATTAAACTACGCAAAGATGGTGAATACTATTTGGACAATGCCAACAGCGAAAAATGGACAGATAATAAAATGCTTGCCGATTTAAACCTGCGTTATGCCATGAAGCAGCACAAGTTTGATTTGACTATTAGCAACCTGACCGATGAGCGCTATGCATTAGAAGTTAGCAAGGACACTGCTGGTGACAAATCCTACCAGGCCGGTGCTCCACGCGCCATTCTATTCAATTACACCTATAGCTTTGGAGCTAAATCATGAAAAGACTGATTTATTTGGCTCCTGTCTGGGGTGTACTTGCTTCACTGGCTGTTCCGCTACAGGCGAGTGTCAACTGGACCTCAGCTCCAGTACTTATTCCAGAACGAATCAAGGGTGCTGATCGTCGTGCTCAGTCTGCTTTTCGCCCCCACAATATGAGCAATGTTTTGATGCAGGATTTTCCAGCATCAGAAGGTGAGTCTATTGCTAATGAATTAAATGCAACCGGTGATGGCAGCTTTAGCATGAAAACCGGCGGTAAAAATCAGGGTAATTACCACTGGTTAACTGCTGCTGATAGCGAAGGATTACACTTTGCAAGTACAGTTCATTATTTTTCTAGTCCCGGTCCTTCGCCAAGGCAGATGCTAAAGCAAAGCAAACTGCCACTGGAAATCAAGCCCGTAAATCTACCGCGCGAACACCAACGATTTCGAGCCAATGAACACTGGGATTTTATCGTGCTATCACAGGGAAAACCTCTAGCCGATGCAAGCGTTGTTCTAGACACCAGTAACGGCACAACCACCACGATGACCAGCGATGCTAACGGCATAGTCTCTGTCAATTTTCCAGATGATTTTGCAGCCTTCGCAGAAAAGCATAAAGGCCATGACATGGGCCATGCAAGTCATGGTAGAAAATCTGCCCAATTTGCCCTCAGTGTTGAGCATGATAATAAAACCTCAGCCTTTAATTACAAATATGGCGAAGATGCCTTCACCAATAAAGCCGTATTACCGGCCATTGGTCTGGCTTTTAGCGGTAGCCTGATAACCGGCCTATTTTTGTTTAAAAGGAGGTCAGCATGAGTTCTTCCATAAGCGCTCCAACGCTTGGCCGAGTAAGATTTGTTGTACAGATTCTGTCATTCCTTTTTCTGGTGTATGGCGGTCTGCTGGTGGGTCACTATTCTGCAGAAAAAATATCAGGATCTCTGCCCGCGCTATCCTGTGCCTATGATCAGTTAAATGGCAGCTATTGCGTATTGATACCCACCCAGCATCAATTACATCATCGAGTGGGTGAAGCACTGGTACAGATACAACAATTCAGTTACAAGGTAGTCATTCCTCTATTGTTTACCTTTCTGTCTTTCTATGTATTTTTTGTTTTCCTGAATAAAATGTTCTGCGGCTGGATCTGTCCGCTCGGTACATTCCAGGAAATGATGTACAAGATGTCTCACTTCTTCGGTCTTCAGAAAAACCACAGCCTTGCGTCTAATCAACTGCGCTATGTACGCCCGATTAAATGGTTACTACTCACAATACTGGTTTTCATATTGCCATTAGTGGCAGGTCTTGGCGTGGCTCCGCATGCTGCTGGTGACGCCTTCTGTCAGGTCTGCCCTTCCCGAGTACTCACCACCCTGGCCAGCGGTAACTTTGAACAGTTAACCATCAATACGGCGGGTGTCGCTGACATTATATTTTCATCCATACGCGCTCTGTTATTTGGCACTATCGTTATCCTGTCTATGACCATGCGGCAACCATTTTGCAGAATCTGTCCCTTACTCGCATTCAACGCCCTGTTCCAGAAATTATCGCCCATGCGACTGGTAAAGAAAGAACATGAGAAATGCGAGAAATGTGGCGTCTGCACAAAGGCCTGCCCAATGGATATTCAGGAAATCTGGAAAGAGTCAGGATCAAAGGCTTTTCATGATGATTGTACGCTGTGTGGGCGATGTGCAGAATTCTGCCCTGATGACGATGTCATCCAGGTTAAGTTTGGCCCGCTTGCATTATTCAGCTCAAGCAGAGACTACTATAAGAAGCGCATCAGGCAGGAAAAGCCCGAAGGTATAAAAGCAGGCAAAAAAGCTAAACCTCGCCCCGTTGCTGTGGAGCCAGGCTAATGGATAACATAGTACTGGAACAGGTCGGGTTGTTTTCCGTCTGGATCCTCGGCATCACCGTTGGCTTTACTGCCTGCACTGCATCCTGCCTGCCCTTTATGGGCAGCTGGGTGATGAGCCGTAATCTCGGCATGAAAGGTAGCCTGGTTGATGCAGGGCTATTTGCCTCTGGCAAGGTTACTGCCTATGCAACGTTGGGCGCATTCGCCGGGATTACTGGTGAATTCCTGTTGCATTACCTGCGTAGTGGTATCGGCAATGTATTAATAGGGGCCAGTAGTGTGCTGGCAGGTATCTGGTTGATTTACAACATGGGTAAACAGCATCGTGGTTGTGGTATCAGCAAACGCCATAACATGCATCCTTTCATGCTGGGTTTCTCCCTTAGCTTTATCCCCTGCGCGCCACTCGCCGCCCTTTTAGCATCCTGTGCTGCAGCTGGCAGCTTTACGCTCGGTATGTCTTACGGGTTTGTATTTGGTCTTGGTGCAGCGATCACGCCGCTTTTTATCATTCTGCCATTACTGGGCAAGCTGGGGCAGGAACTGCGCAGCAGAAACCCCTGGCTAAAAAAATGGCTGGTCTGGTTCGGCAGCAGTGTACTGGTTGCGATTGGTAGTTATCGTATTGCTATGGCATTTTAGTTATGGAATTTTTAAAGCAATATCTTGATTTTATGGTTTTCGGGCTGCTCGGCCTGATGAGTTTTCTTATGATCTGGTTTGTCATAGAACGCTTTATCTTCTATGCGCGCTTTAAGGTTGAAGACTACACACACCCTGAGCAGCTTCAGGTGGTTTTGACGCATCGATTAACCGCCATTTCCAGCATTGGTTCCAACGCGCCCTATATCGGGCTGCTAGGCACAGTGTTTGGAATACTGATTACATTCTGGGATATTGGCCAGGGTGGTGGAAACATAGACCCCGCAACAATCATGCTGGGACTCGCCCTGGCACTTAAAGCAACGGCTGCAGGCCTGGTGGTCGCCATCCCTTCTATTATGTTTTACAACTCACTATTACGTCGGGTTGATGTGCTGACCGCAAAATGGAGGCAGGCACAGGATCAATGAAACGCTTTGACCAGATCAATGTAATTCCATTTATCGACATCATGCTGGTGTTGCTGGCCATTGTATTGATGACAGCGACCTTCATTGCTCAGGGCAAGATTGAAATCGATGTGCCCGAAGCAGCCAGCAGCGAGCCCTTACAACAGGAAGAGGCGCGTGAGATTGCTATCAATGAACTGAACCAGTTTTATTTTGATGAAACCCAGGTCACTCAGCAGGAATTAGCGGACAAACTGCAGGATTTAACACATGACACGTCTATTATTTTACGCGTGGATAAAAAAGTAGCCTTTGAAAATTTCATCAAGGTGATCGACTTACTGAAAACCAATCAGCTCGAACAGCTATCGATTATTACTCGACAGCAATAAGATTATGACGAAGCGTTATCATTACGAAATCGTTGCAATATTATTTTCTGCACTGCTGCATGCAGCAGTGGCTATCCCCTATCTGTCAGGAAAGTTCACTTCCTCATCCACCCAGCAGACGACTACGCCACTCAAACTGGCCATGTTTAAGGCAGCTATTGAACCCGTACAAACGGTTATACCAGAGCCAGCAAAACCGCTAGCCCCGCCACCTGTAATTAAACCAAAACCGAAGCCAAAGCAGGTGGCTAAAATAAAACCTAAACCTGTTGTAAAGCCTAAGCCAAAACCCGTTGTTCAACCCGTTAAAAAGAAAACGCTTAAACCACCCGAACCTGAGGTAGAGCAACAACCTGTTGAGGTCGTTAAACTGGCACCGCCACCCCAACCGGTTAGCCCTGTAAGCGAAACTAAACCCGAACAAATGATGCATGATCTGGGTGTCATTGCCAGACTGGAAGACGAGTACAGGCTAACTTTGAACAAGTTAATCGATGCCAGCAAGGACTACCCACGTCGCGCACAACGCCGAAATATAGAAGGTAAGGGAACCGTCAGTTTTGTCGTATTGCGTGATGGGACGGTCAAACAGATTCGCGTCATCGATTCCACCGGACATAAGATTCTGGATAAAGCGTTGCTGAAAGCCATTCAGGCTGTGTCAGGAAAACTCCCTTTCCCAGATAAAATAAATCGCCAACAGTGGCAATTTGAGATTCCTTTATCCTTCACCCTGAGCTAAGGCAGATCTAATCAATTACTTTTCACCCTGCTGTTCTCTTTATTGATACGAGTTAAATTGTCTTTTGGCTGGAAACTTTCTGCACTGGACTCTTCCAGATACAACCTGAAGGCTTCAGGAATATCATCAGATAGCAAACTTCCAGGCAGTATGTACGGAAAGATTTGATCATATCGCTGAATACAGTTCTGGCTGGTGCGTCGAAATATGTTGGTTCTATTCAGCTCTTGGGTGTGACGCTTGCCTGCCGAAGAAATAATATCAGCAGTGGCATACACGGTCTTTTTATGAAACTGTGCAACTCGTTGACTTTTATCACTCACCACCAGCCCTCGAAATAATTTAGGGTTTTGTGTTGCCACACCCGTTGGACATTTATTGCTGTTACAGGTTAATGAATGCACGCAGCCCAAAGCCAGCATCATGCCTCTGGCGCTGTTACAGATATCAGCACCCAGCGCCAGATTTTTAACCAGATGAAAACCCGATATAATCTTACCGGAAGCGATAATACGAATATGCTGACGTATGCCAAAACCGCTGAGACAGTCATCAACAAACGCAACGGCTTCGCGTAACGGCATACCGACAGAGTTAGTATATTCTAATGGGGCGGCACCCGTACCACCTTCACCACCATCAACGGTTATAAAGTCCGGGTAAATATTTGTTTTCAGCATGGCTTTACAGATAGCGACAAACTCACTCTGGCGCCCGATACAAAGCTTGAAACCAACCGGCTTCCCATTAGATAGAGTGCGCAACTGATCGATAAATTTCATCAGACCAAGAGGGGAATCGAAGGCACTGTGTACATGAGGAGAGTTAACCTGAGTTCCGACCTCTACACCACGTATGTCAGCAATCTCTGCAGTATTTTTATCCGCAGGTAGAATGCCACCATGTCCGGGCTTTGCACCTTGTGATAGCTTGATTTCTATCATTCGCACCACATCCAGATTGGCTTTCTGGCTGAATTCCTGTGCTGAAAAAAAGCCCTGTTTATCCCGACAACCAAAATAGCCCGTGCCAATTTGCCACACCAGATCTCCACCGTACTTGAGGTGATGGGGGCTAATCCCTCCTTCGCCGGTATTATGCGAAAACCCACCCAGTTGAGCCCCCTGATTTAATGCCAGTATGGCATTTTGACTGAGTGCACCAAAACTCATGGCTGAAATATTTAATATACTGGAAGAGTATGGCTGGCGACAGTCTGGACCACCAACCGTGACACGCAAATCGGCATCAAAACTATTAACGTCGATGGCAGACAGGGAGTGCCCCATCCATTCATAACCCGTACGATAGGTATCAACTCGCGTACCAAAAGGTACAGTTTCCCGAGCGCCCTTAGCTCGTTGATAAACGATGTTGCGAAACATCCTGTTGATCGGAGTTCCATCGGTATCTGACTCGAGAAGATATTGTCTGATATATGGACGTAGCCCCTCCATCAGCCATCGACCACGTCCAAACAACGGGAAGTTACGCCTGATGGCATGGTCACTTTGTAGCATGTCATAAAACCCTAACATGGTCATAGGCAGGCAGATAACTAAAGCCCATAAGATGGGTGGCCATACCAGTTGAACCGTGGCGATAAAGCTCAATATAAACACTGAAACCAGGATAAATGTAGCGGGCATAAGGATTAGTCTCGATTTGAAAATAACAGGGCTCAAGTTGCCGTGCTTTGTGTAAGACGTTTTTCCTGTGTAGAAGTTTTGCCACCCAGCCAGAAAAAGCTACAACCACCAATAAGCACCGCCAGAGAAATCCACAACAACTTGGTATATTTATGCGCATCCCCCAACAAAATTGTATGACCGGAAGATTCAAGAAAATATAACACCGCAGCACTCACAGCCAGTATGAAACTGGCTGCATAACTCCACACGGGTATATCGTTTCTACCGCCCCATAATGAGAAAAATATAACCGGTGCCAGATACATAGAAGCCGTGCCGCTAACAGCTACTGCACTGAATAAATCCTTGTTGCCGATAAATACCAGGAATAAACCAAGCAGCATAAATACAGACATTACAAGACGTCCATTGATCAGTTTATAACCCAGCAGCTTCATATCAATAACGATCAATTTGGCAGAACTGGAAAGCGTGCTATCTAGCGTAGACATAGCAGATATAACCAGCATAGTACTGAATAAAAGCATGGGTATGTTTCCGGTTAAGCGGCTTAAGGCAGCATTCATCGATTCGCCATCCAGAGCATTGGCTCCGGCAAAAATTCCCAATAAGCCAAATCCTAAAATACAGCTGATGCTAACCCATGCCGCATGATAAAAACTGCGTCGAGTCGTTCTACGATCAACCAGAAACCCTCTATCCATCATCACCGGATCATGCATCGGATAACTCCATATCTGAAGCAGAGCCACAAGCAATAAAACGGGGCCAGGGTCGCTGATATTAAATGCCTTAAAACCCAGTACATCCCAGCTAAAGGTATCGCCACCGATAACAATCACTAACAGCGCCAGCAAAACGATAATAAAAATGATCATTTGCATCACATCGGTACGCAAGGAAGCATGCAGACCTCCACTCATAGAGTAGATCAGGGTGACAACAGCAAATCCGACAATACTCAGTGTGTATAGATCGCTACCAGCCGCACCGAAAAGAATACCGATCACCAGCAGGTTGGCGAACACCTCACTGACCAGTCTTAACCCAATCACAAAGTTATAACAGCCGGTGCCGATACTGCCGAAACGATCAAACAGAAAACTCTGGATATTGGTATAGCCATGACAGAATCGCAGGCTGTCAATAATCGAAGCCCCGGTAATAAAGGACAGATAATAAGCCGCATAAGCCAGGGTGCCCCAAATCCCATAATAGAATCCCAGAATCGCAGCATTCATTAATGAACGGGCAAATATCCAGGTGGTTACCTGAGAAAAAATCAGCGTGAGCAGAGCGGGGGAATCACCTGTCGACGTAACCCCATGAAAAAAAGACTTTTCAGATTTAACGCGAGGTGAGAGCAGTAATGAGAACAAAGCGATAGCGCCTGTGATAATGACAAGTTCAGTAATCATGTTTTATATGACTCGATGTAGGATTTAATTATTCTTAATAAATTGAGTTTTCTTCAGGACAGAACTGCTCAATAATATTACATTTCTACCAGACCTGAGACTCCGGTTATTAGAGCGCGCCGCCACAGCTACTACCCTGTCCCGCAGTACAACCAAAGCAATGATCTGCGACCCGGATAACACGCCCTTGCAGACTCGTATTCAGTAAATCTTTTAATTCAGGCTTTTTCGAACCTTCAAGGTTCATACCCAGTTGCTGATTAAAATCACAGTCATAGAGATGCCCCTGCCAATCTACGTTTACCATAGTGCGGCACATAACCTGCTCAAGATTATCGTCTGAATAATTAGCTTTTAACAGCGCCATGTAATCATTAAAACCATTTTTAGAGAGTAAGGTAGAACCAAATCGCTTAACAGGCATATTGGCAAGCACAAACAATTGGCTAAATTCAATAGCAAAATGCTTGCTGAGCTCACGCTTGTAATCGGCCTCTAACTCATGTTGATCTGGCGGTAGCTGGGCACCCTGAGGGTTATAAACCAGGTTTAGTTTTAAACCGCTTCCAGGCTTGCCATATCCGAGAGCGTTGAGCTTCTGTAGGCCAGCAATACTTTTATCAAACACTCCCTTACCACGTTGCTGATCTACGTTTTCCAATGTGTAGCAAGGCAAAGAAGCGATGATTTCAACGCCTTCTTCAGCCAGGAATTCAGCTAAATCCTCCTGTCCGGGTTCGAACAGGATGGTCAGGTTACATCGATCAATAACATGAACGCCGGCATGCGTCACCGAACTGACCAGCTCACGAAATCCATCATGCATCTCAGGCGCCCCACCAGTCAGATCGAGCGTCGTTACTTTATGCGCTAGCAACACAGGTAGAATCTGCTGAAGTGTGTGTTGATCCATCATTTCTGTTCGATTAGGCCCTGCATTTACATGGCAATGCAGACAGGTCTGATTACAGCGGTATCCAAGATTAACCTGCAGTGTTTCCAGGTTGCGTCTGGTAATCAGCGGAAACCCTGTAGTTTCCAGATAGGGTAAGGTATCAAGCATGTTAAAATTCCAGATTAGAAGTAAGACAAGCACCCTTATTGATGCGGCTTTAATTTATAGTCGTTGCAACTACTGGAATTCTTACACTTGAAGTGAAAATTATTTTTTAATCAGCGCTCTGAAGGCTACCAGGACCTGTTAACACTATAGAGTCTTACTCAGGACCATTTTTCGTCTTTTCAGAGGTACGGGGAGCATCATCGCCCTGAGTATAGTTTTGAGTAAAGCTGCGCAATAAATTGATCTGCTGTGAAAAATTAGCGCAGCCAGAGCACATCATTAGATGAATTTTCAGCGCAGCGCGCTCGCTAAGAGATAGCTCACGATCCTGAGCCTCAGACAATAACAGGGTGGCCTTTTTACAATTCATCATGACTTTTCTCCATCTTTGAACCAGTTATTTTCCAGACATTCTCGTAAGCGTAATCTGGAGCGATACAACATGACATGCAGGTTACTGGTAGATATCTCCAGAGTTTTACATATTTCTGCAGTGTCTAACTGAATAAATTCCCGCATCATAAACAGGCGCGCCTGGTTTGCCGGCAAATGCTCAAGACAGGCTTCGAATACCAGCCAGAAATGATCATTTTGTACAGACTCCATCGGTTGAGACCAGGACACAGGCTTCTCATCTGCCTGCCAGAACCCCCTGGAATTAAAAAGTTTGTCCAGATTATCATCGCCTTCATCATCAATAGATGAATGAGTGACTTCCGACCTACGTGTTTTTTGCCGTAAAACATCAGCAATTTTATTTTTCAGTATCGCAAACACCCACGTTTTCAAAGCCGATCGACGGCGAAAAGAATCAGCATTCTTTAACGCACCGATAAGTGCTTCCTGAACAGTGTCTTCCGCTAAATGTGGATCTGATAACTGGAGCGTTGCAAATTTGAGCATTTTCCCACGTAACTCTGTTAAGAAGACCTCGTCTTCAAAATTTACCCCCCCTTTTCCACTTCTTCCTGTTGCTGGGGTTATTCGGTCATCAGTCATGAAATACGCTCTGATCCATATTTAATAGAGCAGGAACTATAACCATGTATGTGTTTTTTAACCAGAGTATTAATCAGGGAACCAGGGGATAGTAGTCACCAAATCTTTAACACTTCAACAATAGTGATTGGTTTCAGACTTAGTCGTTATGCTTTAAAAAAACTTACAGATTTATTTTAAATGATCGAAATGAATTAGGGCCTGTTAAGAATGGCACTTACTTAAGACTTGATGCACTGTCATTACGAGGACGCCTGCATGGACGTAGGTGGTAGAGTAACGCAGCAGTTACCGAGCTTGCGACGCGGTAATCTACTAAAAGTGGCGTCATGCGTTGAGATTGCCATGTCGCGCACTCCTCGCAATGACGCATTATTTTAGCTTTGAGCTTAACTAAGCACCATTCGAGTCTGATAAACATAAGGCAGTCTCCGCCCCGACTTGTGGCGGAGCTACAATGAAAGTTCCAACAACACTCATTGGAGACTGCCATGAAAGCACTGTATTGCGGAATCGATTTACATTCAAACAATCATTACATCTGT
>JBNKUM010000016.1:0-8480 GCA_050298595.1 Gammaproteobacteria bacterium | reverse complement strand
CAAGCAATAAATTTAGCTTTGAAGAAATGAACCTTCATCTAGCTCTTACAACGGCATCTCGATAATCGGGTTAGTTTCAAAACCCTGTCTGCCTCTGTCCAACTACTACACCAGTAACTCCGCGCAAAATGGTTTATTAATAAAAGAAAACCGGGGTCAAAAAGAAAACCGGGATCAGATCACAATACTTACTAATATACTACAGCTGTATAACTAGGATACGTATTTAATTGACCGCTCATGGCACACCAGAGACAATCACTCATTAACCCGGAATAACCGCTTCCAGGAAGGAGTCATTCACTTGCTGACCTTAAATGACTACTGACGCACACCCAAACCAGACATTCACCTGCTCCATCTTAAATACAAAAGAAAGTAACAAGCGTCGACTTTATTGCATCGTAAAAACTGCAGGAAACCGGGGTCAGAGCACAGTTTACTCTAATATTAGAATATTCTGTGATCTGACCCCGATTTTTGCTCAACTATCCGTGCATATTGCCTCGTAGAAATGTGTTCTGAGTCCTTGAACCGAGTTTTAAAATACACCGGGCCGGACCTTCGTAAGCAATTGATTATAGTGAAACTTCATACAAAAACAGGCTATTTTCAGTGCTTAAAAGGCTAATTTTTCCATAAAAATTACCCCTTTAAATATATAGCTAAAAATCAGGCTCAGTAAACATAAAGAATCACTCTACGATTAATTTGCTCTTACTTTTGTAGTTTCCATAAATCTGCAGTGAACGACCGCTCCTGGCAACTTAATTAGGTCTGACCCGGTTTAGATTTTCTCCGCGACAAAATATCCTCAATATTATCTTCAATCCAGTCAGACAGACCTGCAACATACTCAGTGACCTGCTGGCCCATCTCGGTCAGTCTGTATTCAACATGTGGCGGCACTACAGGAAAAGAGGTTCGTAATACAAAACCATCAAGCTCTAATTGCTTTAATGTTTGAGCAAGCATTTTTTCACTCACGCCATTAATGGTACGGAGCAATTCACAATAGCGATACGTTTGACCATCCTTGAGCGCAACCAGTACTAACACGCCCCAGCGACTGGTGACATGGTTTAACACTTCACGTGAAGGACATATGTCAGAGAATACGTCGCCCCGGTCAGAGCTCTCTACAGAAGAAGAATTGTCTAAAATTTGATTTATACTCATACTTACCTTTTTGTGCGTACTTACTTTTAGTTTGTACATTGTATATTCTTTTTTTCTTTATTAACAATACATAAAAGAGTAGAAACATGATTTTAGTAACAGGTGCCTCTGGCCAATTGGGTCGTCTGGTGATTAACTTTCTGCTCGAGAAAACTGTTGCCAGGCAAATAATCGCGGCCGTTCGTAACCCGGACAGCGTTAAAGATCTGGCAGAAAAAGGGGTCCAGGTTCGACAGGCAGATTACAACCAACCAGATACCCTACATGCTGCACTGGAAGGTGTAGAAAAAGTCCTGCTAATCTCTTCCAGTGAAGTAGGTCAACGTAGGATTCAACATAAAAACGTCATCGATGCCGCCAAAACAGCAGGCGTGTCACTGATTGCTTATACCAGTATATTGAATGCAACAACGTCACCCTTACTGCTAGCTGAAGAACATGTGGCAACCGAAGCATTACTAGCTGAATCGGGCATCCCTCACGTACTTTTGCGCAACAGCTGGTACTCTGAAAACTACACTATTAGTTTACCTGTAGTACTTGAAAACGGTGTAGTCTTAGGCTGTGCTGTAGATGCAAAATTATCCACTGCCGCTCGTGCAGACTATGCCGAAGCGGCTGCAGTAGTGCTCACGACAGACAACCAGGCGGGTAAAGTCTACGAGTTAGCAGGTGACACGGCCTTTACCTTAAGCGAATACGCCGCCGCCATTTCTGAAGCTTCAGGTAAAACTGTTGTTTATCAGGATATGCCTGAGTCAGATTATACTAACGCTTTAATTGGAGAATGTTTGCCTCAAGGTTTCGCGGCTATTCTGACCGACACCAAAGTTGGTGCATCAAAGGGTGGTCTGTACAGCGATAGTAAAGATCTTTCAACTCTGATTGGTCGCCCTACAACGCCTATTTTAGAAAGTATTAAAGCTGCGTTGTAATTGTTTTATTTGAATCATAAAACGCCTGTTTGTTTAACTGCAAACTGACTTTTTAAAATGGGTTATGATAATTCCACTGACTGTCGAATAATGCAATCCAAAATGAACTCCAATTTCTTTCTTTACCTTCTGATACGAATTGTTTGTAGCCTTCTATCGCCTTTTGCTTTCTTGTTCCAAATGCGGCCAAAATCCAGTCGGTTTGCAAACAGTGCTGGGGTCTTGCTGTCCCGCGGTTGCCCTATAGCTACTCCAGAGCCAATCTCGGGCTGATCTCACCATTTGTGCTCGCACTGGGTTGAGCATGATATTTCGGGCCAGTTCCAGAAACTGTTGTTGATCATCATCATTCTCATAAATATCATCTCTTTGATTTCCTCGCGAGGTGATGTGGTAAAGCGCTCCGGCAAATTCCAGTCTTCATGGACGAGCCATAATTTTCCTAAATCTTGCTTGATGGTAATCAATCATTAACATCAACAAAATTGCCCATTAATCCAGCAAAGAGCCTCTTTGTGTACAACAGGCCCTATTTTTATAGGGGCAGGTAAGGCAGAATGTCAGGCAGTTGAGCTCTAATCGAGTCAATGTCCTGTTCGACGATATCTTTGTCGATCTCCAATGTAACAACCTTTGAGACGTTTTTTTTCATCTCTGCACGTAAAAGGCCAAGAAACGCAGGCGCTGCAACAACAATAAGCTGACGGAATTTATGCGCATTATATGCCGCTTCAAGGTGCTTGCAGAGTGCTTTGGCAAATACTTTTGCCTCATACTTCTTGGGTTCGGTCTCACTACTAACTGAGTGGTAACTACCCGTTGCACCACCAGCCTGACTCCCTGGTAAATCGGATGTTAGCTTCTGTTCGCGCTGCTGAGACTCAGGATGGATCATGCTCTCAATTTCACTTAATGCGGATTTTGCTGTATCGGCATTAAAAATTCGTGCATGAGCCCCGTCTGCTACCAAAATCCATGTGTTCATAGTTTAGCTCTCCGGTTAATTAGTGTTAACAGGCCCTATCTACAATACTCTCTTTATTTAATTGTAGACAATAAAAGAATTTTCCATCTCACTATTTTTACGTTGCATATTATTCCTTAACCCGTGTTTCAGGGCGCACTCATGGCGTAAAAGATTAATTTTATAATGGGTTTAAAAATTTTAGCATTTCCCATAGGTTGAGTGTTCGTTTTCATGCAATTATCTTAAGAACAATGGTGGGATCATTAAATAGAGCCAGGGCCCATTCACTCCTGATCATCGGGTTAATTCCGCTCCGTTGCTACCGATTATATAATTCGACACTGTGCTACCATAATTGTGGATCTAGAAACCAATTTCACTCACTGCGTCGATTCAACTTGAATAATCCATGTATCAAGAGTGAAAAAGCAGATTACTCATTTTGACTGTCGCGAACCAATGGGAAGGTTGCCATGAGCAAATTAGGAAACGATAACTCTGGCACAGATACAGCTTTGCAAGCGATTATTGCTGAAGACGATGCAAATGCGCCGACATCGGGCCATGCCCTGCAATTATCCGAAAACCTTTATCGCCGCCTGTTTGAAACCACTCGGGACGGCATCCTGCTGCTGAACGCTGAAACTTGACAGATTGAAGACGTAAACCCGTTTCTAATTGATTTGCCTGGCTATTTATATGATGAATTTCTGGGCAAAAAGATCTGAGAAATAGGGGCCTTTAAGGATACGGCACTGAACAAGGAAGCGTTTGCTGAGCTTCAGGAGACGCGTTACATCCGATACGACGACCTTCCTCTGGAAACGAAAAAAGGACGGCTTGTTTCTGTCGACTCAGCTTAGGGCCTGTCTCGGAAAAATGCTAAAGCTTCAGGGTTTGCCAGAGCTTCGAGGTTGTTTACCTCCTCATCATGTACAAAGACGGCGACCTTCCCTCTCCGGAAGAAATAGAGGATGCTCACTGGAGGTTTCATCGGTCACTGCTGGCGGGTTGTGGCTCATCACGATTACTAACCCTGCAGGAAACCCTTTACCAGCAGGCTAATTGCTATCGCAGTATCATGATGAAGCAATGGCATGGTATGCAACAGGTTACCGAGATACACGATCAGCTTGCAGAGATCATTTTAACTCGTGACATAGAGCGTGCCTGTGCAGCACTGCGTGATCATCTTGAGGCCACTTTATCGCTGGTTTATCCAAAGTCTGATGTGAAGGTTTCGTAAGCCTCAGTTGGCCAGGGCCTCTAAACAAACTGTCCGGCACACCAGCCTGACGACCACGCCCACTGCAGGTTATAACCGCCCAACCAGCCACTCACGTCCAGCACCTCACCGATAAAATACAGCCCTGGCTGCGATTGCGCCTGCATGGTCTTTGATGAAACCGCATTACAGTCAACGCCACCTCGCGTCACTTCAGCTACACGATAACCTTCGGTTCCCGCTGGTTTGATTTTCCAGCTCTTCAATTGCTGCTGCAGTTGTTTGATCGCTGCGGCATTCAACTGTCTTACAGGGGTTACACCCTGCTTTTCAGTCAGTAACACAGCCACTAAACGCTGAGGCAGCATATGGCCGATATGGGTCTTTAATAATCTGTCTGGATGCTGCGCAATCGCCTGATTTATTTCTAGCTGTAAATCGATATCGGGTAACCAGTCAATTTCTACCACATCACCAGGCTGCCAGTAATTCGAAATCTGCAGAATAGCAGGGCCGCTTAATCCACGATGCGTAAATAGCACATTCTCTCTAAAGCTCTGTCCGTTACAGCTGACATTGGCATCCACCGCTATACCTGATAAAGGCGCATACAGTTCTTTATCTTGGGGTTGCAGGGTAAAGGGCACCAGGCCTGCAGATGGTGGCCATACCTTAATACCGTATTGCTCGGCAATTTTATAGCCAAAAGGGCTGGCCCCGGCGGTTGGAATAGACAGCCCACCCGTAGCGATCACCAGCGAATCACATTTCCATTTCTGATGCTCACCCACCACAATGTAGCCACCATCCCTATCACTTTTTATGTTGCTAATCTCTGTCTTGAGTGAAATCTTAACGCCAGCCTTGTTGCATTCATCAAGCATCATATCGAGGATATCTTTTGAGCTATCGTTACAAAACAATTGCCCATGATCGCGCTCATGAAAGGGTATTTGATAGCTTTGCACCAGCGCCAGAAAATCCCATTGACTGTATCGTGATAATGCCGATTTGACGAAGTGTGGATTCTGCGATAGAAAATGCTCAGGCGTGACATCGTAATTGGTAAAGTTACAGCGACCACCCCCCGCCATACGAATTTTGTTACCCGGTTTGCGTGCATGCTCTAACACGACCACCTGACGGCCGCGCTTGCCTGCCTCTATTGCACACATCAAACCCGCTGCACCGGCACCAATAATTACAACATCAGTCGAGATCACAAGGTATCACTTAAGAAAAATGAACATTATAACGCTAATGCAAAACTCTGGCTGATATGAACTTTCTGGGTGAACTGGCTCACCCAAAAAGATAATGACTCATACCCAGATTAGTGTAACTAAAACTATGATGGATGCGTCTACCGGCTTTACTACGATCACCTGCCGCCCAGGCAACAATAATAGGGACATAGTGATCAATACTGGGATGAGCACGTCTCAATTCAGGCGGGAATTGATCTACTGAAATCAGTTGATCGAAATCATTGCCTTCAATGGCCTGTCTTAGCCATTCTTCAAAGTTGATCGCCCATTGATCGGTAATGCCATCATCTCTCATTTCAGACAGATTATGAACCGAGCCACCAGAACCAATGATCAACACGCCTTCTTCGCGCAAAGGTCTGAGTGCTTCACCAATTTTAACCTGTTGCTCTAGCGATCCCGCTGCTAACGACACTTGCACAACAGGTATATCAACATCTGGATACATCAGCATTAAAGGCACCCAGGAACCATGATCCAGACCGCGATCTGAGTGTAGCTTTGACTGTATACCCTGTTGCTGCAATAACTCAGCTATCCGTTTTGAAAGCGCAGCATCTCCTTTGGCCGGATATTGCAGCTGGTAAAGTTCGCGCGCAAATCCACCAAAATCATGGATGGTACTCAGTTGATCCATATTGCTGATACCCACTGGATCATCGATCCAGTGGGCTGAAACCACTACGATAGCTTTAGGTTTAGGAACCTGAGAAGTCAGATCCCTGATGGATTGAGTATCTTCAGCATCAGTTTGTAAGACTCTTGGTGAGCCATGCGATACAAACAGGGTTGGAAATAGTCGCTCAGTGTTCATTACAGATCTTTATGTTTTCCATCACAGAATGGGGTGTTGGCAGATTGCTTACAGCCGCACAGATAAACTGTTTCGGTCTTTTCTGCGGTGAAGGCAAGCGGTTGCATACTAGTTTCTTTATGAGCCCCATCGCAGAAAGGCTGTTTCTTACTGCGGCCACAGCTACACCAGTAATAGGTTTTGCCTGATTCAACTTCTACAGCATAAGGTGCTTTTTGTGCAATGATTGCTTCTGACGTCATGATTTTCTCCTGACAGAGGTTTATTTAAAGAATAACTACCGCAAGGTTTCAGGACCCAATAGAACTCTGCCCGATGGGTTCAGCACCTTTATTGAATAGTATCCCTGCTTGATATGGTTGGCATTAACAGTTTCATCAATACCTTCCTGCTTATACGGTCGCGCTAAATCAGCTCGGAATACAAATAATCGCGCCCAGCTTCTGCTATAGTCCACCTACACGGTTGGGCTCGGGCTGCGGTTTAGATTACTGATAATCTTATGCCACGCTATGAGCATTCGAATAAGCGCTCTTATTCTGCCCGAAGACCGCCGATAAACTATAAGCACCTTTACCCAGCATAGCCTGTACTGCTGTAGCCATCGCCAGAAACAGTGGATATTCCCAATCACCGCTAGTGTACTGTCCTAAACAACCAGCCATTGCCACTATATACCCACAGGGCACCGAGTAAGACGGGTATCAGAGCCAAAGAAATCCTGCGCGTCTGAATACCAACAATCAGTAACAAACCACCAAAAATTTCTGCTGCCATAGTTGCGTAAGCCAGCCATCCGGGTAAGCCCAGAGAAGCAAAAAATCCTGCCGTACCAGCAGGTGTGAAAACAGGAAGTTTCAATAGTCCATGGGCTAAAAACATAGCGCCCAGAGTAAGTATTAGTAGGAGTGCTGCATAAGGAGCAGTGCGTGTATCAATCATTGCATTTCTCCAAACAGGGTTAAGGGCTAGACAAATTATGAGGCTTGATAAAATACAAACAATATAGTGATTTGTGTTATAAATGTTCACGATAAGTAAACAATGTATCTCGCTATGGATAAATTAAATTGTATGCGCACATTTGTAAACGTGGTCGAATCCGGTGGTTTCTCTGAATCCGCCAGACGTTTAGGCGTGTCTAAAGCATTGATCAGTAAACAGATAAACCAGTTGGAAGAAAGCCTCAACGTGCGCCTGCTACACCGCACCACCCGACGGGTAAGCCCGACCAGCAGTGGCCAGGCTTATTTTGAACAATGCCGACCGATACTGAATGAGCTGGACGAACTGGATGCTTTTTTACAGGCATCTGATGAATCATTAAAGGGTGAAATCAAAATCGCAGCGCCCATCACCTATGCAGAAATGTATCTGATTCCCATCATCTCTCTTTACGCAAAACAGAACCCCGAAGTCACGATCAAGCTTGACCTGACCGATCGTTTCGTCAACCTGGTAGAAGAAAGAATCGACCTCGCCATTCGCATTGGTGATCTGGAAGAATCATCGATGGTATCGCGCCGTATTGGTGAGATCCGAATGCTGCTGTGTGCATCCCCTGCCTATCTTCAACAATATGGTGCGCCCGGCTCTATTCAGGCACTAGCCGAGCATCTCTGCGTTTTAGATAGCAACTACCCGGAAGGGAATCACTGGCGCCTGGTCTCAGGCGATACAGTGCAAAGCGTCAGGATACGTGACCAGATACAGGTCAATAACGCACGCGCAGCCTGCGATCTGGTGATAGATGGCAGTGGCATAGGCTACCTGCCCTCATTTGTTGTGGAAGAGAATATCCAGCAGGGAAGGCTGGCTCAGGTATTAGAAAACTATAGTTCGTCACCGATAGCGATCAATGCGGTCTATCTGCATCGAAAACACCTGTCGCCCAAGGTTCGCCGTCTGATGGATCTGTTAATTAAGCAACTAAGCGAACAAGCTCAATCAACAGCATAGACGAGAGTGGATTAATCTCTTAGAATGCGGCTCCTCAATGCGCTCGTAGCTCAGTTGGATAGAGTGTTGGCCTCCGAAGCCAAAGGTCGTGGGTTCGACTCCCGCCGAGCGCGCCATTTTAATCTAAGATTAC
>JBNKUM010000015.1:0-39520 GCA_050298595.1 Gammaproteobacteria bacterium | reverse complement strand
GGTTCAGGTTCAGGTTCAGGTTCAGGCTCAGGCTCAGGCTCAGGCTCAGGCTCAGGCTCAGGCTCAGGCTCAGGCTCAGGCTCAGGCTCAGGCTCAGGCTCAGGCTCAGGCTCAGGCTCAGGCTCAGGCTCAGGCTCAGGCTCAAGCTCAGGCTCAAGCTCAGGCTCAAGCTCAAGCTCAAGCTCAAGCTCAAGCTCAGACTCAGACTCAGACTCAGACTCAGACTCAGACTCAGTCACAAGCTCGGACAGGGACTCAACCTTAACCTCATCCTCAGATACAGTCTCTGAAGTTTTTAATAGTGTTCGGCCTTGTATTCTATTATTTATGGTTTCAAGTACCGATAGTAATAGATCTGGTTTGAGAGGTTTCGGTATGAAAACAGCATCCCCGATCTCTTTATCGGTTACTGATAAAACAATAAGTTCCTTTTCCGCGAACTTGACCCGGTGTTCTTCAAGCAATTGTTTCCAGTTGTAGTTATCTAGATCGATAATACGTACATCGGCTGAATCATCGTCAACGATCTTGCAGAAATCATTACTCAGGCCATTAAAAAAATACATTAATGTATTTTTCATTAAATCCGTAAATCCATGAATAGAAACAGTAAGCGGTAATTGTTCCAGAATAGAGGGCATGATTAATCCAGAGTAAAGAAATCATTTAACTCTTTCCAAAGTATTGTTAACGATTTTTGTTGGATTTGAAGCTGGGGGTATATTTTAAGAAAACCTATTTTGTCATAAGTTCTGCGATACAGATCTATTAAGTCCTTATGAATATCTGTTTCTAAAGAACCATTAAGAACTGCAGTTTCTAATACAGTCTTCGCAGCAATAAGCTGACCATTTTCCATGTAGCTTCTGGATTCATTTAATCGATTGTATCTTGTATCAGAAGGCTGGAAATTTTTTTCGACCAGAGGGCGAGATCCATCAACTCCGCTGGAAAGAATTGAAAAGTTGCTGCTAGGAAGAGACAGCTTATTCCATTTTTCATTATCCAGTAGGCGATGTAGTCGTTGGTACTGTTCTTCCTGCAATAATGGACTGGCGTATTGCAACATACGCTCTCTGAGAGGTCGACCATGATGTTTGAGTACTATGAATAAATCAAGTAAAGCACCATACGCGCCCTCTGTGTTTTTTTGCTGAATATGATGAATTATGCGTTGGGCATGGTTAAACAGGTTTTCAGGGTCACGTGCTGAGCGCGCAGTAAAAAAATTAGTCGCCTCGCGGTTCCAGTTACTGGTATTTAACCGTAATCTACCAGAGCCAGGAATTCTGAAGGCAGTTTCTATGCCGCAAGGTAGTTCTAAATCAGGCTGATATGTTGAATCTTTTATAGAATTAACAAGAGGTTTAAATGGAGTGTTTGCAGTAGTTGATGGGGCTTCCTTTATCATGATGTAAAACTTCTCTATCAAGATTCTCGACTATAAAGTATTTTTATAGTCAAAATCGATAATTGTTATTGTGACAAAATTCTATTTTTATTTAAGTGTTTATAACTCACTCAGGGTCTCAAAACAGTCTGATTTGTAAATATAAATGATGAATCCGTGATTAAGACCCAAAAAAAAGTGTGGTTAACAATATTAAGCCAAAGTGATGAACAACGACTGCGTTAAAGCTACCGATCTTTCGAGCGGATAGATCAACAATGGTAAGATTTCTAACGGTTAATTGTCAGATGCGAGTGTGGGGTATCTTCATGCTAGATAATCTCTAGTGCAGTATTTACCTGAAGTTATATCCTGTTACGATTCGTTACTATTAAAATTCATCATCTTCAAAATCCATCAACAATGCAGCGCCAGATTGTATGGTGGTATTTAAACTGGCCGTTTGCGGCAGCAGTCGCTGCATAAAGAAGCGCGCTGTTTTCAATTTGCTTTTATAAAACAGTTCATCGGAATGCTGGCTAGCGGTCAACGCAGTCTGTGCCATCTGAGCCCACATGAATGCGAGTGTGACTAGCCCGGCTAGTCGTAGATAATCATAAGCGGCGGCACCCACTTCATCCATATTGCTGCGGGCAGCCCTGGCTAACCAGTCGGTTGCCTGCTGTAGATGTGACAGGGCTTCGGCAAGCGGTTGAATAAATTCCTGCAAAGCAGCATCGTTTTCGTTTTCAGCGAGATATCCCGAGATTATCTCGAGGTATGTGTTTAGATAGCGTCCATTTTCAGCGTTTAATTTACGACCCACCAGGTCCATCGCCTGCACCCCGTTGGTCCCTTCATAGATTTGTGCAATGCGTGCGTCGCGTACCAGTTGCTCCATACCATGTTCGCGGATATATCCATGCCCACCAAAAACCTGCTGCCCAAGTACGGTGGATTCAAATCCGAGATCGGTCAGGTAAGCCTTGGCTATGGGGGTGAGTAGCGCAATCAGGTCTTCGGCCTGCTGTTTATTCATGGGGTCGGTTTCGTGTGCTGACTTGTCGAGAAGCATGCCGAGCCAGATTGCCAGTGCTCGAGAGCCTTCGGTATTCGCGCGCATAGTAAGCAGCATGCGGCGTACATCGGGGTGTACGGTTAATGGATCAGCTGCCTGCTCGGGTTGCTTTGCACCCGTAAGTGAACGCCCCTGAATGCGTTCCTTCGCGTATTCAACTGCACCCTGATAGGATGCTTCGCTTACGCCTATACCCTGTATGCCCATCGCGACACGCTCGGTATTCATCATTTTAAACATGCCTCGCATACCTTTGTTCAACTCGCCGATCAGAAAGCCCTGAGCGTCATCGAAGTTCATCACGCAGGTAGCAGATCCTTTGATGCCCATCTTATGCTCCAGCGAGCCACAGCTGACTCCATTGGCTGCGCCCAGAGAGCCATCGGTATTGACCCTGAATTTAGGCACGATGAACAGGCTGATACCTTTGGTTCCTGCGGGAGCGTCCGGGGTTCTTGCCAGTACCAGATGCAGTATATTGTCAGTCAGGTCATGTTCACCGGCGGTAATGAAAATCTTGGTACCGCTGATCAGATAACTACCATCATCCTGTTGCAGGGCTTTGCTGCGTAACAGTCCCAGATCGGTGCCGCAATGGGGTTCAGTCAGACACATAGTGGCGGACCAGCTGCCTTCGGCCATTTTGGGTACAAAACGCCGTTTGATTTCGTCGCTGGCGTAGTCCATCAGTGCTGCATAAGCGCCGTTGGTGAGCCCTGGGTACAGGCTGAATGAGAGATTGCTGGAGCACACCATTTCGTCAATCATCAGGTGCAGCGTTTTGGGTAATCCCTGTCCACCAAACACCGGGTCCATCGCCAGCGAACCCCAGCCAGATTCGGTATACAGCTGATAAGCTTCCTTAAACCCTTTTGGAGTCGTGACCTTACCATCGTCCCAGTGACAGCCTTCTTCATCACCGTTACGATTTAACGGCAATAATTCATGCACGCAGAATTTACCGGCTTCCTCAAGAATTGCTTCTACGGTTTCGGCATCGACTTCTTCAAAGCCAGGCAGGGATTGCAGGTATTTGCCATGCAGCACTTCGTTGTATAAAAAAAGCATGTCGCGTAATGGCGGGGTGTAATTCGGCATCTGAGTTCTCTGCTGTGATTCTGGTTGATTTAAGTTTGAGCTAAAAATAGCATCTTAATTTCAAGAATTCAGTAGCTTATTTGTTCAATAATCGTGGAAATTAAGCTCAGTAAGATCAAATTAATCTGCACTTCGAGTGCAGGTTAGCAAATAGTTTATTTTAACCACGAAGAACACGAAGGTTTTCTAAAGGAATGCTATGAGTAAAACCTTAAAGCATGTCACCACAGAGTACACTGAGAACACAGAGATTAATTTCTTTATGCCTTCGTGATCTTCGTGGTTTCACATAACTGGTGGGACAGGTTTCACCTTCGAAGGCAAAACCGGGGTTATTGCAACCCCGGTTTTTTTGATACTAATCGTTCGCCAGCACCATCATGCCCGCACCTGTGTTAGAGATGGGGATGTGGTAATTACTGTGGACCTTGCTCACATCACCGGTTAGGGCGCCACGCATGATCAGCCACAGGATAAATTCCGCGCCCTGTGCGCCTGCTTCTTCGATCAGCTCATGCATAGACATGTCATTGAAGTAATCAGGGTCAGAGACAATCTTGTCCATGCACATCAGGTCAAATTCCTTGTTGATGAAACCAGCGCGTTCTCCGTCAAGCTGATGAGATAATCCACCCGTGCCAATGATCACGACCCTGACATCTTCAGGGTAGGATTCAATCGCCTTGCCCAGTGCGCGACCCAGTTTCAGACAACGCGCAGGAGATGCGATGGGGTGCTGAACTGTGTTGACACACAGAGGTACGGTTTTGATGCCGCTTTTTTCATACTCGGGCCAGAATAGTTGCATGGGGACGGTAAAGCCATGGTCTACATCCATTTCCTGGCAGCTACACATATCGAATTCATCATTTACCAGTGAGTTGATCAAGTGCCATGAGAATTTTTGATCACCTTCGAAAGGCGCGATCTGAGGAATACCCCAACCTTCATCCTGATTATGGTACTGAGCTGCAGCACCCATAGAGAATGTTGGCATTTTATCCAGGAAGAAATTCAGACCGTGATCGTTATATACCACGATAGCGATGTCTGGTTTAACTTCATCCAGCCATTCCTGCGCAGCAGGGTAGGCGTCGAAAAAAGGCTTCCAGTAGGGATCGTCGAAAAGTTTATTGGCGATAGCGCTGCCGACTGCTGGAATATGTGATGTGGTCAATCCACCGACTATTTTTGCCATTGTTTATTCTCCTGCCGCTAGCAGTTTCTGTTTAAATGCTTCAACCGTCATGCCAGTTTGCTGCGCACCTACATCCTGTACATTCAGGCCAAATATACCGGCAAATTTTGCCAGGTAATAAATGTTGCCGCCTGCTGCGATCAGGTCCAGCACTATCTTGTTACGAATGGCATCTTTGTGCTGGTCATTGAGGCCGAATTTTTCCATGTAGGCTTCTTCGTCTGCTAGGAATTCAGCGCGTGCTGCAGCACTGTTGAATGAGTAGCACATCTTGTTCAATGCATAGCCTTTTATCGCCATATCACCATCGAACATGGTCGTGCCCGGAATAGGGTTCTCATGCCTTAATGTCATATTTCATTTCTCCCGAAAGTTATACTTTAATGAGTAATTGCATTGTCGTTTATCTCGCAATACCCTTTTGAATCGAGCTTAAGCCTTCATCAGTGTCTGTACTTTATGGGCAAGAAGGATTGTGGTGAATGAGAAAATCACGATAAAAATGGTAATATTCGAACATGGACAGAAAAAGTGTGCGGATTGTGCAAGTATGCACAAGTCAGATAAAGCGTGAGTGCAAGACGATATGAAGAGAGCCATTCCAAACTACAGGCTGTATCGGGATCATGATCCTGATACCGATCTGACCTTCGAACCGGTTCATGTTGACGATGTGACCATATCCATGCGGCAACACAACTGGAAGGTGGATCCGCATCGGCATGATGATTTGTTCCAACTGGTTCTGTTTCGACAGGGAGGAGGTGTGCTGACGCTGGAAGAGCTGGAATATCACTTCAAGGCTCCGGTGTTTTTGCATATTCCGCCGACCTCAGTGCACTCATTTGATATATCACGTGATCTTGAAGGCGAAGTTATAACATTGTCTGCAGATTACATGAAAACGTTGATTGCTCCGTCTCCAGCCGCGATAGATTTATTGAACAGGCCGATGCTGATCAATGGGTCTGAGCATGAAGACTTTTTGAATCAGCTGGATAATCTATTTGTACAGATCAAAACTGAATACAATGAGAGACAGCTGGCGCGTAATCTTACCATCCAGAGCCTGGTTGGCATCGTGATTGGTAAACTATTGCGTTATCACGATTACGAACAGCAGAAGGAGCAAAACTGGGGAGTGAATAGTCCTGCTTCCTGGTATTACCGGCAGTTCCAGAATCAGATTGGCCAGCACCTTGCGCAAAAATTAACCATCGCCGAATATGCTGCCCGTTTGCGCATATCAGGAACCCATTTAAACCGTATCTGTCGAGAAGTAGCAGATAAATCGGCGCTGGATGTCATTCATGATCGCATCATACAGGAGGCCAAACGCTGTTTTGCCTACACAGTCATGCCTATTGCAGAGGTCGCCTACCAACTGGGGTTTAATGATCCGAGTTATTTCAGTCGCTTTTTTAAGGAGAAAACGGGTCTGTCACCCAAAAACTATCAGGCCAGGGTAAGGGAAGAGATTCCTTAGGGCCTGTTAACACGTGTTAACAGGCCCGAATGGCACTTACTTAAGACTTGATGCATTGTCATTACGAGGACGAATTCTTTTAGCGTTGGGCTAAGGTAAGTGCCATTCTTAACAGGGCCTAGCCAATACGTGTGAAATATTCATCTATGTACATTGATAATTGACTCTAGCCTACCAATATAAGTCTAACGGGATAGCAATATGGGAATTGTTATCGCAATGAACAGGGTGTCTTAAAAAAGAAACAAACAGTAAAGGTTAAAATGTTACTCTTCTGGTAATGCTGGCCTGTGCTGTATATGTGAACCTTTATATCTAAGGAAGCTCTGAAGTAATCAGAAGTTCCCTATCTGTACTGGCGTTGTATTTTAACTGTTAGTGAACTTAACTATGTATGAATTATTAAAAAGACGATTATCGCTGCTGACTGCTTCTAACTTTGAAGAGGCTTTATCATCTTCAAAAATAGGACTGGAAAAAGAAAGTCTGCGAGTCACTCCGGATGGTCATATTTCGCAAATGCCACACCCTAAGGCCTGGGGGGCTGCGCTCACTCACTCGCAAATCACCACAGATTTTTCTGAAGCACTCACAGAAATGATTACCCCACCCTGTAATTCGGTGACCGAGGTTATCCAGTCCCTGGATGATATCCAGAATTTTATATACCAGAACCTGGACAATGAAATTTTATGGGCAACCAGTATGCCCTGTGTTTGTGATGGAGATGCTGATATTCCATTAGCGCAATACGGTTATTCAAATGCTGCTCAGATGAAGACAGTTTATCGTCGTGGATTAGGCCTGCGTTATGGGCGTTCAATGCAGGTTATTGCAGGTGTTCATTTTAACTATTCATTTTCGAATGAATTCTGGCAGCTATATCAATCACTCAACAATAATTCAGATGAATTGCAGGATTTTATTTCAAAGCAATATATGGGGGCAGTTCGTAACCTGCTCAGGTACGGTTGGTTAGTGCCTTATTTATTTGGGGCATCTCCAGCGGTTTGCAAATCATTCCTGCATGGTAAGAAAAGCCTGTTACAGGAATTTGACAGTAATACTTATTACGAGCCTTACGCGACATCATTACGACTAGGTGATATAGGCTATCAAAATAATAAAGAGGAATTGACCGGTATTAAGGCCAATTATGACACACTGGATGCCTATGTAAAAAGTCTGCAGTGTGCGATTAATACCCCGTATTCCGGCTATGAAGCATTTGGCGTTAAAGTCGATGGAGAATATCAACAGCTTAATGCCAATATTCTTCAAATAGAAAATGAATATTACAGTTCAGTCCGGCCTAAGCAAATATTGCAGGCCAATGAAATGCCATCCCTTGCCCTGCATAAAAGAGGCATAGCCTATCTTGAGTTGCGTTCGCTAGATGTGAACGCTTTTGACCCGCATGGAATCAATTCTGAACAACTTTATTTTCTGGAGGTGTTCATGCTTTTTTGCCTGCTTCATGAGAGCCCAGTTTTAACTAAAAGCGAAATTTTTGCCATCGATGAGAATCTTCTGCTGGTTGCCCATAAGGGAAGACAAGCGGGCTTACGTCTGGGACGTGGCGATGAAAAAATTAAACTTCAGGTATGGGCTGGCGAGCTATGCAAGGAAATGAAAGCAGTCGCAAGCCTGCTGGATAGCGCACATTATAGTGAAAACTACTTCTCCAGTGTAAAGTCTCAGATTGCCGCTATTTATGACCCGGATTTAACACCTTCGGCCAGGATGCTGGCGGATATGAGAGAACGTGGAGAGAGTTTTTATCAACATGCCAAGCGAATGTCTCATCATCATTATCAGTATTATAAAAATACTGTTTTACCAGATGAAAAAGTCAGTTTTTTCAAAAAAATGGCGGACGAGTCAATACAGAAGCAACTTCAGATGGAAAGTGAAGACGATGTAAGTTTTGATAGGTACCTGGAATATTATTTCAATCAAAACAGGCAATAAGATGTTATCTGCTTTTCAATTGCCACCTCTCCTAAAAAAGGTAGCTGAGCTATTGCAGTGAAGCTTGATATTGAACTCTTCTGCATTTGCTTGCTCATCCGGACAAATGCGCACAGATACAGGTGTTGGCTATTAACGGATTGCTTGAACACTATCTGTGCCAGACTATCTTTAAAATGTATAGAGTTATTACCGCTGTAAGCAATACTATTATCGACTAATGCATAGGTTTCGCCATCAACTACATAGGTCGTATTTTAGTTATAGTTAAGGAAGTTATCCAAATTTGCAGACTGTAAATTAACGTTAGAATTTTGAAAAGTTTCTGAAAAAATCACCACAGAGTTGTTACTGCTACTATTGTCATCAGTCGTAGAAATAGAAGGGAAATTGGTTCAGCAATCAGTGAGCTACAATCAGTACAATATTAAAAGTTTTTCCCGCAAGTTCAGTGCCTGTAGCGCTATCATCATTTGTACCTGTTAAAGTTACCGGTTTCTGAAGAGCCTCTACCTCGACTGTAAGCCTGGATACCAGGCCGCTAGGCAAGTATTATCCAGCGTGGAAATAACCTTCAGGAAATCTTTAGGGAAGAAGGTGGCTATCAGTTGTATCTGGAAAAGCTTACCGATTCGGAAAACAAACATTATTGTGATATTCATGCTGATACACTGATGACAAATCGAGTGCATATACTCGTTACACTGCACACTGAAAATGGTATCGGAAAAGTGATGCAAATATTGGGGAGTTATTATGTTTAATACACTAACTATATCTATAAGCGAACCGGCAGCCTATGGGGAGGTCGATACTAGGCAACATTAAAGGATAGTGTGTAATACCTCTATTCCTTGATTCCAGGATTTTTTGATTCTCTAAATTCCAAATCCCCTGGATTTGCCGAGGGGAGTTTACTCGAACGTTTTTATTGTCGTAGTTATCTAAAAAATGGGGCGAATTTTTACCTGGGCTTTATGGAAAGTAAGACCCCAATAATTTTCCTGAAAACTCTGATTCAAGTTGATTGACACGTGAATCAGGGTCAACCGGACTGCCTTGGTTAATCAAATCATTTAAAACCATTTGGACCAATTAATTTTACTTACCCATTGAATAACCTGATCAACCAGCTCTGTGATAATAGTGAAAACATTATTAACATTAGGATCGGCTTGATCAACAACTGGGTCATCAACTGGGTTATCAACTGGGCTATCAACTGGGTTATCAACTGGATCAACAACTGGGTCATTAACTGGGTCATTAACTGGGTCGTCAACTGGATCAACAACTGGGTTATCAACTGGAGTTACTGGATCAACGTGATACGTACTCCAATTTGAGATAACATTTTTTGCATAAGTGCCTGAAGCAGTTAAATCAGATGCTGTCCAGTTTCCATTTGGGCTTACACCGGGCTTTATGATTGAAGTGCCTTCATTTTTGTTACTCACAGCCATATTTAGATGAGTTAGATTGTGTTCTTTTAAAAAGGCCATCCATTCATTGCAACTGGCTTGGTTCACTTCGCCACCACCATTTTGATTAACGCAGCTCCACTCCGTTACTATCAGTGGGATACCATTGTTCATTGCCGTCAACGCCTTATCACGAAGGCTTTGCCCATGAGTACCCGCATCAAAATGAAGTGCGTAAGCAATATTTTCACCCATGATTGGATTTAGGGAAGCAATATCGACGTCCTGCGACAAGTTAGGTGTACCAACAATGATCAAATTATTTTGATCCATTGAGCGGATGGTAGAAATTACATCCTCCGCATAGGGCTTGATTACATTATCCCAGCTAACGTTTAGTGGTTCGTTATATATTTCATAAATAACATTGTTATAGCTGCTGTAATACTCTGCCACATATTCAAATAACTGTTTCGCTTCGTTTTTTTTATTTTCAGCATGATGCGTATGAAAATCGACAATCACGTACATGTCATTGGCAACAGCTTCATTAAAAACCGCCAGGGCTCGCTTAAAAGTTTTATTAGCGTCAAGTACAAGTGGGGTGCTATCGTCAACATCCACTACAATCCTGACAATCCTGCTTTTCCAATCATCTTTAAGCCATTTCACGACACTGGCGTTGTACATTTTTTCATGACCCGATCCAGTATTAATTGCATTGAAGCTATTACCAGCTAAACCTGCAATTTCACCTCCGCTGTAAATTTGATTACCACTAACAGTTAATGCGGGTACATCAGCAGATACCACACCAACGGAAGCGGAGAAAACTGCAAGCACCAAGAGACTTTTTTTCAGTAACGTTCCTGCTCTCATAACTAGACCACCTATTGTTGTTTTAAAAATGTAAGTGATCCTTAATCGGGTATACCAAACCTGGTAATCTTCTATACTAAATAATCCACTTCAGGAACACATCTGAAAATATCTTATTCCGCTTTAGATCGAATGTAGCGGAAATAATTAACTATTCTTTATTACACACTATGGGTTATTAATAGCATTACCTTTGGCACGTGGTAAGTTGAGTTATAAAAGGGTCAGGTCATGTATAGCCAGTAACTTGCACATGGATACAACTCTTTAAAAAACTTTCCACGGTCTGCTATTAATTAAAATCAAGTGTCAAAAAATTAGTTTATGAAGAGTAATGCAAAAGACAAGATACTAAATGCTTGTCAAATTCCTTTGTAGTGAATTAATTAGTTAATAAAACAGTGATATAGCAGTGATATGCGATCATGAGACCCACTGAAAATAGTGAAATATTTAACCTGTGATGGTCATGAAAACAGTCAAAATAAAACGTCGATACGCAGTCAGAATCGGATAATAGTGGTCATTCAAGATTACTAGTCGTATGTCTCTGGTGTGCCAATAGCGGTCGTTCTTATGGTGTGTAAACTATTTTTAAATATTAAAAGTGGTAATGGCGGATTGATATTAGGAGTAAACAAACAGTAAACAACAGTAAACAAAGACAGTAAACAAAGACAGTAAAAAAGAGTAAACAAGAGTAAACAAAGACACCCAGAGAGTAAACAAAGACACCCAGAGTAAACAAAGACACCCAGTAAATGAAAAGGAAATTAAACTTCAGCTATGGCTACAGTTAAATGAAGGGGGTATTAAGTCAAAAATAGGGTTTTGTTTAACCTTATTGTGAATTTTATCTCTGGCTTGCTTCTCAAGACAAAATGATCCTGCAACCTGTGATATCAAGTTGGTGTTTGAAAGAAATTTTTAAGGGGTTGTTTAGTTATGTGTCAGGAAAAACTTCAGCACAGCGCTTCACGCCGTGCACCCAGTTCTTTCCCATTTGTTCACAGGCTTGCCTAATTTTATAAGCGCTACCGACCAATGATTTAAATGGGCTTTCAAAATCTTTTGTCAGGTAAACCCAGTGCCTGGGATCAATATTAAGTCGGGTCAGTATGTCTGGCAGATGGTCAGGAATATATCCCTTTTTATCATCTCGCAGAATACGTCCAGTCCATTCAACAAGTTCTAGATAATCGGTATACCTAAAGGGTAAGCCTTTTGGCATTTTGTTACTCGGGTAACCTGCGAAAGGAAGTAACTGACTGGGTTGAGCACGTATTGCTTCTGGGTTAACAGGACTAGTCTGTGATTGGTGTTTGATGCGTTTCTTAACAGAGGTGTGATCCGATGTTTCAGGTGTCTGTGCCATACGGGAACAAATGGGATTGAGATCGACATATGCCATACAGGCAGCCAATGCTTTTTCATCTAGCAGGGCTTGAGACTTGAAACGTCCTTCCCAGAACCTTCCGGTGGCCTTATCTTACTGGTTAGCCTGACGTGCAATAGGTTCATTCAAACAACGCATGAACCAACTGATATCCATTAGGCGTTGTCGCCAGTCTTCTACTTTTAGCGTTAACTGCTCTTCTTCAGCAGGCGATAAGGCTTCTCCCGTCATAAAACGTTTGGACAGGCTAAACCCAGAAAACAATTGATGCCATTGGTTACAGACCTCACGTATAGACCAGGCTTCGGCCTTTTGCTGATCGATATGCAGAACGACATGATAGTGATTGCTCAGGATCGCATAAGCGGCGATATCAATAGCAAAGATTTTAGATAATGAAAGTAGTCGATCTTCGATCCATTGTCTTCTGTGTTCATAATCCTGACCGGATTGGGAGTCTTTGCCACATAAAAAAGCACGGCGTACACAGCGGGAAATACAATGGTAGTAAGGGGTGGCTTCGATAGAAACCTGAGTTTTCCTAGCTTTAGGTATAATGCGCTCCTTGCGTTGAGTCAATGGATTTTACGTTAGCGTTGATCTATAGTCATGTCAAGTATCAAAAACTGGGTGTCCTAAAAAGATTTAAAAAGATTTAAAAAGATTAGTTGCAAAATGATCTGGACGAATGGATGCTTTACTACAATAATGAGCGCACGCATCAAGGTAAAATGTGCTGCGGTAGAACACCGATGGAGACACTCATCGATGGCAAGAAAATCTGGAAGGAAAAATTATTAAACTAAATTTAACCTGACAGTCACTTCTAAAATCCGGTAACTGTCAGATCGGGTCTGAACTACTACAGGTTAGAGAATATCTGTATTCAAAACTTAATTTTTCTACAGCCTGGTTAGGATGTTGAATGGATAATGAAAATAAAAATAAAGTAAATCAATTTGTTGCCGCGGCAATCGTATCTAGTATTTTTGCTTTATTTTTTTTCTTTATATTCCCTTTGGTTTTGTTTGTTTTTGCAATAATCCCCGTGCCTGTTGTCACTGATATAGTTATTTCAATGGCCGACATTCCAATTTCAATACTAGGTATAGAGGTACCGAGTCAAGATAGTTTTGCTTATAAAGTAACGGTAGCAAAATGGTTTTGGACTCCAGTATTTTTTGCTAGTTTGTTTATTATTTTGTGGAAAAGAAGAGATGGCTAAATAGAAAATGATAATTGAGAACATCCAATTTATTATTATCCAAACAAAAACTTTAAAACGGACTCGCGGAACTATCGTGCCACTCACGTTACCTCTGTGGCGCAGCTGTTTAAGTAAGCGTTAGGGAACCAATATGAAAATAACTCCAATACTTTCAGTGATTACTTCGGCAATTTTCGGAATATTACAACTATATTTTTTGACGCGCGGATTTGATTTTTCTGAATTTGGGTACTACTCCATAGCTGTCTTATCCATATTTTTCATTCCAGTTGTAATTTTTATTGTAATAAGTTTTTGGTCTGTATTTCCACATAGGGTCCTAATAAGCTCTATTCTTACCTATTTTATTCCTATACTTGTTTCATATTACTTTTATCTTTGTAAAGGACATGAATGCGGTTTGGTTACCCTTATCAGTATTCCGATACTGTGGCTAGGTTCAGTTTTAACTATTCCCCTTGGTGGTTTGCCTCTGAGAAAAGAGTAGATACACGTATGAAAAATTTGGCGTGAATATATGTCCGCGTTTATCTCCGTTTATCAGTAACTTCGCTCATGAGATGAGCTCCGGTAATTTCATTTTAAGTTGGTTTTTTTAGGCGGCTTATTACAGCAGGATGCAGGCGGTGCCAATGCATTTTCTCTGGTGTTTGCATCCAGGTAGTCATACCAGTTTTTTCGTAATTTAAAAGTAAGACTTTCTTTATAAGCAATATCCAGCTCAGACAGGTGGGCTAATAGAGTTGAGTAGTTCGTTAAAAGCTGATCATATTCAATTGAGAGGGTGTTACTGGACCGACCATACTCTACGTTTTGTATGGCCTCATTCTCTCTCATTGATGTAATACATTTCTGTATTTGTTCGTTCGAAACTGGAGCAGATAATGAAATTTTACGCCTTACTAAACTTGTCTGTGACATCGCTTACACCTCTATGGAACCTATGATTAGTTCTGGGTCGAGGGTGTGGTGAGATGAAATAGTTCGGATCAAGGCGAAAAGTGCACGTAATAGCAAGCTCTTGCGAAACTTTTTAACGCTGATCCGGATTATTTCAGCCACCACACACCGATCCACGATTTGATCAGAGGTTCCCTAATATCGTTGGAGATCATTTTTAATCTTATTAAACTCTGCTGAGTCAATCTCACCCTTTGCATATCTCTTCTTCAGGATATCAATATCGCTTTCGACTTTGTTGTTCTGGGTATTTGAAAAAAAGAATCTAAAAAGTGCATAGGTTGAAAATCCAACTAATACCCAGGTGGCTATCATGTAAAATGGACCAATACTCATTGATAAACTGTTCATAATCTCATCACCTCTTTAAGTGTCCCAAAATAATTTATCCGGGTGCTGGTAAATATCTAATTCTGCACACGAATAACTTTGTAGGTGTTTCTATTTACTTTTCTGTAACTTGATTAGCTCTGCTAACATCGCTTCAATTTTATCCAGACGCTGCTCCATTTGAGTCATGTGTTGCATCATTTGATGATGCATCATACCGCCCTGCCCAGACATGCATGCCTGACGATATTGCATCATATTTTTGCGCATTACCGGATCCATCATCATCTGGTTACGCTGTGAATCCATCATGGGCATATTTTGCTGGTACATCGGCATCGTGCCAGGATCTCCCATGGGCATACCATTTTGCATTCTTTGCTGTTGCATCTGCTGCATTTGTTGAGGCGTCATGCCGCCTGGGTACTGTTGCATCATCGATGGGTCCATTCCCTGAGCCCCAACTGCTGAAGACATTGCAATCACTACAGTACTTAATATCAAACTTTTAATTGTTTTCATTTCATTTCCTCGTTGCTTATTTAATGAAGTCATATGACTCCAGGTTATTTAAATATCACTACTTGCATTAATTTCATTGGTTATCTGGGATTATGCTTAACTGCTATATGTATCAATTGCTAAGTTATCTCAGACACTTTTACTGCTGTATAAAGATAAAGCAGATAACGTCGAAAAGGCTTATGAGTTTAAGCCAGGTGGATCAGGTCTTCGGAGGGCGTTTAGACAGGGTTGGATAGATTGAGAGAACTAATTCATCGCCAGAAATCAGTATATTGCGTATAGGCTGTCTGAAGGCTAACTGATCCAGATTTAAGTCTAATAACGAAGTTAAATTTATATGTGCAGTACACTGTGGGTGTAATTGGCAATGGTTGCTATGAGTAGTATCAAGCTTTGTTGGCTGGTCATTATCTGATGATAGCGATGTAGATTGTTCGGCTACCAAATGCATTTCAGACATAGGACATTTTACACTGTGCTCCATAAAGTAATCGTTAACTGCAGCCTGTACGGAGCTGAATACCATTATCAGCATTAAAGTCCATGGTAGAAATTTTTGCTTGGGCCAGTTCATTGGGGAGAGAATTCTCAATAACCACACATTAAAAAAGGTTTGAGTTAAAGGTATACGGCTTTAAGAGTAGCTAAGTGGTATGAGTATACAATTTCAAATAAGTTCATAGGAAATCTACGTGAGGTCTTAAGCATCATCCTGGGGTTTGCAGTTGACCGCTTGTATTAAGAGGGTAAGCCACTGTTTCTTAGACCATTAAAGTCGGTTTATCTTTTCACGCTCCTATGCATCCATGCATTCGCGATATAACAGCATCCATGCTGAAAACCCAACAGGTGAATCCTGCTACTATCTATATTGCTGACTATGAATAATTGAGCCGGGCTTAGACCAACTTTACTGGCGGGTTTGGTTAAGTATCCGGTTATAATCCCGGTTTAATAATTGCAGCTCATCTATCCATGAAAGCTATACCCCCATCGATGGGAAAATTGACCGGCCTGTTGTCTCTCTGTATCGGGCTACTGGTGCTGTGTCGTGAATTCAAACTCTGGTCGGGTGTCGACAGCGTTATATTTATACCGCTCGTGCTGTTGATATTCATGCTGAGCTTTTATGTCTCGTATGGGCGCAGAATTTATGTCCTGATAGCGGTGATTCTGACGATGATTAACCTGATCTGGAATGATCAGGCTTCGCAAACCCTTACTTCCGGTTTTGCTACGGGCTCTTTCATCGCTGCTTTTTTTGCAGCCTTAACCACACTCAAATATGCGGCATCCACATCACCAGCGATACAGTTATGTGGACGTTTTTTATCTCAGCAACCGCCGGGTAGACGCTACGCAGCTTTGACGGTTGGTGGTCAGTTATTTGGCCTGTTACTGAATTACGGGGCTATATCACTACTCGGTAGTATGACGATTGTTAATGCCAGCCTGGAGAAAAACGAAGAAATTCGTAATCATCGGGTAAGGCGTATGCTACTGGCGATACAACGCGGTTTTGTTTCTACTCTTTCCTGGTCACCGCTGTCTTTTGCTATGGCCATACCGACTTCGTTAATCCCCGGTACTTCATGGGCCTTATGTTTCTTACCCGGCCTGATTAATGGGGCCATACTCGTGGGTGTGGGCTGGACTCTGGATACGGTATTTAAACCAAAACTGTTAACTGCCGCCATCCCTCAGCGACAGGTTGAAGGCAGCTGGCTTGCCGTATTGCCTTTGATATTACTGCTGTTAGTACTGATATCACTGCTGGGCGTGGCCTACTACTTGACGGGGATTCGAGTGCTGGCATTGGTGATGGTTATAGTACCGTTATTATCTATGGCCTGGATCGCAGTGCAGAATAGATCGCAGCATCCTTTGCAACAGGTAACTAAACGTAGTTCAGAATACCTGCTGGTACAGCTGGCAGATTTTCGCGGTGAACTGGTGTTATTGGTGATGGCAGGTTATATCGGAACCGTGGCTTCTCCGCTGTTAGGTTCATTGATGGCAACACTGAGTATTGATTTAACTGTATTACCCGCCTGGAGTGTTCTGGTGCTGATGGTGTGGCTTATCCCATTGGCAGGCCAGCTTGGTATGAATCCGATATTGGCGGTTGCGTTAATAGCGCCGGTGTTACCAGATGCCGCACAACTTGGCGTGTCACCGGTAGCGATAGTCATCTCATTAACTGCAGGCTGGTTATTAAGCGGCGTCAGTTCTCCATTTACCGCAACCACTATGCTTATCGGAAATTTTGCAGGTGTCAACTCTGCGCATGTAGGCCAGCGCTGGAATGGAGTTTATACCCTGATTTGTGGCGTTATCCTGTCGGTATGGGTGGTTGTTTATGCTAGCCTTGCGTGAACCCTGGCCGATTCATCTTTTACTGAGATATCGGTACTCATAAAGAATATCAACCTGCTTATAAAACTTTTCATAAATAACGCATAGCTTTTGGAACGACCTTTATAGATGAGAACGAAGCGGTGGTCGCATAGGCTATTAAAGCCTGTTTTAAAACAGTAATTCTGATATTGGCACTCTGACACCTTAGATTGTGACGTTATCAATATAGTGTTTGTTGTTAAAGAGAAAATCACTGATCTTCAGCGATAACGGAAGCGTCGTCGCAATCCCTCGGAAAACGCTGACCATCAAATTCAAGCGATGAAAACTGGAGCTTGTTCGCTGAAAGGATGTATTGACAGAGGAGGGTGCAGTTAACAAATCAGGCGGATAAAGTAAAGAGAAAATATGTGACTTTATTGATTTTGTGAAACAGTTCCAGACTGTTGAAAAGCCCATGTAAACAACTAGAATTGCAAGATTGTATCAATAAGGTTGAGATTGATTCTCGAATTCCCGTCATAGATATATTTTAAACGATTAATGAAAAAGGAATAAATTTTTCATATCTAGTCCGGTCATTAACTTTATTTTCAGCCTTTAATGAATTATTAATTTGACTCTACGGATGTATTAAGCATGTATTGGATTAGATATTTTTTAGTACGCCTGGTTTTGCTCGCGCTTTTGCTAACACTTCAGGCTTGTGGTTCTGGTTCGTCTAAAGGTGGCGCTACACCATCTGCTAATGATTCATCAAGTAGCGGAAACAGTTCAAATACAGATAGCACCAATACAGGAGGCTCCAATACAGGAGGTACCAATACAGGAGGTACCAATACAGGAGGTACCAATACAGGAGGTACCAATACAGGAGGTACCAATACAGGAGGTACCAATACAGGAGGTACCGATACAGGAGGTACCGATACAGGAGGCAGCAATACCGGAGGCAGCAATACCGGAGGCAACAATACCGGGGGCACCAATACCGGGGGCACTGCTGATCAGGGTGCTATCGATGTTATTTCGACTGATACCTATACCGGCGATATTCCATTAACGCAGGAAGTGAAAGGTACCCCTTCAGCCGATTTACAAACTACGGGCAACCCATTTAACGATGCTTATTTTTATCTCAGTCCAGACATCAAAACGATGATGGACTACTCGCTGAATATCGTTGAGAAAGAAGGCGATACCGAGTTAGCGAATAAAATCAAATATGTTCAACGCCAGCCTAGTGCGGTATGGATGGATTCCATTGAAACTGTTTCAGGTAAACCTGGTGCTGGCCGACGCTCGCTGGAAGGTCATCTTGACGCGGCATTGGCCCAGCAGCAATTCTTTGCCGACCAAAATGGTGGGCAAAAAGCACCGATGACGGTTGTTATTATCGTATACGACCTGCCTGACCGTGATTGCGCGGCTTATGCTTCAAACGGTAAATTGATTGAAGTTGGTA
Source organism: Gammaproteobacteria bacterium (assembly GCA_050298595.1). GTDB lineage: Bacteria > Pseudomonadota > Gammaproteobacteria > JACNJF01. Next base: position 20,737 of record JBNKUM010000015.1, on the reverse strand, counting down.
AGCCATCCGAATCCAGTGCTCCATTGAATGGTGATGGGTTTGAACGCTACCGGGATGAATACATTGCTGTGATCGCAGATATCTTCAGCCGCCCCAAATACAGCGACCTGCGCATTGTGGCATTGCTGGAACCCGATTCATTCCCGAACATGATTACCAATACCAATGAATCGGGCTCGCCTGAGGCCAACAGCAGTCTGACGACTTCTAATGTCCACGCATCTCTGGCCAGTGGTGGTTACTGTGACCGCATTCTTAACTATTCTGGTGAAGGAACCAGTGTTGAGGGAGAGGGTACTGCTGAGAATCCGGGGCTTGGTCTATATGGCGCTGGATTACGTCTGGCAATCCGCTCTTTTGCCGATATTCCCAATGTTTACACTTATCTGGATATAGGTCATGCCGGTTGGTTAGGCTGGGATAGCAAACAGGAAATGACGTCGAATATGAAGCGGGGCGTCAAGTACTTCAAGCAGTTGATCGACGGCGCCGATGGCAAGATTGATGGGAAGGGACTGGATATGGTTCGTGGATTTGCATCCAATACCTCGGGCTATACACCGGTTGATGAGCCTATGCTGGCAGGGGGGCTGGATAACCGAGATGCCTTGATGCAAAACGGCGGTCTACCTTTTTACCAATGGAATCCGGCGGTCGATGAGCTGACCTATGCGACCATGCTGCGTGACTACTTCATTTCAAGTGGTTCTGCGATCGGTAATGCTGCGTTCGATAGCAACAAGCTCGGCTTTATTATTGATACTGCAAGAAATGGCTGGGGTGCTCCAGGGCGTCCAACACCTGCGAATAGTACCAAAGGTACCACTGTCACTGACGCGAATCGTGTTGATAAGCGAGTACATCGTGGTCACTGGTGTAATGTGAATCATGCAGGTATCGGTGAATCGCCAAAAGCCAGTCCTTCTGCTGCGCATCCTTATGTTGATGCCTTCTTCTGGATGAAACCCCCGGGTGAATCTGACGGTATTTCATTTGATGTCAAAAACTACCCGCAGGGCACTCAGGCGTATAACGACCTGGATGCAATCGATAAAGCGATAGTTGATCAGGCTAACGATCCTGCTTATGCCGGAAAGTCACTGGATACTATGTGTATCCCAGGCGAGCAACGCGAGAATGTGACGGTGGATGTGGTACCAGCAATGGCGCCGCATGCGGGTGCCTGGTTCCACAAACAGTTTTTAATGTTGATTGAAAATGCTTATCCACCTCTCAGTGAAAGTGATTTTGATTAAATGGATTGGAGGCAACCACCAGTAGATAGAGTGGCGGTTGTTGTTTAAGCGGTTTCATCAATAAAGTTTTTGTAATTTCAATAAGGATTTCCTATGTACAGGTTTCGATATTTTAGCTTGCGACTAGTGTTAGTAATTTTCTTGGTCAGCCTTCAGGCCTGTGGGGGCGGTGCAGATTCATCGGGTTCTGGAGACCCGGGTGCTAACTCCGGTAATTCTGGTTCAAATAACTCGTCAGACTCAAACTCAGGTGGCAGTAGCAATAACTCAGGTGGGAGTAACTCTGGCTCTGATACAAGCGGTGGTAGTGCATCAGGCGGAACCTCTGGTAAGGACCTGTATGTTGCGCAGTGTGCTAATTGTCATGGCAGTTCCGGACAGGGTATATCCAGTAGCACCAGCCTGATTGGTTGTAGCTCCTGTAGTGACCATAATACCCTGGCCTCCAGCATCCAAACGACTATGCCGCCGAGAAATATAGGCTCATGCGATGCGGCCTGTAGTTCGCTAATAGCCGATTACATCCTGACTGAATTTAATTCGGGTTCCAGTAGTGGAGGTAGCACCTCGGGTGGAGGTACCTCAGGTGGAGGTACTTCAGGTGGAGGTACTTCAGGTGGAGGCACTTCAGGTGGAGGCACTTCAGGTGAAGGCACTTCAGGTGGAAGCACCTCGGGCGGAAGTAGCGCAGGCGTAATTTTTTCCGATACCTTCGAAGATGGTGGTCTAGATACTCAACCCGCTGGTTGGGATAACTTTCTCGGCTACAATTACAACACTAATAACTCTGTCAGTAATGATAATTATGCGCTGATTGACGATACCTATGCCTACAATGGCAGCCAGTCGATACATTTCAAAGGTAGCCTGGCGCAGATCGTGCGTGCGTTACCAGCCAATACGCAACGTGTGTACCTTCGTGCTTATGTCCGTATGAGCAAACAGATGGGCAATGTGGCTGGCGATAATCACGAACATATCATGGGTATCAAGAAAACTCAGGATGCCAACAACGAAGTTCGTATTGGTCAGATCAAAGGCGTTCTTGGTACCAACGATGTGCCAACGGACAATATTGCACCGAAACAAGCTCAATGGGAATCAGGAAAGGCTTTGCTAGCCGATACCTGGTACTGTGTGGAGACCGGTTTATATGCGGATACCACATACGATGAAGTGCATCTATGGGTTGATGGCGAAGAGGTGCATTCAATTACATCTGCTTCCGACTGGAATAATGGTGCATTGTCCAGTGACTGGATGAGCGATAAGTTCAATTACGTCATGTTCGGTTTTCAAAGCTTCAGTGGTAATACAGCTGATATCTGGATGGACGATATCGTTGTTTCGACTGAGCCGGTAGGTTGTGGCGGAATGCCCTCTACCGGAGGCGGCAGTAGTTCCGGTGGCGGTAGCACCTCCACCCCTGATGCAACTCATGGCGCGACTTTGTATGGCGATCAATGTGCCAGCTGTCATGGTACTGAAGGTGCCGGTCCGAAACTCATAGACGCAACAAAAACCAGTTTTGGTAGTAATAGCCAGATGTTGGCCGCCTACATTGTGGATACCATGCCACCTGCTGATACTGCAAGCTGTGATGCCGCCTGTGCAGCCGATATCGCCGCCTATATCGATAGCTGGTCTGTTGCCAGTGGTGGCTCGGGGACGGATACGACGGCCTCCTGTGGTGTGACCTATGGTCCGCGCAGTATTCGGGTGTTGACGAAGCACGAGTTTTCCAACTCGGTTGAGGATTTAACTGGGGTGAATATACGTTCAGACCTGGGCCAGAGCACCTACGATACGATCCCTGCCGATAATTTGATCAATGGTTATTCCAATAACATTATGACGACTATTTCCAGTAGTTCGTTACAGGCGTATAACCTGGTTGTCGACAAGGTGGTGGATCTGCTGGCCGCAAATAATTTCTCAGGCGTTATTGATTGTAGTCAACTTGCTGCTGATGCCTGTAAGGCAGGCTTTATTGATAGCTACCTGCCACGTGTATTTCGACGTCCACTTACGGATACAGAATTGGCTGCCTATCAGGGGATTTTTGGTCCTGATTACACGGGTGGCAACGTAAACGAAGGCCTTGCGCTTGCGCTACGCACTGCGCTGACTTCTCCGCAATTCCTGTATCGTGATGAAAGTGGTATCGCGTATGCTGACCTGAATAGCGGTAGTACCGGTGGTGGTCAGAGTGGTAGTACCGGTGATAGCCAGTATGAAGCAACAGGGAGTGTTCAGACACTGGTTAGTAGTGATCAGTCGATAACAGCTTACAATCGAATAGGTCTAGGAAATGTTGTTTTTACAGGAAGTGACCTGGTTACAGTTGTAGTTAAAGGAACACAGGGTTCAAAGGGTACATGGCCTACACTTAAGCTTGATATGGGGGATGGTTTCGTTTTCCAGAGTTATGTTATCAACCACAGTGACTATAAAGCTTATAGTTTCCCTGTCCAGGGACTGATTGATAATTACAAATATATAGCGGTAGTGAATGATGCCAGTGCAAATGGGCAAAATGATGATGGGCTTCTCATTGTAAGTAAGGTTGAAGTATCCCCGGCCCAGGAAGTTACGCAGGCCCCGCAGGCTCCGCCAACCCCACCGGCAGACTCGCTTGATAGCGATGCTTACGTACTGACTCCTTATCAGCTTGCATCTTATCTTGCCTATACCTTCACCGGTTCCACGCCCGATCAAACCCTGCTGCAGGCTGCAGGTGAAGGTGGGCTCGAAACCGATGCCCAGATCTCCACTCAGGTCGAAAGGCTTTTGGGTACCGCGCGAGCAAGAGAGCACTTTGGTAATTTCGCTGCCCAGTGGCTGCGTACAGATCCCGTGTTGAGTGCCGGTAAGAAAGCGTCCAAATACCCCGGTTTTACCGACGAGGTTCGCAAAGCCATGGCGCAGGAAGTGCGTGATGTGTTCAATCATGTCGTGCTTGATGAAGGCGAGCCTTTCACCGCTTTGTATGATGGTAATTTCACCTTCGTCAACCAGGCGCTGGCCGAGTTCTATGGTATTGGCGGTGTCACCGGCAGTGAGATGCGCAAAGTGTCGAATGTAACATCTCGTGCCGGACTGGTGACTAACGGTGCTTTCCTGGCTGTCCATGCGCACGAAGAGGAAACCGCTCCGATTATCCGCGCGACTTACTTGCGCCGACGTCTCCTCTGCCATGACATACCGATTCCTCCGACCGGCGTCTCGCTGACTGATTCTGGCAATGTCGATTTCGATGCAGAACGTGAGGCAGCACGCCAGGCATGGTTAGATTATCTTGATGCACATAACGGTAAAGCCACAGCTCGCAAGAAATACGAATACCAGACCTCTGCGCCTATCTGCCAGACTTGCCACGCGCAAATGATCAACCCGTTGGGTGGCGGGTTCGAGGACTTTGATGCGGTAGGTCGGCCGCAAACCCAGGATAACGGCCAGGATGTCGATGCATCTGGAATGTTGTACGGGGTAGGCAGTGTTTCGGATTCCAATAATATTAGTTTTACTGGTGCCAAAGATTTTGCTCACAAAATCGCCAACCTTGATGTGACACGACAGTGCTTTGTTGAGACTGGCTTCCGTATGGCGATGGGTACCGGTTCGACCTTCCTGGATCAGATTATGGGTATCGAGCTGTCGGCAGACGAGGTCGCGAGCTATACCTGTGAGGTCCAGAAACTAGATGAAAAAATGCAGGCCAGTGGCAACAGTCCGGTCGAGTTGCTTAAAGCTCTCGGCACCATGGATAGTGTGCGTTACCGTAAAAATGTTGTGCGCTAAGCGCTACACCGGATAAGACTAAACGAGGTTCTATATGAGTCACGAAAAACAGGCTGCGTTATTGCAGCGTCGAAACTTCCTTAAATTCATTGGTAAGGCCGGGTTATCGCTGCCGTTGTTACAGGCTTCCACCCTTGGCGCGGGGTTGATATTGTCACGTCAGGCCGAAGCGGCAGGAAACTCACTACGCAAGGTCATTTTTATATATGTACCGGATGGTTCGCCGGGTGGGGCATCCAGTTCGTTCCTGCCTGACGGGAATATGACCCTGAAAACCAGTTCGCTGCCGCTTGAAAGCGTTAAGGATGAATGTGTGTTCTTCAAGGATGTGGAAATCATTGGTGGAGGTGGTCACGGTCTTACGCAGCGGGTATTGGGTGCCTTCGCCAGTGGAGTGAGTGCTTCTATCGATCTGGCGCTGGAAGATACCGTGGGCGCGACGTCCCCGATTGCTTCGTTGCGGCTAAGTGTGCGTAATCGAAGGAGTACAGAACAAACAGAGACTAAAGACCCAATATCGGCGCGGGCAAGCTGGTCCGGTTCATCATTCCAGGATAGTCCGCAAGCCGCCTTTGAAACTCTGTTCGGTAGCTCGATTGATAGCAGTGATATCGGAACTCGACGTAACAATAAAAAACTTAATGTGAATGAAGCAGCACTGGCCGAAATAAAGACAAAGCTCGGCAGTTATGAAGTACAACGTCTGGAGCAACACCAGGCAGCGATTGAAAAACTGCGTAATGATCTTGCATCTGCTTCCTCCAGTACGGCACCCATAGGATGTGGTAATCCACAATTCAATCCGGCTGACCTGTCCGCTGAAGAGGTCGATAGCAACTTCACCAATCTGTTCGATCTACAGGTCGAGAATGCGCTACTGGCACTTAAATGCAATATCACCAGGGTAGCGACGATTCAGTTGGGTACGCATCAGTCCGACTTTTCAGTTTCTGGAAAAAGCGAGGCCTACCATAGTGCGATTCACAGTGGGAATTATGATGCCTATGCGAACTACCGGGCCTATTTCTCCGAACGGGTCGCGCATCTGATCCAGCGCCTGAAGGACACCGATGATCCTGCTGGTGGAAAAATGATCGATTCAACGCTGGTTGTCCAGGTTACCGATATGGGGGACGGGGGTGCACATACAGGTACCGATGCGCCTTTCATGTTTGCTGGTGGAGGCTCTGCGGTGAATCGAGGCAGTATTGTTAGCGTTGCTAATCATCATCGGTTACTGGATACGGTCGCACAGTATATGGGGGTTTATGGTACTATCGGTGCTTATGATGCCAATGGCCCTGCTAACGGGATATTGGCGTAACACGACGATAAAAGCCTGATCACTACTGGTGTCGTTGGATATATCAAATTAGGGGTCAGGTTGACCCCTTGGCTAAATGCGCTGTCGGTGTTTTTAGCAATGCGTTTTACGAAAAAATCGCAATCGATAACGGCGCGCAATCCACAGCAGCAGTCCAGGCAGCAGTATACCCAATCCAGGTAAACCCCCACCCGAGGAGGAGTTGCTATCACCCGCAGACGGATCAACCGCAGTACCTGTCAGCGCCACGCTGACCGTGGATACAGCCGCATCGGTTGTTATCGTCAGGCTGTCTATTTTAGTTCCAGCTGTAGTAGGCGCGAAAGTCAGCGCCCAGGTGATACTGCCTGCACGAGGTAGAAGAAGGTTGGTGCCATTGTGAGTGAAGTCATTGCCATTTAACTGGATATTGGTGATGTTGACATCGCTGTTACCTGTATTGCTGAGGGTCAGGGTGGTGCGAGCCTGTTCACCGATATTGACCGAACCGAAGTTGACCTGACTGGATGCCGGTGTGATATTGCCGGTGTTGCTACGTTGCCCAGGACGGTGCATAACGGGCATTTTGACGCTGTATCCATTGATTGTATCGCTAGTAGCATGAGCTGCTGCCCAACGACCATCGCCATTGGTATTCAGGCGTTTTCTTACTGCATAGGTATCGACAGAGGAATCCGGCATCAAAATGGTCACGCTCTGGTCATCTCCCCAGAAGGATGGCGTTGCAAAATGTGGCGCGCCGTTAGATCCGAAATCGTGCAACAGGGATGTTTGCTGGGTTTCGAAATCAACAGCGATGACACGTGAGGAAGGGTTGTTTACATCCTGGCTGTAGTCAATAACATCCATCGCAATAACGTAATTATTATTTTTTGCGAAGATTGGATAACCGATACTGGTGTCGGGTGACTGGTTGGATACCGGGTAAGAAATACTGCCATCACTGGCATCCATGATCCCAATCGACCAGTAGCGGTAGCCACCATCGGCACTACATTGGCTGGTTTCGGTAGAAATACAGTTAAGCGCATCGAAGGTGATATACCTGCCGGTGTAGTCGAACGCCATAGAATCTGCATACAGGACTGTTGGCGTACTCGACTGGCTGCCATCCGAATAATTCGGTGGTGTGATCACATAGCTATAAGTAGGGAGCTGGCTATCCAGAAGATCCATTACGTAGATATGATTGTCGTCCGCTAGCGTTTTGGTAAATGCGAAATATTGCCCATCGGGTGCCAGTGCAATACTCCAGTAATCTGCAGAGGAGGAAATCTTATACGAGGGGAAAGAGGGAGTGGCCTGACTGATCTGCGCGATGTCGATTTCATACAGATTTGCATCCTCTCCCACATAAAACACCACGGATTCAATATTACTGGTATAAGCAGCCGGTCGCACCTGAGGATTGGCGGAAACCGTATTCTGCAGCGGTATGTCATTAGCGTCTATATAGGTCAATGGATCATTCATGATCTGCGCATACAGATAGTTGAACCCAACTTGATGTGGATATACATAAACCATTAAATCCTCACCGCTGACCGGGTCGGTATCAGTCGGTGTAGTATCTGGCGGGGCTGTACCATTATCGGTCACCTCAACCAGATCCCAGGCCTGCGCTACAGCTTTGGTTTCAGCTGAACTGGCTCCGTAAAGATCTTCCGCCGCCTGTAACGTCGCATTTCGCGCATCGATAAACTGCGCAGAGGCAGTCAGGTAGGTAGTCAGGGCACGGTAGAAAATCTGTTCGGTTTTGTCACGCCCGATACTAGTTCCCACGGCTTTTGCGCTCAACCCTTCTGCTATCAAATAAGCCGCGTGCGACGGAATACTGTTATTCACATGTACCCCACCGTTATCACCCTGCTCAGTATTGGGCAAATTCTGGTATTCGCTCATTTTGGTCGGTTGTGGATTAAGGCTTGTAGCAGGATTCGCTATATTACGCAGATATCTGGGGGCAGCCACTGTGCAATCCTCACCGATTGTCCAGTCTTCTCGATCAACCATTGCGGCGAATATATCGGCAAAGGCTTCGTTTAATGCACCACTCTGGTTTTCATATTTAAGTCCCGCTGTGGCCCCGACCACACCGTGGGTGAGTTCGTGTGCGGTTACATCATTGCAACGCGCAAGCGATTGGAATATCTGGCCGTCGCCATCTCCGTAAACCATCAGTTCGCCATTCCAGTATGCATTATTGTAGCTGGACCCATAATGGATTACAGAGATCAGGTTCTTGCCGGCCTCATCGATACTGTTACGATTGAAGGTATTGAGGTAATAGTCATACACCTTCATGGTATTTTCCATAGCACTCACTGCGGTTGTATCCCAACCGCTATTGGCCGCATTGCTGGTGGCAAAATACAGGTTATCACCCTGACCATTACGCGCATCGAGAATCAAGGTGTCACCGGAAGCCGGAGATTTCGCAATCGGGTCAGGGCTGCTACCCGGTGTTGGCACTTCTGTATCAACCATGAAGTAGTTGGAGCCATCCTGCCAGGCGCGGAAATTGACTGTGCTACCAAACTCATCCATGCCGGATGCATTCACCACTATCTTTTGACGATAATCAATGCGATGCACTACCTTACCGTTATGCGCATCGATAAAATACAGCCAGTGGTTTGACAGGTCGCTGAGTATATCCACCTGATAGGTAAGGCGTGGATCAGTTTGTTTTCCCGGATAAATGACAAGCTTGCTGCTGATTTTGTATGTAGAGGTAACCCCCAGATCCTGACGTACATGTTCCTCGGCCTGTGCTTCAGTCAACTCAGCGCTAGTGTCGAGCTGAAAACTGGGCTGGAAACGACCATTAAGCAGATACGCGCTATTATCGTCGCGTAGATGCAGCATTAACTCACTACCCCATACCGGCACGCCATTGACCGTTTGCTGATACAGAAAATGCTGGTTGCCAAATGAATCTGCCTGTTCTCGCGCCAGGGTAAGCTCCTGATCGGGATCTTCAATCTTTAACAGATCCTTATATTCTTGTATAAAGCTGCGAGAACTGGCTTGCGCGATCTGATCCTTGCTGCCTCGCATGGCCAGGCTGGGAGTCTTTGAGTTAAACTTGATGAAAGTCGGAGTATTATTATTACGATTGAAATATGCGCGAAATTCTTTGGATTGTTCTGGCATGTTACTAGCCAGTCTGGATAATGCCTGCTGCTGTGGTACATCGATACCAGCTGTTCTGGCGTCTGTCTGCATCCGGTGTTGACGGCGTTGTGCAAAAGCATCCAGCATGGGCTGGTTTGCAGCCGCAGTGCTGGTACTGCCTGTAGCGGTTTTCAGGCGTCGTCCCGAGCTGTGCATAACATTCGGCAAGGGTCGGCCTGACTGCAATGTTTGCAACATCGAAGGGTTGGTGATTTGATAAGTGGTCAAGCTGCTGGGCGGATTAGCACTGCTTGCAGAACTGCTTAACATGACTATTATCGCAACGCTTATTGTAATCCCTGTCTGTTTCATTGCGGCTCCCTGGAGTTAAGCTGAATCAATCAATTGTTGATGTATAGATGCCGGGAATTTCACGTATGATAGTTGCTGTGTGTGCATCGATTAGAAATATGTAACGCTTTAATGCCTTGTTAAGGATGATTAGCCAGGCCAGTCGGTCATAGGATTTTGTGGTCGAGGCAACGACCAGAGATTCTCTGGTAGAAAAAGGTGGCCTGAGATTTTTGCTTTTCACAACGAGTGCTACTGCCTGTTCAGCGCCAATCGATGGCTGCACCGATGTCAGATCGAGAGTAGCGAGTTGCCCATCCATGCGATAAATCGACTGGTCCCTGATATGGGTGATTATTTCGGCATCTAGCAAGGGCACAGACTTAAACTCCTGCCGGTAACGCAGATGTGTCATTCCGTATGGATCCTGTTGGCTGGATATCAGTTTTAATTCGAGTGAAGATTGTTTGAACTGCGCATATTCGGGCAGGGCGTGTAGATAATCGAGACTGATTTGTTGCACAGTTGCTGGTGATTTGATATCGCTATCGTCGCTAGTTACAGGGTTACCTGCTGTACAGGCCACTAGCATAAATAATATTGAGGAGCTTAACATTCTTGTCATTTTGGAATCCTTGAGTATTTAGACCGATAGTCTATCTGTGTAGTACTAAGCGCTAAATTCTAACTGCTGGAGCAATTAAGATTGACAACCATAATATGGAAATATGTTAAAAACAAGCGTCGATTTCCCATAAGCTGCTGCATTATCAGCGTACAGATAAATATAATGCACAAACAAAAAGCTGGTGAATAGAAGCTGATGAGAAAGTATCAAGCGCTGTTTCCAGTTACATCGGTCTAAACATGAATACAGAAAGTAAACAAATCAGGAAGTAAAGAACAAATGCTATTTGCTGAAAGTCGAGAACACTTCTTCCGCCCCTTGAATGGTAAGTTCAGAGGGCAGGTGGTTGATTGCCTGAGTATTTTTTACGGGCGACTGTATGGTTCTCTGGCCGATTACAGCCGAAGTTTTACGCGCGATCAAGTAGTGGAAATACTGGAAGAGGCGATTGCGCGTAGCCCTGTGTTCGAAGAAGATGAGGCCGACGAATATACCGGTAGCTCAAAGAGTCAGCGTGAGCAGGCGGGCTGGATCCTGAATCTGTTGCTGGAACATGGCTGGCTTGAGCGTCAGATGGATGAGGCGACATTGCATGCCACCTATGCCTTTACCCGCTATGGTCGCCTGTTTACCCAGCCCATGGTGGAAGCGACGGGCAGGCGTTATCGCACTCGCCACCGCAATACGCGCAACACGCGAAATGCGTTGAAATCCTTTCTTGATAAGGGAGAGGTGTATGATTTACTGGATGCCTATGAGTATTCAGAGCGCATAGTGTCAGACTTTTCGGATGTGATTTCAGAGCTGGACGAGCGCCGACGAGAGCTTGTGAAAGAGGTAGAGTCTCAACAGATTGTGCAGCGAGCGGCGGATGAGTTTTTTGATTTTATGGAAAAAAGATTCATGCCCGATGTGGCGATTCGGCTTTCTGCGGACTCGGTGGAAAAGTACCGTGACGAGATTAGCGAGCTGATCGAAAGGATCAAGCGCAAGCGCAAGGATTTCAAGGCACAGGCCGAGCGCGATTTACGTCGTGCGGCGCCGGAATTGATAATCCAGCAAAGGCAATCGGTATTGCTCGCCATACTCGACGGCATAGACACGCGCATGCACAATGCATCCGCTGTGATGCTGCCGGCGCTACGGCAGGCGCTGAATGGATTTACCCGCCGCGCCGATATCATCATGCGGCAGCTTAGCTACTCAGGTGGCGTTGGTCATAACCAGCTCCAGCAACTCAGTGAGCGCTTTAGAAAAGCCTCCGAAGAACAACAGGTCGAGTCGCTTGAGAAAGCCGGTGATGCGCTGGCAACACTGTCTGTTGGACTGGCCGATACCGATTCCATCCGACTGTATGCCCCGCGTAAGCCGAGAGTGGTTAACGGCGCTGTGGAAGCGAATTATGAGCACGACCTGGAATCGCGCAAACAGATGTTTTTACAGTCTGCGGTTGATCTGGCGTTTAACTTTAGCAGCAGTACACAGCGAGACTATGTGGTCAATGCTCTCAGTGAAGGGCATCGTATACATAGCCAGAATTTACCTATACGGGATGCCAGAGAATTATTAATGAATGCCCATATCATAGAAGTTGGGACGGTGAGTAACGGCGAATTTGTATTCAAAGTGACCCCGACCTATCAACGCGTCAAGACCGATTATTTTGACGCCACCGACGAATTTACTATAGAACTGATGACACGGCCGAGCGATGCTGACTGACACCCTTATACAACACCTGGAAAAATCCGGCATTAGCTGGGAAGAATACCAGGAACTATGCCTCAGGCTACTCAACTTTGGCGTACTGTGCCGGGATGAAAGCCAGATAGAGCAACAGTTGTACGACCGCTATTTGCGTGTCGCTGATCTGGTTGATGAGTATCTAGCGGTGGTTGGGATACAGGTGTTTCATGACCGGCGCTTTGCCTATCTGCGGTTGTATCCCCCGGGTGCTCAGGTGCCGGGTATGGACGATGCACCTGATCATGCATTTTCCAGCGGACTGAGAACTCGCCTTAAGCAGGATGAAGTGGCGCTATTGCTGGTGCTGCGTCAACAGTACGACAAGGCCCTGCGTGAGGGCCAGGTAGACGATGCCGGCTTTGTCACCGAGTCTATTGAATCTATCGGTATCGCCATGCGCAATTTCCTGGGGCGCTCGCTGCCGGAGAAGCTGACTGATCGCAAACGAGTGTTCGAGCGCCTGAGAAAACTGCGTCTGATCAAATACCGTCATGAGGATGATCTGGTTACCAGCGAAGCCGGGCTAAAGATTCATCCCATGATAGTAGCTTTTGTTTCCGAGGATGCCATAGCGGCACTGGATGAGACCCTGCCCAAAGATGCGCCACAGGAGGAAGACGATGTTTCTTAAGCGCTTTGTATTTATAAACTGGGGCAATATTCCAGCGGTAGAATTTGAGTTTGGCCCCATTAATTTATTCTCCGGTGGTAACGGCTCAGGCAAGACCACGGCAGCGGATGCGATACAGACCGTGATGACGGCTGCGCATGAAAACCTGTTTCAATACAACCCCGGTCAGGATGAGACCACGCAACGTGGGCGCGGTGGTAAACGTGTGCGCACCATTTCATCCTATGTGCTGGGTTGTGATGATGGCAGTTTTGCACGGCTTGATCCTACCGATGGTTATCTGGCGGCCGTATTTCACCCCAGTCAGGGAGAATCTGGCGATCCTTTCACTGCCATCATCGCGGTACGCGCCTGGCTTGATCTGGCAGGCAGTAATACCGTCGCCAGACAGGAAGAAGCACAATTTTTTATTGTGACCGGTGCTGAGCTTGAACAGCGGCATTTTGTGCGCGAAGGGGCGGGTGAGAAATATATAGTCGCCCTGACCCAGTTGCAGACCCTGCTCATCCAGGAGTTTGGCAAACGACAGGTTGAAAGATACGATGCCAAGAAGACTTATCTGCGGCGGCTGTATGGCGCTTTACGTGCAAAATCCGATGCAGTCTCTGAAGCCGAAGCGGTGGCAGCTGCTCGCTCATTCTCGCGCTTTATGTCTTATAAGCCGGTGAAAAGTATAAACCGTTTTGTCGCCGATGAAATACTGGAACAAAAAGATCTGGGTGAAGCCATACGCTCGGTATCCTCGCAGTTGAAAACCATTCATGGCATGGAGCAGGATGCAGCGCAGTTAGTAGACTCGATTAATATTATTGATCAGGCCAGAATGCATGCCCAGTCCTATATCGACAACTGGATAGAACTCAATCTACTCGACTATACGCTGGCTCAGGCTGAATACAAATTGCGCCAGAGTGACTACCTCCGAGGTAAGGATTTACAGAAAGAGAAACGTATAAAACTGACTGAAGTAGACGAAGGCATAATGATGGCAGAGGATCAGTTAAAGGCTGTGCAACAGCAACTGATTAGCCTGGAGGCGCAAAGACAGGGCATAGATGCGCTGCGCCAGAAAGATGAGCTGGAAGATAAAGCGCAGGAGCTGAATAAAAATCTGATTGCCAGTGTGAGAACCGTACTCGAGCAGGATCAGATTGTTGCAGGGAATATCCAGTCTACGCGCGACATAACACGCGCTGTAACAGAAAGCGATATTGCGCTAGCTCTACCTGCTATCTCAGGTCTGGAAGGGCAGGCCATCGCAAAGGCAGTAATCGATTCCTCGCAAAATGTATTGCAGGAAATCCACAATCTGGTGCAGCGCGATCTTGCAGATAGTGCTTCAGTGATCGATGGGCAGTTAGATGTGTTTCGTCAGGTTCAGCAAGCGCATAACCACTGGTATGAGCTGTGGCATGAGACGCGCGAAGCATCCAGTTATCGTGATCAACTGGCCGATCTTATCCATGCTCGCAAAACGCGTTACAGCACGTTAAATACACAAAGGGAAGAAAAAAAGCGCGAGATTACCCGCTTGAGTTCCAACCAGGTGACCTATCCGCCCTATGTGGAACGGGCTATAAAGGCTATACGCCAACAATGTCCGCAGGCAGACCCACGGGTGCTGTGTGACCATGTTGAAGTAAAAGATCCGCGCTGGCAGGCTGCCATTGAAGGCTATTTAGGCGGCGCGCGTTTTTCCATTATCGTAGCCGAAGACTACGAGGCCGAGTCTATTCGTATCGTTCGTAACATGGCGGGGCGAGATAATCGGGCCAAAGTCATTCAGGGGCAAAAGGCAACGCGGGATTCGCTGCGGATGAACATCCATGAAGACTCCATCATCCATGTTCTTGAATTTAGTCACGAGACAGCTCGTGCTTATTTAACCGCAAGTTATGCCTCTGTGATGCGGGTAAAATCCGCAGAAGAGCTGCGCAAGACTGGGCGTGGTGTGACCGAAGATGGCATGGGCTCAGGCGGCTACAGTATGTGGCGCTGCGACCTGCCCGATGGAGAACTTGTATTTGGTTCGGCAGCAAGGGAAAGAGCGCTGGCAGCAAAGATACAGGAGCTTGAATCTATCGAGCTCGACTGGAATACAGCGAACGACCAGTTACAGCACTGTGTGGCACTTCAGCGCAATGTGGATAACCTGAAACGCTCGAGCTACGGTGATGTACTCAGGGATATCCTCACACTCTACCGTGCACTGCAGAAAAACGAACAACTACTGAGCCAGCTTGATCTCACCGAGCATGAAGATCTGGAGAATCGCCTGGCAGAGCTGCAGCAAAAGAGCGATGGCTATAGCAGGGAGAAAGATCAGCTCAATAAGGATAAAGGAAAACTGGAAACAGAGCTGGGTACAATCGATAAGCAGATAAAGGCACTGAGTGAGCTGCAGGAACAGAACCGTGAAAAGGTGGAAGAGCATGAAGCGGCGCTGGCAGCAATCACCACCATCTGGACTGACTTTGATGCGGATGCCCAGCTGAATATAGCCGATGAAGAAGCCAGTGATTTGAATGTGGAGTTTGCCCGTGATCAACGCACAGAGCTGGAAAATGCACTACACGCAGCAGAGAGAAAAACCGCTGAAGCGATCATGAATCACAACCAGAAGTGCCGCCCTTCCGATTCGATTATCTATGCCCCCTTTAGTGGTGAATATGGTTCGCAGCTGTTCAAGGCAATCTGTGATGTACGCCGTGAGATGGATCGTGTGCAGAATATTCTGAAGAATAATGTACTGGTAGAAAAGCACAGAGCTTTATCCGAACTGAAAGAGTCTTTTAACAATGCCTTTGTCTCTCATCTATGCCACGCTATCTATCAGGCATTGAGTGAAAGTAAGCGACAGATTGAATTGCTGAATAAGGAATTGCAGCATCATCGCTTCGGCGCAGACAGAGAAACCTTCCGCTTTGCCAGCGACTGGGTGCCTGAATATCGTGACTATTCGCGCTTCTTCGAAGAAGTGATTAAAACGCCGGGGCTGGGTGATGAAGTGATGCTGTTTGACGCAGAGTTGAGTGAAAAATCACGTAAGGTGCGCGATGAATTGATGCGTATGCTGCTGGATGAAGACGAGCATAGAGCTATGCGTGATCTTGAGCGTATTGCTGATTATCGTAATTATCGCCGCTATGAAATCTACAAAGAAGTGGAAGGTAAAGAGCCGATTCCTCTGAGTGAATACGGTACCGGTTCGGGTGGTCAGTTGGAGACGCCTGCCTACATCATACGTTCGGCTGCGATCACTTCGGCTTTCAGGTTCTCCGAAGGTAAAACTCACTTGCGTATGGTGCTGGTAGATGAAGCATTTTCAAAAATGGATGAGACACGATCTCGTGAAGTTATCCAGTACCTGACCGAATCGCTGGGTCTGCAACTGGTATTCATTATGCCCACCAGCAAATGCGGCCCCTTTATGGATCTGATCAGTAATGAGTTCGTGTTTGCCAAGGTGCCCAGTGAAGCCCCGAGGGGGCAACTATCGACACGAGTTCTTGTGGATAGAAAACAATGCAACAAGGAACGCATCAAGGAGCTATGGAGTACACATAGACGCTCAGTCTATCAGCAGGCCGAGCTAGATTTTATGGAAGAGTTTGCGGCGGGATGAATCAGGACGATAATCTTCTGCCTCGACCACCCTGGCTGGATGATGAGTTAGAGCTTATTGCAGCGATCAGCTATTTTCTCAATAGACTGGATAAGCAGCCTGCCAGTGAAAGAGAAAAAATGCCGAGCTTTAAATTGGTACAGAAAAATGTACCAAAGCTGTTCAGGCAGGATGAGGCAGCAGATAGAACCTGGGACTTAATCAAATCGCTGGATGGAGTGTTGTATGATATCCGGCTGACGCGCAAGCGATCACCCTACGATGCAGAGTTCGCAGGCGCATCCCTGGTTATGATTGCCAGTGCTGAAGACACCTGTCGTGAATGGCTATCTCGACCCATCAGGAGTCACTATCAACAGGAGTGGGAGCAAGCGCTTGAAGTACATGCGAGTGTATTCACTGATAATGGTCTGTCGCTTAGAACTCGACCTCAGAAAGTTGCAGGACAGTCAGCAGCATCAGTAGTGAGAGCCTATGCCAGTATTGCTGATTATCTGGATTGCGGATTCACGCTACGTCAACTAAGTGCCAGATGTTTTTGGGGCAATTCCAAGGTTCTTGATTCAAGAGAAGAGTTGTTACTTCAACTGTATTCCGATATACAAATAACACCCAGACCGATTTTGGTACATGTCCACCTGCCTGAAAAATGTAATGGGATTTTATTGATCGAAAATCAGGATAACTACATTCAGGCGTTGAAGGGTAGTCCTGCAGCCCTGGCTGATCTGGCCCTGATTTTTGTAGCAGGTTTTCGTGGTAGTGCAGAGAGAATCAGAATGCGTGAGGGCGTTAGTTTGCATTATCAGGGTAGCTATCATGCAGCGATGAAAGACCAATTTGAATCATACTGGTTTGAAGAAACAGACTCCTTGTGGCCGGTCTGGTTCTGGGGAGATCTTGACTACTCGGGTATGGCTATCTTAAAAGCGTTGCGTCAGCGATTTATTCATGCTCAGGCCTGGCCTGCGGGGTATGATCCGCTACTACAGGTACTGAACAAAGGTGGAGGTCATTCTCCAGACATGGCAGATAAAACGGAACAGGTTGATCCTGGTATCATAGGGTGTGATTACTCAGATGAAGTGCTTCTTCCTGCGATTAGATCTACTGGGAGGTTTGTTGATCAGGAGATGGTTTGAAGTTTTCTATGTTCCTCAAGTTTTAATTGACGATAGTTTCCGTACTATTTCTGAATGTACATTTCAGACGAATACTTTTCAGGATAGAAACTGGAAGTGAAATGCTAAGAAATTATGTGGCTAAGTAATTGTTCAGGAGGTGTTTTATATTATTTGACGGTGGCGTTGACAATTTATTTGCCCGTTGATTAATATGATTTTGAATTATTTTCAATTATGAATAAATCGGAATCCGGATTAGTACAACTATTTCGGATACCTGCTATAAAACTTTTATAACTTAAAAGAAAGATTCATGTAGTTGGTTTAAAAACTAGAAACCATGTGTTAAAAAAACGGTATTAAAATAAGCGTTAAAAGGCATTGGGTTTCATAATTAAAAATAATCATTTTAAAATGTCCTGGCTTCGAATTAAAAAAGCATTTGAGAATCGCCATACGTCAAATGTAGGATAATTAACAATAAAAACCTTGCTTTCATTTTTCTACGCCGGTATTTATAGTTACATTAAAAATCAATAAACTCATCTTAAAGGATCTGGGACAACATGAGTTACTGCTGTTATAAAAAGGGCTTCAAAGGACTCGCGGCACTGCGGTGCCGCTTCGGCGAATCAAAGGGGCAGAGTCGAATGCCCTTGAGCCTGAAAAGGGGGCAAGGTATTGAACGTGCTAATACAGGGAGAAACAGGAGCTCGAGTGCTGTAGAAACAGGATTAGAAAGTGTCTGGCTTTAACTTTTTAACAAGTTTATTTGAGTGACAATCCGAAGGGGGCATGGGCAAGACCAGCAAACTCTACTATATAAAGACTTGTTGGAGCCTGTTTTTCAATTCTCTATTGTTTCGAAACAATAAGGGTTGCTGCATTTTTTAAGTGAACCCTGACAGGCGTACTGGAGGATATATGTTAATAGTTCTACTCAGTATCACCTGCCTGGTACTGGTCATCCTGTCGATAATCCAGCAGCGCAGGAACCGGGCTCTGAGACAGGACAGACAGGGATTCCTGGCCCTGGCCGAGAATAGCCCGGATTTGATCTTTCGCTATGACCGACAGGGCCGTCGTCTCTATGTCAGTCCGGCCGTCACCAGGCTTTTCGGCGTGTCGGTGGAAGATATCGTCGGTAAATCGCCCTCCGATAATCCACTCCTCGATTCGGGAGAAAACCGTAAATTGCTTGATGGCATCCGCCGCGTATTCGAGACCGGCGAAAAGCAGGAGATCGAAGTTGTCTTCGCAGATCAACAGGGGCATACACGCAGCTACAACATGCTGCTGATACCCGAATGCGATGCCGAAGGGCAGGTCAGTACCGTGCTGGTCCTGAACCGTGAAATCACCGCCATCCGTGATGCAGAACAGGAGCTGAAGCAGGCGCTGGAATCTATCGAAGGGATTATAAACGCGATTCCAGATTTGTTGTTCGAATTTGACCTGAACGGAACGTACCTCAACGTCTGGGCACAGGACCCGGCACTTCTGGTCCTGCAAAAGGAAACACTGTTGGGCAGTACCATCCACGATGGACTCCCTCCCGATGCTGCGGAAACTGCCATGTCCGCCATTGAGGAAGCTGATCGTAAGGGCTCTTCCTTCGGTAAGGTTATGCATATAGAGCTTCCTCAGGGGGAGCGCTGGTTTGAACTTTCCGTTTCAAGAAAACCTGGCTCCAGCGACACCGACAGACGCTTCATTGCGTTGTCTCGTGATATCACCGAGCGCAGGCAAGCGGAGATGACGCTTGCCACTCGTGAGCGCGAGTTCCGCCGCCTGGCGGAAAGCCTGCCGGACAGTATCATTCGCTACGACCGGGAAGGCGTGACAGTTTACTTCAACCCGGTGCTCGAACGAACCCTGGGAGAGAGTGCCGCCGCGATGATCGGTAAGACCACGCGCGAATACCATCCAGACGGATCATTTGAAGATTATGCGCAATTGCTCGACGCAGTGCTCGCCAGCGGTGAAGCGGGGGAGCTCGAAAAGCTGCTTCCCGGTCCAGACGGGGAAACGTACGTGAACCAGATACGCATAGTTCCCGAATTTGATAGCGACGGCGAAGTGGTAGGCGCTCTCGCCATTGGGCACGATATTACCGCACGCAAGCGCGCAGAGGAGAAGCTGCGGCTGGCTGCCAGCGTTTTCACTAATACCAATGAGGGCATCATCGTCACTAGTGCCGATAATCTGATTATCGACGTCAATGACTCATTTACCCGAATTACCGGCTATACACGAGAGGAGGTGATCGGCAAGAATCCTAAACTTCTAAGCTCCCAGCGGCAGCCCCCAGGGTTTTATGCCGAACTGTGGCGAAACCTGCAGCAAACCGGCCATTGGGTGGGCGAAATATGGAATCGGCGTAAGAATGGCGAGGAGTATCCCGAATGGCAGACGATCTCCGTGGTAAATGACGAACAGGGCAGACTTAGCCACTACGTTGCTGTGTTTTCCGATATTACGCTGATCAAGAAGCAGGAGCAGCAGCTCCAGCGCATTGCCCACCACGACGCCCTGACAGGTCTGCCCAACCGCCTGCTGTTCCTGGATCGGTTGAAGCAGGCAGAAGCCCAGGTGCGGCGTACTGGCAGCCTCCTCGCTGTGTGCTATGGCGACCTTGATGGCTTCAAGCCGGTGAATGACCGCTATGGACATGAAGCCGGGGATGTTGTACTGGTTATGATTGGCAAAAGAATGCAGGAATGTGTGCGCTCTGGCGATACCGTGGGCCGTATCGGCGGCGATGAGTTCGTGATTCTACTGATGAACCTTGAAGGCCTTGAGGAATGCGAGATGGTACTGACACGGCTGCTCGATGAAGTTGCGCAGCCGATCCAGCTCGAAGGGCATTCGGTTTCGGTCAGTGCAAGTCTTGGCGTTGCACTGTTTCCGCAAGACGATGCGGATCCTGATTTGCTGCTGCGGCATGCCGATCAGGCGATGTACCAGGCCAAGCGAAGAGGCAAGGGTATTATTCGCTTCTTCGATCCGGACCAGCCTTAATCGGCGCATAGGAATAAAGAGAGGAGCTTCGATGATTACATAAGTCCGAGAGATTATCGAACCTGGTGCTTAGCTACATTTCCAGAATACTTTGCTGGAATAATTAAAAAAGC
>JBNKUM010000014.1:0-68198 GCA_050298595.1 Gammaproteobacteria bacterium | reverse complement strand
AAGAGGACAGTAAACATTGAAATCGGCGGAATTCGTGGAGCGAAGGGTTTTGGCCAAGAGAAATACGTGTCAGCCTCCTGTGACCGGGACACAGTGCCTGGAAGGAACAGAGAGCGGACTGGCGCGTATACGTGCCGCTGCGAAGCGGGAACCCAAGCTTCAATTCAACAGCAGGAGTTGAAGAAGAAGGGGTTTGATCAAAGACTACGGTCGAAACGCCGCAAGGGTTAGTATCGCCCTTTTATGCGAATATCTATTTGCACTATGTCTTAGACCTGTGGGTAGAGCAATGTAGGCTCAATCACCCATATCCGAATCACCGGTGGTATGTTTGACTCAAGGCAGGAGCCGTATGCGTTAGTAGCGCACGTACGGATCTGCGCCGGGGGCCTGGTGAGTGACCTTTGATTACGAGCCAGGGCTCTACGGCGACGTAATTGGATCAGTAATTGAAAAGGAAATTAATCTTTAGCTATTCAGCTATGGGTTCAGTTAAAGGAAGGGTAGTAAGTCAAAAATAGGAGGGATGTTTAACCTTATTGAGTATTATCCTCTGGCTGGCTTCTCAGGACAAAATGATCCTTGAATAATTGTGGTCAGATACGAATGGCACTTACTTAAGGCTAACACGACGTCATTGCGAGGAGCTTGCGACGTGGCAATCTCTTTCGACAGATGGTCTCAGCACTGTTTAGAGATCGCCGCGCTAACGCTCGCGAAGACAGTTTTCTGCTTAAGTAAGTGCCATTCTGGTCAGATACAAATTATTCTTTAGAACAGATTATTGAACAAAAACGTATGATTGCACATCTGTTCGGTGCGCTACGACTGTATCTTACAACCTGGAGTGCCTTCAGCAGTTGCGAGCTGCAGCTTGCTGAGGCTCCCACGCTGATACATCTGATAGAAAATCTGCAAAAAAAGGGGCAAAGAGAGTTGATAGTGATTCTCAACGATCAGAAAATACCTCAGGATGAATTCAATAATACAACCGTACATGAAAAAGATGAGGTTGTTTTTTTCCGTCAATTAAGGGTGGTTGAATTATTAATTGCTCTAGTCTTCTTTAGAGTTTGGTAGTAATGACAGTGAGTGTATTACGCTAAATAGCTTATATACTTTTCTTGTCGACGCTGATTTAATAGTTAAAAGACGAGTTAATAACATCAAAAATTTTATTGATAAAGTATGAGGACGTTAGTACTTCCTTATTGTATTCGGTTTTTAGTTTTTAATTATTTGTTGTTGTAATAATCATTATTTTTTCTTGTGTGTTTGGAGAAATACTTTTTTAAATGCATGTTAGCCCGTTGACATACTTAGTATTCAAAAGTTGACTTTATTTGATTTTTTAAGGAACAGGGACATGCCGGTCTTATTACATTCCAGATTTTTTCCTCTTAGTGTATTCGTAGTGATCGCGGCTTTAGTCGTTGTTGCGTTTCAATTATATCCCCCAGAATCTACTCAAAGCGAAAACACAGAATCCGTCAAATCGTACTCATTTGAAGAGCCGGATCAGCTCGAATAACCAGCTGAGTCAATTACTTACTCTGTTAAATCGACCGAAGAATTACAGCTATCTGCTATTGATATATTGAAGCAAGCCGATGCCATTATAGCTGCCAATCCAATAGATTATGAACCAATGACGGATGAACAAAAACAGGAAATCGATAAAACCGTGTCTGAGCTGGATAAACAAAGTCGAATACTTTAATCAGTAGATTGGACAAATAAAAAACAGAATTACCACGGCAAAAAAAACTTGGGGTTAGTCCATACATTTTACACGTGGGCGTAAATTACTGACCCCAGCTAACAATTTTATATATTCACCCGATTACAATAGGAATAACGGACAAATGATGGATAAGATCAAATTAGTACTGATCTCTTTAGCATTTCTTTTCTCACCCTTAACATTTGCTGACCAGTTTCAAACTGTAACTTCGAATGATGTAAATGAAGAATTACTCAAGAAACTTTCGGATGTGTTACCTGGAGAAAAGATTGATTATCATTCGGGTGAGGTGCTGCATTACCTTGAAACAGTTTCAATTGAAGGTAATGGCTTGCCGATAAAATTAGGTCATAGCTATAGACACTACACATACACCAATGATGATGACTTATCATTGGTACAACTGGAAATCCCTCATATTAATTTCAAACACTCTGGTCAAGCTAATTACTTAAGGTTAAGAAACGGTGGAGAGAGTAATGACTATTGGGAGAAAATAACCGATTACAAAACCAATATAAATTGCGCGAATTTAAAACTGCCCTCCGAAGCACCATTTACCTACTATGACAATACTATAGGCATTAAAAATCCTAACGCATTTTTATTGAGTGGCATCAAAATAAAATTGGGATTTGATGCTATAGATTTTTATCCGAATGACCTTCAATCATCATCTCGTTTCCCATCTAATGCGATATATATAAGCCCATCCAACTGGTACATCATCTGCGTCAGCTCTCCTAATGTTACGGGGAGTAATGCATTTAAAGCAGTGTCACCTAATGGACTTGAATACTTTTTTGATATTTATCAGGAAGATACTCATATTGATGGGGTGGGTAGAACAACGGATACAAAAATCTATGTCAGTAAGATAATTGATAAGCATGGAAACGAATTAATTTACGATTATTATCATGATGACTTACCCTGCCCAGGAGGTTTTCATAGGTGCTGGTTTTCACCTTCAGGAATGTATTATCGATCAAGAATAAAATCAATAAGCTCAAGTGATGGACGAGCCTTGGATATAGTCTATGGTAATAAATCGATAACAGTGACTAGCAATAGTACTTCTCATCCCATCAAGCTTGTTTATCAGGAAACTTCGAAAACTCAATTAAAAATTACGCGACAAGATAAAAAGTACTGGTTATATAACTTTAGTAAACAGTCCTACCAGCTTGGTAGCAACTTACGAGTAGTAAGTGTATTTAATTACATAAATAATATAACTTATCCAAACGCCCTTAACGTTGAGTATATTCAGGAACCCAGGCCCATCTCTGAATACAGACTAGATACCCTTACAGCCAGGAATTTAGCTGTCATTGACCAACCTAAAAGAATGGCCCTTAAAGAGCGTCGTGTTTCGGGGCCAGGTATGCAAACCTGGGTAGATAAATACACCTATAGTAATAACTATTCTGCAGGAGAAAACACCACGATAGTGGAGTCACCCCATAGAACGGTCGTCTATAAGTATAAGGAAATCAACTACGCAGGGAATATGTCTAAAATTCATCTCAATACAGGGAAGTTGCTACAAAAGAAAATCTATTCCCCTGATACGACGGCAACTAACTATTCGAGTAAAACTCCTCTAAAACAGGTTGATTATAGTTATAGCCGTCAAGCGAATGTGATACCGCCAAACTATATTCGCGATCATTACTATATCTGGCAGGGTATAAGTCTATCTTCTTACCCAACTGTCGTTACGCATTTGCATGGATCCTACAAAACCGTAGCCAGCAGTATCACGACCCAGATGAACGGACACAGTTTCAGTCAGGTGAAAAGCGACTATGATGAATGGGGCCATCCTCAGACGATAACGGAAACCAGCACCAGCACCCCTGATGCCAACCGGGTGATCACCCGAACCTATTACAACGATAAACCTAGCTGGATCATTGGCCAACTCGCCACCGAATCAATCAATGGAGAATCCGCGCGCTCGGTCATCAACTATGATCCTACGACAGGATCGGTAACTGATAAAACGATAAATGGAATAAAAGAATCTTACACCTACCATACCGATGGCAACCTCAAAGAAGTGAAAGACGCTGATGGCGTAGTCTTCAAAACTTATTCTGATTATTATCGGGGTATCCCTCGTAATGAATATGACGGTGAAAACAATCTAAAAAGAACTGAAGTGTACGACTACGGCAAGATCAAGTCCGAAACCGATTTTAATGGCAACCCCGCGACTACCTATGAATATGATGCGGTTCATCGGTTGAGCAAAATCACCCCGCCCAAGGGTGCAGTAACCACTATCGAATGGCCCGATGAAGTCACCAAAGTCACCACTCGAGCTGGATATAAACAAACCATCAACTATAACGCCCTGATGGAACCGCTGACAGTGAAAGAAGAGGATACCAGTCGCCTGGAAACGAAATATACTAAAGCTGATTACGATGCTGTTGGTCGAGTGATCCACGAATATATCCCCAGCTATGACAGTGCCGAGACGGCTAAGAAAATCTTCGAGTATGATGCTCTCAATCGCATCACCAGCATCACCGAACCCGGTGATGCTAGCAGCACCACCATCTGTTATGGTACAGCCTGTAATGCAACTCGCAGCGGCAAATCCTCTGTCCAGCATGGAGAAGTTGTTACCGATACACTTGGCTATGAAACCATACGCAACTATCGGTCCTATAGCGATCCGAATGACAAAGACCTGATAGAAATCCAGCAGCAAAAGGACAGCACGGCCTATATAGAAACCCGCATGACGCGAGGCAAGCATGGCCAGATCAAAACGATCAAGCAGAACAATATCACCCGCAGTTTCACTTATAAATATGACACGAAATATCAAGAAGGTACATTGCTGGTAGAAACCAAAACCGAACCTGAAACGGGAAAAACGACCTATGGCTATGATGTGCGTGGCAACCTCTCCAGTAAGCAGGTAGGGGCTTCTGGTATCACCTATTACCACTACTGGAATAACAACTTAATTGAACACATCGATTATCCTGGTAGTACGCTAGATGTCACCTATACCTATCAGGGCCATAATCTGGATCACCTGATTACCGGTGCCAACACCACAGACTGGGACTATGACTTCGATGCAGTTAACCAGATCGAAAAAGAAACACTCAGCATCGACGGCCTGAACTTCACCACCGAATACGTCTACGACAGCCTTGGCAACCTTGACCGACTACGCCTGCCCAATATCGAACAACCTAATGGTCGTTATATTGAATATACCAAAGATGCACTCTCACGCACCCGAGCCATCTACGACAGCAATAGCGACTATGTGACTGACATTAATTACTACGCCAATGACGTCGTCAAAGAAATGACCTATGCCAATGGTTATTTTTATACAGCGACACTCAACAACAAGTTCGTTCCCGAGAACATACATACCACCGATAACATCCTGAATCTGGTCGATCTGACTTATACCTACGACGATGAAGAAAACGTCACAGGGATCACCGATGCTGCGCTGAGTAACAACAACCGTAGCATGGGCTACGACGGCCTGGGCCGACTCACCAGCGCCAATGGACGTTGGGGTAATGGAGTCATCAGTTATGACGATGACCATGACATCAGCAGCATGACCCTCGGCAGCAAGAGCCTGAGCTATCACTACAACAGCAGCAATCGTCTGGACAGTGTGACTGGCGGAGTGAGCAAAACGTTTAGCTACGATAACTATGGCAACGTAAAAGGTAACGGAAGCGATAGCTTCAGCTACGATGATGCCAGTCAACTACTCAGCGTGACTAACCAGGGTATTAATTACAGCTACGACGGCAACAAGAAAAGGGTCAAGGTGAAAGCCCCTGATAAAACTATCTACTATATCTACAACCTGGCAGGTGAACTTCTCTATCGCTACGATCAGACCAATAAGAAAGATATCGAGTACGTCAACCTGAATGGAAAGCTGGTCGCCAAGCTGGAGCATGGACCCTCGGTGGTATCCACCATAGTACCGGACAGCGACAAGGATGGCCTGAATGACCGTGATGAAATCCTCTGGGGTACTAAACCCAACAACCCAGATAGTGATGGAGATGGAATCAAGGATGGTGATGAAATCGCGTTCTGGGGCACCAGTCCTACCAAATGGGATACCGATGGTGATGGCCTGAATGATCATTTTGAAATTCAGTATGGACTCAGCGCCACTAACCCGGATACGGATGGTGATAGCATCAGTGATGCCAACGAAGATACGGATAGTGATGGGCTCAACAATCTGGCGGAACAAACCCGAGGTACTAACCCCACTAAAGCAGACACCGATGGAGACCTGATCAATGACGGTACTGAAGTTGCGCAGGGGCGGAATCCACTGATGTATGACAAGCCACCCGTACCCGGCGGTTTAACCACCCCCGTTTCCGATACCGATGGTGCCTATAGTATCAGTTGGAGCAGTGCCTTAACTGCCACCAGTTATCAGTTACAGGAAAAGAAAGACAGTGGGGCCTGGGCTACCATCTATAACGGCAGTGCTAGAAGTAAAGCGGTATCTGGCCATGCCTCTGGGAACTGGTACTATCGAGTTCAGGGTTGTAATCATATGGGCTGTAGTGCGCTCAGTACCCAGAAATCAACTCTGGTACTATTACCGCCGGCTACACCAACACTCAGCACACCGACCTCGGATATCGATGGAGCCTATACGGTGAGCTGGAATGCAGTGACTGGTTCGACTCGTTATCAGCTCGAGGAAAAACTCAACAGTGGAGCCTGGACAGTTATACAGAATACGAGTGCCACGAGTATCGCACGCAGTGGTAAGGGCAGCGGTACCTATTACTATCAGGTCAAGGCCTGTAATAGCAGCGGGTGTAGTGCGTTCAGTACCCGGAAATCAACTCTTGTACTATTACCGCCAGCTACACCAACACTCAGTGCTCCGGCCTCGGATATCGATGGGGTCTACACGGTGAGCTGGACTTCAGTGAAGGGTTCGGCCCGTTATCAGGTCGAGGAAAAAGTCAACAGTGGAGCCTGGACAGTTATACAGAATACGAGTGCCACGAGTATCGCACGCAGTGGTAAGGGCAGTGGTACCTATTCCTATCAGGCCAAGGCCTGTAATACTAGTGGGTGTAGTGCGTTCAGTGCTCAGAAGGTTACGGCCGTCGCATTACCGCCCACCACGCCTGGAGGGCTTAGTTCACCAGCGAATGATATTGATGGCACTTATACAGTGAGCTGGAGTGCAGTAACTGCCGCAAACCTTTATGAATTACAGGAGCAGAAAAACAATGGTGCCTGGGTTATGGTCCATAGTGGCACTACGACCAGTAAAGTTTTGACCGGTAGAGGTAATGGAACTTACCGTTATCGTGTTAGGGCTAGCAATGGTAGTGGTGCAAGTGCTTTTAGTGTTACTAAAACCACGGTTGTTTTATTCCGTCCAGTAGTTCCGGGTGGATTGACCATACCTGCTTCTAATACTGATGGTACTTATTCAGTAAGTTGGAATGCAGTATCTACAGCAACCAGCTATGAGCTAGTTGAAAAGAAAAATAATAGTTCATGGGTGACAGTTCATAGCAGTAATATCAGAAGTAAGCTTTTGACAGGCCGAGGTAGTGCGACTTATTACTATCGGGTTAGAGCCTGCAACATCAGTGGATGTGGGGCTTATAGCGTTACAAAAACAATAACAGTATTGTTACCTCCAGATAAACCCAATTTAATTGCACCAAGTCGCATAATAGAGGGTGGACGGATTATACTTACCTGGGGCAGTGGAGGCACTGGGGCAACCTATCAGTTACAAAGGGCCAGTCAAATTGGCTCCTCCTATCGATCTCCGTGGGTTACTGTTTATGAAGGGGGGTTATTGAGTTATACGACAGCCTCTATAACAAATCCTTTCGGTTATCATGTTTTCCGCGTACGCGCCTGTAATAGTTCAGGGTGTAGTAATTATAGCGATGAAACATTTACGTCAGTAACCAAAGTGAATTAACAATTAAAAATAGGAGGTCAAGGGTCATATTCGGTGATTGATTACGTGCTCATAAATGATCTAATTAGAATCAACTGATGCTAATTGCTATTACCATGAAAAAAATTCAAGGAGCTTCTGGAAAGAACATGAAAACTAGCGCTTCCAAATTAATCAAGTACCTGGTGTTGGGTTTATTCCTGGTGCTAATGGCCATAGCCAATAATCAGGCCTACGCCGCTAATAAAATCACGTTTTATCACTACGACTTGCTCGGCAGTCCAGTTGCCACCACCAATGAATTGGGTGAGGTGGTGTGGCGAGAAGAGTACAGCCCTTATGGAGATAAGTTACTCAAGCAGGATGTGGGAAAGGATAATGTGCGTGGCTATACTGGGCATGTGCATGATGAGGAGACCGGGCTGACTTATATGCAGGCTCGGTATTATGATCCGGAGATTGGACGGTTTATGGGGGTGGATCCGGTTGGGTTTAAGAGTAAAAACCCGATTACGTTTAATCGGTATGCTTATGCGGGAGATAACCCTTATAAATATACTGATCCGAATGGGGAGTATTTTGGATATGCATTTCCATCTGACTATTTCTCGAGTGGAAAATTCTATACCGATTTTGCATTTGGCTTTGCCGAAGCTAGCGTTGAAATGGCTCCAGGAATGGGAGTTGCTGATGGAGTAAACGATATTAGAAATGGAGAATATGCTCTGGGTATAATTGGGGTGCTATCTGAGATTCCGTTGGCAAAGCCACTAAAAGCTACTAGACTTCGTCACTTTACTAACAAGAAAGGAATTGAGGGGATTAAGGATACGGAGGTGATAAAAGCGAGTGATCAAGATCGAGTTTTTACTGTAAAGGCTAAGGGTAAACCCAAAAGTCCAAGAGATGTTGAAGAAGAGCTTGGTATTAGTCGTGGTCGGGGTAATAATTATGTAGAATTTGATGCATATGAAGGTGAGTTTGCTGTAGTCAAGAACCCACAAACCGGGGCGACAGAATACACGTTGAAAGGAGATGTGGATTTAAAAGATAGAAATGCATCATTTAGTAATAATAGGTGAAATATGAATCGTAAAATTGATGTTGATGTGGATGAAGCTATACGTATCTTTTCTCTTTTAGAGAAATTGAATAGTCTATTTCATCAGCCTTCAAAATATGGTGATGCCAATCGTGTTTCGGAATTTGCAGAGATCAATTACCCTGAAATCAAGGAGTTGTATTATCAGGTTGTTTGGAAGTGGCTACCTAAGGATGTACAGGAAGAGATTGAAAATCAATAAAAGGATAAAAATAAATGGGGTCAATTAGCCGCTTTCAGTCAATAGCGCAAACGAAGTTATGCTGATTAACAGTTATTTAAGTTGTTTCTGGACGTATATGGACGCCTCCCTACTTTCAAGACAAACGTGTCCTTAAACTCAAATAATTGAGTTTTTATGATTCGGTTGATGCCGTTTAGTAATGGTTCCATAGCCAATTACATGGTGCTATTTTACCAGAATACGCTGCTCAATGGCATGTTGGCATCTGGGTAGCGTGCCGGCCATTTGAAGCGTTCCTGTTCCAGGCGTTTATACTTGGCAACTGCTCCTGCGTTGCCTAACTTCCACCATCCGTGGTGGTCGCACAAAATCCGGTTTGGTCCCAGTAGACAATCTTGAGCTTGTCCCTTGCCCGGTTGCAGAATACGAACAGTGCATCGGCGAAGGGTGAACGATTCATCTCCTGTTGCACTATAGCTACCAGACCATTAATAGATTTACGGAAGTCCACCGCTTCGCGGTGTAGGAACACGGCACCAGGTTCGACGAACATCTTCATGACAACGCCTTGAGCAGTTGCGCCAGCCATAAAGGATCACAGCCTTCAAGCACCAGACGGCTGGCCCCCATACTCCAACACCATGCGATCAGTTATTGAGGTTTTGGCAGTGGGCAGCGGTTCCACGCGCACTAAGGCTTCCTCAGTAGACTTTTCAAACAGGCCTCGCCAGCAGAAGAAGCTTTTTGCCAATATGCCTTGTTCACGGCAAAATGCCGCTGAAGTCTGTCCGCTTTGTACTTGCTGCTGGATCAAGGCTTGCCACTCGGCCTGGCTTCGGTGGGTTCTTTGGGTCATACTCGTTCCTTCTGTTAAAAGGCGAACTCTATCAACTGATTTGGGAAATCTTTAGGTGGGGTTTACTGGACGCTTACAGTTGTCCTCGGCCATCAGCAGTGAGAGGCTAACCAGGCACCGTTTTTCCAGCTGTTTGAAGAGGGTCGGTTCAGGCCTGTAGTTCCTGTCGATATGCCCCTGTTAAGCAGTGGAATTCGTACTTCGAAGGTGGATGCCTCTTCGAGCTTGCTCTGCACAGAGATGTTGCCATTCATCAGGTCCACCAGCCTCTTGCTGATGACAAAACCGAGGTCGGTACCACCGAAGCTTGCGTGTGGTGGAGCTGTTTCCCTGCTCATAGGGTTTGAACTGGTACACTATATGCTTGGGTTGTTTGCCAATTCCGCTATCGCTGAGCTTGAAAAGCAACTGGTTGTCTTCGTGCATAGCGGCCCTGACCCGGTTACTATAGCTCGGTGTTGATCAACCATCTCAGCCAGAACTGTAAAGCACGACGTTGACAGTCGAACCCCTTAGGCCAGCGTGCGAGCTTGTAGGGTAGATTGGCATTGCTCCTGACTGCCGTAAAGTCAGGTAAATTCGGTTAAGGATAAGCCTGGTTGAAACTGAATGAGCTTGCGAGACATGATAAGCTCTGTGATTAGCTATTGTCACTATTATCAACCACTCAGCGGCTCACCACTGAGGCAGCGGAACTTTTGACGTAATCAGTGGAAATTAATCCCTCTGCCCCCCCATTAATGCAAATTTCTCCAGTTGATACACTGGTCTACCCTCATTTTTAATGAAGGGGTTGTTAGGTAGCAATTCGCTGCTTGTAATATGGGGACAGGGCTCCTATAGTTGCTATAATCAGGGAATATAAGGAATCTCTCCCACAAGAATGAAATTTGCTTATCATGCACTTGCAATTGGATTGCTGCTAAGTTTTTGTGAAACAGCACAATCTATTGATCTGGTCATCAACCGTGATGTCTCCCAGGAGACCATGTCACGCAACACCTTACGCTCAATTTTCAGCATGCGGAAAACACTCTGGCCCGATGGCAAGCCAATCCATGTCTTTGTTATGCCGGATAAAACCAGCTTGCACACAGATTTCAGTAAACAGTTGCTCGGCTTATTTCCACACCAGTTACGTCGAGTCTGGAATCGACAGATCTATTCCGGTATGGGGCAGGCACCTACTAAGGTTGAATCTGAGGAGGAGATGCGCGAGATGGTGGCACAAACACCTGGGGCTATCGGTTATCTTTCTGAAGGAAATAATAATGAGCGTATGCGCACCATTTCAGTTGAATAGTCGTTGGGCACTTTGCCTGCTAGCACTATGCTGTCTGCCAGCAAAGGGATTGCTGGCCGCAGAACTTTCAGATTTTAATCGAGCTTTGCAAGTCCATGGCTTTTTAACCCAGGGTTATGTCAAAACAACTGAAAACAGCTTCTTTGGTGATAGCAAGGATGGCAGTTTTGATTTCACTGAAATTGGCATCAATACCTCCTATCGTATTTCACCAACTATGATGGCATCCGCTCAACTACTCTCCCGTACAGCGGGTGAGATGTATGATGGGTCTCTAGATGTCGATTTTGCTCAATTCGATTATACCCACCAGATGGATGAGACTAGCTATATCGGTTTTATTGTCGGTCGCAATAAAAACCCTCTCGGTCTGTATAATGACACGCGGGATGTAGCAGCTACCCGGCCAGGAATCTTTATGCCTCAGTCGATTTACTGGGATCGGGTGAGAAACATGGTCCTCTCCAATGATGGAGGACAATTTTACGCAGGGAGCCAGTTCGGCAGCCACCTTTTCAATCTGCAACTATTTGCCGGAAAAACACCGATCGATGAAAATGTTGAAAAGAGCTACCTTATCCCTGACTCCAGTCCAAAATTGGAGCAGGATGGCCTCACAACTGGCGGCCGCTTACTCTATGAGTGGGATGGAGGTCGCATCAGATTGGCCCTGAGTAACGCTTCTCTGTCAATGAATGGTGAGATGAATGCGTTCCCCCCAGGTGGTTTCGATATGGATTACTGGGTAGTCTCAAGCCAATACAATGATGGCCCCCTGAGCCTGACCATGGAATATATGGAGGAACCCATAGACTACACAGGTTTTGGCGGTTTTATGGATGCGGGAGACACAACCGTTAATGGTTACTACTTACAGGGAAGTTATCGGATGCTGCCAGACTGGGAAATGTTCGCTCGTTATGAGGAGAGCCATTACGATAAACATGACACAGATGGTAGCAAAACCAGCGCCAAACTCGGCCTGCCTCCCCACAACTTCTTCAGCAAATTATGGACTGTAGGGCTGCTCTGGGAGCCCACCGAGCGGTTAATGTTACGTACCGAATTCAGTCAGGTGGAAGGTACTATATTTCTATCCAACCTGGAAAACCCATTGCCTGGCGCGAAACAGCGTGACTGGAACCTGTTTTCGCTACTAGTTTCCTATAGTTTCTGAGATAAATGCCTTGGATAAGAAAAATAGTTCCGAATCTGCATATTCTAACAAAGGTCTATTCTTCCTCAGTCTGAAATGGAAGGTCGTTCTATTGTTCAGCCTGGTACTATTTATCATCAACGCGGGTTTGGCAGGCCTGGGCTATCTACAACAACGCAGCCTGTTTAACACCTATCAGGAACAAATACGCGAGCAACAAAACAGGCAGGTCACATCCCTTCTGGAAACAAGTTTATATCGTTTGGAGCAGATAGCCCGAATGATTCCTGCATTATCTGAAGCAGCCATGACTAAGCAAAGCCTTAGCCTGGGCAAGAAGCTGAATAATTTTTTTCAACATAGTGAAAAGACACTGGATATTGACTGGGGGCTTGAACAGGCTGCTTATTTCAGTAACCACAACGAGCTTCTGTTTAACTGGCAGACCAGAGAGACTGAGGGTATTTTCGATGATCTGGTCAGGTCGGTTAATCGTCTTCAGATACCGATGTCTAGCCTGCACTGTGATGCAGCTTGTGTTCAGTATGTCGCCGTGCCTGTGCTAGACAAAGGTAAAGATGCCGGAGTGATACTGGTAGGCCGCTCCCTGGCTGATGTCATCATAGAATTTAATGAATTAACAAAGACAGATGTCGCAATAATCAGTCGTCCGAATTCACAGGAGAACCTGATGAGTAGCATCCGCCTTCTTCCAAAGTGGCAAAGATATATCTCTGCATCGAGTAATATTGAAAAAGTGATTCCAATATTACATTTAACTTCTGAGCAAATATCGCTCATGGCTATAGCTGATAGTGAATACAAAGCCATCTATGACGGTGAGCACTTTGCTATAAGTCTTATTCCGGCAACTAGTGATACATCAGCGGACTTTGTTATTGTCAGTAATATTACAGCTGTGGTCCAACAAATTCAGCAGGCAACCACGCAATCTGTTGTGATAGGCATTATTGGATTTATTGTTTCTGAACTACTTTTAGCCCTGTTCCTGTGGCATCCGATGAAAAGACTGCTGCTGATATCAAACAGTTTGCCATTACTGGCAAAAAACGCCTTTCAGAAAGTCAGAAGCAAACTCTCCTTCCAACGTCACGACTGGTATCAGGATGAGATTGATATCGCCAGCGAATCTGCCATTCAACTGACACATACACTAGAGAATCTTCATGAGGAGATAAAAAAAAATACCGATAGTCTCATTAAACGTAGTGAAGAGTTAGCCGTAGAAAGGGATTTCCTCAACACTATCATGCACAGCGCACAGGTTATTATCCTCACTCAGGACAGCAATGGTGCTATCCTCACCATTAATACTGAGGGCTGTCAGTTTATCGGCGTAACCGATTACCAGCCTGGCAGTCGCCGCTTCAGTGACCTGTTCATGAATGTTGATCAGCTCAAACAGATGAAGCATATCATGGATGGTTTGCAGGCTGGCAAGATAGCTTCCCATCAACACGATGCCAGCACCCTGTCATGCGATGGGCAGAAAAAAACCTTCTCCTGGGTACACTCACCATTAACCAGCAAACAGACTCCCGATACTCCTGATATACTTTCGATCGGTCTTGATATTACTGACCGTGAAGTCGCACAGCAGCGGCTTGCATGGTTAGCAAATCATGATCCACTGACAGAACTGAATAACCGTCGTAGCTTTCAGACTGAGTTAGATAAGATCATTACGTTTGCCGAGCGTTATCGCCGTTCCTTCGCGCTACTGTTTTTTGATCTCGACCAGTTTAAGTACATTAACGATTCAAGTGGTCATCAAACAGGTGATGCATTTTTACAGGCCGTTGCCCGAAAAATTCGTGAAATCACCCGCTCCAACGACCTTATTGCACGCCTGGGTGGTGATGAATTCGCGATTGTGGTACCGGAGGCAGACATACCGGGCACCATTCTTTTTGCAGACAAGCTACTTAATGAACTTAAGAAGATTTCCATTCCATCAAAAGGCCACCGCCATCACGTCACAGCTAGCATCGGCATAGTTACCTACCCGAAACATGGTTCTTCATCCGAAGAACTGCTTTCAAATGCCGACCTGGCCATGTATCAGGCGAAAGAGTTGGGCAGAGACAATTGGCATCTCTTCTCAAACAAGGAGATGGTTCGTGAACAGTTGAATGCCCAGGTTACCTGGAAAAATAAGATCGAACGGGCCTTGACAGAGGAGCGTTTCACCCTGTTTTTTCAGCCTATTTTGAAGATTAGCGACGGCATCATCTCACATTATGAGGTACTCATCAGAATGATTGAGCGGGACGGCTCCATTGCTATGCCTGGAGAGTTCATACCTGTAGCTGAGCGAACAGGCTTGATTCACAAGATTAACCAATATGTACTGGGTGCCTCGATTGATAAATTGTCAAGTCTGAGAGGTAGCGAGCAGGATATCACGCTCTCAATCAATCTATCTGGTCGTGTCATTGATGATCCAAAGCTACTCCCGCAATTGACTCAACTGCTCAACAATAGTGGTATCAACCCAGAGCATCTGGTATTTGAACTGACTGAAACTGCAGCACTGGCAGATATGAATGCAGCGCTTAACTTGATGACCGAGCTCCAGAAACTCGGGTGCCGGTTTGCACTGGATGATTTTGGTATCGGCTTCTCATCCTTTTATTACTTGAGAGAGCTACCGGTGGATATTGTAAAGATCGATGGTTCATTCATCAAACAACTACTCACAAACAAGATGGATCAGGTCTTTGTCAGAGCATTAACGCAGATAGCAACTGCTTTAGGAAAGGAGACAGTGGCAGAATTTGTTGAAGATGAAAATACCCTCAAGCTATTAGCAGAAATTGGTGTGGATTATGCCCAAGGTTATTATATCGGAAGGCCTTCCGCTAATATCCCTGTAACCACAAAATTAATTTCAGCGCTGAAATAAATGATCGATCTAAGAAACTACAAATAGTAGTGAATCTAAAAATTGTTTATGCAATAACAATAGTTTTTCCGCTATTGCTATTCCAGCATACTTTTCTATGGGGGAGTCATGGAGTGACTTTTACCTAAACCGCAGTCCATAAAAATCTTGATAATAGGCTTTCCATCTTTTTCTTTAGTGAGTATGCTTGGTTTTTGTTTATTCCAGCTTACGAGTCCATCTTCCCTATACATGGAATAAATGAAAAATCTTCAAGATAATTAAAATAACCAAAGGAGCTTTTTAATGATAATTAAAACTTTTATTGCAATACCCCTCATGATCATCACCTGTATTTTTTCTAGCGCGGCCCACGCAGGTGACGGAGTTTACAAGCCTTATATTTTAGCATCTCAGGGTGCCGGTGATGTGGCCGCTAAAGTTGAAGAAACCAGGCAGGTTTTGACCGGGGCAGGCTTCACAGTTGTGGGAGAATATGCGCCTTATGCAGATGCACATATCATCATAGTTACTAATGATGCACTGAAAAAGGCCGCAGCCGGTTCTACTTTCGGTGGCTTCGCTGCTGCACAACGGGTTGCTGTAACCAAAGTGGGTGATAACGTTCAGCTGTCTTATACCAATCCTTCCTACATGGCAAATATGTATCGTATGTCCAGCAATCTCGACGGTATTACTGATGCCATGGTAAAAGCACTGGGTAAAACACAGGAGTTTGGTGTAGAAAAAGCCATGAAGGCAGAGGACCTACGTGAATACCATTATATGTTTGCGATGCCTTATTTCGATGATCAGTTGAACCTGGCTGAATACGCAGATTATCAAGCGGCTTTGACTGCTGTTGAAAAAGGTTTAGCCAATAGCAAAGCGGTTGATTTGGTCTATCGAGTTGATGTCACGGGTAAAGATGAAACTGTATATGGCGTGGCAATTAAAGAAGGCGATGGTGCGGATAAAACCGTAATGGCGATAACCGACCAGGGTGATTTAC
Source organism: Gammaproteobacteria bacterium (assembly GCA_050298595.1). Classification (GTDB taxonomy): domain Bacteria; phylum Pseudomonadota; class Gammaproteobacteria; genus JACNJF01. Next base: position 51,968 of record JBNKUM010000014.1, on the reverse strand, counting down.
GCCACACTGCCCATCTGCCTTATGAATTTCTGGTTTCCGGTAATAAAGCTTATCTTTTACATGGCAAATTCCGTATCGCCCAAAGCTTCCCGGATTTAGGCATGGGCACTTTTATGAAAATTTCTGAGGCGCCGAAATCGATTGTCTTGACCATAAAAGCAGCGATTAAGTAAACCCAATAATTACACCCCGGCTTTGCCGGGGTGACATGAGCAGTTGCAGATTTTCGGGAGTCCATATGGGTGCCCTGGATCTTTAGCAGAAAGAGCAGAACTCAAAAATACTTCAGATCCGACCTTAATGGTACTTACTTAAGGCTGTTACGCTGTTCATTGCGAGGAGCTTGCGACGTGGCAATCCCTTCGTCAGTGGGGTTTCTGCAAAGTTAAAGATCGCCGCGCTGACACTCGCGATGACATTTTTCCCTTAAGTAAGTGCCATTCAGATCCGACCTCACAAATCAATTACCTGTTGCGGTTTGCGATCGACGTTCTCGATACAGGATATACAGCCCGCTCGCAATAATGATAAACATACCTGCGAAACTGAGTGGTTCAGGTAGGTCGCCCCATATCATAAAACCCAGCAGGGTAGCCCATACCAGCGCTAGATATTCAAACGGGGCGATAACACCGATGGGTGCAATTTTAAATGCCAGCGTGATACCGAAATGTCCGAGCAGTGTGATCAAGGCAAAGCCCAGAATCCCTAACCAGATTTCAATCGGCATTGCTCGCCAGATCCAGGGCATGGGTAGTGTGCAGACAATCACCAGTGCCAGATTAAAATAAAACACTAGTGAGGTTATCGATTCGGTGCGTGAAAGATAGCGTCCGCTGACCACCAGTATTGAATAAGCCAGACTTGATCCGAACACATACAGCGCTTCGATGCGAAAGGCTTCTGCGCCGGGACGGGTGATCAATAGCACGCCAAAAAAACCGACCACCACCGCCAGCCAGCGATGTCCGCCGATCGGTTCTTTAAGAAATATTGCTGAGAGTATCGCCATGATAAAAGTCGAACTGAAAAATAAAGCGGTGGCTTCTGCCAATGGCAGGGTTTTCAGGGACTGGAAGAATAAGATCGGTGCAATCGCTCCAATCAGTCCGCGCCCGATATGTGATTTCCAGCGCGTGGAATAGAGTTGTTTAACCCCTCGATAGCGGATGAGCATCAGGAAAAAAAACAGCGTCATCCAGCCACGCACGGCGATTAACTGGAGCGGGTGAGTTCCCCCCATCACCATCCATTTAACCAGCGCATCGGATATCGAAATACCGAGGATTGCTAGCGTAATGTAAATAATACCACGTAGGCTATGTTGTTGCCTGGTCAGAGGATTAATCATTTTCTCCTTTCGTAGATTACTGGAACTGATCGCTGACTGTGTTTATCGACTCTGTTTAGACGTACAATAACCTGATTGAAATTGAGAAGGAATAGCGATGAAAGCACTGGTAAAAAAATCTGCTGAGCAGGGGCTGTGGCTGGAAGATGTGGCCATGCCTGAAGTGGGCAATAACGATGTGCTGATCAAGATTCAGAAAACTGCCATCTGTGGCACCGATATCCATATTTATAACTGGGATGAGTGGGCGCAGAAAACTATTCCCGTTCCGATGACGGTAGGCCATGAATTTGCCGGCGTAATTGCCGATATGGGGGCTAATGTTAGTGATCTACAGATCGGTGATGTGGTTTCCGGTGAGGGGCATATCGTCTGTGATCGTTGTCGCAACTGCCTGGCCGGGCGACGTCATTTATGCCCTAACACCATAGGGGTAGGGGTAAATCGTACCGGTAGTTTTGCTGAATACCTGTCGATTCCGGCAAAGAATGTATTCCGACCTAGCAGAGAAATCTCGACCGAATTACTCTCCTGTTTTGATCCCTATGGTAATGCGGTGCATACCGCCTTATCGTTCAATATGGTGGGTGAAGACGTGCTTATCACCGGGGCTGGTCCCATCGGTATTATGGCATCTATGGTCGCCGCGCATTGTGGTGCCAGGAACATCATCATTACCGATATTAATCAATATCGACTTGATCTGGCAAAATCGATTACCCCCAGAGTTATTCCAATCAATGTCAGCAAGGAATCTATCAGCCGTGAGATGATGCACGAGCTGGGTATCTTCGAAGGCTTTGATGTTGGGCTGGAAATGTCCGGTTCACCTCAGGCATTTAGCAATATGCTCAAGCTGATGATCAATGGCGGCAATATTGCGATGTTGGCGATTATGCCGGCGGGTTCCGGAATCGACTGGGATCAGGTGGTATTTAAGGGGCTGACCATTAAGGGGATTTACGGACGCGAAATCTTTGAAACCTGGTATAAGGGGTCGATGATGGTGCAGACCGGCCTGCCACTGGAAAAGATTATTACCCATCGCTTTGACTATCGAGATTTTCAGCAGGGCTTTGATGTCATGCGCTCAGGGCAGTCGGGCAAGGTGATTCTTAACTGGGAAGCCTGATTAATCAAAAGTACCTAAATAAACGAGAGAATAATGAGTTATAAAAGTGCCAGAGAGAGTCTTGGTGAAGATCTGCAAGCAATAAAAGATGCAGGCTTATGGAAAACGGAACGGGTGATTGCATCCCAGCAGAGTCATGACATCACGCTGCAGGATGGCAGTGAAGTCATCAATATGTGCGCTAATAATTATCTGGGCCTGGCGAATAATTCCGAAGTGATACAGGCAGCCAGAGACAGCTTTGACGACTGGGGGTTCGGTCTGTCTTCGGTGCGCTTTATCTGCGGTACCCAGAGCATACATAAGTTACTGGAACAAAGGGTTAGTGAATTCCTCGGCATGCAGGATACGATTCTGTACGCAGCCTGTTTCGATGCCAATACCGGCCTGTTTGAAACCATTCTGGATCAGCGTGATGCAGTGATTTCTGATGAGTTAAATCATGCCTCTATCATCGATGGCGTGCGCCTGTGCAAGGCCGCGCGCTACCGCTACAGAAATAATGATATGCAGGATTTAGAAGATCGCCTGAAAGAAGCCAAAGCTGCCGGGGCAAGGCGTATCCTGATTACCACCGATGGGGTGTTTTCTATGGATGGCAACATTGCCAGGCTGGATAAGATTTGCGATCTGGCCGATGAATACGATGCCATGGTGCATCATGATGATTGTCATGCGGTGGGGTTTATGGGTGATAAAGGGCGCGGAGTGCACGAATACCATCATGTCATGGATAGAGTCGATATCATTACCGGCACCTTCGGCAAAGCGCTGGGCGGCGCATCGGGTGGCTATACCTCCGGGCGTCAGGAAATCATCGATATGTTACGTCAACGCTCACGCCCCTATCTATTTTCCAATACCCTGGCACCATCGATTTGCGCCGCTTCTATCAAGGTGCTGGAGATGCTGACAGCTTCCACCGCATTAAGGGACCGGTTGATGGAAAACACGCGCTATTTTCGCGCAGGCATGAAAGCCGCAGGTTTCTCTATCAGCGATGGTGAGCATCCCATTGTGCCAGTCATGCTGGGTGATGCCAAACTGGCGCAGGAAATGTCGCGTCGATTATTGCAGCGTGGGGTGTATGCAATCGGTTTCTTTTACCCGGTGGTTGCAGAAGGCAAGGCGAGAATCCGTACTCAGATATCAGCAGCCCATACCCGTGAAGATCTGGATACGGCGATTACGGCTTTTGCTGATATCCATGCAGAACTCACTGGCTAGCAGGCAAAACCAGACGGTCTGATCTAATATCGTGTTAGTGAGTTCAACATCGCTGCTTACAGACAGGTTAAGCTATGAACATGAATACGTATATAGATAAACCCATACAGGCCATTCTATTAGACCTGGATGGTGTGCTATACGTCGGTAACCAGCCTGTTCCTGCTGCGGGTGAAACGGTTCAGCAACTGCTGGACAGTGGTCTGCAAATCGCAGGAATCACCAATACCACAACCCAGTCGCTACGTGCTATTGCTGAAAAGCTGGCTGTTATGGGTATCCCTATCCGACAGAATGATATTTACACGCCAGCCGCAATTGCCAGCAAGGTGATCGGTAATCAAAGCGCGGCTCTGTTTATTCGGGATGCATTGCTGGAGGATTTTAGCGCTATCAGACAGAATGATGAGCATCCAGATTTTGTGTTGATGGGGGACATAGGCGGAGAAGGGTATCCGCCCGAAATACTGCGCAGGATTTTTGAACTGGTCATGAATGGGGCTCAGGTGCTGGCCCTGCATAAAAATCGATTCTGGCAGCGAGAGGATGGCCTGCATCTGGATCTAGGCGTTTTTGTGGCTGCTGTAGAGTATGCCAGCGGCAAACAGGCGCAGATTCTGGGCAAGCCTTCGGCTGATTTTTTTCTGGGTATTTGCGATGCGCTTAAGGTTTCCGTAGCTCAGGCTGTGATGGTGGGGGATGATGTCGAGTCGGATATCGGTGGTGCACAACAGGCGGGACTCGCTACGGTGCTGGTGCAGACCGGCAAGTACCGAGAAGCGTTTGTACGGCAGACCGGTATCAGGGCAGACCATGTGATCCCAACGATTAACGATTTGCCTATGCTGCTCAAGTCGAGCGTTAACTCAGTTGCTGAATAACTGAATATCTTTCATCCAATGGCGCAGAGGGAGATCATGGACACAATAGACCAGCTAGAGAAAAAGATCCTTCAGTTGGATGGACAGGATTATGGCCGCTATCAGACATTGATTGGACACTATGATTTTAAACAGTTTGTATTAATTATCGATCAAATCCCGAAAGACCCTTATGCCCCCCCGCATACCGGGATTTACCGGATTCAATTTCCTCTACATGATACGGTCATTGGACCAGACATGATCGATTCAAACCTGAAACAAATTGCCTGTCGGGATTTTTATGCCCGTCAGTTTTTTCAGCATAGCAATAGCATTGCTGGTAAGCGACGAGGGCCGGGTTACAGCGGTATCATCACGATAAATGAACCGGGTCAGGCTATCCTGCAGCGTAGCTCGGTAGTGATTAATGAAGATAGTTTAGAGGTCCGCTGCTTTGTTGGACTGCCCGCATCCAAAAGAAATATCAAAGCCAGGCTCGCCATTAAAATGCTGCTTGAAGAGTTGCCTGAAATTGTCAGTTTATCACTGCAGCAGCAAGCTACACATAGACCTCAGTTGCTGTCTCACATCCATACGGCAGTTGATGCAGAATTTTTACGCACTAAATTATCGGATCTGGGGCTAGTGGCTTTTATCTCTGATGGTGCAATTTTACCCAGAGAAAGTGGTATTAGTGATCTACCCATGCAAAGTGACTCGATCATTGCATTTGAATCCCCTGAAAGCCTTAGAGTGGAAATTAAGCTACCTAATGCTGGAAACGTTACTGGAATGGGTATCCCACAAGGCATCACCCTCCTTGCGGGTGGTGGTTATCATGGTAAATCAACCCTGCTTCAAGCTATCGAAATGGGTGTATATAACCACATCAGCGGAGATGGCAGGGAGCTGTGCGTCTCTTTGCCAGACACGGTTAAGATTAGATCCTATAGTGGCAGGCATGTGGTTAAGACGGATATTTCTCCCTTTATCAGGAACCTGCCATTTCGTGAAGATACCAGCGATTTTTCCAGCGAAAATGCCAGTGGCAGTACCTCGCAGGCGGCTAATATTATCGAGGCTATGGAGATAGGTGCCAAAGTAATCCTGATGGATGAGGATACCTGCGCCACTAACTTTATGATCCGTGATATGTATATGCAGAAACTGGTCAAAAAATCAGATGAACCGATTACTTCCTATATCGATAAAGTACGTCAGCTTTACCTTAAAAAAAACATATCAACCATTCTTGCTCTGGGTGGGGTAGGTGATTATTTTGAAGCAGCTGATCACGTCATCCAGTTGATCAAATATCATCCCTATGATGTTACCGCCCAGGCAAAGAACATTATTCACGACTATCCGGTAAAAAGAATCAAGGAAGATGTTGAGTATCCCATTCAACCCAGAAGGCGTATACCACTGGTTGAAAGCGTAGATCCTATGAGTGAATACAGAAAATGGCGGCTTTATACCACCGAGGTAAATACCCTGCATTTTGGCCGCAATAAAATCGACCTGACCGATCTTGAGCAATTGATTGAACTGTCGCAGACAAAGGCCATAGGTTACGCAATGATTTATGCCAGAAAGTATATGGATGGGGAAAGAACGCTGAAGCAGGTTCTTGATCTGGTAATGCAGGATATAGAGGAAAACGGGCTGGATATACTCAGCGAAAAGATTTCCGGACACTTTGCCGAGTTTCGCGCCTATGAGCTGGCATTTACCCTGAATCGAATGAGGTCTTTTAACGTCAGTCAAATATAGAAACTGGTTTTAGTTAATTGTGACAAATGCAATTTATCTAATGAATCATATTCAAATCGCTGAGAGCAGAGCGACATAAAAAAAGACACGGATGAAAATATTACTGAGGGAATAAAAATGAAAAAGCCTGACACCCCTGAATATGAAGTCCAGCGGTTTAAGACACTCCGTTTCTAGGCTAGGTGGAGATGAGTTCGTTATATTGTTTATCAATACATTAAAGAAAGACGCAGAGAATATCTTTATCAGGTTTAATAAATTACTGGATAAATATAATCAGGAATCTGAGCGTAGGTATCAGATTTCATTTTCCTGTGGCGTAGTCGAGTTAGATCCAGCTAAGCACGAGACCATTGAATCATTGTTGGAGGGCGGTGACTCGCTCATGTATGAATCCAAAAAAAGTGGCAGGATTATTTCCTGATTCAGTATGAGTAAAACTATCCCATGGAATGACCGTAAAGAATAAAAATATGCTGTGTATCATATGAAAATATTTAAAAATAATTCTTGTGTTTACTATCCGAGAATAATCAAAAATTTTTTAACCAGAAAGGCATAGCACAACAGGCGTGACAGAAATCCTAATATCTGTGAATGAAACTAGATTTGGAAAATTAAAAATAAGCCTGGTAGTTCAAACTAACATCTGTAAACTCAATATTATCTTCCTGCCATTGTTTTTTGGCGATTAATTTTATTGACTGATTGGTTGAGAGCACAAAGTTGTGGGTGTATATCAGTCTCATTCGATACAGCTCTTCCTCAAACTGTTCCCCACTGAATTCAAGATGTGCTGTTTGATTGGTAAAGTGAGAAAGCAAGCCAGAATTAAAGCCTATTGCTGGTTCCAGGTCCGTTTTCATATTCTTATTTATTTCCAGACGTAACGTTGCCAGGGCATACAATATGTGATCTTTTTGTATTTCCCAGGCACTGCCAGCCCCACCTGTTAAATGATACACCAGCAGATCTCTGTCTTTGGTTAGCTGACGTTCTAAACCTGTATATACCTTCCATGACAGGGGCGAGAAAAAGTCATTTCTGGGCGTCAGAGAAAAAATATCAACTAAGTCAAATCGATTAAGTTGTAGCCCATCATCTTCTTCAATTCGAAATTTTATATTACCCATATTTATCTGAGCACCTTGCAGAAACCCGCTGATATTATCCTCAAGATCATGGAATGACATTTTATAGCCGAGATCTATATATTGATTTTTCAGGGTTTTACCAAGTCCAATATTCCAGCGTTTACTTTTATGGCCCTTATTTGGTGGTGAAGGTACAGGTACATATGCTTCAACATCTATTTTGGCCGGATATGAATTGAGTAACTCCAAAAGTTGGTAACTACGTTTTACAATTTCCGGTTTTCTGGCTTCTGTTGCATTTTGATAACGCAGATATTTATAAGAAAGCGCAACAATTCTCTTTTTTTCAGTTGCATTCAGTTGCGTAAATTTGCTGGTTTTGGAGATGGAAATATCTTTCGAAAGCTGTAAAACTAAATCTCGATGTGGTTCGGGTAATTGAGTAAGAGTATATTGAATTTCAGACACCCGAGAGGGGCGAAATTTGACTGATTCAATCAGTTGAGCATTCTCGATAGCCCTGACGGTATCGACGGGTATGGCCGTTAATTTAAACTCATCGGTTAACTCGATGCCGGGGCGGGCAACTTCGACTAACTCCAGTAAGCGGTATGAACAATTTTCGTCAAAAAAATAGTAATCAAAATTAATGGTCTTTAGTTCCCATAGATGTTTGATCATTCTGTCCGTTTCGGCGGGAGTTAAATTTAACCGGTACTCCCATATATCGCGATGTTCTATTTGATTATATTCCTGAATTTTTTTGAAATAGGGCTCGGTAATAAAAAGACCTGGGTAACCACCTACCAGCCCCCGATAGGCGTAGACAATCGAGTTGTCGTTTGAGCTTGTATCAGCACCAAAATTTACCGCAAATGATATCCACTCAGAATCGGAAATTTCTGATTTATCCAGTCTTAGTAAGGTATGTCCAAACATCGATGAGGGGCTATTCAGGTGATAGGCAGGAAATACCAGAGTCACACTGTCAGCGCGAGCCTGTGCATACCATTCCCTGTACTCAGTACAGTTAACTTCAGGGAGCTGGTTTTTGTGAATATTGAGTTGACTGGATAACCATTCAGTACGCGCAATGAAACGACATTGTGCTTGTTGGTTGCTATCTTCTGTCAGTATGAAAAGCTGTTTAATGGTTGCAATTAACTCTTGCTTAGAACTGGTTTTCCCATTTTTAGCATAGAAGAATCTTTCATCATCAACCTGACTGACATATCCATCATTTTGGACTTTATAGTGAATTAAATTCAACCACTCCTGTTTTTTCCATAAGCTATTCTCAGTGGCTTTATTGATCAGCATATTAACCAGCTCAGGGTTTTCATCGAAGGCATGGATATTTACTGAAGTGAGCAGTAAAGCCATCAGTAGATAAAATTTATTTGATAAAAATAATGAGTGAAAGGCTTTATACATTTGCAACATCACTTTTTAACGAGGCATAAAAAAACCTCTCAACCACAATCGATTATCGGGAAGAGAGGTTTTTTAAAGGTGCTTTATATATTAAGCAATATACTTGGTCAATACAGGATCTGCCTTCATGATAGATTCCATAGAAGCCATCATTTCTTCAGCTGTCACATTTTCATTTGGGAAAATTACAGAGAAGTTTTCATGCATAACTTTTGCAAAAGTGTCTCTATCCTGTTTTTCAACGCCATAGATCACTGCAACAGTATCCATTGCATCTCCCTGACCACGTGCCACGTCTTCAGAGAATTCACTCATAATAGAACTCACCATGCTAGCTCCACCATAAGTTAAAGTGCCAGAAGTAGAACAACCGTTTGTACCAGTCGTCATGCCGAAAGTAGCATTCCCAGAAGTACCGTTGGTGAGTGATGCCATTATGTGAGAACCTGTTCCTGACTTACCTTCCATTAACATATTACCCCAGCCACAATCTGGACCACCAGGGGCTTCTGCAAAAGAGGCAGATGAAACGGTGATTAAGGCTAAACCTAAGATTATTTTTTTCATGTTCCTTTTCCTGTATGAAGATTAAATGAAGAAGCCTTTTAGCAAAGGCAACTTATAGTAGCTCATATTTATCATAAATAACAATGGGTAAAAATGTGACTTGATCACTCTGTTGAGAGCCTTAAGAGTGTGTTATTAGCAATGTATCTCAGCAAAAACGGCGTATTATAAACTCATATGTAATATAGTAACCTCAAATTGGACTTATTACTTCTTTGCTCAGGAAATGAATCGTCACCTTTTCTTATTCTTATTACTAATTATTTTGTTAACAGGTTGTACAAATTACCTGTTTGTACCGGTCAAACCTTTTCCATTAACACCCGATAAAATAGATATAAATTATCAGGATGTTTACATAAAATCTTCTGATGGTTACAGCTTACATGGCTGGAAATTGTTGGCTGAACGCAAATCGTCAGGAACAATACTCTTTTTTCATGGTAATGGTGACAATGTCAGTACTCAATTGCCAAATACCTTCTGGCTCACCAAACAAGGCTATGATGTATATGTGTTCGATTATAGTGGCTATGGAAAATCCGAAGGCATACCGACACTGGACAGTACCATCAATGATCTTGATTTAATGATACATTATGTTATTAGAGAGTTACCTGATGATGAAAAGCTGATAATACTGGGTCATAGTCTCGGCGCCAGTATGGGTATTTTTACAGTTGCTCATTCTGCTTTTAAGGATCGAATCAAGGCGCTGGTCACTATGAATGCATTTAGTGATTATCACGAAGTAACACAGGATGTTTTATCCAGAAACTGGTTGTTCTGGTTATTTCAATGGCCTTTGTCATTTACAGTAGATAACAGTTATAGACCACTAGACTCGATAGGATTGATTTCACCTGTACCTGTTTTAATCATGCACAGCGAGGCGGATAAATTGGTCGATATTTATCATGCCAATCGATTATTTGATGCTGCCAGGCAGCCAAAGCAATTCATCAGGATAGAAGGGGATCATAATAATATTTTCAGTATTACCGATAACCGAAAACTGTTACTGAATTATTTATCGGCTCTTCCATAGCTGGATTTCATTCTAATATACTGATTTTTATACAGATTCACCAGAAAGATACTAACGACGAACAGCTATGCTTCAGGCCTCGAAGAGACAAAACATACAGATCAGAGCTGCCTTAAGAAAAATTAGATAGATACAAGGCCATACTGTAAAATCCGCACCCACTGACAGAGTACGTCCGCGACAAAATCGTCACGTATTAATTTCCACCCTAATTTAAAACGTTTAAATATGAAAAAATACACAATTGCGCTGCTTGATGGTGATGCTATCGGTCCTGAATGCATGATGGAAGCGGTTAAAGTACTGAAAGCCGTTGAAGCACGAAGTGCTGATGTTGAGTTTGATCTGGTTCATGCTGATTTTGGCGCCAGCGCTTACTTTAAGGTTGGACACTCATTCCCCGAAGAAACCAAAAAAATCTGTGATGAAGCCGATGCAGTACTAAAAGGCCCAGTTGGACTGAGCTATGAAGAAACACAGAAAATCCCGGTTGATATGCAACCAGAGCGTGGTGCCATTCTACCGCTGCGTAAACATCTCGATACCTACGCGAATCTGCGTCCGGTTTATTTACCCAAAAGCCTGTCACACTTTTCTCCTCTAAAGTCAGAGATCGTAGGTGAGGGCATCGATATTCTGATCATTCGCGAGCTGGTAGGTGGCCTGTATTTCGGTAACAAGGAAGTTGGCGTCAATGAAGAAGGTCTTCGCTATGTGCGCGAAACCCTTGAATATGATGAAAAGCAGATATCACAAATCATTCATTTCGCATTCAAACAGGCGATGAAGCGCAAGAAAGTTCTGCACAATATCCATAAAAGCAACGTCCTGAAATCCAGTGTGTTATGGAATGAAATCGTCGAAGAAATTGCACCGTTATACCCTGAAGTTGAAGTCAGGCATCAACTGGTCGATTCAGCAGCAACGCTACTGTGTCTCGATCCTGGTCAGTTTGACGTGATGGTGATGGAAAATATGTTCGGCGATATCCTGAGCGATCAGGGCGGCGGTATTCTGGGCTCACTGGGACTAATGCCTTCTGCCTGTCTGGGTAGCGATAAGGCATATTATGAGCCTTCACATGGCTCTGCACCGGATATTGCGGGTAAAAATATTGCCAACCCTTACTCTATGATCGGTTCGGTCGCGATGATGCTGGAACATAGTTTTGGCATGTTAGAAGAGTCTAAAAATATCTGGACAGCGATTCAGAGTGTGTATGCACAGGGTTACTCAACGCCAGACCTGTCAAAGCCTGGCAGTGGCGTAAAGATGATCAATACCGATGCCTTCGGTGATCTGGTAGTTGAAGAGCTGAATAAGCTGTAACTGGACAGCAGTTCCTCAGTAAATTCATCATTGTGGGACGCTTTCCAATAAACGCAAGACGCCTACATGGACGTAGGTGGTTGGACGGAGCCCGGCTCTAGGGCAACCGCAGTGAGCGCAGGTTTTTCCAGGAGTAGGCACTTAGTCGACATTGATCGCTCCTGAGCATCCATGCGTCCAGGGCTACACTTTCTTTCTGCTTAATCCTGCCTTGTTGATGAGAAGCGATACAATTGCATGGTAGACGATACTCTGGCACCTAACCATCAGTTCAGGACGACTCGCGAACAGGAGTCTAAGTTAGCGCGGGAAGCTGAGCACCCTCGGCAATCTCTCCTGTATTGCCATAAGGGGTTCAAGTATTCTCAGAGTTAGTGCGTTGTATGCGTGAATTCGCTAAAACCTATACAGTAATACCCGCATATTTTGCAATTCCCGGATTGCCACTGACGTTCTTCAGTTTAGGGGTATTCAGTTTTGTAATTCGCACCGTTGATTTACTTCTGAGGTAATCGGCGACTACATCCCATACGGGTGCCCCAGGGGATTGAGAACCGACCGTAGCCCAACCGGCTACTTTATAACTTTTATTGGCTTCGACCGGGGTGCCGTCGTTAAGGCGTAGATCAGAAATTCTTGAGCCCATCCCGGCTGCTGGGTCGCAGGTATAGTCCATACCACCCACTCGTACCATATCTCCGCCCTGCTGATAGTATGGGTCGGCATTAAACAGGTTATCGCAAACATCTTCGAGGATAGCCTTGATGTCCTTACCCGTCATAGGGCGGACATAGGTCTCTGGATAGGTCATACAGGTTTGATCGAGGATATTTTCCATATAAATCGGTTCACCAGGAAGCACACTGGTGCCCCAGCGAAATCCAGGGGACAGTGATACCTGAGCATCGAGTTGCTCGACCAGTGCATCGCAGATGATCTGGTCGAAGGTACCATTGAAATTGCCGCGACGGTAAAGGGTTTCACCTGCAACAGCTAACTTCTCTCTTAGCCAGGGCAGGTGGGGTTTACGCACCTCTTCAATGTATGAAGCCATCTGCGCATCCGGTTTCAGTAGATTGGAGAACACGGGTAGTAAGCGGTAGTTGTAGCCCCTGACCTTACCACCACGTATATCCAGATCCATCACGCCCACATATTTGCCATTAGAACCCGCATTAGTAACCAGTGTTTTACCGCCGGGGTTGGTGACTACCGTTGGTGCCGGCATGCCATCGTGCGTATGACCACCGAAAATAACATCGATACCGCTAACAATCGACGCCATCTTGAGATCCACATCCATACCGTTATGCGAGATGACAACTACTGCGTCGGGTTTCTCTTCATCACGTATCTGCTCAACCAGGTTCTGCATCGCTTCATCCTGTATGCCGAATGTCCAGTCCGGCATAAATCGGCTAGGATTGGCTATAGGTGTATAGGGAAATGCCTGACCGATTACCGCAATACGCGCTCCACCGACTTTCCTGATTGTGTAGGGCTTGAATGCATGTCCTGAATCTTCATTGAAATTTGCGTAATCAGCGAAGCGGTAATCGAACAGCGCTTCTTCGGTAACCTTGATGTTCTGAGCCAGGAATTCACCGTTAAACTCACCCAGATTCTCAATGACCTCCTTGTCCAGATAGGTAAACTCCCAGTGACCGGTCATCACATCTACACCCAAACGATTACAGGCACCAACCATATCTTTTCCACGCGTCTTGAATGCAGTGCCTGAGCCCTGCCAGGTATCACCACCATCCAGCAACAGTGAATTGCCATCCCCGACTGCAGAGCGAAGCTTATCGATCAGGGTTTTCAGGTAGGCAAAGCCACCTACACGACCATAGGTTTTTGCTGCCTGTTCGAAATCAAGATAGGTATAGGCATGGGACTGAATACCGTCGGTGGGTAGATTAAACAACTTCAGTAGTTCGGCACCCACTATATGCGGTGCCTTACCATAGGCAGCACCTATACCCAGGTTGACGTTAGGCTCACGAAAATAAATTGGTAACAGTTGGGCATGTGAGTCGGTAATATGCAAAAGACGCACATTGCCAGATTTGGGTACATCATAAAGATCTGACGGGGATTTTTTTTGTGCCAGACCTGTTTGGGGAACCAGACCAGCAGCACTCGCCAGTGCCATTACCTGCAGAAATTCACGACGACTCAGAGACATATCTATTCCTCAATAGGGTTTTGCTGAAATTATTTCAGGAACCCCAGCATGCCTGAGGTTCCCTTATTGATAAAGTTCTGATTCGCGACTGCGCAAGACTGAGATCTATAGATACTTTGCCTCGTACTTCTAGCCAATCAAAACAGCTGTTCAAAAAGCATTGATTACCTAGAGACTATGCAAAGGCTAAATATATTCCACTAAATAATATTGCGCCGCCTGCATAGCGATCAATGTACTTGAGTTTGGAAACCATTAGTAATAGACCAAGGCCGATTCCGGACAGGTGTAACAGCGCAGTAGCCAGAGCAAATCCAAAAGTATAGGAAGCCGCTTCAATACTGATCGGCATTTCGGCGCCATGCGCATAACCATGGAATATTGCGAAGACGCCGACGATAGCTGCGCTATACATCAGCGGAAGTTTGAAGGCACCTGCAATCAATACGCCCAGTATCAAAACAGAAACCAGAATGCCTTCTTCAATAAATGGTATTGGTATACCGGAGAATCCCAGAACGCCACCTGCCATCATTACCGTAACAAAAACCGTAGGAACCACCCACAACGCTCGACCTCCTATCTGTGCAGCCCACAGTCCGACAGCAACCATAGCCAGCAGATGATCTACACCGCCAATCGGGTGACCAAAGCCATGAGTTATACCAGTGGTTTCGCCAACCCCGGTATGTGCAAATGCAATACCGGGCAGAAGTAAAAGAAGCAGTGAAAGTTTGCAGATTGATTGATTCATTTGTTTATCCTCTAGTGATTAGTGTCCAACAAAATTTACGCGCTAACTCAACTCGCGCTAAGCTAAGGCATCGAATTAACACAAGTTATAGTATGATAAATTTAAAATTTATCATACTGGTTTTTCAGGCAGGGGGAAGTCGTGCATATCTTGATCGATCCAGGTTTTACGTAGATCATGTTCGAGCGATATCTACCCGAGAGCAAAACCAATGAGCATGCAGCGTTTCACTATTACACTTGAAGAGTCACTTGCTGAACAATTTGAGCAATTCCGTAAAGATCAGGGTTACAGTAATCGATCCGAGGCTATTCGAGATATGTTAAGAGAACAACTTCTGGATGCCCGGCAAAGTAGCGACCTGAAGGGAGACTGTACGGCCACACTCACTTATATTTATGATCACCACCAGCGTGACCTTGCAACACGTATGACGCAAATATCCCATGATCACCATGATTTAACGGTCTCCACTTTGCATGTGCATCTGGATCATGATAACTGTCTGGAGACTATTGTCTTACATGGATCTCTGGAGCGTGTTCAGGCTTTTGCCGATGTAGTAATTTCACAACCAGGCGTCAGACATGGCAGACTCAATTGTTTCCCGGTAGAGGCGATTGCTCAGGAGCATCAACATGGAAAACTGAATCTGCCGCATCGGCATATTCATTTAAAGCCGATTTCCTGAACTATCTGATTTCATCCTTTAGTTGCGTAAATGCTACTTCTCTATAGCGACTCCTGACACGAGGGGTTAGTAATGACAGGAATAAAAGAACTAATCAGTGTTTTCCTTGAGTTGGTCCTCAGAAGAGGCTGCTAACTCATGTAGCTGAAGATTGATGACACGAGTCGTTGCCAGTATGGCAGCAAAAACCTGGTTCGAATGAACCCCTCGTGTTTTGATGCTCTTGTGCTTTGTGCGCCAGGTGATAATACATTCGGTGAGCGCGTTGGTATTGCCACCACGAGGAATGCGCACCTCGAAATCTTCCAGCTTGGGTAACACGTAATAATCCGGTTTAAATAGCTTGCCAACGGCATTGATAAAGGCATCAAAACCACCATTGCCTGCACCGGTAGATTTCAGAATTTTACCATTCAGGTCTACTGCTATGCTCACCGTCGATTCCAGATTCAGACCACTGGTGATGGAGCAATTGATCAATTTGATATGATGGTAGTCACTGCTCTCCATGACATCAGCAATGATGAAGGGTAAATCATCAGGTGTAATATTCTGTTTGGAGTCACCCAGTTTTACGATGCGTTTCAGCACTTTTTCCTGATTCTCAGGGCTAAGACTCAGGTCCAGTTTTTCCAGATTTTTCAGCAGCGATGCCTTTCCACTCATCTTACCCAGTGCGTAGGTGCGTTTACGGCCAAATCTTTCCGGGCTCAAATGACTTTCGTACAGGCCACCCTTGGTATCACCGTCAGCATGTATGCCCGCAGTTTGCGTAAACACATTGCTACCCACAATCGGTGTGTTGTCGCTGATGCGTTTTCCTGAAAAACGTTCAACCATATTACTCAAATCAAAGATATGGTGCTCATTGATAGATAACTTCATGCCCATTTTATCTTTCAACACCACAGCTACCTCCGCCAGGGATGCATTACCTGCACGCTCGCCCAGGCAGTTCAGGGTGCAATGTATCGCACCGGCACCGGCAGCTACGGCGGCCATTGCGTTGGCTGTGGCCAGTCCATAGTCATTATGTGGATGAAAATCAAATTGCTGCTCGGGAAAACGTGTCACCATATCACTAATGGCAGCAGTGACTTCAGCGGGTGACATCACGCCGAGCGTATCAGGCAGTAAATAGCGTTTCACACCGCAACCTTTTACTGCATCCATCAAGCCAAAAACATAATCCGGATTATCTCTGTAGCCGTTCGACCAGTCTTCCAGATACATATTGACGGTGAGACCTTTGCTTTGGGCGTAGCTTATGGTCTGTCTGATCGCTTCGGCATGTTCGGACAGTTCCTGCCTTAATTGATTGCGGCAATGATTTTCACTGCCCTTGGTCAACAGGTTTATGGTGCGCCCGCCAGTTTCGACTATCCAGTCTACGCTGCGCGTATGATCGACAAAGCCAAGTACCTCGATACGTTCCAGATAGCCTTCTTTGGCTGCCCATTCGTTAAGCGTTGTGACTGCCTTTTTCTCACCTTCCGACACCTTGGCAGAGGCGACCTCGATACGGTCAACGCCCAGCTTTTGTAATAAAGCCTTGCCGATGTTGACCTTTTCATCTGGTGTGAAAGAAACACCCTGTGTTTGCTCTCCATCACGCAAGGTGGTATCCATCAGCTCAATATGTCGCCCTGTATCAGTCATACTTTATATCAACGCTTAAGAGTAAGGATGGCTTATTTCCACAACCAGGGGTGGGTCTGTTGCTGACGAGCTTCAAACGCATCAATCTTATCTACGTGCTGCAGGGTCATTCCAATATCGTCCAGGCCTAACAACAGGTTCTGTTTACGAAATTCGTCTATGTCGAATTTAACTACAGTGCCAGCAGCAGTTGTAATAGTTTGCTCAGGCAAATCGATGCTGAACTTGACGCCTTCGTTAGCGCGAATTTCCTGCATCAACTGATCCAGTTGCTGACGCGAAACCACTATCGGTAATATGCCATTCTTGAAACAGTTGTTATAAAAAATATCGGCATAGCTGGTTGAGATAATGGTATTAAAACCATAGTCTTCAATCGCCCAGGGTGCGTGTTCGCGTGATGAACCACAGCCGAAGTTATCTCCAGCCACGAGAATTTTTGCATCTTTGAAGGCTGCTTTATTCAGTTCAAAATCTGCATTTTCACTGCCATCGGCGTTATAGCGCCAGTCATGAAACAGGTGTATGCCAAATCCTGAGCGTTCAACCTTCTTCAGGAATTGCTTGGGAATGATTTGATCGGTATCGACGTTACTGCGGTCCATTAATGCGGCAGTGCTAGTATGATTGGTATAAGGCTTCATATTTAATCTCTCTGAATTCGCTATTTAATTTAGGCTTTATCTCAGCGCTACAGCTTGCGGATATCTACAAACTTACCCGCGGCCGCAGCTGCGGCTGCCATAGCAGGAGATACCAGGTGGGTACGACCACCTTTGCCCTGACGGCCTTCAAAGTTGCGGTTAGAGGTTGAAGCACAACGCTCGCCGGGTTTTAGCTCGTCACCATTCATGGCCAGACACATGGAGCAACCAGGTTCACGCCATTGCCAGCCAGCATCAATAAATATCTGATTCAGGCCTTCTTCTTCAGCCTGCTTTTTAACCCAGTAGGAACCGGGTACCACAATCGCGGTAACACCATCAGCAACCTTAGTGCCTTTAGCTACCTTCGCTGCAGCGCGCAGATCTTCAATACGACCATTGGTACAGGAACCGACAAATACATAATCAATGTTGATATCGGTAATATCGGTATTCGCTTTTAACCCCATATAGTCAAGTGCGCTGGCGCAGGCTTTCTGCTTTTCTTCATCACTAAACTGCTGAGGATCGGGCACTTTTTTATCCACACCTATCACCTGCTCAGGCGAAGTGCCCCAGGTAACCTGCGGCGCAATATCATCCGCATGTATGGTGATTTCTTTGTCATATACAGCGTCTTCATCACTGACTATGCTTTTCCAGTAGGCGACAGCCTGATCCCAGTCTTCAGCCTGTGGAGCAAACTCACGACCCTTTAGAAATTCAAAGGTCTTTTCATCCGGAGCAACCAGACCGGCTCTGGCACCACTTTCGATAGCCAGGTTACAGAGGGTCATGCGGCCTTCCATGGATAGTTTGCTGATTGCATCGCCAGTGTATTCGATGACATAGCCGGTGCCGCCAGCGGTACCGATATGCCCGATGATAGATAGCGCGATATCTTTAGCTGTGCAGAATTCGGATAACTCACCTTCCACATTCACACGCATGGTTTTAGATTTCTTCTGACGTAGGGTCTGGGTGGACAGTACATGTTCTACCTCTGAGGTACCAATACCAAAGGCCAGTGCGCCAAATGCGCCATGTGTTGCGGTATGGCTGTCACCACACACCACGGTCATGCCAGGGTGCACAAAGCCATGTTCGGGTACCACAATATGAATAATGCCGTTATTTGGGCTCTCCATATCGTACAGTCGCATGCCGTTATCGGCGCAGTTTTTCATCATAGTCTCGACCTGTTTGCGAGCTATGGGGTCTTTGATAGGCTGGTCACGATCTTTGGTGGGTACACAATGGTCCAGAGTCGCCAGGTTGGCCGCTGTACGACGCACAGCGCGATTCGCATTTCTAAGACCTTCGAAGGCCTGGGGACTGGTCACTTCATGTAGCAAATGACGGTCTATATACAGTGTAGGAGCCTGACCTTCAGATTCATGCACTAAATGGTCATCCCAGATTTTCTCATACATCGTTTTTTTCATGCGGATTCTCTCTTAAATTAGCTTATCTATTGCAGCAGTCAGAATTTGGGGGCAGAAGTATAACATCAGGAAAAATGATAACTTAATCAGTTTTAGGTATTAGAACATATTATTTTTTGAGCATTTACCCCATAAAATATATGCCTATTTAGTGGAGTAGTTGCTGTGCGTAAAATCCAGATACTGCAAGGCCAATCAACACAATCATATTTCGGGCCAATAATCCTGTTTAAAATACTACTTATGCGAGCGGTCAATTGCGGAATCCAGGTTCAAACAGATGCCAGTATGATTTCTTCACCTGGGGAAATAAGGCATAATCGCCATTTTGCATTTACTGGAGCAGGGTTTGAAATTTTCGCTTGAACAATTCCGTGCATGGGATAATAAAAAGGTAACCCTGGTGGGTATGTCGGGTGTTGGAAAATCCTACCTTTCCACCATGCTGCGCGATGGGGCTAACTGGTTCCACTATTCGGGGGACTATCGCATCGGTACGCGCTATCTGGATGAGCCTATCATGGATATGATTAAGCAGCAGGCAATGCAGGTGCCCTTTCTAAAAGAGCTGTTGCGTAATGACTGGATCTATATTCGCAATAACATCAAGGTACACGACCTTGGTCCCGTGCTCAGTTTTGTTGGTAAGCTGGGTAATCCTGAACTGGGCGGTGTAGAGCTGGAAGATTTTATCAAGCGCCAGGCGCAGTATCGTCAGGCCGAGATTGATACCATGTACGATGTGCCTGAATTCATAGGCAAGGCTCAGCAACTTTACGGTTATCCGCATTTTGTGAATGATGTGGGTGGCAGTCTATGCGAGCTGGAAGAGCCTGGCGTGATGGAAATGCTGACCGAGCATACGCTAATTCTTTACATCAAGGTAACCAATCAGGCCGAGGAAAACAAACTCATCGACCGGGCCGTAAGTTCACCCAAGCCATTGTATTATCGCCCTGAGTTTCTGTTAGAACATCTGGACATGTATCTCAAGGAGACGGGTTTAACTTATGCCGCAGAGATGGATCCTGATGATTTTGCGCGTTGGGTTTTCCCGCGTCTATTCCGTTCACGTTTACCGCGTTACGAAGAGATAGCCAAACAGGGCTATACAGTAACTTCAGAAGAGGTGGCCAGGGTCAAAAGCGAGGCCGATTTCATGCAGCTGTTAGAGACCGCTATTGAGAGGCAAAGCTGATGCCGATTGTTGCGCACAACAATTTACCCGCATTTGCACGCCTGAAAGAAGAGGGCGTTAATATTCTTGATTCCGCGCGTGCGTTTAATCAGGATATCCGTGAGTTACACATAGGCTTGCTGAATATGATGCCTGACGCTGCATTAAAAGCTACCGAGATGCAGTTTTTTCGTTTGATTGGCGACAGCAACCCGATTGCCCAGTTTTATGTTTATCCCTTTACACTGGATGTTTTAGAGCGTGGCAGCGAGGCGCAGGCTCATATTGATGCCTATTATGAGCGCTTTGAGAATATCAAGCAGCAGGGGCTGGATGCTTTAATCATTACAGGCGCCAATGTGATTGGCCCGGATCTTTCCAACCAGGCGTTCTGGGAACCACTAAAAGAAGTGGTGGACTGGGCTTACGATAATGTCACTTCAACGCTTTGTTCATGTCTCGCCACCCATGCTGTGATGGAGTTTCGTTACGGCCAGAAACGGCATCCGCAGAAAGGTAAAAAATGGGGTGTATTCAGTCACCAGCTTACGCGTCAGAAACACCCATTGACGGTCGATATAAATACTACCTTTGATGTACCCCATTCACGCTGGAATGAAGTGTATCCAGAGCAATTTGCAGAGGCCGGGTTGCATATACTGGCCACCGAACAGGATGATGGCTGTGTGCATCTGGCAACTAGTGAAGATGGAATACGTACCGTGTTTTTTCAGGGGCATCCAGAATACGATACGATATCTCTAATTAAAGAGTTTAAACGCGAGGTATTTCGGTTTATTGCCGGAGAACTGGATAAGTTTCCGCCCTTTCCAGAAAATTATTTCAGCATCTTCGAACAGGCTGTTTTCAGAGAGTACCGTTACTATCTGCAAAAAGCGATGGCAAAGGGTAGTGAATTGCCAGAGTTTCCTGAGGCTAAAATCATCCCGCATTTGAATAACAGTTGGTGTGATACTGCCGATGCCGTCGTCGGAAACTGGATGGGCCTTATTTACCAGCTCACCCATAAAGATCGTAAGAAACCTTTCATGGATGGTATTGATATCAATAATCCACTCAACTTGCATAAAGACTAGATGTAGAAAATGAGATTTAATCTCTCAATGAGTGCTATCTTTACTTCATTGGTCACTCTGCTAACAGCACGAAAATTTTAATCCTGCTCGATGCACTGACGGTTTCTAAGAAAAAATAAACTTCAGGTTCTTTATGATCGAGTCCAGCGTAGGTTTCCATGCCTGGTTTGTTATGCTGCTGGTGGTTGCAGCGCTGTTTCTGTTCGCCCATGAAAAGATCCCTATCGCCAGTTCCAGCCTTTTTATCCTTGTTTTACTGGCGCTGGTGTTTGAGCTGTTTCCCTATCAAACCGAGCAGGGGCCGCTTAAATCGGCACAGTTTTTAACCGGATTTGGGCATAAGGCATTGATCGCCGTGTGCGCATTGATGATTGCCGGTAAAGGCCTGGTACGTACCGGTGCACTGGAACCAGTGGGGCGCCTGCTGGGAAAATTCTGGGCGAAAAGTCCAGTGTTGGTATTTCTACTCACTTTGCTAAGCGGTGCCGTGTTAAGTGCCTTTGTGAATAACACCCCCATTGTGATTTTGCTGTTACCGATACTGATCAGTATTTCGCTTAAAACAGGATCCTCCGCATCATCGTTATTAATGCCGGTAGGCTTTGCCACCTTGATGGGAGGTATGGCAACAACCATCGGTACCTCAACTAACCTTCTGGTGGTTTCTTTTGCCAGTGAGCTGGGATTGCGTGAGTTTGGCATGTTCGATTTTGTCATACCCGCATTGATTGCTGGGAGTGTAGGTATTATCTATCTGTGGTTGATCGCACCACGCATCACGCCACATCGTGAACCCATTATGCCCACGACCTCGGCACGTATTTTTAGTGCCCAGTTGCGTATCATAGAAGGTGGTTTTGCTGATGGAGCAACACTGGCAGAAGTGATTGCCAAAACCGATGGCAAGCTGGTTGTACACGAGATCCTTCGAGGTAAAGAAGGCATTCGTTTATCACCATTACCTGATATCAAGATTCGGGCAGAGGACCACATCTGGGCTAAAGAAACGCCCGAGATGTTGAAGTCTTTCGAAAGCCTGATCGGTGCGCGCCTTTATGCCGAGGATCAGCCGGTGGATGAAGATCATCCACTCAAAGACAATGACCAGCAAATCGCCGAAGTCGTTATCGTGCCGGGCTCTTCTCTGGAAAACAGGAGCTTGAAGGAGACTCGTTTTACCGATCGATATCATATGCTGGTGCTAGCCTTACATCGTGCTATCCGCTGGAAACAGAAATCAAGTACCCAGCATCCAGAAGATGTTCAGTTAAAAGCTGGTGACGTAGTACTGGTGCAAGGCTCGCGGGAGAGTATCAAACGCATGAAAGCTAGCCGTAATGTCATGGTACTGGATGCCAGTTCAGATTTGCCCAGATCCAGTAAAGCCTATGTCTCATTAGCGATTATGTTCTTCATTGTAGCAAGCGCAGCCAGCGGAATACTATCGATTGAAATCAGTGCTATGGTGGGTGTTTTTCTTATGCTACTCACTGGGTGCATGCGCTGGCGAGATGCACGTACCGCCTTAAGTGCCCCGGTGATACTGATTATTGTCGTCTCCCTGGCGATGGGTAATGCTCTGCTACAAACGGGCGCGGCGGATTTTCTGGCGCAACAATATGTTTACGCAACGGATGGTTGGTCACCGACCTGGGTATTGAGTGGCTTAATGTTATTGATGGCTTTGTTGACTAATGTTGTCTCTAATAATGCGGCGGCAGTGATAGGTACTCCGATTGCAATCGGTATCGCCCAGCAATTGGGTCTGAATGCGGAACCTTTTGTGCTGGCCGTTTTATTTGGAGCAAATATGAGCTTTGCCACCCCAATGGCTTATCAAACCAACCTGCTGGTAATGAATGCAGGTAATTATCGATTTATGGATTTTGTTAAGGTGGGCGTGCCGCTAACTTTACTCATGTGGGCAACGCTGACTATGGTGTTGCCGTGGTTGTATGAGATATAAAAAAGTTGAGTCACATCTCAGTTAACAGAGTCAGTTTTTTTACCATATCATCCGAGTCCCAGTCTATAGCACCGAAAAGGGTGAAGATGATGTTGCCTTTTTTGTCCAGTATGAAATTAGCAGGTGCTGCAAACACCTTCCATTTTCCAACGGTGGATCCATCGCTATCCAGCAACACCGGAAAATCGACCGGAACCTGTTTGATAAAATCGGCGACTTCTTCACGAGACTCCGCCATGTTCACCGTGATGATTTTGAAAGGCTTGCCCTGCATTTTTTTGATCAGCTTATTCATAGTCGGCATTTCCTGGCGACAGGGGGTGCAGTAGGTGGCCCAGAACTGTACCAGCACTATGTTACCTTTGTAGTCATTTAGGGTATGTACCTTGCCCTGCATATCGGGTAACTTAAGTTCGTTTTGAGTCAAATTTCCCTTATAAGGTTTTAATTGACCACTGGCTGCTATGCTCTGGTAACTGGACAGACATAAGCATATTGCAAATATCAGGCAGCTTAGTTTATTCATTGATTGGGGACTCCCAGTTGTTGAATATTGGTGTCGATGATGTGGGGGAGGTTGTCAGTAGCTTTTTCTTCTTCAGGGGTTTTATCGTTACGTAAATAAAAAAAACCTCGCACACCTTTGATAAGTGCCGTACTGACCGTACTTCCAGATTCAGCTAGCCTTTGCTTCAAATAGGGCAACCCCCAGCGGTTTGGCGTTCTTTCGCCCTCCAGTACTCTAATCGGGTGTTGCGACTGTCCAACAGCATCGATGTAAACTGGTTCAGAGCCTGGCACAGGTGTTAACTTATTAATGCGTGGCGTAATCAGTAGTGCTCCATTTATTCTTGCTTCAGATTTAATGTCTTTTTCAGCCAACCCTGTTAACACCGGAACTGCAGCTCGTGCTCCTCCAATCAGGTAGATTTTTTTAGCATTGGATTCTTCGATAATATGTTGAATGACTTTGGCGACTTCCTGTGCTGGTATTTTTCCAATATTTGAGGGTGTGGGTGACAAAAAATGTGCACTCAGCATGTCAGGGAAAAATGTCTGATAGCCCAGAGCAACGAGATTTCGTGCCGCCTCAAATTCGGTGGTTTCTTCACCCTGATTACAGGCAAACCAGATCAATGCGGTATTTCCAGATTCACCGATGTGCAGGATATCTATTTCGGCATCTTCACTGAGAACCAGTGATTCAATTTCTTCAGCCTGTACGGCTGGCAGGGAAAGTATGATTAGACAACTTATCAGCAGAAAAAGGCGGCTTATAATAGAAAGTACAGTCATTCGTTTGCTTCATTGTCGTTTGCTGGAGTAAAGCACTCAGATGAAGGATAGTCTGATAGCGCAAATGTATGCAATGATTTGCGTCATATTATGACTGCTGAGCAAAATTAACTTGCACAGTTAGTGTTCTCGTTTTATTCTCAATGCCACGAGAAGATAGTGAGAAGACCTATGCTGACTACACAAGAACAAAATACCCTTCAATTCATTCGCAACTATATTGCCCAGTTTGGCTATGCACCAAAATTTAAGGAAATAGGTACAGCTATCGGAGTCAATTCGCAGGGCACGATTCATCGTTATGTTCAATCTCTGGAAGATAAAGGTTATATCAACCGAGCTAAAGGTAACTCTCGCGGCATGAGTCTGGTTGAGTTGCCTCTGGTGAGTCCTCCAGTGATTCCTTTAGTAGGGAAGATTGCTGCCGGTTTGCCGATAGAGGCGATAGAAGATCATCAGGAACTGAATCTGTCCGAAATGTTTATGGGGCCTGACTTGTTCGCGCTTCGCGTTAGCGGGGATTCGATGATGGATGTTGGTATTCTCGATAACGATTATGTGATTATCAAAAAACAGCCGATTGCTCACGATGGCGATATCGTAGTAGCCATGATCGATAAGGTGGAAGCAACGCTAAAGCGTTTTCGTCGTCGCAGTAACTCAGAGGTTGCTTTGATTCCAGAAAACTCCTCAATGGAGCCTATGGTGTACTCTGCCGATCGAGTGACCATACACGGCGTGCTGGTTGGTCAGATGCGCAATTATAGATAAGCCTGCAATCCATCTATCTCTTGGGGATAGCTTATTTCCGGGTAGTGCAATATGTTAGGGTTGGTCACTAATTTCTCATCATATTCACATCTACATGTCACGTATCTATCTGATTTTACTACTGCTTGTTACGAGTGCAGTTGATGCCTACGAGAGCCTTGAAGTTGAGTTAGATACTGGTACCACCTTTAGTATTACTCAATTTAAGGGGGCTGGTAAATCCCTCATTATCTGGCTACCTTCTGAGCGAGGTTTAGGTCAGGGTTATATTCCCATCTCGCTTGATCTGGCGGCTCTGGGCATTGACGTATGGGCGGCAAACCTGCATGAAAGCTATATCATTCCAACGGGCCGTGACAGCCTTAGTGAAATTGACATGGATGACCTGTTAGCACTTATCGATGTCACCAAAACACAGGGTTATCAGGAAGTATTTCTGCTCAGTTCGGATCGAGGAGTCCAGTTAGCTTTGAATGCAGCCTATTTATGGCAGCAGAAAAACCCCCAGTCAGACCTGTTACATGGTCTGTTACTGTTTTCTCCACATCTGGTGCAGGGCAGGACTGAAATGGGTAGCAGCGCCAGGTATGTCGAAATATCAGGCTACAGCAATTTGCCGGTGTATATGTTGCTTCCTCAATACTCAACCAAGTTTGCTCGTGGTAAAGAAATTGCCAAACAACTGGGTAAAGCTGGCAGTCAGGTTTATATCCATATGTTCAAGGGTGTTCAGGGAGGATTCCATATGCGTCCTGAGGAAGACCTGAAACCAGTAGATATTTCGGCGCGTGAACAGTTAGCGCAAATTCTGCAAACAGCTTTGGGTTTGTTAGTAGCTTCAAGAAAAGACGATATCAGGCCAGGTTACCAATATATTGAGAACAGAAAATCCGATAACGAAAAGATAAAAGCCCTAAATCTTCATCCTTATAAGGGTGATGCTAAACCGCAGTCTTTAGTATTAAAAGATATAAACGGTAGAAAATTCGATCTGGCATCATCGACTGATGAGGTTATTCTGGTGAACTTTTGGGCTAGCTGGTGTCGGCCCTGCGTAGAAGAAGTCCCTTCGCTTTCCAGGCTGGTTAATCGAATGAAAGGCCGGCCGTTTAAAGTGGTCGCTGTAAATATTGGTGAATCTTCCGAGGATATTAAACATTTCACACAGTCGATTCCTGTTAACTTCGATATCTTGATGGATCAGGATGGTCAGGCTGTGCGTGACTGGAAGGTATATGGCTATCCATCCAATTATCTAATTGATCGAGAGGGATATATCCGCTTTGCCTATCAAGGCGCACTCGAGTGGGATGCACCTGAAATTATCGCTACCATTGAGAGTCTGTTCTAAATACATTCCATTCAGTGTATATACTTTTTTTGGACTTGATCATATAACTAAATCCTGTAGAATGCTGAAACAGCCCAAAGGGAATATTTTCCCAAACATAAATCAATCCTTGTCCTGTTCGTGAGAATTATCTTAGGTTTATTCACTGATATAAGTTACAGCATTTAGTATTTGATTTTCCGGTTTATTTAATCTGTATTTGAAGTGTTTCATCGTTATGGCCTTGACTAAGTGTTAGCATTTTGCACAATCTTTACGATTTCAGATTGAACCTGAAAGGTGATGAAGTGCATTTTTTTGTTGAGTCAGTAGAAATTTTTCACGGGTTACCGAACAAATGAGTTTAGTACCAGAAGTCATACAAACCACCACTATACGTATTCTGAAACCGCTAATCAGAATACTGCTGCGTAATGGTATTGCATACGGGACTTTTGCCGATATAGCACGCAAAATTTATGTGGATGCAGGGTATGACGAAGCTTCACGCCGTGAGCAAAAACAGACGGTTTCGAACGTATCTATACTGACTGGGATCAACCGCAAAGAAGTCAAACGTCTAAAGGAATCTTTAACTTTCGATTCTGATAATTCACTTAAGAAGTTCAACCGTATTGTGCGCGTGCTTGCGGGTTGGCAGCACGATGATGAATTTCTGGATGCGGATCATGAGCCTAAGGATCTGCAATTAGAGGGTGAGAAGTCTTCTTTTACCAGTCTTGTCAAACAATATAGTGGTGATATGCCTATAGTAGCGATGCTTAATGCACTTATGGACAGCGGTAATATTAAGATTATCGATAACGGTAATATCCAGCTGATCAATCCGAATTATCTACCTTCTACCGACTCTGACCAGAAACTTAATATATTAGGTATAGATACCGCCGAGTTTATTGATACCATAGATCATAATATCAATATCGCTCATCCTGAAGATGCGTGGTTTCAGCGTAAGGCCTCGAATACTCACATAAGAAAAACTGCGGTGAAAAAAATAACGAAAAAAATAAATAATCGAGCCCAGCAATTGTTGGAAGACATTGATGCAGACTTTTCAGCGAATGAGGTTGAGAACGATGAAGAGTCATGTGCCGTCAGCTTTGGTATTTACTTTAATCAGAAACCTTCCAGTGAAGAAAGGAAATAGTTATATGGATAAATTCATGTGCTTCACAATAAGGCTCAGACGTATCATTATTACTACTGTGTTGAGTATATCTATCCTTTCCTGCGGAGGAGAAGGTACTTTAATGACTGCCGGTATCAGTGGTACCGGTATTGTCCTGGGTGTTATCACAGGGTTTGGCAGTATCTTTGTTAACGGTGTTGAGTACGATATTGATCAGGCTAGTATCGATGTGGACGGTGCCCCTGCCTCTGGCAAAAATAATCTTGCTCTTGGTATGGTGGTTCGACTTGTGGCTACGGATAATGGTGATGGCACCGGTCTGGCAAACTCCGTAGTCTATGATGATGCGATAGAAGGACCTATTGAAAGCATTGTTCTATCAACCGTTAACAGAAACCTCAAATCATTAAATATTCTAGGGCAGATTGTTTTAATTGATGCTGCTTCTACTACCTTTACTATAGATAATGGTACAGACTTTTCCTTTGATACTATTGCTCAGGGAGACAATGTTGAGGTCAGCGGTTTCGTTGATCTCAAATCCTCCACGATTGTTGCAACCCGTGTTGAGAAAAAAGTGGGACAGCAAAATGGTTCTATCCCTGTTGAATTACACGGTGCTATCGAGAGTCTAGGCACTCAGACGATAACGGTGCAGGGTGTTTCGGTAGATACCTCATCGATTGATGATTCAAATTTGACTGATCTGGATGTTACGGGATTGAAAGTTGGGGTACATGTGGAAGTAAACGGTGTCTATCTGGATTCTACTCATATTCAGGCTACCCATATTGAAGGTGAAGATGATGATATTCAGAAGCTAACCCATGCCACTGGAGAAATATGTTTACAGGGCATTGTTAGTGAATTTACCCGTGGAGATGATTTTTTTGAGTTAAACGGCATTGTAGTCGATGTCTCGGGAATTGATTCTTCAATTACAGGACAACTCAAAGAAGGCATACAGGTTCAGGTTAAAGGGCATTATTCTGGTGCAGAACTTATCGCTCAAAAACTGGAGATCCGTAGTGCTGAGGCCGAGTTTGATGCGGTTATTTCATCAATAGATGATATTGACAATAAGCGAATTCAAATCGAATATCCAGGAATGAGTCAAACTATCGACCTGTTGTTTGATAATCAAAGTCAGCTCGTGGATGAATCAAGGCATCATCATTCTGAGCCAATGACTCTGGACCAATTATCGGTTGACCTGGACGTTAAGGCTCAGGTGAAGAAGGTTGGAGCCGATTGGGTAGTGGTATCACTAAAACATGATCACCTGAAAGAGTATAAGATCAGGGGGTATATTACTGAGAAAATTGCTCCCTACACTGTGGTGATTAATGGTCTGACAGTCGAGCTGGATGCATCAGCTGATTATGAAATTGATGATAGAAATAAAACGCGAGCTGAGTTTTTTGATTACATTGTTGTTAACGATCGTATGAAAAGCTTTGTGGATTTAGAGGATCGAATCACCGATGATGGACTTGCCATCTTCGATGAGGTCGAGTTAGACTCAAATAATTAATCAGGCCGCAGAGGCGGCCTGAGCGGTATGCGTAATATCTTCAAAGCGATAGCTTTCAATCTTCCACAGATCTTTACTGGCAATCAACACCAGGCAGGATGCACCACCACGGGTACGGGTAGCACCTGCAGCGCCAGGATTTACCACCCACGGCATTTTAAAATCATCGATGACTTTCCTATGGGTGTGACCATAAACTACCATCCGTGCATCAGGGTGCGCCTGACGCAGGTCTTCATGGTCTGGACTACTCATATCGTGAATATGTCCATGCTCAATCTTGATCAAGCCACCTGGCAATTCCAGGCTCGCAATCTGGGGTAAGGATTTGACGCGTGCGTTCTGCTGAGAGGGCCAGGCCGCTTCATAATCATTGTTTCCAGCTACTGCAATAACCTGACCGGTTTTGGGTTGTAATGCATCCAGTATGGATGCATTGCAGATATCCCCCGCATGGATAGCGATATCACATTGTTTTACCAGTTTGTCGATCTCAGGGTGAAGATAGGCATGAGTATCAGAAACAATAGCAACGGTAATTTGTTGTGTCATAGAATCAGTTGTCCGAACATTGATCAGATTTGCCCAAAACGGCCTCGGCAAGCTCTGCTTCCTTTTGCTTTTCGTGTTCCATGACTTCGATTTCCTTACGCATTTTCAGGATTTCGGCACGTTCTTCTACGCGTTTATCCCATGCACCTTCAACTTCAGGAATGGTTAACTCTCCGTACAATACCTGACGCATTAATTTAAAACCAAATTGCATTAAGGCAACATCATCGGTTTCAACAGCCGTATAAAATCCTTCTGTGAGGTTATAGGTTTTCTTAAAACTATCGCTGGTAACAAAGCGACGGAAGCGATCCATATCGTAACTGGCCATAAAAAACAGTTGCAGGCTCATTTCAGAAGGTTTACCGATAGCGGGACCAGTCGAGCGTTTCTTTAAGATAATGACAAACCATTCACGATTGTAATCGTCATATTCGGTCACACCCTGAGCTTCACGATATTCCTGAACGGTCTGAACCTGGTCTTCCAGATGTCCTTTGCAGTGATCTTCTTTGATCAGCAGGAAAGAACGCTCATCAACATTTTTGTCGATAGCGCGCATGGACAATAAACCCGAAGGATAATAACGACAGGCTGTTGGACGGTTTTCATAAACTGAGCAGCCAGCGTCGGTCATGAACAGGCAGGCACCACTGTCATCGGTGCGCAGTTTGATACCGGGCATGCTGCCTGAGTCGAGTTCAAAAGGTACGGTGTGTTTAGCCAGCACATCGGTAGTACTTAAGCCGGTATGTTGCTTAAGACGTATAACATCATATGGGGTGAGGGTGACATTGGCTTGCGAGCAACAGGCATTCCAGCAGGAAACACCTTTGTGACAGCGAAATTTAAGTTGATCATTGGCTTCCAGGCGAATGGGTTCCACCGGGCTGTCAAAAGGTAAATCGAAATTAAATTTATCGTTGCTCATTATTGACTCTTGATCTGGTTAATAAGCGAATGATTATATAGTATTTGGGCGAGTTCAGCTATTGGGGTTGCTGATTGATAGATAATCAGCTTGTATGGGACATAGCTTATAGTTGATCAGGTACAGGACTACTTACTTTCCTGACATATATTAATCCTGGACAGTACAATCTATAAAATGAACACTGGTCTCGATCTGGTCTGGAAGCGAGATTTTAATATATCGAAACGAGGCTAATGAATGATCAAGAAATTGAATTTGATCTGTTTGGCTTGTAAATTGATGACAGGTTGAGGGTGTGGCCAACAGCCTCAGCTGATCCATTTTCAGATCCAGCGGCTGATGTATATGTCCACTTAATAGTAAGGAAGGTGTGCCAGAGTCAAGAATAAGGCTGAGCAGTTGATCCCGGTTTTTCAGGCCCAGTTCATCCAGCCATCTGCTGTTGACCGTAACGGGGGGGTGATGAATTGCAAAGATATGGAAGTGACTGCCGGAGTTTCGTAGAAATTGTTGCAGCTGGTCCATGCAATTTGCGTCGAACTCTCCATGATGACCCTGATCAACCCAGCTATTCATCAACACAATCGAAAAGTGCTCTTGTTTCAGGAATACAGAGGATTCAACAGGACTGCTGAAAACAACGTTTTGTAACAGCTCCGGGTTATCGTGGTTACCGGGAACGCATAATACAGGCAACTCGAGTTCGGCAATGATTGACTGGAATATCCGATAACTGGATCTACTACCAGTTTGTGAGATATCTCCAGTAAACAGAATAAAGTCCGCGTCAGGAACATCTGTGAGCGCTTGTGTTAGCACTCTCCGCAGGTTGTGACTGGTGTTTAAACCATACAGCCTGTCTTCGGGTGAATCGAGTAAATGAGAGTCTGTAATATGAATAATCCTTAACTCAGAAACAGCATCAACAGGGAATGGTAAGTTCATCCAGGCGTGTATAGTTTTATAAGCGATAAGATCTTGAAGCTCACAATTATTAACTATGAATTAAAAATTAGATTTTTCTCTGCGTTTTAACAGATAGGTATAGTAGTTACAGGAAGCAAAAAAATGTCCCTTGTCAATAAAATCAAGCTGATTTGATAACCAGTCGTCTACCAGGTTGGCACTGATTAACCCAGCGTGCTTTACATAAGGAGCGTAAGCTTCAATAAAGGATTTAAAATAACTACCACGACCTATCTCTACGATGGCATCCCCCCAGGCCTTGCTGATTTCCAGGTTAAAGCCAGGTAGCATGCGGGGTATTTCCTGCATAATTATTGTGTTATTAAAAGTGGCCTGAGCCAATGCTTTATTCATTTTATGCCCTAGTTCCTGTTCCGGATAAGCAAAGGTTAAGGATGAATAATCACCATCGAAGATAACCAGAGTTCCCCCGGGTTTTACAACACGAGCCATTTCCTGAATCACGGTCTGGGGTTCGGTAACATGGCTGATGACAGTATGTGCGATGACAACATCAAACATGGAGTCAGAAAATTCCAGTTGATGTGCATCACCAACAGAGAATTCGATTCGATCAGCGATGTTCTCCGACTGTGCAAAGCGTTTTGCGACTTCAATAAAGTCTGGACTTTGATCTACAGCATAAGCTTTACCCGAAAAATTATCCCGTTGTGCCAGGAAGCGGGTAGTTGCACCGGTACCACAGCCTATATCTAGCGCGAGGGCGGATTCTGGCAGAGAAAGCTGTGCGGCATATTTCAGAATCAGGTTAGAAAAAGCCTTATCCCTGGCACGGCTCTCAAGTCTCATGATCAGGCTTTGTAGGGCTGGTTTATCCAGTTCATTGATAAACCGGTGTGGGTCTTTAGGCACTAACGACATCTGAATTCTCCTGCCAGACTAAGGCATAGGTTGATTTATCAATATTCTGCTGATTATCACTAATGTAAACTCTGGCCCCAAAAAAATTTATAGCCTGTTGTATGGGGCTGCTATAGACGATTTTTCTGAATTTAATACAGTTCATGGTCTTGAAAGTTCTATGCTGTTTACCCAGATGACTGTTTGAGTCTGGCAGCTTAAAATGCCAGTAACAGGAATTAAGCAGAAACTTCGAATCCTGTGACAGGAGTCGAAGCTGCAATCTGTCACTGTTTGCGACCTTTGTAAAAAAATCAAACAGGGGTTGCCGGTTAACAGACATGGGTCTTGTTCGTTATATAATTACCAGCTGGTGTACTTGAGGAATTTTCCATTCATGGTGATCACAACTCTGTCTCCTTTAGGGTTCTCTTCTTTGTCGATATGCATTGAGAAATCTATGGCACTCATAATTCCATCACCAAATTTTTCAGCAATAGTTTCTTTAATAGTATCTCCATATACACCAACAATCTCATACAGACGATAAATAACGGGATCCTGTGGAATAGTTTTATCCCATGCCTTATGAGGGAAAGCCTGCAAAGCTTCACTAACTTCAGCATCCAGACCCAGAAGTTCACAAAGAGCATCTGCGCTTTCAGCAGGCATGCTATTCATACCAAAGCAGGCCGAGGTTACCCAGGTTGCGCCCAGTCCCAGGCTATTACCAATAGATTCCCAGGTTAATCCTTTGGCTTTTTTTGCAGCAAATATGCTATCGGTCATTTGTTCTTTATTCATTTTTTGTCTCCTGTCAAGGTTAGGTATATGTAGAATTCTGTTATAGCTACTCAAAAATTTATACGGGGCAGAAGTTCGGTGAATCAGTAATCACTTCAGGTTTAGGACCGCCCGTAGCCCAGTCAAGTAACTCCACTGAATGAACTACGGGTATATTGGTAGCTGAGCCGATTTGTTTCATACAGCCTATGTTGCCTGCTGCGATGACATCGGGTTCGAGTTTTTCAATAGACAGAACTTTTTTATTTTTCAAATTTTCTGATAATTCCTGTTGCAGCAGATGATAAGTGCCTGCTGATCCGCAACAGGTATGTTGCCCCTTTGGTTCGAGTACTGTAAAGCCTGCTGCTTTTAGAAGCTTTTTAGGCAGGTAGCGTATTCTTTGAGCAAACTGTAACGAACAGGATGCGTGATAAGCGACACGCATTGCTGGATTGATTTTATATTCCAGCTTTAGTTCCTGTAGCCACTCACTGACATCTTTAGCTATGGCTGAAATTGTCTTTGCCTGTTCGGCTAAAGAATGATCCTGAAACATGTTGACGTAATCTTTAACAACTGTGCCGCAGCCACTGGTGTTAATGATGATTGCATCCAGTCCATGATGATTGATTTCAGACATCCAGGCCTTAATGTTTTTTATCGCCAAGGATCGTGCGTCCTGCACCTTACCCATATGATAGGTTAATGCTCCACAACACCCCATACCTTCAGTAATGACAACTTCGCAACCATGTCTGCGTAATATTCTGATCGTTGCGTTATTAATATTGGCATTTAGACTTTTTTGAACACATCCTGTTAATAGTGCAACACGAAATTTTCGTTGGCCTAGCGCCGGGAAAATCTGTGGTCGATCGTTTTCATTTGCAGGAAAAATTTTTTCAGGTACCGAGTTAATCAGCCGAGATATTGCTTTGGGTAATGTATTCGCTATGGGTTTAGCCAGCTTTGCAGAGCGTGCGACAATTTTAAGGCGCTCTGGGTACGGTAGTATTTTAGCAAGGGTCCAGCGTATCAGACGGTCACCTAGAGGACGCTTAAATTTCTGTTCGATATGATCACGTGCGTAATCCATCAAATGCATATAGTTCACAAATGAGGGACAGCTGGATAAACAGCTTAGACAGTTAAGGCAACGATCTAGATAATGTACCGTTTCAGTAGTTGGTGCATTTCGACTTTCCAGCATTTCCTTAATCAGAAATACGCGACCTCTCGGGGTATCATATTCGTGACCGGTTTCCTGATAAGTTGGACAGTTGTCGAGACAATATCCGCATTGCAGGCATCTGACCAAAATCTCATTGGATCTGGCTATACCTGGATTAGTTAGTTGTTCGACGCTAAATTCGGTATGCATGGACCTTTATCATCTAACCTCTCAGCTTTTATTCTCGGTTTAAAAAACTGGCTACGGAATGCTATTGAATTATCAGGCACTGTATGAGTGGCATAAGCAATATTCCAATATTTTGTGATTATCAACCCTATAGGCAGTGCCTATAATGAGTGCTTTGTTATAGCTTTTTATCCAGTGCAGGTCATTACGGGCCGTTGTTAATCCTCGTATCGAATGATGTTTTAGAACGGCTCATGATAAGGGCAGGGCCTTTGGTATTTGTTTGGAGTGTTATTAAGGCGAGATTCTGACCAAAGCTGGGCCTGTATTTCAAAAGCTGTGCTGGCCGGGTTTTTATATCCTGTAGTACGATTAATGACCGTGATTTCCTGTAGTGGTAGGCCAGGTATCAACCTTATTTGATGTATTCCACATTGAGTACGGATGATACTTTCAGGCAGTATAGTGACAAGAGGTCCTAGTTGAACCATCTCAATGATGACACTTAGAGAATCGGTTTGCATTGCTATCTGGGGCACAATGCCATTATCATTGAAATACTGGTCAATAGTCCGACGCAGCGCAAAGTCTTTATTAAGCAGGATAAGATTCTCTCTACCTAACTCCTGAACGCTTATTCTTTCCAGTTGACCTGCGCGGATGTGCTCATTTCCCAATGCCACGCAAAGAGTTTCTCTAAACAATGTGCGAGTTTGTATCTCATGTAACCGGGATGAGTTTTTCAATAACGGTTTATTGAAAGCAATACCAAAATCAATACGATCTTCAGCGATAGCTACAGCGATCTGATCTGCTGGCATTTCAAGAGTGGTTAGTTTTATCCCGGGATACTCAATGTGGAACCTTTCTATCAGAGTACAGGTCATGTAATCAGTAATCGGAGTCCAGCCAATGCGTAAAGAACCACGAGATAGATTTTCAACATCCTGAATTGCCCTGGTACCAGCTTCTAGCTCAGAACATGCACGCCTGGCATGGTAAAGGTATATCTTTCCTGCATCCGTCAGATGTACCTGTTTTGATGATCTATCAAGCAATGGGAGATTTAGCGTTTCTTCTAACTGTTTAATCTGTTGTGAAAGCGTGGGCTGCGAGACGCAAAGTGCTTCAGCAGCACGTGTGAAATTACCATACTCAGCAATAGCTATAAGGTATTGCAATGTTCGCGGAAAAATATCGCGTGAAATCATCTACTCTCATCCGGAATTTATTGATATTTTTAAACAGACACTCAGTTCGTTTCACTGACCTATCCATTGAGCAAGTTTAAAATATGTGAGGATAGATTAATTTACCAATATATGGTTGTTATCAACTCTATAAGTACAGGTTATAGTTAAATTGCGATTCAAAAGGATTGTATTCTTTAAAACTATAAGGGAATCAGCATATTCCTGAGCTAAACGTTAAATTCAAGGCTCTTAGGCTGGTTTTCATAGAGTTTGCTCTGAGAATCTCCAGGCTCGCTGAGCGGGCAGGGTCTTTGTTTTTTTCGAGGGGTTTGTTTAAGGCGGTTTTCAGACCAGGCCATAGCCAGTTCAGAAAAAGCAATACAGGCTGGACTCTTGTATCCCTTGTTTCTGCAAATTATGGTAATTACCTGAACGGGTAAGCGTGGGGCTGCAATTAACGAATACAGTCCACACTGTGAGTAAACGATACTTTCCGGCAGGATAGTTGAGAGTGCCCCGGATTGAACCATTTCAATGATAACGCTCAGAGAGTCGGTTTCCATCGCAATATTGGGAGAAATGTTATTGTCAGTACAGTATGAATCTACCTTGCGTCTTAGCACAAAATCTGTATTCAGCATGATCATGTTTTCTCTGTCCAGTTGTTTGGCGCTTATCCTTTCTTTCTGTCCGGCTCGTGCATGAGAGTTTCCAATGGCTAAACACAGCTTTTCCTCGAACAGTACACAGGATTTGATATTGTAAGGTTTGGATTGATCGATCGAGATGGGTTTACTGAATACGATACCAAAATCAATCAGGTCGTCACTTACTGCCATTTCAATTTCATCAGCTGGCATTTCCAGTGTGGTCAGAGAAATTCCGGGGTATTTACGAATGAATTGATCCAGTAGAGAGCAGGTCAGAAAGTCGGTAATAGGAGTCCAACCAATACGCAGGCTTCCACGACTCAGGTTTTGCACATCCTGCACTGCTCGGGTGCCAGCTTCCAGTTCTGACCATGCACGTCGCGCATGGTAGACATAAGTTTCACCGGCATCTGTGAGCCTTACAGTTTTGCCAGACCGATCCAGCAATGGCAAGGTTAGTGAGTCTTCCAGTTGTTTTATCTGTTGTGAAAGTGTGGGTTGCGAGACATACAGAGCCTCTGCTGCTCGGGTAAAACTACCGTGTTCTGCGACAGCAATTAAATATTGTAAAGGACGTGGAAATATATGCTTCGGATTCATGATGTAGTGCCTCGGTTGTTATCTTACTGCTTAAAAAGATCCCTGGGCTGTGTAAAGCTATACAACTTAAGCGATTGTTTGATCGATTAAATTCTAACCTTCACATTCTCTCTGTTCTGAGTCAAACAAAGCGAGTCAAATTGTTTTAACTGACTAGTATGACGCAGAAATGTAACAAGATATTCAAAAATTTTTTAGTTTTTGTTTCAACTATAGGTAATGCCTATAGGCATGATAATAACAAAGTATTGGATTGAATCACCCCCCTAAAATTAGACTTGTTCGCAGGTTAGCTGATGAGCTTATAAGTATTTCTTATTAAAAGTATGATCTCTAGCCCGTCTTAAGACGATTGTTCCATAGCAATCAATATTAAAAAAAGTTAGGAGTCCAAATTATGTCAGTGTCAACAAGAGATAAAGTACTACGACATATCAATATTCTCGGACAAATGCAACCGGCTTTGCATAGAGCCACACATGCACCCGCTCCCGATGAGATTGATAACGCCCATTTCCGAGCTTATACGCGATCACCGCATGATGTCGGGGGAGAGCCTGATATCCCGATTACCTGGGAAGAAAAAGAAGAAGAAGTTTGGGAGCACAATACCTTTGTAACCTGCGAAGTACTCGCCTGGCGAGGCGTGTGGAACGCCGAAGAAAGGCGTCGTCGGCAAAATGTTGAGGTAGGGCATACGACATACCTCGGATTACCATATTACGGTCGCTGGCTACTGACAGCAGCAAAGATTCTGGTGGATAAGCAATATGTCACCGCTACTGAATTACAGGAAAAAGTTGCAGAGGTGAGAAAACGTTATGAGTAAGCCACATTATGATAGAGAGCATCATGTCAAGAAAGCGACTGGTATTGGTGATCCGCAATGCTTTAGAGGTGAGGCGCCTCCCGCCAGGTTCAAGGTTGGGGACAAGGTTCGAATCAGAGATCTGCCCGATCTGTTTTACACCCGAACTCAAGGCTATTTAAGAGGTTCAACGGCAACCATAACCCGATTGGTCTACGAAAGCCCTCCTGCTGAAGATGAATCATGGGATAACACGGAAAATGTCGAGTGGTTTTATAGTCTGGTGGTTTCAATGACAGATCTCTGGCCTGACTATTCTGGCACATTTGCCAAAGACACGGTAGAAACCGAGATTCCAGAACATTATTTAGAGGCGGTCTGACCCCTTAATGGGGTGAATATCTGCATACCAATCAGTTATAAGAGGAACACAAGCATGTCACATGAAGAAGAACATTTGCATCCCCCCGCAGCGATGGTGGATGAAGTCAGTGAGTTTGAAGTACTGGAAATTGCAGTACGTGAACTTGCTATCGAAAAAGGTCTATTTACCCAGGAAGATCACAATCAATGGACTGATTATATGCATACTCTGGGTCCAGCTCCTGCAGCACGACTGGTCGCCAAAGCCTGGCTAGATCCCGAATACAAAAAAATGTGCGTTGAAGACGGTGTAAAAGCCAGTCTTGATGTTGGAATTGACTGGGTAAATTCCATGCCAACAAAATTTGGTACCCCAAGCGATTACTGTAATTTACGCGTAATGGAAGACACGCCCACATTAAAACACGTGGTTGTGTGTACCTTATGTTCCTGCTATCCAAGACCTATTCTCGGACAATCCCCAGAATGGTATCGCACGCCGAATTATCGTCGTCGTATTGTGCGTTGGCCCAGACAGGTCCTTGCAGAGTTCGGATTACAGTTACCTGAAGATGTTGAGATTCGTGTGGTCGATTCGAATCAGAAATCACGCATGATCGTTTTGCCAGTTAGACCGGAAGGTACTGAGGGCTGGACCGAAGATCAGCTGGCTGAAATTGTGACTCGTGATTGTCTGATAGGAGTGGCTGTTCCCAAGCCAGGGGTGACTGCAAACGGCAAACGTCCTGTTCGTCCTGCAGTTAATCCATATAAGCACTAGGAAAATCATCATGGCTGAAATTAATCCAGATTATATTGAGCTCGACCGGCAGATGTCAGCAAGAGAATGGGATTCATCCCCAATCTCTTTGCTGGAAAAAATCAAGCAAGAGGGCAGAGTATGGGATGAGTTAAGTGAAGAGTATGGCGTGGATAACCCGGACCCACCATGGAGAGTCAGCATGGAAGCGACCTGCGACGGGCTTGCCGGTGGATACTGGGCACCTTTTAACATCTGTTTACCGGAAGAAGAACGAAAGCCGGTAATGGCTGACGACAAGAAGATTGATTCCAATGAACGCCGCTGGGAAGAGGACAAACTGGTTGATCAGCATTATGCCGATGTGCCATTTCCTGAACGGCAGTTGCTGGCACTGGCACATACATTGATCCGCCGCGGCATGATTAGTGAGGAGGAACTCGAACGGCATATGAAGCGGGTGGATGAACGTTTACACATGGCTGACGGATTAGACGATTAAACGACTTAAAAGGATTTAACGGAGTAAAAAGAAAGCAGTCTACAGCGCGTTAGTTATATAAAACTAACGCGCTTAGCAAAACAAAAATCTATAAAAAGAGGAGTTGAATAATGTCAATCCGTGGTGTTCAAATGAAGGTCGAAAACCTGACTCATCGCTATACCGAGAAGAGTCCATTGACCTTCGATGGTGTGAACATAGAGGCCGAGCAGGGCGAGGCTCTAATTATAATTGGGCGATCAGGCTGTGGAAAATCAACCCTTCTTCATATAATTGCCGGCTTGCTCGATAAATCGAGCGGTAGTTTAAAATTGGATGATATAGAGGTAGCAGGACCATCTCCGCGCTGGGTTATGATGTTTCAGGCTCCTCATCTTTTTCCCTGGTTAACCGTCGAATCCAACGTCGGTTTAGGGCTGCGATTTTCTAACTGGCCAAAGGATAAAATCGAAGCCAAGGTAGCTGAAGCGATAAGTCTGGTTGAGCTGGACGAGTATGCCCGGAAAAATACACAGGATCTGTCAGGTGGGCAGCAACAGCGAGTTGCGCTTGCTCGATCGCTGGTTATGGAGCCAGAGCTTCTTTTACTGGATGAACCTTTTTCAGCATTAGATGCCTTCACCCGCACAGCGTTACAGCGTGATGTGCGTGCAATAGCAAAAAAACTCGGTATCAACCTCCTGATGGTTACTCACGATATTGACGAAGCGGTTTGCATGGCGGATCGCGCATTAATAATGGCTGGATCGCCAGGCAAGATATTGCACGACATACCGATTGACCTTGATGACCCGAGAGATCGCAATGATCCACTGGCTCAGGAAATGCGTGAAAATCTATTACATGTTTTTCACGAGGCTTCAAATATGGTCTCGAGTAACTAATCCTGACCAGCAATAAAAATTAAGTATACAGATAAGTACAGCAATAGTTAAGTAAAGGTTAGCAGCGTGTCACAACTATTCACCTAATGGTAAACGATTGAGGAAGACGAAATGACTGATATGAAAAAAATTTACAAGTTGCATGGTGATGGAATACAGGATTCAGATCTGGTAGTGGATTACGATCCATTATTTAAGGATGTACTAGGCTCAGGCATAACTCGCCGAGACCTTCTAAAATTTGGGGCCGCAGCGGCATTAAGCAGCGCCTTACCACTTCCAAGTTATGCAAGTGAGAAGAAATGGGACCCTGTAGTTCGTATGGGTTATATTCCAATCACAGATGCAGCGGCACTGTTAACTGCGCATGAAAAAGGTTTTTTCAAGAAGCAGGGAATTGACTCTGCTCCACCTACATTGATTCGAGGCTGGTCGCCACTGGTAGAAGCATTTTCATCTCATCGTTTTAATTTGACTCATTTACTGGCTCCTATTCCGGTAGCAATGCGTTACAACTCAAATTTCCCGGTGAAAATTACCGCATGGGATCATACCAATGGTTCAGCTATAGTGGTAGGTAAAGACACTGGAATAAATACTGCGGCGGATCTGGGTGGGAAACAATACGCAGTACCTTACTGGTATTCGAACCATAATATCATTTCGCAAAAAATGATGAGAGCTGCAGGAATTACTCCCGTCATAAGGCCACAGGACGCAAAGCTTGCACCAAACGAATGCAACATCATTGTATTAGAGCCACCTTCAATGCCGCCAGCACTGGCTGCAAAGTCTATAGATGCCTATTGTGTTGCAGAACCTTTTGCTGCACTGGGAGAATTGAAGGCAGGAGGAAAGGTTCTTAGATTTACCGGCGATATCTGGAAAGGACATCCTTGCTGTGTGGTCGTTATGCATGAAGCAGATACTATGGATCCTGATCGCGCAGCCTGGGCGCAAGGTGTGCATAACGCAATAATAGAAGCTCAGATTTATTTAAGTGAAAATCGAGAAGAGATGTCTCAGGTTCTATCCAGAGATGGAAAAAAATATTACCCATTCCCCAAGCAAGTCGTCAAGCGGGCAATGATGAATTATGACCCCGCTTACTATAAGAATCCACATGCCATTCAGCATACAGAATGGGGACAGGATCGTATTAACTTCCAGGCCTGGCCATACCCCTCAGCCACCGAGTTAAATATCAAGTATTTACAGGATTCAGTGCTCACAGGAGACGTTGATTATGTCGCCAGACTAGATCCAAAATTTATCGCAAAGGATCTGGTGAACTATGACTTTGTGAAAAAAGCACTGGAAGCTAATCCTAAATGGAAAAATGACTCGAGTGTTCCTCAATCTGGTGATCCCTACACCAGAGAAGAGATTTTCAAAATTTAGAGAGTAATTGAATTATGGCAAAGAATGAAGATGGCATCAAAATGTTAGGTCGCCCACTGTTTAACTGGGCTGCAGGCCTGGCAATACTGTTCAGTTTCTGGTGGCTTGGTGGATATTTACTATCTATAAATCCAGATACAGTAAATTTTGCTGACTTTGGCCCCATACCTACCTTCAAAGCTTATCCAGCTCTGTTTGCAGATGGGACTATCCAGGATGCTGTTAAATCCAGTGGTTATCGGTTAGGCATAGCTTTGTTTATAGCGATATCTCTAGGTATCCCTATAGGTATCTTACTCGGACGCAGTAAAACTTTTAAAGAACTGAGTAATTCACCATTTCAACTGTTACGAATGATCAGCCCGTTATCATGGGAACCTATCGCCGTAATTGTATTCCTTTCCTGGGATCAGGCGATCATTTTTCTTCTATCTATTGCTTCGATATGGCCGGTGGCATTCTCTACTGCCGCAGGTCTGGCCAAAGTGGATCCAAACTGGTTTAAGGTCGCGCGAAATCTGGGAGCCAGTCGCTGGCAGACTCTGACAGAGATTATTTTACCTGCTATTTCATTCGATATTATGACCGGCATAAGAGCGGCACTGGGCGTTGCATGGATCGTGTTAGTACCTGCTGAGTTTCTTGGAGTTACTTCAGGATTAGGATATTCGATTGCAGATGCGAGAGAGACTTTATCCTACGACCATCTTACAGCCATGGTGCTCGTCATTGGTGTCATAGGTTACATTCTTGATAGTTCCTGTGCCTTTATCATTAAAAACTATTGCTGGCACCGTAACTGATGAAATTTGTCGTTAAAAAATTATTTCTAAAAATTATTTCTAAAAATTGGAGTACTGATAATGCCCAGGCAAATTGACATAGTGTGTCTTTCCGGCACACATGAAAAATTACAGATGGCGGCTATGGTTGCATCGGTTGGCGCAGCTAGCGGAGATGAAGTCACTGTATTTTTTTCCATGAATGCACTTACTTATTTTGTGAAAGGGAATGCAACTGTAGCCCCGGCAGAGGGGGAATTCGGGGGGCTTCTGGATAAAAAAGGAGTGCCCCCTTTTAAGCAATTATTCCAACAGGCAGCCGAGTTGGGTGATGCAAAGTTATTACCTTGTTCGATGGCGTTAGATTTACTGGAAATCACTGATAAAGACCTTGAAGCTGGATTTGGTGAGGCGACGGGGTTAACCAAATTTCTAATGGATGCCGAAGGCTCACAGGTTTTTACTTTCTAGTTAGATAGAGACACGATTAAATAAATTCGAGGAGTTAAAGTATGAGCGAACACAAAATAGTTGATGCATGTAATACCTATTGCCCAGGGCCACTGATGGAACTGATTACTTATATGAAACAGGCCGAAGTCGGTGACAGTATTGAATTACTGTCGACTGACAATGGGACAGCAACAGATGTCCCGGAATGGGTAAATAAAATTGGTCATGAAATGGTAAGTAGTGAGCAGGTGGGTGATGTATGGCATATCACTGTACGTAAGGCTAAATAAAAGTCTGTCCTGTTAACAATATAAATTCTGTCTACGCTGCAGAAATAAATTAATAGTTTCTAGAGGAAAATATAATGAGAATC
Source organism: Gammaproteobacteria bacterium (assembly GCA_050298595.1). GTDB lineage: Bacteria > Pseudomonadota > Gammaproteobacteria > JACNJF01. Next base: position 8,217 of record JBNKUM010000014.1, on the reverse strand, counting down.
TTGGTTGTTGGTGGAGGCACCGGTGGAACCATTGTTGCAAATAATTTAGCCAGACGTCTGGATAAAGAAATAAAAAAACGCAAGGTACATATAACCATGCTATCTGCTTCGGATCAGCATATGTATCAACCAGGATTACTATATGTTGCGTTTGGCCAGATGATGCCTGATGAACTGTATCGTGATCAGGCTAGTTTACTAGAAACGAGCATCGATTTTCATGTTGATCCCGTCGAAAAGTTTGAGCTTGATAAGAAAAAAGTAAGAACCCAAAGCGGTAAGGAGTACTTCTATGATGTTCTCGTAATCGCCACAGGTTCACGCATAATGCCTAAAAAAATCCCGGGACTGGAAGAGGGCTCTGAAACCTGCTACACCGAGAAAGGTGCTATTAGCATGTTCAAAAAGCTGCGTGAATTTGAGGGTGGCAATATTGGTATTGTCGTCGGTGTGCCGCATAAATGCCCGATAGCACCGGTTGAAATAACGTTCGCTTTACATGAGTATTTTACTGCAAGAGGAATACGGGATAAGGTCAATATTAAGTACCACTACCCTATTAACAGAATCCACAGCATTGAAAATGTTGCAATCTGGGCCAGGCCTCAGTTTGATGAAATGGGAGTAGAGTATGAGACTTTATTTAACGTCGAAGAAGTGGATGTGGAAAATAAGGTTGTCAAAAGTATGGAAGGATCTGAGTACAAATACGATCTGCTGATATCAGTTCCTGAGCATCATGGTATGGGTGTCATTGAAAGAAATGGTCTGGGTCAGGATGGCTGGATTCCAACTGATAGACATTCATTGACTATGGAGGGATACGATAATGTTTATGTAGTCGGTGATACTACAAATCTTCCCGTCAGTAAAACAGGTTCTGCTGCTCATTTTGAAGCAGAGGTGATTTCAGAAAATATAGCTTCTATGATAAAGATAGGTACGCCTGTAACAGAATATGACGGCAAAGTGTACTGTTTCATTGAAGCGGGTCATGATAAGGCGACGTACGCTATGTTTAACTACCTTAATCCGCCCGATCTGAAACCTGCCAATCAACCTATGCACTGGTTTAAAACGTCTTATAACAAAATGTACTGGACCAGTGTACGTGGACTACTTTGAGGAAAAAGATCATGACTGAACAAAATAACTCATCCTCTGATACAACAACTATCAGTACTTCTGACCTCCAGAGATTGACTGAATTTGCTTCGATTGTTGCTGCGACTCAAGACGCTTTAACTGATGATATGGTTGCACGCCTGGCTTCTGCATTCAGTGAAGGCATGGTGTTACTTGATCGGGTAACTCGAAACGAAGGATTGATTAAACTATTGCAGGAACTTGATCATCCTGACAATCAGGCGTTACTGCTTGGTTTATCGTCTGCATTAACAAAAACCAGTCGTGACATAGCCATTGCACCACCTGCAAAAGGCGGTATTGGCGGTTTGCTTAAAATGATATCCGAGCCGGGAATCCAGGAAGGTCTTCGTATGATGTCTTTGATTGGTGCGCATTTGAGTGAAAGCTTACGCGACATACACAGACGAGGTGGTTAGTTTTTTCTATCTGGCCTTAATACCTCTACACAACTCTATGATGTTTTAAAGTGGAGTTTTAATCGAGGTTCATTTTGAACCTCGATCTTTTTTAGTTTTCAGCTTAGTTATTATATCCTCAAAGAAGATGCTGGCACCATTAAAATAGCAAGATAGTCAGCATGTCGATTGATCGCTGCTTCCAATCAAGGATCAACACGTGTTAACAGCCTGGCATATATCGTAAAATTCAGGATGGGCGGCACTGAAGTAAACCATCTGGCGAATTAAATTACGCCTCTGTTTTAGTGGATCAACGGGTGCGGGGAAGTAAGTACTTCCTGTATTGAATCATTTGCCATAGCAAACAGGTGGTCTACTGCGGTATGCCATTGTTCTTCCTTCACTTGAAGTGATAAGTGAGCAGTTCCTGCCTGATGCCTGCGCGCTCGGCAATAGTCCCTGTACTCACGCAGTCAAAACCAGACTCTGATATTGCCATTAAGGCTGCGCTCAAGATTTGTTCGCGAGTTGCTTCTCGTTGTTCAGATCTCATGGTGTCTGATTGTATCCTGTTCGATTGACAATCATTAAAAATACCCTGGAATAATCTGTGATAATTAATATTTTACAATATGCAAGCTCTGCAATTTTGTATACTACCGAGTTTTTTGAAGGTATAGGCTATAGTTTTCCTGATGATACCTCACCAAAGATAGAGAAAAGTCATGATTGAAATAAGAAAGCTTTTTGCTTTTTTGCTCATCGCAATGTCGCTTGTGTCCTGCGACGATAAAAAAATAGTGCCTCCTGCTCAGCCGAAAGCGGTCATCGCAGTCGAAGCCAGGACGACTGAGTTTACCTCCAACGCGACGTTATCTGGTTCGGTAACAGCTAGAACTGAAACGCAGCTTTCTTTCCGCGTATCTGGACGCATCATTGAGCGCAATGTTGAAGTGGGTAGTCATGTCAAAGCGGGCGATATCCTAGCACGCATTGATCCAGCCCAGCAGCAGGCTGATGTTGATGTGGCCAAAGCGGGTCTGGCAGCGGCACAGGCTCAACTTCGGCAGGCGACATTGGCACTGAAACGCCAGAAGGAACTGTTAGCTACCCAGATTACATCAAAAGCCAACTATGACCAGGCCGAAGCGGCGTTGCGTACGGCTGAAGGCTCAGTAGATGCTGCGAGAGCGGTTCTTGCCAGTGCTAAAGATACCCTGAGTTTTACTGACCTGAGGGCTGATGCAGATGGCATTATTACGGCACGTAACGCTGAAGTTGGTCAGGTTCAGCAGGCAGCACAGACTGTATTCACCCTGGCACATGAGGGCAAGCGTGATGCGGTATTCAATGTGTTTGAATCGCTATTTCTGAATAATCAGTCAGATGACAGGATTGAAGTTTCCCTGCTGTCTGACCCCTCCATAACCATCACTGCGACAGTACGGGAAGTGTCTCCAACCATAGATGCATCAACAGGTACTATCCGGGTTAAGGTCGATCTAGGTGAACAGGGCTCTATCATGCCATTGGGTGCCATTGTCACTGGACGATTCTCTTACCAGTCCAAACAGGTCATGCTGCTCCCATGGAGTGCAATGGCTTCAATCGATGGTAAACCTGCAGTCTGGATAATCGACCCGGATAGAAGCAAGGTTTCACTGCAAGCGGTTCAGGTCTCAGACTATGAAACAGGTTTATTTGCTGTAACCGATGGCTTAAAGGATGGCGATCTGGTCGTCAGCGAGGGCGGAAAATTATTACGCACAGGTCAGCAGGTATCTATCCTTAACAAGGAGGCAATATGAGCTGGCGTAATTTTTTATTTCTGTCACTGATTGTTCCAGTATTTTTGTCGGGATGTGAAGATAAAGAGGCGGAGTCGCATGACGTTGTAAGGCCACTACTTTCAGTGCTGGTCATGCCTGAGGCGGAAACCCGGGTACAGTTCGCAGGTACCGTTGAGCCCCGTATAGAAGCTGAACTGGGTTTCAGGCTGTTAGGTCGAGTGATCAAACGAGAGGCTAATATTGGCGATATTGTAAAAAAAGGCCAGTTGCTAGCAATGATCGATCCTCTGGTTCTTGAGTTGTCTGTTCGTAGCGCAGAGGCAGAACTTTCAAATACCGAAGCAGAATTAAGAAACGCCAGTCTGAGTGAGCGACGCCAATTCGAGTTGTCGCAGGTGGACTCTGCCTCTCAGGCGGAATATGAAAATGCGTTACTGGTCAAGGAAAGCGCCGAAGCATCCGTTGCCAGAGCGAAGGCTAATCTTGCCAAAGCCAGAGAGCAGCTTAGCTATGCTCAGCTGCGTGCAGAATTTGACGGAGTGATTACTGCTGTTTCGGCGGAGGTGGGTCAGGTACTTTCTGCGGGTGAAACTGCGTTTATTGAGGCGCGACCCGATCTACGCGATGTCATTATAGATGTGCCTGAAGATGAAATAGCTGCCATTAAACCGGGAGCAGTGTTTGAGATATCATTACAGCTTGAACCTTCAATACAGGCTGCCGGTACGGTTCGTGAAATTGCACCGCAGTCTGATGCGACGACTCGTACCCACAGGATCAAAATTAGCCTGCTTGATCCGCCGCCATCTTTCCGCCTCGGCACCATCGTGACTGCCTCAGCAACTACCAAAGTAGAACCACAGATCATACTGCCTCAATCGGCCATATTGCAGGAAGGTGAAACCAGTACGGTCTGGGTAGTCGACCCTGATACAAATTCTGTGCTGCGTCGCAAGGTGTCGTTAAAAAACAAAGATAATAGTGGTGAAAATGTGATCATACTTTCCGGTCTTCAAACAGGCGAAAGGGTTGCAGTAGCTGGTGTCCACAGTTTGCAGGATGGGCAACAGGTTAGAATCGATGAAGAGGGCTCATTATGAAAAAGTTCAACCTTTCTGACTGGGCATTAGAGCACCGTTCGCTGGTCTGGTATTTCATGATTGTTTTCCTGATTGCAGGTTTCATGTCCTATCTAAACCTGGGGCGTGAGGAAGACCCTAACTTCACCATTAAAACGATGCTGATCCAGGCTCAATGGCCTGGTGCCTCTGCCGAAGAAGTGACCAAACAGGTCACAGACCGCATAGAGAAGAAGCTCGAAGAGCTGGACTCGCTGGATTATACCAAAAGCATTACGACTGCCGGTAAGACTATAGTTTTCGTGAATCTGTTAGCGACTACAAAAGCAAAGGATGTGTCGCCTACCTGGGTCAAGATACGCAATATGATTGCTGACATTAAAGGCAGTTTTCCCAGTGGTGTCATTGGCCCTTATTTTAATGATCGATTTGGAGATGTTTTTGGAAACATCTACGCTTTCACCAGTGATGGTCTAAGTCAACGTCAATTAAGGGATTATGTTGAAGAGGCTCGCGCTCAGGTATTGCATGTGCCAAATGTTGGTAAGGTAGATATCATTGGCGCTCAGGAAGAGGTGATTTACCTAGAATTCTCTACACGCAAGATTGCAGCTTTGGGTATTGACAAGCTGGCTGTGCTATCCACGTTGAAGGCTCAAAATGCGGTCACAGCATCAGGCTTTTCCCAGAATGGGCCAGAGCGAATTGCACTGCGCGTTAGCGGCCAGTTCACTTCCGAGGACAGCTTACGCAGCATTAATCTGCGCGTTAATGATCGCTTTTTTCCGTTAACGGATGTCGCTACTATCAGGCGTGGCTATGCCGATCCACCGAGTTCGCTGTTTCGATACAATGGCAGGGAAGCTATCGCTCTGGCTATAGGTATGAAGACCGGCGCAAACCTGCTGGAATTTGGTGACGCACTGCATAAGCAGATGCAAAATATTATTGCCGAGATGCCGGTTGGTGTCGAAATAGGGCAGGTATCTGATCAACCGGCTGTGGTTGAAGAAGCGGTATCTGGTTTCACTCAGGCCCTGTTTGAAGCGGTGGCCATTGTTCTTGCAATCAGCTTTATCAGTCTTGGCATGCGTGCCGGTCTGGTGGTGGCCATCTCTATCCCTCTGGTTCTGGCGATAACTTTTCTGGTGATGGAGTATAGCGGCATTTCATTACAGCGAATTTCTCTGGGCGCACTCATTATTGCACTGGGGCTGCTTGTGGATGATGCCATGATTGCGGTTGAAATGATGGTAGCTCGATTAGAGGTGGGTGACACACTTCGCAAAGCGGCTACCTATGTTTACACCTCGACAGCATTTCCGATGCTGACGGGGACGCTGGTTACGGTGGCCGGGTTTATTCCCGTCGGACTCAATAGTAGCGCGGCGGGTGAGTTTACCTTCACCCTGTTTGTGGTCATCGCAGTTTCACTTACTGTTTCATGGGTGGTCGCTGTTTTGTTCACGCCGTTACTCGGTGTCACTCTGATGCCAAAAAGCATGCAGCAGCATCATGAAAAGAAGAGCGCTATGGCGTCAATATTTTCTTCATTGCTGCATTGGTGTATGCGTTTCCGTTGGGTGACGATTACTCTGACAGTAATAGCATTTGCAGCCTCTCTGGGTGGTATGGGGTTTGTCCAGCAGCAGTTCTTTCCTTCATCGGATCGCGTAGAGCTGATTGTTGACTGGTATCTGCCTCAGAACTCTTCAATTTTAGAGACCAATAGACAGATCACTCAGTTTGAAAATGACATGCTGGTTGGCAATGAAGATATCGACCACTGGTCATCCTATGTGGGACAGGGTGCACCACGATTTGTGCTGTCCTACGATGTTCAACCAGCTGATGTATCGTTTGGTCAAACGGTTATGGTGACAAAAAGTATCGCAGCTCGAGACCGACTACGCGGGCAGTTTAAGGAATACCTGACGAAGACCTTTCCAGGGACAGAGGCATACGTCAAGCTGTTGGCTATTGGCCCACCTGTGGGCAAGCCCGTACAGTATCGTGTCAGCGGCCCGGATGTGCAGACTGTGCGCAAACTTGCTCAGCAGCTTGCAGGTATTGTTGGTGGCAATGAAAATCTGTCAGGTCTCATCTTCGACTGGAATGAGCCCGCGCGCGTAGTCAAGATTGATGTGCTACAGGATAAGGCTCGACAGCTTGGCGTGACTTCAGAAGATATAGCAACTGCACTAAACGGAATAGTCGCAGGTTCTCGGGTTACACAGGTACGTGATGATATCTATCTCGTTGATGTGGTAAGCCGTGCGCAAAACTCAGAGCGCGGCTCTATTGCAACATTACAGAATCTGCAGTTGCCGGTGTCAAATGGCAAGTCGGTTCCGCTCTCAGCCGTGGTCAGGTTTCATTATGAACTGGAGCAACCGACCATCTGGCGTCGTTCTCGTTTACCGACCATTACAGTCAAGGCCAGTGTCGAAGGTAATTTACAGCCAGCAACGGTTGTGGCCCAGTTAGCACCACAAATCATGGACTTTAATAAAACATTACCACAGGGATACTCAGTGGTTGCTGGTGGTGCAGTCGAGGAAAGTGCCAAAGCACAGGGGCCAATTGCCGCGGTAGCGCCGCTGATGTTGTTTATCATGGCGACTATTTTAATGATCCAGCTGCAAAGTTTTAACCGCTTGTTCCTGGTGTTTACAGTTGCACCTCTAGCCTTGATCGGTGTGGTCATTGCACTGCTTTCAAGTAATTCACCGATGGGCTTTGTGGCAATCCTGGGTATTCTGGCCTTGATTGGTATCCTGATTCGAAACTCGGTTATCCTGATTATTCAGATAGAGACCCTGAGGAAAGAGGGTATGGATCCGTGGAAAGCCGTGATCGAGGCGACAGAAAATCGTATGCGGCCGATTATGTTGACAGCTGCAGCAGCCACATTGGCACTTATACCCATCTCCAGTGAGATCTTCTGGGGGCCTATGGCTTATGCCATGATGGGAGGCATTGTGGTTGGTACAGTTCTCACATTGTTGTTCCTGCCGGCGCTGTATGTCACCTGGTTCCGAATAAGGCCTGCAGATGATGTTAACGCGAGGATCCAGCAAAGCTAGCAGTGATTCTTAACAGGAATATTGGCACCAGTATTTACTGGTGCCAATATCTGCTGGATTGATGCCTAGTGAATATCCGTATCTTCCAGACGCTCTCCGGGATCATCTACTGGTTGATCAGATAGAGCACGATCAATCAGATCCTGTTGCTGGATATGATGCAGGCGAGCATTTCCACAGGCCGGTGATGCTGATGGCGCTCGACCTGAATAGCCAAGTGAAACATAGTAAGGCTTACTCACGCGCAGGTGATGTTGTATCTGGTACCAGGCGCCCTGATTTTGCGGCTCTTCCTGGCACCATACGATTTCCAGCGCGTGCCGGTATTTGTCGATAGTCGATGCATATTCGTCGATCGGGAACGGATAAAGTTCCTCGATCCGCACGAGCGCGACATTGTCGATCTTTTGTTTGCGTCGCGCTTCCGCGAGCTCGAAATAGACCTTGCCACTGCAGAACACGACGCGCGTGACAGCATCCCGCTCGATGGTCTCGACGTCGTCGATCAGGGCCTGGAAGCGGCCTTCGCTCAGAGTCGACAGCTTGGATGTCGATGCCGGATGCCGCAGCAGACTCTTCGGTGTGAAGACGATCAGCGGCTTGCGCAGTGAGCGGACCATCTGCCGCCGCAGCATGTGAAACATCTGGGCCGGCGTCGACGGCACGACGACCTGCATGTTGTGTTCTGCGCACAGTTGCAGAAAACGCTCCAGCC
>JBNKUM010000013.1:0-3753 GCA_050298595.1 Gammaproteobacteria bacterium | reverse complement strand
ACCGTGCGTACGGGTCCGTACACGGCTCCTCACACTAAACGTATCCAACGTCGTACACCAAACCAGTGCTCCCTATTCTCTGCTGATCGGATAAATTGCCCTACGTCCCTGATAAACCACCTATTTGGATAGGCTCTTTCCACGGCGCGACTGTGCGAAAGTGCCCAGCGCTTGTGGTTAGAGAATACCGTTTTGGCAGCGGTTAGTCGCGGCACGTCGCGTTTTACCAGCTTCTTGAAAAGATTTCGTCGGCTCTTCTGTTGATCTACCAGACGCGAGCGTAATCGTCGCCGTATATGGGCTTCGATTTTCGCAAACTGGGACGGGTATTGTGTCAAACTATAGTAGCTTGACCAGCCCTTATACCATCGATTTATTTCCTCCATGGTCTTCTCCAGCTTCAGGTGCGTACCGCGTGGGGTGAGTTCTTTGACCCGATCCATTGCTCTTTGCAGCGACTTCGCCGAAATGGCTATGTGCCCCTTGATAATGGTCATGCCCAGAAATTTCACTTCCCCCGAGCGCGCTACCCGGCTCTTATCCTGGTTAATCTTCAGTTTCAACCGCTTCTCGATAAACTGACTGATGCTCGCCATCACTCGTTGCGCCGCCTTTGGCGACTTCACGAAGATGTTGCTGTCATCGGCAAATCGGCAGAATTCCAATCCTCGGCTTTCCAGCTCTTTGTCGAGCTCATCGAGAACAACGTTGCTCAACAATGGACTCAGCGGGCTGCCTTGTACCGAACCCTCCCGAGTGGGTGAGACCAGTCCATCCTGCATAACCCCACTTCGCAGTATCATGCCGATAAGCCTTAAAATCCGCTTGTCGTCGATGCTTTCACTCAGTCGGGTTACCAGTCGGTCATGGTTGATTCTGTCGAAAAACTTTGACAGATCAATATCAACCACCCACGCTTTACCGCTCGCGACTATCCGTTGCGCCTCCCTCACCGCTTGTTGTTGATTACGGCCCGGGATAAACCCGAAACTGTGATCTGAGAAGTGGGGAGTCAGCAGGGGTTCCAATAACCGCTTCAGCGTTGCTTGAACCACTCTGTCGCGGACACACGGTATACCGAGCAAACGGACGCCCCCGTCCGGTTTGTCTATTTCCACTCGGCGTACCGGTTTTGGTTTGTAAGTCCAACTGCGCAGTTCCTCTGCGAGTTGGCTTAGCTCTTGTTCGTAGTGCATCTCGAAGGCCTCTATTGTGACGCCATCTATCCCCGGCGCCCCTCGATTCCTCTTCACTGCACTAAACCCGAGACCTAATCGGAACGGGTTACATAACTTGTCGAAGAGACTTTGTTCGTCTTGGAGTAGGTCTGTTTCCATTATGTTACTTTCTCTTTGCATCGGCGATTCGGCGGTCGCATGGGTTACTTGCTCAGTGTTTACGTCTTGAGCAGTCACTGAACCCACTCCTTTCCAGGCTGACCTCGTGCCAATAGTTCATCATAAAAGGCATAACCGTTAGTGTGTTCCGCCCTTTGACTCCGACTTCCTGTCGCTGGCTCGTAGTTTTATCCTCGGGTACGTCACCGCACCTTCATCGGCTACCAGTTTTACGTCTCCTATGGCTTCATCTGAAACCCCCTGTCCCATCACGCTCACATTACTGTGTCGCTTAGAGCTTAAAGCGTCGCAGTTACGCCGACTCGGGATCAGCGGGTCCTCACCGGGTAAGGTAGTCATCTCTGTCAGAGCCCACCTACCTTCAATACACCAACGCCTTACGGAAAGGGTATCGGGCTTCGGTGGTCGTCGGCACCTCGCCCCGGCATTGATGCCTTACGAAGGTTCACTTGCGTTTAGGTGACCCTTTCGCCTACGGCTTCCTTCAGACTCCTCATTGGCCCGTGCATCGCCTGTATTCCCTGTTGGGCAGCGATGCAGGGTTTCTTCGGACGCCCTTGCCCTCGGCTACAAATTCCCCCCTTTCAGGGCTAAGGCTGGAATTGCACCAGCTAGATGGCTACCATGCCGGTCGCACGACCTCCGTTCCGCTGGCGCTCCACTACGGCCCCATAAGCAGGCGTTAGCAGTGACAATCGTAGCTTTTCAATAACCGGGGGTAGCTACTGATAATCTTCCTCAATTTGCCCATTGACTATAATTATATTGTAGTTACAATGTAATTATGAATCATCTGTATTTTGAATGGGATCCACGGAAAAATGCTTCTAATCAAAAGAAGCACGGAATATCGTTCGATGAAGCAAAATCAGTATTCACTGACGAATATGCACGCCTGATTGCGGACCCTGATCATTCTGAAGAGGAAGATCGATTCATACTTCTCGGGACAAGTATCCAGTCCCATCTCCTGGTCGTTTGTCATTGTATTAGAGATCATGATGTCATACGGATTATATCCGCACGTAAAGCCGACAAACGAGAAAGAAAAGTTTATGAAGGTTATCGAAATGCGTGATCACTACGATTTTTCCAAGTCCGTTAAAAATCCATATGCAAAGAAACTAAAAAAGCAAGTCACAATCAGAATTGATGAAGATACTATTCAATATTTTAAGGAACTCGCTGAAGATAAGGGAATACCTTATCAAAGCCTGATTAACCTCTATCTTCGAGATTGTGCCCAGTCTCACAAGGATTTAAAAATAAAGTGGAATTAGTGAATTTGCTAACCAAGTTAAGCCAGCAGGACGCGCAAAAAGCGCGCGCCTCTGCTTAAAGCGTTATGCACTGTCGAGCTTTGAGTTAAATATACAAAATGGTTGAAATTGAAGAAGTACACAAAGAAGTGGCCAGCTACGTTTCCAAATTTACTTTTGCGTTGTTGACGTGTGAAGCGGACGAGCGTTATGACTTATTTGGTACTTGTGTTGCAATTGGTATATTGGGTCAAAAGTTTCTGCTAACTGCGATCCATGTGGTGGAGCAATTAATTAACTCTAATAAGCAGGCCGTTGTTGCTTTATCCAACGGACCAATTGTACGCCTCGATCTTGATAATGTAGTACATATTGTTCGAGAAGGAGTCGAATTAGATTCCTGTTTAATAAGATTTGAGCAGGCACCTTCAGTTACTGAATTTTTAAGACAGGACGAAATTTATCTAGAACAAGATGCGCTTTTTAAAGAAAAGCATTTTATGCAAGGATATCCGGTTTCTAAAAACAAAATGGTGAAAATCAACGATCACGAAAATGAGCAGGTCGTGTCTGGTTATATTTCGGTAATTATGAAGCTTGATAATAGTGTTAAGCATGATTTTGAGAGTGTAAATGAGTCCGCTCATGTGCTGTTTAATTATAAAGCGGGTATTCGTTTTTCTGAAGGTGCAGAGCCCATTCAGGTTAAGGAAAACAATATGATACAACTTCGTGGCCTTAGTGGTTGTGGAATTTGGGCTTTTGATCCAAGTTTGGGTAAAGTTAAACTAGCAGCATTGTTTTTCGCTTATAAAAATGGCGTTGGGCTAGGTACTAGAGTTAGTGAAATATTTGGTAAAGCATAATCGGGTAGCCGGAGGTGTGTGTTGCGAATCACTAATTTCGATAAAAAATCACACACCAATCGCAAAAACTATCTAACTTTTATCATGTTCGACTTGCCAACTTAATACAGCCTTGTATCATTCTGTTCTTGCGATTATTGCTTGAGCTTCTCTTTCATACCATCATCACTTTCTTCCGATGCTGCGAACCCGGCGGTACGAAAACAGTGGTTGCAGAGAATTTGGCATTGAGACAGCAACTTATCGCGTTAAATCACAATCGTAAACGAT